>CACWXY010000014.1 GCA_902764915.1 uncultured Eubacteriales bacterium | reverse complement strand
CGTTCTTAATAAAATAAAAAGCTCCAAGAATGCTTGTGTTATCGCGTTCTTGAAGCTATTCTTCCCTATGATTACCACAGAATGTCGAAACTTCCGCTAATGAATCGTTGCTCGATTATCTACCAATCAAAAATATCAGAAATGATCAATTTCTGTTATGTTCAGTTGCGTAATCGCGCGCAAAAGCCCTGACTCCGGCTTTGACATCCATCTCACATCCCCAACGACCAGACATCTAAGGAAACGCTGAACAATTCTGCGATATCCTTTCAATTCTCCATCTGAGCGCTTATTTCAGGTTTTATCGCATATTTCGAGTAAACTTCCTCGAAAAATCTCCGTTCAGCACCCCCAGTTTCATCTCCTTGGCCCCTCTCAGGGCCAAAAGGGTAGAGTTCACCCTATACATGGCGAACGAAATGCTTCCGTCCGACCTCCACGAACGCACATAACGAGGTTCGCGCATCCGAACAGCATATAAAACCGGTTCATGTTCTTGGCAATTCCCCGGTATGCAGTTTTACAATAACCGAACTGCCGTTTGACAATCAGGAATGGATGCTCTACCTTGCAGCGGACAGAAGACTTGCGGTGTTCGATCCAACGATCCCAGCAGAATCCATCAAAATTCTTGCCAGTGGTTTTCAGCTGCGAAGGCAGTAGACACATCCTGTAGTCTATATCCTTCAGGTGTTTGTCGTTCTGAATCTCTTCCCGTTTCTGGGCACCCAGGTACCCCGAGAAACCGGTCTTTCTGTTTTTCGAAGCGGTTTTTCCATCGGTAAAGCTGCGGAGCCGCGATCTGATACTCTTTGCATAGCGCCTCTACTGTTTTCTTCTTCTCATAGAACTGATATAGAATCGAATAAATGAACACCGTACTGAACGTGAACGGCATGTATGGAGCAATCTCCTCCGGCAGGATCGCGTGCGTGCTTCCACAATGCTTGCATTTCACACGCAATATCCTGATTTTTGTTCCGTTACCTGTGAGATCCCCTGCAGACATCAGGTGGCTTCGTTCGTAATAACCATGCCGGATACAGCAACCTTTCCAATGACAACAGTTGCATTCCAGCCCAAATACATTCAGCGTCTTGGTGTAATTGATGTATAGTTGGATCATGTCGGCAGTGTTTTGTTGAAAACTGTCAGAAAAGATATTGCAATGATGAAGATTTATCGGTATCATAGCTGTGCAGTATAACGTCTGCAGAGAGAGGAAGGACTCGGTCGGCAAGCTTTGTCTTCCTCTCTCATTTTATTTCAAACGTTTCTTCCTTTCCCTGTTGATACCTGACTATATCACATGGAAGGTATCTGTGGAAGCAATACGGGGCTGGAAAGAAAAAATGTGTCGCTTTGCGCGACACGCCGTCATCTTCATCATTTGCTTGTTTGGAATTTAATTTGTCGGTAAACTGCCCCCAGCACTCATATTATTATGTCGCTGGACATGCTGAAAGTGTCGGCTGTGATTCCATTTCCGCAGGAATTCACCGCGCTTCAGATTATACCCTGTGTAGTCCTCCGGCTGGCGCTGTTCCCACACGGTATCAATGATGGGCTGCAGCTTTTGCTGTTCCACAATGCGGTCCGTCAAGTTGAAAATCAGGTTGGAAAAATGGCGCCAGGAAAGCCAGGGTAAATTCATATCCGGCGGCATGAAAAAGAGCCGTTGGAAGCTCCATTCCATTTCTGTTTCGTAGCTTATTCGGAAATAGCGAAGGATATCGTACGTAAGGCGCCAGATAGGAAAATCACCGGAATAATTCTGCCAGTCGCCGGTAATTTCTTTGTAACCGCCTTTACCGTTCGGTACCTTTAAAGCCTGCCAGATTCCCCAGGCATAGCAATCCCATACCAGCTTCAGAAACGAATCCCCCTGGATGAGTTTCATATGCTTTTCACTATCCATCAGCTTCACAATATTCCGGGGTATATCCAGACACTCCGGTCGCTTTTCTACCAGTTCCCGGGGCAGAGCGTAGAACATGGTAAGCCAGGCAAAATTGCTTTCCTGCGGAATCCGGATCATCTCATGAGGCAGAAGCACTATAAAATCCCTTTCTGAAGCCATCTTTATCCCATCCTTCCGTTCGAAAATGCCTTATACCACAATGTCGGCAAGCTGCTTAACGCTGTCCATTACTGCTTCCCATGAAAGTACCCCAACATAAAATGATTCTTTCCGATAGTTTTCCCAGCGGCTCCTCATTTCTGTATCCGCTGCGACTCGCTGCACGATGTCGTGCAAGTCCGGAAGCTGCTGAAGCGTATTGCGTTTTTGACTGGTGGCAAGGAAAGCCTTTTTCAGGATTTCCCGGTCAAATTTCTGCTGCATGGAAAGCACATGAAGATCATAAAAATCACGCATCCGCGTATTCGCGGTGCCTCTGGCCATGATCGTTTCCAGCTTTTCTCCGACCAGGGTTTCCAGATTATATGTCCAGATGGCGATTGTACGATCCTCGAACATCAGCGGATAGGAATACTCCACTGCACGGGGTGTAATTACATCTCCGGTCGAGATATCGATTTTGATGGTCTGATGCAGTTTTTCCAGCCTGGCTTCCAGGAAGAACCTCAGTCCCGGATAGTCATGGCCTTCCATAATATCGGTGACTTTGGAAATCTGAAAGCTGGTTCCGTCCGGAATATCCACTGTGATAATCCTCTTCATCATCTGAATCGCATCTTCCTGTGAGAGTGAAACAGCTTTTACGGTTGTGTCGATGTCCATGGTGGCCCTTGTATTCAGCCCGACCAGGGAAGCTACAAGCATCCCGCCTTTGAGAATAAAATGATCCCGATATTCAGACTGCGCGATCCTTTCCAGAAAGCGTTGCATGAAATAGTTCCGGATCAGCATCAGCGCTTTGTTTCTGTCGCTTCCGCTCAGATTCCTCACCTTTGCCTTCAGCTGCGTTGCAGTCCTGATCATAGCATGACCTCCGTATACATTCTCATCTTGTCCGCGATATGAAGCTTTTCCGCGTACAGCATCAGATGATTCAGATTCTTATCGCTGCCTGCCATGTATTCCTTCATGGCGTACTGAAAGATCTGAATGTCCATGGATTGCTTATGCAAAACCAGGTCGCAGATCGTACGATCCCTGTCATATACGGGCACAGCGTGTCCCCAGGTGGTTAGAGCCTGGGTGATTCCCAGGGAATATACATCAGCCTTTACCTGATAAACACGGATACTTCTCTGCCGCAGATGAGAGGCGTTGTAACCGTTTTTGACAGTAACGCAGATGCTGGAAGGCTCCCGCTCCATGAGTCCGTGAAGATGCAAAGCCGTCTCGTGTGAAAAAACGATTCGGGAATTCGCGGCGGAGAGCAGAAAAAGTTCATCCGGCCACGCTTCCTCTGATAAATAAATACCATGTGCCACCCGTTCCATATTCCTTGCCTGCACATACTCGGCAAGGGTGGGCTTGGATACTCCTTTCGCAACAACATCTGCCGTTCGAAGATATCCATTCCCCTGCTCAACCAAATCATCCAGTAAATCAAAACGCGTAGCCAAGTACATCACCTTACTTTCACGCTCATGAATATATCATAAAAAAGCGTATAGGTAAAGCTTAATCTTAACGTTTTGCTGGGACGAACGATCTTTCGTTCCATTCTTACATTTTACAAGATTCACATTTTTCTGTCCGAAATGGTTTATAATGAATACATGATCAGGAAGGTGAAGGGGAAAGGCGGTACGCATTCATTATCTTTGGCCTGCACTGGTCCTGCTGCTGATCGCCGGATTCTTCACGCTGTGCCAAAGCCGCATGCAAACAGATTTTCCGGTGCTGCGCCCGGCGGATGGGGTTCTGGATGCGAGAGAAGTGGATTTCAGTGGGTGTAAGCCACAAAGACAAAAAAATAGACCGCAAGCAAGCTCTGAACATTCTTGCTTGCGGTCATTGCTTTTACATGGTGTTGATGCTTTTTTCAGTGTTGACCAATCCAGTACGCAGATGCCTTTTTGCTCTGTCGTTGGCTAATACTGTTTTATGGATACCTGCCTAAAGGGAGAGAGCCTGCCTGCTTCATGATTTCTGTTTTACGTATGGGAATCCGGGTTCTGTTCCTTCATCTGCTGCCGTCTGGCCATTCTGCGGCCTACATGCGGCGTGCTTTCCGCATTCGTCGCGGATGGGCTGTCCGTCGCGGCGGCCGGCTGTGCCGGACGCACCGTTTCGGGCTTTTCAGCGGCCTGTGTCTGCTGCGGGCCGGCTGCCGGGTTCTGGGGCTGTACCGCTGTATTCGTTGTACTCTGCGTCCTGACCCCGGTCGGCCGCTGATAGGGATTGGCCGAGCCTGCAGACGGCCGGCTGCCTGTGCCCGTCCTGTCCGGCTGCGCGCTCGGATGCACGCTTGGGCCTGCGCCCGTTTGGGACGTGGAAGCCGTCGAACGGCTGGCAGTGGATGCACTGCCAGCGCTTCCGCTGTAGGATGCGCTTCCGCCGGCGCCATATGTGCCGGTCCGCGGTGCGGCCGCGGCGCCCTGCCGCTGCTGCGCCTGGGCCTGCGCCTTACGCTGGGCCGCACGCTGCGCTGCACGCCTGCGGTTCTGGACATTCAGGTAATATACATAGCCTCCGCCGCCCAGCACAATCGCGCCGACAAGCAGGAAGACCCAGGTATAGCTCCTGCCCTTTTCCTGCGGGTCCACCACTTCCACAGTGGCCAGCGGAAGCGGGGTTTCCGTGGCTTCCTCGGTGGGCGCCACTGTCTCCGTGGCCTCCGGTGTCGCCGTCGGTTCCTCGGTCGGCGCTTCCGTGGGCTCCACGGTGGCGGTTTCCGTGGGCAGCGGTGCGGTGGTCGCAAACGGTGCCCAGGTGGCGTAGGTTACATTCAGTCCGCTGTTCGGATCGGTCCATGTGGACACGTTCTTCTGTTCCTGCGAAACAATCGGGGCCGCTGTCGCCTGTGTGCCGGCATTGTTCGCGATGCCTTTCTGGTATTCCTCGCTGGACATGAATTCCTCGAGTTCCGCCAGGCTCATCTGATGGAAGTAGTCCGAGACCACATAGCCCATTTCTCCGTCGTACTGGATCTGATACCAGGTCTTTCCGCCGGCTTCCGTGCTTCCGAGCACCAGGCAGAAGGCGTAATTCCGCAGGCGCTTGACCACACTGCTCTGGGTGGACGCGGTCTTGCGCACGTTTACAGTGCCGTTGTTGCTGGCATAAATATAGCCGTAGCTGGACAGACTGTTCGCGTTATACGGCTGCGGTGTCGTACTCACGCTCTCCGGACCCTGGGGAAGGGACTGCGCGGACTGCGGGCCTGTGCTGCTGCCGCCCGGCGCGGTTCCGCTTCCGGCAGACGCGGGAGCATTCCCGGTCTGTCTGGGGCCTTGGCCGGTGCTGCCAGGCGCGGTGCTGCCGCTGCTGCCGGGCTGTCCGACCGTGCCGGTGCTCGCCTGCTGCATCTCCTGCGCTGTGAGCATACGGGTCATATCCGCCCGGATATAGCCCCACTGACCGTTGTAGAGTACGGTATGCCACGGCCAGCCCTCCGCGTCATAGACCTGACCGGCCACATAGACGCGGGCATCCTTGTCCAGCACGCCCAGGATTACGCTCTTGTCATCCGCCATGTTGCGGAAGGGAATCGTATCCCCGATGGTCGTGGCATAGCCGGATACCTGAACCGGGGTAGCCGTTGCGGTCGGCGCTGTGGTGGGCGTCGCCCGGGAATCCTCGAACTGACGGATGTAGTACGCGGCTTCCTGCTCATTGATCCGCCGCAGATCGGCATCCTTGACAAAGCCCAGGGCATTGTCCAGCGTCCGTACCTGGGACCAGGCCTGGCCCTTTGTGTCATAGATCTGGGCGGACACGGACAGAAGCGTGGACGCGTCCAGTGTTGTCAGGATACTGCTGTCGCTTTCGCTGACCTCCGCCCGCAGCGCAATCCGGCCCTGCGTCAGGGCATAGCCCGTATACTGCGCCGGCAGTTCCGTGGCCTTCGGTGGCTCGGTGACTGCGCTGGTCGCCGCAGGCGGTGTCGGTGTGGGCGTCTGCGTTATCTGGGGCTGTTCTTCCGTCGGCGCCTGGGTCGGTGCCTGTGTCGGTGTCTGCATCGGCGCCTGGGTCGGTGTCTGGGTTGCTTCCGGTGTTACATAGGGCACCGGGGACGGGAGCGTATCCTGCACATCCTCGCTCTGCGCCTGGGTATAGATGTCCAGGAACTGGCTCATGATATAGCCTTCCTCACCGTCAACCAGTACCTTGGTCCACTTGTTGCCTGCGCTGTCGGCTTCCTCACGGATGGCGAAGACTTCACTGCCCGAGCGCAGCTGCTGCAGGGCTTTCCCGCTCTTGGTCGGACCCTTGCGCACATTCACGGATGCGGTATTCGTCCGGCTCCAGCGGTTGATGAGCTCACCCATGGGGATCGGGGTTTCCTTGGCTTCCCTATGCCGGAAGCGGAAGAAGACTTCCTCCGGCACCACCGTACCGTCCTCGGATACGGTCACGGTCACGCTCTGCGCGCTCTCCGGGTCATACCCTTCCGGGACCCTGGCGGCATCCGGCGCGATCTCCACGGAGGAGCCACTCATGACCGTAATCGTTACGTCCCTCGACAGGGGGGACGAGCCCAGGTCCGTATAATGGATGACGACCGGCACTTCCACCGGTGCCGCGGTCGGCGTGGGTTCCGGCGTCTGGGTCGGTGCCTGCGTGGGCTCCAGGGTCGGCGCATCTGTCGGTGCCGCGGTGGGCGTCTCCGCCGGGGCGTCCGTGACCTCCGGCGTCTGTGTCGGGGCGTCCGTGATTTCCGGTGCCTGTGTCGGGGCGTCCGTGATTTCCGGCGCCTGCGTTTCGGTCACGTCTGCCGGGGCTTCCTCAAACACGAAGCTCGGCGTTTCCGGTGTCACATTCCCTTCCGCATCCACGCTGACGGTCAGTGTTTCCGGTGTGTTCTCCTCCGGTACATAGCCTTCAAAGCTTCCCAGAGAGAAGGTCTGCTGGGTGCCCAGTGCCATCTGTACGGTACTGGCCTGCAGCACGGTATCATCCTCGGCGACCCATGTGACCGTCACGTCCACGGTCTGGGGCGCTTTCTGCTCCGCATGATAGGTAAACAGGACATGCTCCTGCGAGACATTTCCCTTTTCATCACAGCGCACCGTCACGCTCTCCGGCATGCCTTCATCGGCGGCATAGCCTTCAAAGGAAAGCCGTGTGAACACGAAGGAGTCGCCCGGGAGAAGGCTCGCGGTCTGGGTATCGAGTACTGTGCCGTCGGAGACGACAAAGCTGGCGGTCACCTGTGTACGGTTCTGCACAAACTGGAACACGCGGTTTTCCGGCGTAATCCTGCCGTCCGCGCCCAGTGTTACGGTCAGGCTGTCCGGCGTGCCCTCTGCCGGGGTATAGCCCTCCAGCGACGGGCGCGCAAAGGTATGGCTCTCGCCGGGCAGCAGTTCAGCAGTCAATGTCTGAAGCACGCTTCCGTTGTCCGCGACCGCGTCCACGGTCACGGCAGTGCGATTGCGGGTATAGCTGAAGATCACCGATGCCGGCGTAATACTGCCGTCCGCGCCGACGGTGACTGTCACCTGTTCCGGCGTATCCGCATCCGCGGTATAGCCGTCAAAGGCCTGGCGGGTGAACACATGGCTTTCCCCGGGCAGAAGACGCGCTTCCTCTGTCTTCAGGACGCTTCCGTCATCGCCCATATGGTTTGCTGTCACGGTAAACCGGATGCGCTCAAAGCGGAAGCTCCGCTCTTCCGGCACGACCGTTCCGTCCTCGGTGACAAACACGGTAATGCTCTCCGGTGTGCCCTCGGCCGGTGTATAGCCTGCAAAGGACGGGCGCGGGAACACGCGGGACTCGCCGATAGCCAGTGTATCGCTGTCGCTGCCCAGCACGGTTCCGTCATCCGCCACGGCTTTGACCTCAACACTGACCTTGTTTTTCTGGTACATGAATACCGGGTTGGCCGGGGTCAGGCTGCCGTCTGCATGCAGGCTGACTGTCAGGCTTTCCGGGGTGCCCTCCGCGGGCGTATAGCCCGGGAAGCTCTCGCGCAGGAATACCTGGCTTTCCCCGGGGGCAAGGCTGGCCTCACGGATGCCCAGCACGGTTCCGTCCTCGGCGACATAGCGCACGGACACGGAAGTGCGGTTGCGGGTATAGGTGAAGATCACGCTGTCGGGGGTTACATGCCCCGCTTCATCACAGACAAGATTCACGCGCTCCGGCGTGCCTTCCGCGGGCGTATACCCGTCAAAGGAAAGCCGGTCCACGGCAGTGCTCTCCAGGGCGCGAAGGGTTACGGTCTGCTGGGACAGGAGCGTGCCATCATCGGATACATACATGACCTGTACGCTGGCTGTCAGCGGATGGAAGGAGAACACGACGTCCGCCGGGCTCGCCTGACCGTCCTGCGTCAGCTGCACGGTTATGCTGTCCGGTGTGCCCTCATCCATGACATAGCCGGGGAAGCTGTTGGCATAGAAGGTTACGGGCTGTGCGGCGGTGACGGTCGCAGTCTCCTGATAGAGCAGCACATCCCCGCTCACCCACCGGGCCGTGACCGCGGCACTGGCCGGGGTCGCCGGCTCCACCGGCGCAGCAGGGCCTGCCTCGGGAACATTTTCCGCGGGGCCCTCATTCAGACCCGCGTCCGGCACGGTCTCCGCAGGCCCGGCTACAGGGCCCGCCGCCGGGCCTTCCGTGATCTCCGGGAAGGCGGACGTGGTGGAGAGGTAGACCTGCAGGCTGTCCAGGATCTGGCCCATGGCGTCCACGCCGATCACGGTCTGCGCACTGGCAGGGTCCAGGGTATTCCCGGCATCCCTGACACTCATCTGGCCGTAGGGATCCAGCTGTACGGAATACTGCAGCTCCGGCTGCAGCGGATTGAGCACCAGGATCTGGGCGTTCATGAGCGCTTCCGGTGGAATCATGGCCCAATAGGCACCGTCGCCGTCCCCTACCGGCTGCGCTTCCACGGTAACCGTTTCGTCGCCCTGAAGATAGGTGATGAGCACCTGCACTTCCGGCAGCGGCTCCGCGCATGCGGATAGCGTCAGCACAAGCGCTGACAGGACTGCCGCAAGCAGGCACAGCATCCGTCTGTTGATAGACTGTTTCAAGAGTCTTCCCTCCCATCATGCGTACAGGCTTTTTCGCACAGTGCGAAAGCCTGCCGCTGGCATTCGATTGCGCGGAAAGCGGCAGGGCCGTTTCCCGCGGTAAACCTTCTGGCTGTCGTCTGCCGTCTTTCCCGGATTTTGCGGGGAAAGGCTTGCAGGAATTGCGGCTTTTCTGTCGAAAAGCCATTCGATCCGATATGTTTCCCAATTCACATAAGGAGGCTTTCTTCTCATGGACGATTCCCGGCTTCAGGAAACCTTACTGACCAAGGAAGTGGTCTTTCCCGGCAGGATTATCCGCCTCGAGCACTGGCAGGTGCGCCTGCCCAACGGCGACACCGCGCTACGCGAAGTGGCCGTGCACCCCGGCGCGTCCGCGGTCGTCGCGGTCGATGACGAAGGTCAGGTGATTCTCGTGCGCCAGGCGCGCATCGCGGTCGACCGGCTGACCTGGGAAATCCCGGCCGGCAAGTTTGACCATCCGGGCGAGGATCCGCTGGTATGCGCCCAGCGCGAGCTCTCCGAGGAGACCGGACTCTCCGCCGATCACTGGGACAAGCTCACGGTCATGGACACCACGCCAGGCTTCTGTAATGAGCACATCCATCTGTACCTGGCTACCGGACTGCACGCCGGCGCTTCGCATCCGGATGAGGACGAGTTCGTGTCCGTCAGCCGCATGCCGCTCAAAGAGGCTGTCTCCCATGTCATGGACGGCCGCTTCCGCGACGGGAAGACATGCATGGCACTGCTCATGGCCGCCCGCAGGCTCGGTACATAATAGGAACGAAACACACCCGTGTTTTCATCCCGCAGGATGACTTTCCCGGAAGAAAGGAGGAATCCGGTTGGATCAGGATATGCGCGACCTGGGACGTATGCTGAAGCTTTCGCTTATACTGCTTGCCGCAGGGCTTGTGCTTCTCGTCTGCGGCGCGGCCACTCCCGCCGGAGCACCGCCATGTTCTTTCATCTGAATCACTGGGAGGAACCCTTCCCCTGCGGCCTGGATCCGCAAAAGGTCCGGGCCGCCTTTTCGCATCTGGCGCCGCTGGAAACGCCGCATCTGCTCCTGCGCCGCGTCAGGCGCACGGATGCCCCGGACCTGTACCGCTACGGCGCGAACCCGCGCGTGACGCGGTATGTGCTGTGGGACGCGTATACGCGGCCGCAGGAAGCACGGGAGTACGTGCGGTACCTGCGCAGTCTGTACCGGGAGGGCGAACCCGCCAGCCTTGTGCTGGAGCACAAAGCGGACCACTGTGTCATGGGGACCATCGGGTTCAATGACTGGATCTTCGCGCACGCGACGGCGGAGATCGGCTACAGCCTGGCCGAGCCCTACTGGGGCAAGGGCCTGGCGACAGAGGCGGTTGATGCGTTCACGCGCTTTGCCTGGTCCCTGGGCTTTCATCGGCTGGAGGCCATGCATGACCTGCGCAATCCCGCCAGCGGGCGTGTGCTGGAGAAGTGCGGATACACCCGGGAGGGCGTTCTGCGCGGGCGCATATACAACAAGGGCGAATGGTGCGATGTGGCATTCTATGCCTGTCTGTGCCCGGATGCGCCGCCTGGCTTTGCGTAGCGCTGCATGCGCTTTCTTCTGACGTCCTTTCGGGCGACGGAGTAACCGAAGAAACCGATCACGTCGCCGAGGCACTGGTACACGCCATGGTTATAGGCGACGAGCCCGGCGCGCTCCAGGTGCAGAGAACCGTCCCCGTCAAACAGGTCGTCACGCACGCACACGTCCAGTATGTTCCCCAAGATCAGGTCATGACTGCCCAGGGGCTGGATACTGTGCACCCGGCACGGAAGGCACACGGGGCTTCCCTGAATCCCCGGGACCTCCGGAAGCGCGGAAAGCGGCAGCGGTGTCAGGGCGCGCTCGCGGAACTTATCCGTATCGCGTCCGCTGCGCACGCCGCAGAAATCGCAGTCCTCCGCCATACTTCGGTCCACCAGGCTCACCACAAACGCGCCGCGCTCCCGGATCCAGTCATGGGACAGCCGTGAGGGCTTCAGCGACACGGAGAGCATGGGTGGGTGCGTATTCACGATCCCGCACCAGGCCGCGGTGACAATATTGTTCCTTCCGTCCCCGTCACAGCAGCTGACCATCACCACCGGAAGCGGTGACAGCAGCGTGGTGGGGCCGATTGAGGTATAACCCATCTGGTTTCCTTTCTTTCCATTCTGATTCCGTAAGGAGGCATTCAACGTTGTTTCGACACGGCCGGCATGCCAAGCGCAGACGTCTGCGCATTTCCCTGCGCATACTCTTTCTCGTCTTCTGCGTATTCTGTCTGATCTATCCGTTCCTGGAGCCCTACCGGCTGAAGATTTCCCGGCTGGAAGTGGAAAGCGAAGACCTGAGCCGGGATGTGGGACAGCTGCGTATTGTGTATGTCACGGACATTCACGAGAGCGCGTTCCCCTACTATACGAAAAGCCAGACGGACCGGCTGATCGCGCGGATCAATACACTGCACGCGGACCTGGTGATCCTGGGCGGCGATTACACGGACTCCCTGGACGGGGCCACGGAATTCTTCACGCGCATACGCTACGGCAAGCATATCCAGTCGGTCTACGGTGTTTTCGGCGTTCTGGGCGAGCATGACCGGGACATGGATGATGCAAGCACGACACAGCTGCGCGCCGCCATGGTCGCAGCCGGGATTACGCCGCTGATCAATGATTCGGTGCAGCTGCGCATCGGGTCCAGTATCATATCCGTTGCCGGGCTTGACGATGTGGAGCGCGGATGGCCGAACTTTGCGCAGACGGCGGCCAAGGTCCACGGAAGCGATTTCTGCATCTTTGCCTGCCACAATCCCTCCATTCTGGAGGAACTGGGGGCCAGCACGGATGCCGACAGCCGAAGGGGCTGGGTGGACCTGGGACTGTTCGGACACACGCACGGCGGCCAGCTGCCGCTGCTGGGCGATCTTCTGCACCTGACCAACGGTATCTCCCCGGAGCACATCCGCGGCGTGCGCATTGAGAACCGCAAGCCCATGATCATCTCCTGCGGCATAGGCACCAGTGTGGTGCCGATGCGGCTTTTCCGTACGCCGGAGATTCATCTGATTACGGTCAAGGCTGCGCGCTGACATATCCTGCATAATACTGCGGCACGCCCCTCTGGGGCGGCCGTTTTTCTTTACAGCGCCTGCAGCATATCCTCCGGGTTACGGTCGGCCCTGACCTTGCCCTCGGCGCGCAGTACAGTGCCGTCCTCCGCAATCAGGTAGGTGGTGCGCACCACGCCCATGGTCTTTTTTCCGTACATGTTCTTTTCCTGCCATGCGCCGTAGGCTTCGATCACCTGATGCTCGGGGTCGGACAGCAGCGGAAAGGTCAGGTGATACTTTTCCGCAAACTTCCGGTGGCTCTCCACCGTATCCTTGCTCACGCCGAGGATGACGGCGCCTTTTTCCTGGAACTGCGGATAGCGTTCCTGAAAGCCGCAGGCCTGCCTGGTACAGCCGCTGGTCATATCCCGGGGATAAAAGTAGAGTATCACTTTCTGGCCGCGGTAGTCGGACAGGGTATGCGACCGGCCGGTCTGGTCGCACAGTGTAAAGTCCGGCGCCAGCGTGCCTGTTTCCAGCATGCTTTTCCCTCCTTGCTCGAAAGCGCTGCCGGGAATGGCCCATGCAGCGCTTTTCGTATCAATCACTGCCGATCCATTTCTCCAGGATCGACTTTTCACCATAGTTTTCATAAGCCTGATTGAACAGCCCGAAGCCGCCGATGCGCTCGTCGGACAGTTCATAGGTGCACTCGGCGACCGACAGCTGATGATTGCCCTCGATGGTATGGATTTCCTGTCTTTCCTTATCCACCCATGTGACAATCCCGATATGGTTCATGCTGCCGTCCGTCTCCCAGTCAAACAGGATCAGGTCGCCGGGGCGGATCTCCGCCTCGCCCGGCGCAGCCCAGAGGTCATGCGCCATCAGCCATTCATGCCATTTGCCGCAGTTGGCGAACCGGTCCAGTTCTTCCCGCGGTATGTCCGCATACTTCATGCAGAAGCAGATGAAGCAGGCACACCATTCGGTATACGACACGCCGTACCAGGCGCCGTAGCGGGTATAGCCCTGACGCGAGCCGTCGGCACGGATGATAAAGTCGCGCTGGCTCTCGCGATAGCCCACCTGCGTGCGCGCAATGGAGAGCATATCCTCGGTCCAGTTCCCGGTATGCACGGCACCGGCCAGGGTGGATTCCCAGTAGCTCCGGCTCTCGGGATCATGCACGGCACAGGGCATCTCCCAGTGCGCTTCCGCGCTGGCGCCGTCCGCATCCGTGGCATTGAGCTGTACATAAAGGTTGGTCTCGCGGTTGTATTCCTGGGGATAGACGGTCAGTGTGGAGCCCACATGACTACCCTGATAGACCAGGTCATCGTCCTGATACACCGAGACGGTCATGGAAACCGGTTCCTTGCCGCCGCTGTAGGAGACCTCGTAGTCCACCGGATCCCCGCCGAAGGCGGAATAGGCCTTGGTGGAAAGCTTCAGGCTCAGACTGCCGGCGCTTTCGCTCCACTCATCGTTCCACACCGGGATGAAGTACATGGCGCCGCTGCCATCGGTGACCGTCAGCACTTCCCGGCTGCGGAAGGCAGCTACGCCTGTCAGTGTCCATATGCTCCCCTGCTGGGCTACCGTACCTGCAGCCGGCCGGGAGAAGGTAATATCGGAGATGGTACCGATGCCCATCTGGGAAAGCAGGGTACTCAGATCAATGATCGCGCCGACGCGCAGTTTAATCTCCTCGCTCTGGCTCCGGGTGGCCGAGGAGCGCGCCGCATCCGTGGTATGCGCCAGACAGCTGTCCGTATGCACATGCTCGGGCATGCCGCACACGAGGCGGTAGCTGTAGCATGTGTCGTCATGCATGTGTCCCTCGTCCAGGATCACTTCCTCCTGGCTGACACAGTCCGCGGTATGCGTATGGTTCAGGATTTCCTCATAGCCGCAGACGCAGACACGGTTGCCCTGGCTGTCCGTGGAGAAGCAGCCGGCGGAATGGGCATGCACATTGGCCCAGGCGCAGGCGAGCACGCTCTCGGTGCCATAGCAGGCATCCGTATGCAGATGACCGATGGTTTCTTCCCTTCCGCACTGCAGCACCGGTATCAGAGAATAGCAGGCTTCCGTATGATGATGCACACCGCTGCCCTCTTCGATGCCACAGGTGAGCATATCCTGATAGCATGCGTCGTTATGGATATGCGCACCGGCGCCTTCCTGAATGCCGCAGCCCACCACATAGGTCACACAGGCTTCCGAATGCGTATGCGCGCCATAGCCTTCGGGAAGACCGCAGCTCAGCTCCCACTGGTAGCAGCCGTCCGAATGCGTATGCGCACCGTAGCCTTCCGGGATATCGCAGGCCAGGATCCAGCCAAAGCAGCTCTCGTCATGCGTATGCCCATAGCTTTCCTCCTGCCCGCAGGCCAGCTCCCAGGCGGTTTCAAAGCATGCATCCGTATGCTCATGGTCTTCCATGCACACAAGACGCTGCACCTGACTGTAGCAGCTGTCGGTATGAATATGGCCTTCCGATTCCGGAATTCCGCACACATTGCCCCAGATATAGCAGCCGTCCCCGTGCACATGACCGGGCGTTTCCGGCTGATCACAGACCAGGTACAGGCTGTAGCAGGCGTCCGTATGCTGATGCCCCGCGCTTTCCTCCAGCCCGCAGGCCAGCTGCGGCACCAGGCAGCTCTCCGTGTGCTGATGG
This sequence comes from uncultured Eubacteriales bacterium, assembly GCA_902764915.1. Classification (GTDB taxonomy): domain Bacteria; phylum Bacillota; class Clostridia; order Christensenellales; family Aristaeellaceae; genus UBA2943. The sequence goes on along the minus strand of CACWXY010000014.1, from coordinate 55,089 downwards.
CCCGCGCTTTCCTCCTGCCTGCAGACAAGAACCGGAGTGTAGCAGGCCGATGTATGCACATGGCCGCCGTTCTCTTCCTGTCCGCACACCGGATCTCCGCCGGGGATATAGGCATAGCACGCATCCGTATGGAAGTGTGCGCCCTCGCCTTCCTCCCGGGTGCACGTGAGCACGGATACGCTGTCATAGCAGCTGGAGGTATGCACATGCGGCGGGACCTCCGACAGGGAACAGATCAGGTTCCCCTGCTCGTCATAGCACAGCGAGGAATGCACATGGGTATAGCCTGCGGCATAGCCGCAGACAATGCGTCCGTCCACATAGCAGGAGGCATCATGAATATGCCCCTGGAAATGGCACTGCATCCGCGTCACGGTCTGTGTGCCCGGCGCACTCTCGCTCAGGCCGCAGACCAGGTAGGGCGCATAGCACGCATCCGTATGCACATGCTCCTCCATACCGCAGACGTAGACTTCTTCTGAAAGCCCGGCGGGGATGATCCCTGTCACCAGCAGAAGGCTGGCCAGACACCAGGCCATGATTTTCCGATCAAGCTGTAAGTTTTTCATAGGCACGCTCCTCACAGGAAGGCTGTCCAAAGACAATACCTCCAAGCATATTGTATCATGTTTGGACCGCAAATCGATGGTTTGTCATAAAAGCGTTACGTCATTCCTGTTCTGTACCTTTTAAGACCCGTCGGATCCTTCCCCAAAACGCGATCGAACAGACCCTTTGGAATGCCTTCCATGCTTTCGGATCGGCAAAGGCGGAAACCGGTCTTTCCGCGAGCGTCATCCTCCCCCCAAAGTCCGGCCGCGGATCATGCGTCTGTGCCGGATCACTTGCCGCAGAAGAACAAAGAACGATATCGGCAGGGAAATCCATGCTGTGCTCTGCCTTGCCACGCAATGGTCCCTGTGTTACAATCGCGTGGCATTTTTACGGATTTTTCCGTGATCAGGAGGCGCTTCATGGCTTTGGAAGACAGAATTGTCGTCGATCATGTTTCCTACCAGTATGAGGATGCAGCCGACCCTGCGCTGAACAGTGTCAGCTTTCAGGTCAGGCCCGGGGAATTTGTGGCCATTCTCGGACACAACGGTTCGGGCAAATCCACGCTTGCCAAGCTCATCAATGCGCTCTATCTGCCCACGGAAGGCAGGGTTCTTGTCTGCGGCATGGACACGGCCGATGAAGACAGGCTCTGGGATATCCGTCAGCAGGCCGGCATGATCTTCCAGAATCCGGACAACCAGCTGGTAGCTACGGTCGTGGAGGAAGACGTGGCCTTTGGTCTGGAAAACATGGGCGTGGAACACGATGAGATGGTCCGCCGGATTCACAGTGCGCTGGAGACCGTGCGCATGACGGAATATGCATCTTCCTCGCCGCATATGCTCTCCGGCGGACAGAAGCAGCGCGTGGCCATCGCCGGCGTACTGGCCATGGAACCCAACTGCATTATTGCGGATGAATCCACCGCCATGCTGGATCCGTCCGGGCGCAGAGAAGTGCTGGACACGATCCGTCAGCTGAACCGGGACAAGAACATAACCGTTCTGTGGATTACCCATTATATGGAAGAAGCAGCCCTAGCGGACCGGGTGCTGGTGGTATCCGACGGCAGGCTTGTCATGTCCGGTACGCCCAGGGAAGTGTTCCGTCAGGTGGACCGGCTCCGGGAACTGCACCTGGATACACCGCCGATGGCAGCCCTGGCGCATACGCTCCGCCAGCAGGGCCTGCCGATTTCCGACGAGATTCTCACTGTTGAGGAGATGGCCGAGGAGGTAGCACGCATTCTATGTCCATAACGCTTGATCATGTATCCTATGTCTATTCCCAGGGCAGTGCGTTTGAGCGCCCCGCCCTGACGGATATCTGTCTTACGATCGAAGACGGTGAATTTGTTGCGCTGGTCGGGCATACCGGCTGCGGCAAGTCCACACTGGTCCAGCATCTCAACGGGCTTCTCCGGCCCTCCTCCGGGCGCGTGATCGTGGACGGCGAAGACATCAATGCCGAGCACGCGGACCGCAGACAGCTGCGCCAGAAGGTGGGGCTTGTGTTCCAGTACCCGGAATATCAGCTGTTTGAGGAGACTGTCGCCAAGGATATCGCCTTCGGCCCGCGCAATCAGGGACTGGATCCGGACGAGATCGACCGCCGGGTGCGCCTGGCCATGGAAATGGTGCATCTGGATTATCAGAAATATGCGGAGCGCTCGCCCTTTGAGCTCTCCGGCGGACAGATGCGGCGCGTCGCCATTGCCGGTGTACTGGCCATGCAGCCCAAGGTACTGGTGCTGGATGAACCGGCAGCCGGACTGGATCCCCGCGGCCGCGACCGGATCCTGGGCATGATCAAGGAAATGCACGAAACCCGCGGCGTAACCATTGTCATGGTCAGTCACAGCATGGACGATATCGCGTCGCTCGCAACCCGGCTGATTGTCATGCGCCGCGGCACCATCGCCGCAACCGGCACGCCCCGGGAGATGTTCCAGCAGACAGCGCTTATGGAAGAGGCCGGTCTTGGCGTGCCCGCCTGTGCCCGGCTGTGCCATGCGCTGCGGGAGAAGGGCATCGATATACCCGCGGACCTGTATACGCAGGAGGAAATGGTTGCGGCGATCCTCTCCCGCTGGAAGGAGGGTGGACATCATGCTGAATAATATCACACTCGGTCAGTACTACCCTGTCGACTCCCCCGTGCACCGGCTGGACCCACGCGTCAAGATTCTTCTGGCCATTGCCATGATTGTCTGTGTATTCCTGGTGGGTAATCTGCTGGGCTACGGCCTGATCCTGGTGTTCGTGCTCTTTGCCGCCAGGCTGGCGCATGTGCCGTTCAGGGTACTCATGAAGGGACTCAAGCCCCTGCGCTTTATCCTGATCCTGACATTCCTGCTGAATCTGTTCTTTACTGTCGGCGAGCCGCTGTGGTCACTGGGCTTTATTCATATCACCCGGGAAGGCCTCCGGCAGTCGATCCATTATTCCCTGCGTCTGATCTTTCTGGTCGTATCCACTTCGCTTCTGACGCTGACGACTTCGCCGATTCAGCTCTCGGACGGCATGGAACTGCTCCTGTCGCCGCTGAAGATTATTCACTTCCCGGCGCATGAGCTCGCCATGATGATGTCCATTGCCCTGCGGTTCATTCCCACACTGCTGGAGGAAACCGACAAGATCATGAAGGCGCAGATGGCACGCGGTGCCGACTTTGAAAGCGGGAACCTGCTCAATCGCGCCAAGGCCATGATACCGCTTCTGGTTCCGCTGTTTGTGAGCGCTTTCCGCCGGGCCAGCGATCTGGCCATGGCCATGGAAGCCCGCTGCTATCACGGGGGCGAAAACCGCACGCGGCTTCGGGTGCTGAAGCTGAAAAAAGGTGATCTGTATGCGTGTCTTTTGATGGCGCTTCTGATCATCGCCGTGATTGTCGAAGCACGCCTCGTTCCCGGAGGGCTGATCCTGTGAAGCGCGTTCTTCTGACCCTGGAATACGACGGTACCGGGTATGCGGGATGGCAGCGGCAGCTGAACGGGCTGGGCGTACAGGAAGTGCTGGAAAACGCGCTGCGGGATGCCTGCGGCGAGCCCATCACGGTCACCGGCGCCAGCCGGACGGACGGCGGTGTACACGCGCGCGGACAGTGCGCGCACTTTGATACCGCGTCCCGGATTCCGCCGGACCGGTTCCCCTTTGTGCTCAATACGCGGCTTCCGGGCGATATCCGGGTCACGGAAAGCCGGGAGGTCCCGCCCGCGTTTCATGCGCGGTTTCTCTCCGCCGGCAAGCGCTATACCTACCGCATCGAGAATGCGCGGCACGGGAGCGCGCTGACACGGCTCTATGCCGCGCATGTGCCTGTGCCGCTGGACCTTATCGCCATGCAAGCTTCCCTGCCCTCGCTCCTGGGCACGCATGATTTTGCGGCCTTTCAGGCGTCCGGCGGGACCGCCCGGACAACCGTGCGTACCCTGCGCCTGGCGGAACTGCGACGGGAAGGCTCGCTTCTGGTGCTTACCGTGGAGGGGAATGCGTTCCTCTATAATATGGTGCGCATCATTGCCGGTACCCTGATGGAGATCGGACTGGGGAAGCGCGCGCCGGATGCGTTTACCCGGGCCTTTGCGACAAAGGACCGGCTGGCGCTGGGGCTTACCGCACCGCCGCAGGGGCTGGAGCTTACCCGGGTATACTATGATCCCGAGGCCTTTGTGCACCCGGAAAAGCTTCGGTGGCACAGGGAAGAAAAGGAGGATGCAACGTGAAGCGAATCCAGGGAGTCAAGGTACCCCTGACCTGCTCGGAGGAGACACTGCGGTCCCTCCTGGCCCGCCAGATGCGTGTGTCGCCCTCGGATCTTCTTTCCTGGACACCGGTCAAAAAAGCCGTGGACGCGCGCGACAAGCGGGACGTCCATTTTGTGTATACCTTTGATGTCACCCTGACCCCGCATGCGGAAAAGCGCGTGCGTCTGACAGGTACGGTCACGGAAGTCCCCGCGCCTGCGGTACTGGCACGTCTTTCCCCGGTCCCGCCGGCGGATCCGCCGGTTGTTGTGGGCAGCGGACCGGCGGGACTGTTTGCGGCGCTGACGCTGTGCGAGAGCGGGATTGCGCCCATTCTTCTGGAGCGCGGAAAAGATGTGGACAGCCGGCAGCAGGACATTGAACGCTTCCGCACGACCGGACAGCTGAACACCGAGTCCAATGTACAGTTCGGCGAGGGCGGCGCAGGCACGTTTTCCGACGGAAAGCTGACGACAGGAACCAAGTCGCCGCTGATTCATCAGGTGCTGGAGACTTTTGTACGTTTTGGCGCGCCGGAGGAGATCCTGATAGACAGTAAGCCGCATATCGGCACGGATCTCCTGCGCGGGGTTATCCGCAGCATGCGCCGGGAAATCCAGCGTCTGGGGGGCAGTGTCTGTTTCTCCACCGCGCTCACCGGCATCCGCCGCGCCGGTCATGGGTATGATCTGTCGCTCTCCGGCGGCGGTATGCTGCATACAGACCATGTTCTGCTGGCACTGGGGCACTCCGCCCGGGATACGCTGTGCATGCTCAGGGACTTCGGTCTGATCATGGAGCAGAAGCCCTTTGCCATGGGCGTGCGTATCGAGCATCCCCAGGCGCTGATCAATCAGGCGCAGTACGGGGCTTTCGCCGCGCATCCCGCGCTTCGCGCCGCCGATTATAAGCTGAGCGCACGCACGCCTGACGGACGCGGGTGCTATACCTTCTGCATGTGTCCCGGGGGCTATGTCATGGCCGCTTCCTCCGAGGAAGGCCGGCTGTGCGTCAATGGCATGAGCGAGCATGCCCGGGACGGCGTAAACGCCAACAGCGCGCTTCTGGTGGGCATTCGTCCGGAAGACTTCGGTTCCGATGATGTGCTGGCAGGCATGCATCTGCAGCGGCGGATTGAGGAAGCCGCTTTCCAGGCAGGCGGAGGCGGGTACCTCGCCCCAGTACAGCGCGTCGGGGATTTTCTCAGCGGACAGGCTACCACCGCACTGGGCGATGTGCTTCCCACCTACCGCCCGGGCTGTACGCTGACCGATATCAGCCGGATCTTTCCTGACTTTATGGTCAATGACCTGCGCATCGGGCTGCGCGAGATGGGCAGGCAGCTGTGCGGGTTTGATATGCCTGACGCGCTGCTTACCGCGCCGGAAGCACGCTCTTCCTCCCCTGTCCGCCTGGTCCGGGGTAAGGACGGCTGCGCGCTGGGGTTTGACGGCGTGTATCCCTGCGGCGAAGGCGCCGGGTATGCCGGCGGAATCATGAGCGCGGCCGTGGACGGCATCAGTCAGGCGCGGCGTATACTGGAAAGGATGGCATCGGCATGATTCAGGCAATCCTCTTTGATATGGACGGTGTTCTTACTGATACCGAACGCAGCGGCGGCTTAATGCTGGTCCGGGCCATGGCGAACCAGGGCTTTGCGATTCAGGATACGCAGTGGCAGAGCCTGATCGGGACCTCCATGGAGTACACGAACCATGCCCTGACCGGCTGGTTCCCGGGGCTGGACATCGATCAGTTCTACCATGACTGGAAGGCGGAAACCTTTGCCTATGTGCACACCTACGGCGTACCCAAAAAGAAGGGCGCCGAGGAAGCGCTGGACGCGCTGGCGGACAAGGGCTATCTGCTGGGCCTGTGCACGAATAATATTGCCTCGGTTGTGCATGAATACTTGGGGCTGCTGGGATGGCGCGAGCGCTTCCAGGTGATCCTCGCCGCGGAGGATGTGACCCGGCGCAAGCCGGCCCCGGACACCTATCTCCTGGCAGCGGAACGGCTCGGAATCCCGGCGGACCGGTGCGTGGGCGTGGAGGATTCACCCAGCGGACTGACCGCGGTACACCGTGCCGGCATGATAACGGTCCGGATCCCGGATCTGATCGATACCTCGAATGTGCCTGATTCCATCATTGACGTGACACTCCCGGACCTGACGGCACTTCCTGCGTTTGTTGAACAGGCGGCCAGCGGTCTGTGGACAAGGAAAGCATGACGAAAGGAAGGATGAATACAATGCAGATCAAAGAACGTTTTCTCCGCTATATCCAGGTGGAGACGACCTCGGATGAGTCCAGTGAAAGCTGTCCCTCCACGCCCGGCCAGTGGAACCTGGCAAGGCTTCTGGTGCAGGAAATGAAGGACATGGGCATTGCGGACGCGCGCGTGGACGAGAACGGGTATGTCTACGGAACGATTCCCGCCAAGGGCAAGCATCCGGAGCGCACCGGGCTGATCGCGCATATGGATACCTCCGATGCGGTGCTGGGGCCCACACATCCGGTGGTGCTGCCGCACTTTGACGGAAAGCCGGTGACCCTGGCCAACGGCCTGGTGATTGACGATGCGGATATCCTGGCTTCGCATGCCGGGGAAGACCTGATCGTGACGGACGGGACCTCTGTACTCGGCGCGGACGACAAGGCGGGCGTCAGCGAAATCATGGAACTGGCTGCCCTGCTCACCGCGCCTGACGCGCCGGAGCATGCCACGGTATGCATCGGCTTTACCCCGGATGAGGAAATCGGGCGCGGCGCAGATCGGTTTAATGTGGAAGGCTTCCATGCGGACTATGCCTATACGGTGGACGGCGGCGCTGTGGGTGAGATCGAGTATGAAAACTTCAATGCAGCCAGCTGTCATGTGACTGTGCACGGGCTCAGCTTCCATCCCGGTTCCGCCAAGAACCGCATGGTCAATGCGGCCCGGATCGCCACCGAGTTTGTGCATATGCTGCCGGAGAGTGAAACGCCCGAGCGCACCGAGGGCTATGAGGGCTTTTATCACCTGATCAGCCTGGAAGGCGACTGTGAAAAGGCTGAGCTTACTTTCATTATCCGGGACCATGACCGTGAAAAGTTCGAGAGCCGGAAGGCACGGATGCAGGCCATCACCGACTATCTGAATACCGTCTATGGCGCGGGAACGGTGGAATGCGCGCTCCGGGATTCCTACTACAACATGCGTGAAAAGGTGGAACCGCGCATGGAGATTGTCGAGGCCGCCCGCGAGGCCTTCCGGGCATGCGGCGTAACGCCTGTGAGCGTTCCGATCCGCGGCGGCACGGACGGTGCCAGACTGAGCTATATGGGGCTTGTCTGCCCGAACCTGTCCACCGGCGGCTATAATTTCCATTCGCGCAAGGAGTTCATTACGGTACAGTCCCTGGAAAAAATGACCGAGGTACTCCTTACCCTGGTCAGACGATAACGGAATATCCCTGCGGCATGGCAAGCGCCATGCCGTTTTTTTCGGTTGCAGTGCGCGGCATCGGGTGCTTTCCGGGACGCATGGGACAATGGATCGCGCAAAAAAAGGAAGACAGCTTCTTCCGCTGTCTTCCCTGCAGGTAACTGAATAAGTGAATTATTCGTCGTCCTCATCGTCACTGCGCACGGCATTGGCAATGATCTTTTCTGCCACATTGGCAGGCACTTCTTCATAGCGCTCGAACTTCTGCGTGAAGCTGCCGCGGGCCTGGGTCATGGAGCGCAGGTCCGTTGCATACTTGAACAGTTCCGCCATAGGCGCTTCGGCGATAACCAGCTGCATGTCGCCTTCCTGCTGCATGCCCATGATACGGCCGCGGCGCTTGTTCATGTCACCCATGATATCGCCCATGTACTCGTCAGGAACGAGGACTTCCACATGCATGATGGGCTCAAGCAGCACAGGCGATGCTTCCATGCAGCCCTTCTTATAGGCAATACGGGCGGCTGTCTTGAATGCCATTTCGGAGGAGTCTACCGGATGATAGGAGCCGTCATACAGCTTGGCATGCAGATGCACCATGGGATAGCCGGCCAGCACGCCATGCACGATATTCTCTCTCAGGCCCTTTTCCACGGAGGGGATGAAGTTGCGCGGCACGGCACCGCCGACCACGGCATCTTCGAACTCGAAATCGGTATCGCTGTCAAAGATCGGGGAGAACTCGATCCACACATCACCGAACTGGCCATGACCGCCGGACTGCTTCTTATGACGGCCCTGGACCTTGACGGTCTTGCGGATGGTCTCACGGTACGGGATCTTGGGATCGCGCAGGTCGGCCTTGGCGCCGAACTTGTTCTCCAGCTTATTGCGGACCACGTCCAGGTGCATCTCGCCCAGACCGGACAGAATGGTCTCTGTGGTCTCCGCGTTCTTCTCCAGGCTCAGGGACGGGTCTTCTTCCATCAGACGGGAGAGTCCGGTAAAGACCTTGTCTTCCTCACCCTGCTTGACGGCATAGACGGCCTTGGAAATGCAGGGCAGCGGATACTCCAGTGCGGCATACTGAACGGGATTGTTCGGATCGCACAGGGTATCGCCGGTGGACGTGAACTGGAGCTTGGACAGGGCGCCGATATCGCCGGCATGCAGAAGCTGCTTCTGAATCTGCTTCTTGCCGCGCAGCACATACATGCCGGAGCTCTTTTCGTTCTTGTCCTTATTGGCGTTGTACAGCGTGGTCTGGGACGTGAGCATGCCGGACACAATACGGAACAGGGAGAGCTTGCCCACATAGGGGTCCGCGATGGTCTTGAAGATAAAGGCGGAGAAGGGCTCGCTGTCGGAGCTGGTGCGTTCCACGGGCTCGCCGGTCTTGGGGTTCGTGCCCTGATGGGTCAGTCCCATGTGTCCGGGAGAGGGCAGATACTTGGCCATCAGGTCCAGCATACGGGCAATGCCCACACCGGTGGTGGCGGATACGGCCACAACGGGGATGATGCTGCCGTCCTTCATGCCCTTATGGAAGCCCAGAAGGATTTCTTCCTGGGTAAGGGTTTCGCCTTCGAGGTACTTCATCATCAGATCGTCATCCGCGGCGGCGGCAGCTTCGGTGAGCTCTTCCAGCCACTCGTCGACCTTGTCCTTGATGTCCGCAGGCATCGGGACTTCCTTGCTCTTGTCATAAGCGCCCTCATAGGCCTTCTGATCGAGGATGTTTACTACACCGCGGAAGGAGGGGCCTTCTCCGAGAGGTGCCAGTACCGGCACGACGGAGGAGCCATGACGCTCGCGCAGGGCATTGAGCACGTTTTCAAAGTTCACATGCTCGCGGTCCATCTGGTTGATAATGAGCATCTTGCAGACCTTGTGCTGATCGGCCAGCTTAAAGGCCTTCTCCGAGCCGACGCTTACGCCGGTCACAGCGCTCATGACGATGCCGGCTGTTTCCACCACACGGATGGGGCCCGTCATTTCACCGGCGAAATCAAAGTATCCGGGAACATCGATGATGTTCATGGTCTTGCCAGCCCAGTCAACCGGTGCCACGGATGCAGAAATGGAGCATGTACGCTTGATCTCTTCCGGATCAAAGTCGGATACGGTATTGCCGTCCTCTACCTTACCCTGACGGTCAATCAGGTGCGCGGCGAAAAGCATAGCCTCGGTCAGCGTGGTCTTGCCCTCGCCGCCATGCCCCATGAGGGCGATGTTCCGGATATTGGTCGTAGTGTATTCAGCCATCTGTAGATCCTCCTTATATTTTCAATGCACCGTGACAGGTGCATACATTGTCGCCTCTCACGATATTCTGGTCAGATTATACAAGATAATTTCCGGATTGAAAAGAGTTTTGAGAAAAGACTTGGCTGAAATCAGAAAAAAACAACCCGAATTGCGCAAAAATCCGGGCTGTTCCTGGCATGTATATTTCTCGTCTGTCACGGTGACTGCGCGGCGAGCTGCGAAAGAAGACGGCGCATCTGCGGAATCACCGTCGATGCGTCCCCGCTGGTTTCCAGCCGAATACTTCCCTCTTCGCGCTGCGACAGCAGATCCTTCTGCGCGAGCACACGCCGGAGCTGCCGCGCGGTGCCTTCGTTTCCGTCAAGCACATGCACGCTGTCCGGCAGCATGGCATGCAGAAGCGGGCGCAGAAACACATAATGCGTGCATCCTAGCACCACGGCGTCCAGCGTGTCCGGAGGATACAGCGTAAAGATCTCCTCCAGATAGCGGTGCTCGCCCCGCGTATCCTGGCTTTCCACCAGGTCCATCAGGCCCGGACAGGGCACCGGCACGGCGCCTTCGCCATACTTGGCATACAGTGCCTGAAACTTGGGCAGCTTCAGCGTCATAGGCGTTGCCAGCACCAGCACCTTTCCCGTCTGCCGCATTTCAGAAGCCGGCTTCAGCGCAGGCTCCATCGCGATCACGGGAATGCGCAGCCGGGCGCGCATGTCCGCTGCGGCAACGGCAGAGGCCGTATTGCAGGCGATGACGATCGCCTTGACCGCGTCTTCCTGAAAGTGCGCCACGATCGCATTGCAGTACCCAAGCACTTCCTCCCGTGTCCGCGTGCCGTACGGCGCATGGGCCGTGTCCCCATAATACAGAAGCGCTTCCCCCGGAAGCTCCTTGTGAATCCTGTAAAGCACGGAGATGCCGCCTACACCGCTGTCAAAGATGCCGATGGGCGCCTCCCGCCTTTCCTCCTGCACAGCTGTTCCTTCCTTTCCCCTTGAAAACCCTGATTCGGTTTCTGAGGCATTGTACCGCAGGAAGCGCATGGCGTCAAAACATGCCCTTCATATGGGCGGACAGAGCAAAGGGGGCTGTCTCTTTCCCCTTCGCAGTTTCTGCCGGCGCACAGCGTCTGAACAGCTGCCGGCCCTGCGCGGGCGAATACCGTTTCTGTCTTTCCCCGATCCATGGATTGCCCGCATGCCAGGCGCAAGGCTGTCCGGCCCTTCGGACACGCTTTCCTCCGTCAGACGCAGGATGTTCCATGAAGCGCTGTACGCATCCTCTGTGTAACAATCGCTGCATTTTGTTGCCTGTCTTGCCTGTTCATGGCACAATGCATATAATGTAGGCTTGAAAAGGCCTTTCGGTAAGGTCTTATACCTTGGGAGGATCATATGATCATGGATGAAATCCGCGTAGGCGATGTGGTACAGACCAAGAAACAGCATCCCTGCGGCAGCAATGAATGGACGGTCACAAGAACCGGAGCCGATATCAAGATCCGCTGCGGCGGATGCGGGCATATCGTCATGATGGACCGGGAAACCTTCCTCAAGCGCCGAAAGAAAATTCTGGTACAGGGGCCGGAACCCAAGCCTCTGGATATGACACAGTACGCACCGTGATGACTTGCACACGGAAAGGATGGGATCGAATGCGAAGACTTTGGGGCGTTCTATTTCTCTGTTTCCTTTTTCTGCTGATTGCTCCGGCACAGGCGGACACAACACTCTACTTTGACCGTATCTTCGCCGAGTGCACGCTCGACGAATCCCAGTATATTATTCTGACCCCTGACAATCTCGCCATGCATCAGGAATGGATGGCCAACCGGGACCTGACAGAGGAAAGCCTGCTCGCTGACTGGGAAAGCCGGGGCGTCATGGCCCAGGCCTGGTCCACGCAGGGGGATGCCTGTCTGGAGTTTACAGCCGTCAAGGATGAGACCGCGAATACGTATTTTGACCTGGATCAGCAGACCGCGGCCATCCGCGCGCACTACCGCAGCCAGCATCTCAAGGGTACGCTGTACGGCGACGAGGGGTATACCTACCAGAGCGCGGAATGGAAACTGACCACACAGTACGGGCGTTTCCTGATGCTCCAGTACAAGCGCACCGTGGGAGACGAAACCTACCGCGGATATGCCCGGCGCGCCGTACGCAACGGCTATACCATCACCCTTGACTACAAGGTGTTTGACAGAAGCCTGCGCACTGCCGACGTGAATGCGCTGAACAAGGTGGTTTCCACCTGGCATTATACGCAGGTGCTGCCGCTCTCCGCGCAGTCGGATGATCCACAGAGTGTTCCCGTTACCCTGGTCTCCCAGACCGCCATGTCCTTTACCAAGGAACCGCCGGCCGAGACCAATACCGGTTCCTTCCAGGTCAAGGGCACCTGCGATCCGAACCTGCATGTGATCGGCGTGGTCATGCGCATGTCTGGAAGCAATCCCGTACGCGTGGAAGCGGATGCCACCAAGAAGGGCAACTTTACCCTGGATGTCACACTGCCTGAGGAAGGCACATGGCTGATGACACTGACCTTTGTCAGCGGAAATCAGGTGGTGGGCGAAAAAGTCTTCGGAACCACGCTCTTCCAGAAAACGCTGCTGACGGTCAATTTTGACACGCCGGTCCCGGATCAGTTCACTGCCGACAAGTTCACGCTCTCCGGCGTAACCATGAAGAGCACCAAGATCCAGCTGATCGTTGACGGCATCATGGACAAGTCCGTCACAGCGGGCAGCGGCGGCAAGTTCTCCTTCAAGATTCCCACCTCCCAGGAACAGACCTATAACATTACGCTCTCCTTCCAGAAGAAGGGATATACGACCCGCCGCTTTACCTGGACCGCGACGCGGACGCTGACGGAGGAAGAGAAACGGGAGAAAATCAAGGAGGCCGCCATCAAGCCCGCCTACCAGACACTGACGGAAAAACTCAGCGGATACAACGGCCGTATCATGACCTATGCGCCGTATATCACGGAGATACAGGAATCCGAGGGTGAAACCATTGTATTCATGGCCATGCGCAACTCGAAAAAGAGCGGCTATTCCCAGCGTATTGTGGTCATTGCCCCGGAAGCACCGCAGGCCGCGATCGGTTCCCAGTGCCGGTTCTACGGTACGCTGAACGGGACCTATGAAGTGCTGGATGAGGAAAACGGCAGCCGCTTCTATCCCTGCTTTGATCTTCTCTACTGGGTGGATCCGAGCACCTGAAAACAGCAGTACCCGGCTTTATACACATGAAAGCATACACAACAAAGGGGCATCGAGAGGATTTTCTCCCTCGATGCCCCTTTCATGTATCTGGAAAAGCGCATGCGGGCCCCTGTGCCGGCGCTTTCCCTTTACTCTGCAGCAGAGGATGCTTCTTCCCGCAGGTCCCGCACTGCCGGGAAGCCGTAGGCGCCCTCCGCGTTTTCGACTGCGCGGAGGATCGCCTCGCTCATGACTTCTGCCGCCAGCATGCCGACCACGTCCTGATCGGCCCGGACCGTGCCGATGGAGACCGCATAGATGCTGTCCCCGTCCGCGGAGGTATGGACCGGGCGGATGGACCGGGCATAGCCGTCATGCGCCATTCCGGCAATCTTGCACAGCTGGGCCTTGTCAAAGTCCGCATTGGTAAAGACAATGCCAATCGTGGTATTACCGGTGAACTTGTTTTCGACCACCGCACTGCGCTGGCGCATGAACGCAGAGGTAGAGCGCAGCCCGTTCTTTTCCGCGTTCAGCATGCCTGCTACCTGCCGGCCGGTTTTCCAGTCATACACATCCCCCAGCGCATTGACAGCCACTATGGCTCCGATCCTGAGGTCACCGATCTTCACTGCATAGCTGCCCATGCCGGACTTCATGCAGTAATGCATTCCGGCGGCCTTTCCTACCGTGGCACCGCAGCCCACGCCATAGCTGCCATCCCGGTAGTTCGGCTGTTCCATGGCCGTCCTGGCCGCCTCATAGCCCATGGCCGCATCCGGGCGAACGGACGCGTCGCCTACGGACAGGTCATAGATATCCGACTGTGCCACCAGCGGCACCAGAGCATAGCCCGTGTCATACCCGATGCCGTGCTCCTCCAGATACTGCATGACCCCATTGGCGGTGCCCAGGCCGTACGCGCTGCCGCCGGCCAGTACAATGGCATGGATGCGCCTGGCCGCCATCAGCGGGTTCAGCAGCTGGCTCTCCCGGCTGGCCGGACCGCCGCCGCGCACATCCAGCCCGGCACACATGCCCTGCGGTGCGATCGCGACGGTGCATCCCGTGCCGGCCTTTCTGTTCTCCACCTGTCCGATATGAACAGGCCCGATCTCCGTTACCGGTATTTCATGCATGGCAATATCTCCCTCCATATAAGGCGGACGCCGGCATAGGACGGAGGCGTCGTCTCCCGGAACACTGTCCCCTGCCCTTGCCCGTGATGCACGGTACCCTATGTTCCGCCTTTCTTTTTCTTCGCATATTGCATTCTTCTCCCTATATTGTATAATACGGGCATGATCTGCAAACAGGCAGAGTAGCTTCAGGCGCGTCAAGTGCTCATGAACGGGGAGTTGTCATGAGACGAAACCGGATCCGGTGCGGTGCCTGCGGCGCATCCCGCTGCTAGGAACAGACTGCCTCTTTGGTGGATCAAATGTATATACCGGGAGGCGTTTTTTCATGCCAGAACGTCCGTCTCATGTGCTCATGCGCCAGTCCCGCAGGACGCGCAAGCTTGTCACCAACAGTGTGCTCATCGCACTGCACGTAGTGCTCTGCCAGGTGGCCTCCATCAACATCGGCAACAGTCTTGCCATCAGTATTGCCGGGATTACGGAATCCGTGGCGGGCCTGATGTTCGGTCCGCTCTCCGGCGGCCTGGTCGGGCTTCTCGGAAGCCTGATCCACCAGATCCTGCGCTACGGCTTCACGGTCACCACGGCGCTGTGGATCCTGCCCGCCGGGGTCAAGGGGCTTCTGTGCGGGTGGTATGCCAAGGCCTACGGCTATCATCTGAACCCCCTGCAGATCTACTGGGTTCTGCTGATCACGGCCGTGATTGTCACCAGTATCAATACAACCGTCATGATCGTGGATGCGACGATCTTCGGCTACAGCACGCAGGCCACCGTACTGGCCCAGATGGGCATCCGCTATATGAACGGTGCGCTGACTTCCTTTGCCTACATGCTCGTGTGCGTTCCTCTGCTGAAAAGCCTTCAGAAACTCCCCGGAATGCGCGAAATGCAGGAATAGGAAAGCAGGCCGCATGACACAACCGAAAAGGAATCCGTTTATGCAAGACAGGGAGACGCCGCCCGCCCGGGTGCGTCTCCCTTCTGTTATGCATGCAGATATTCATGCGGCAGCCCGGGATTCTCCGGGCGGCGTTTTTACGTACTGCGCCTTTTCACAGTCCAAGCATGGCATTCATGTCATAGAGCCCCGGCGTGCACTGCAGCAGGAAGCCTGCCGCGCGCACCGCACCGACGGCAAACACCGCGCGGTCTTCGGCGCTGTGAGACAGCGTAATCCGCTCCATATTGCCCAGGTACTGCACGCTGTGCTCTCCGGCCACCGTACCCCCGCGCAGCGCATGCATGCCGATCTCGGTATCCCTGCGCGGACAGGCTTTCCCGTACCGCCCGTACACGGCTTCCCGGGGCGTATCATACGCATCCCTTATCGCCTGATAGAGCATGAGCGCAGTACCGCTAGGCGCGTCCTTCTTCATTCTGTGATGGGTTTCCGTAATCTCCACGTCAAACCCGTCGCCCAGCATTTCAGAGGCTTTGCGCGCAAGGCTTGTCAGTACGGCGACGCCGATGCTCATGTTCGCAGAGCGGAAGACAGGCACCTGACGGGAAGCCTGTTCGATCGCCTCCAGCGCGGCCTCGTCATAGCCGGTCGTGGCCAGCACGCCCGGGATCTGCCGCGCTGTCAGAAAGGCAAGTATATCCGGAAGGCTCTGGGGACTGGAGAAATCCACTAGTACATCCACCGGTACGTCCACCGCCGCGCAGGCGGGATAGACCGGGAAGGAAGTCTCACCGGCCGCCGGGTCCACACCGATCACGCGGTAGCCTTCCTTTTTCGCTTCCTGCGCCACTTTCTGGCCCATGCGGCCCATGGCGCCGACAATCAGCAGTGTCTTTTCCATCAGCCTTTCACCTCAAGTCCCAGGCCGCGCATGATGGAGAGCATGTTTGCCTCGTTCGCCTTCTGCATGGGCACCAGCGGCAGACGGACTTCGTTTGCGCACATGCCGATGGCTGCCATGGCTGCCTTGACCGGAATGGGACTGGTCTCGCAGAACAGCGCATTAATGAACGGAAGCAGCTTCAGCTGCCAGGCTGTCGCCTCGCGGTTTCTGCCCTCCAGCGCCAGATGTACCATTTCCGTGGTTTCCTTCGGCATGACATTGGAGATCACGGAGATCACGCCCTTATAGCCGCAGGCGATCATGGGCACGGCGATATCGTCGTTTCCGCAGTAGAAGCTGGCGTCATCGCCTACCATGCGCAGTTTATCCAGCGACTGTGCGACATTGCTGTCGGCTTCCTTAATGGCGATGACATTGGGATGCGCACAGATGGCCTGCAGTGCTTTCGGCCCGATATTCAGCCCGGTACGGCTGGGCACGTTATAGACGATCACCGGAAGCGTCGCCGCGTCGGCAACCGCGTGGAAATGCGCCACCAAGCCTTCCTGGCTGGTCTTGTTGTAATAGGGCGTGACTACCAGCTGCGCGTCCGCGCCGAACTCCTTGGACATGCGCGCCGCATTCACGGCCTCACGGGTGCAGTTGGAGCCGGTGCCGGCGATCACCGGCACACGGTGATGCGCCACATCCACCACGCGGCGGATCACCGACAGATGTTCCTCCCATGTCATGGTGGCGGGCTCTCCGGTGGTACCGGCGGCGATCAGGGCGTCCACGCCGCTTGCAATCTGCCATTCCACCAGCGCGTCCAGCGCGGGATAGTCGACCTCACCGTTCCGGAACGGCGTAATCAGCGCTGTTCCACAGCCTTCAAACAGTACACTCATGCCTACTCTCCTTATCCGCGATGCGCAATATATCCCTTGGCACAGAGAAGCTCGGCACTGAGAATGCCGCCGCCGGCTGCGCCACGGATCGTATTATGGCTCAGGCACACAAACTTGTAATCGAAGATCCGGTCCTCCCGCAGCCGGCCGATGGAAATCCCATACCCGCGCTCAAAGTCCCGGTCCAGCCGCGTCTGCGGACGGGAGGGGTCCTCAAAGTACTGCAGGAAAGGCTTCGGCGCACTGGGCAGTCCCAGACGCTGCGGCTCCGTTGTAAAGCTGTCCCAGCGGCGGCGGATCTCCTCCATGCTCGGCTTATTCGCAAAGCTGACAGAGACGGCGGCCATATGCCCGTCAGAGGCTGCCACGCGCAGGCACTGGGCTGAAATCACCGGCTTCTTTGCATTCACGATGACCAGGCCGTCCGGGCCCTGTTCCAGGCTGCCCCAGACCTTCAGGGGCTCATTCTCGCTCTTTTCGTCCTCTCCTCCGATATAGGGGATCACGTTATCCACCATTTCCGGCCAGGTGCGGAATGTCTTGCCTGCGCCTGAGATCGCCTGATAGGTGCACACGCTCACCTTTTCAATGCCGAAGTCCAGAAGCGGCGTCAGCGCCGGCACATAGCTCTGGATGGAGCAGTTGGGCTTCACGGCAATGAATCCGGACCGCGTACCCAGGCGCTTCCGCTGGGTCGCAATCACCTGCGCGTGATCCGGATTCAGTTCCGGAATCATCATGGGCACATCCGGAATGCCCCGGCAGGCACTGTTATTGGAGACCACCGGAATCTCATGGCGCGCAATGTTCTCCTCCATGGCCCGGATCTCGTCCTTTTTCATGTCCACCGCGCAGAAGACAAAGTCAACCTTGTCCTCCCAGGATGCGATATCCGAAGCATCCATCACGGTCATATCCGCCACACCAGCAGGGATATCCCAGCTGAAAGCCCAACGCTCGCCTACCGCCTCACGGTAGCTTTTTCCGCTGCTGCGGCTGGAAGCCATCAGCGCTGTCACCTGAAACCAGGGATGATTCTGCAGAAGGGATACAAAGCGCTGTCCTACCATGCCGGTCGCGCCGACAATGCCCACCCGATACTTCTCCATGCTTATCTTCCTCCGATCAAAAAAACGCAGGGCATGCCTGCGGTGCAACGATACCAGTCGCCTGGTCAATCAGCGCTCCGCCGGACATGCGTCCGATGACAGCCGCACGGATATTCTCCCTGCAGCCAAGCGCAGAGTCCCGGCCGGCTCCGCCTTTCGGCGCCTTCCCCTTTCACAGGTTTCACGGGATGCCTGCTCCTCCGCCTGCTACTCTTGTCCGGCGCGCCTCTGATGGTCCTCCCGTTTTTTTACGGGAAAGACAAGCGAATGGTACCATGTGCCTGTAGGACTGTCAATGCACGTCCTGTTCTTTCCTTGCATCTCTGAGCGCGGCGGCCAGTGCCCGGGCTTCCACGCATGCCTTCTGCACCAGGCCTTCCGTGTCCGCGCCGTCAATGTCCAGGCCTTCGGCGCTGATGCGGAAGCAGTCGCGGATGCCCAGCATGTGCGCCACTGCCTGCATATACAGATAACCCCAGTCGTTTGCGCCGATCGGGCTGCCGCTGGTAGTCAGGTACACCATCTGCTGTGCGCGGCACAGGCCGATGGGCTGATTGTCACGATAGACAAAGGTCAGGTTACGCACAAACATGTGCTCCACCCATACCTTCAGCATGGAAGGAAAGGACAGATCCCAGTACGGCGCCGCAATCACCACGCAGTCCGCTGACTGAAACTCCCGCGCCCGGTCAAACATGGGATCCTCAAATGCCCGCGCATCACACAGTGCCTCGCGCCGCGCAAGCGATTTTTCCTCAAACGGCGGAAGACGCAGGGCAGGCAGGTCATGCACGAGAACCGTCTCCCCTTCCATGCCCTGCAGGAAGGCGTCCCCCAAGCGCCGCGTACGGGACAGGCCGCCTCTCGGGCAGCTGTTTACATACAGTATGCTTGCCATAGTATCACCTCATGCACAGGCTTTCACCAAAGCACGGCTTTTTCCTGCTCCTGCGCCGGATTATTTTTTCTGGCGCAGGCTTTTTTCGCGGGTTAAAATGGAACGCGTGCGGCACGTGTCCGGCGTCTGCCGGAACAGGAAAGGCGCGTTTCTGCGCGCACGGAAGCGGAGTAAGGCCCAAGCTGCGTGCTCTGCAAGGGCGAACAAATCGCGCCTGTGCGCTGCCGCAGGCGGTCTTACAGCCAGGTCTGCCGGGCATCTGCCGTACACTTTTTTCACGTAGCGCACGGAAATAGGCTTTTTCCTGCTTTCACAGGCAGGATTTCTCACTCGAATGCAGAAACCATTTCCTATACCGCACTGTATGCGGCAATATTTTTGGTCTGGAGGTTATGTTCATGAAAAAACTGATTGCATCCCTTCTGGCACTCATGATGCTGCTTACGGCCTTCTCCGCACTGGCAGAGACCCCGTCCGTCGCCATTGTTGTGGCCGGTACGCTGGGCGATCGCTCCTTCTACGATTCCGCCAAGGAAGGCATTGACCAGCTGGAAGCCGACTTTGGCACTGTAACCAAGGTCATCGAGTGCAAGGAAGATGCTTCCATGTATGAGAACGGACTGTTCGAAGCCGCCGATGCCTGCGATATCATCGCCGCTGTCGGCTGGCAGTTCTGGGATGTGCTGGAAGCCGGGGAAATCCTGGAAGCCTATCCGGACAAGAAGTTCCTGTTCATCGATAACGGACTGGAGGGTGTCGGAGACAACCTGATGTCCATCACCTATGCGCAGAATGAAGGTTCCTTCCTGGTGGGCTATATCGCTGCCAAGCTGTCCAAGACCGGCAAGGTCGGCGCTGTGGGCGGACAGGACAGCGACACCATCAATGACTTCCTGGTAGGCTATGAGGCCGGCGCCAAGTATGCCAATCCCGATGTGGAAGTCATTAAGCCGCAGTATGCCAATGATTTCGAGGATCCGGCCAAGGGCAAGGAATGCGCACTGGCGCTCTACAGCCTGGGCTGCGACATCGTCTATCAGGTGGCCGGCAAGACCGGTGAAGGCGTGTTTGAGGCTGCCAAGGAAACCGGAAATCTCGCCATCGGCGTAGACGGCGATCAGAAGTACATTAACCCCGACGTCATCGTCGCTTCCATGGTCAAGCGCGTAGGCAAGTCCATCTATGACGTCGTTTCCGATACCGACGCCTACTTCAAGCCCGGCGAGATCTGGAATGCCAACATGGCCACCGGCTACATTGACGTCGTATATGGCACGGAAGACATGACACAGCAGGTTTCCGATGAACTCAAGGCTGAGGTTGAGGAAATCAAGGCCAAGATCATATCCGGCGAGATCACGGTTCCGACCGCTTTCGCAGCGGAATAATCCCCTGCTTTCTCTGTATGCGGCGCTCTCCGTCCCGGGGAGTGCCGCTTTCACACTACACTTGTAACGGAGGCGATCCCTTTGCCGACAGACACATCCGCCCCGATTGTTTCCATGCGGCACATCTCCATGCAGTTTCCCGGCGTACTGGCCAATGATGACGTTTCCCTGGACATCCGCAAGGGAGAGGTCTTTGCGCTGGTAGGAGAAAACGGCGCGGGCAAGTCCACGCTCATGAACATACTCTACGGCATGAACACACCCAGTCAGGGTGAGGTTTACATCAAGGGCGAAAAAATCACGGACTTTTCCCCGAGCCAGGCGATTGCCCACGGGGTCGGTATGGTGCACCAGCACTTTATGCTGGTCCCCTCCTTTACCGTCGCGCAGAACATTGTTCTCTCCTCAGAGCCCCGCAAGGGCATTTTCTATGATTTCAAGGAAGCCTGCCGGATTACCGAGCATCTGGTGGAGGAATACGGCCTGAAAGTGCATCCCACGGACCGGGTATGCGATATCTCCGTCGGGCTTCAGCAGCGCGTGGAGATTCTCAAGACCTTCTATCGCGGTGCGGATGTACTGATACTGGACGAGCCGACCGCGGTACTGACGCCGCAGGAGACAGACGAACTCTTCCAGGTCATCCGCTCCATTGTCCGGGAAAAGCAGATGACCGTAATCATCATCACCCACAAGCTCTATGAGGTCATGGCCATATCCGACCGCGTCGGCGTCATGCGCCAGGGGCATCTGGTGGACGTATGCCGGACACAGGATGTCAATGAACGGATTCTTGCCTCCATGATGGTCGGCAAGGAAGTCCTTCTGGATGCGCTGGACCGCAGTGAATGCACAGACCAGGAAGTCGCACTGTCCGTGGATCATCTGGAAGTGCTGGACAACCGTTCGCTGCCCGCTGTGCGCGGACTCTCGCTGTCGGTTCGCAAAGGCGAAATCCTGGGCATTGCCGGGATTGAGGGAAACGGACAGAGCGAGCTGATCGAGGCGATCACAGGCATGCGCGCCGTACAGGGCGGACATGTCTATGTGCTCGGTCAGGAGACCACTGGCTGGAAGCCCGGAAAAATCCGGAAGCTGGGCCTGGCGCATGTGCCGGAGGATCGGCTTTCCACCGGTGTTTCCGGACAGGCGGACATTACGGAAAACCTGATCGTGGGAAAGGAAAGCCTGCCCCGTTTCTCCATTGCCCGGATTCATATGAAGAAGCAGCCCATGCGTGCCTATGCCCAGGAAAAGTTCAATGCCTTCGATATCCGCGGTGCCGGTGTGGACACGCGCGTAGGCTCGCTGTCCGGCGGCAACATGCAGAAGGTGGTGGTGGCCCGCGAGTTCAGCTTTGACTCCACCGTACTGATTATCTCCCAGCCCACCCGCGGCGTAGATATCGGTGCCATGGACTTTATTCACAAGCAGATCATGGACAAGCGCAATCATGGCTGTGCCATTCTGCTGGTCAGCGCGGACCTGGATGAGCTCTATCGGCTCTCGGACCGGCTCGTAACCATCTATGAGGGCCAGATCACGGGGACCTTTACCCCCGGCAGTATTCCCAAGACGGAAATCAGCTACTATATGACAGGCGGAAGAAAGGAGGAAGCACAATGAAACGCAGAGAACGCATGGAATACCTTCTGTCACTGCTTGTGAGCGTCCTCCTCGCCTTCCTTCTGGGCGGCATTATCATGGCGGCGACCGGGCACAGTCCGCTGGATGGCTACGGCGCGCTGTTCACCGGTGCCTTCGGCAATCAGCGCGCCATCGGCAACACACTGTACAAGTCGTTTCAGCTGTGCATGACAGGCCTGGCAACGGCCGTGGCTTCCCAGGGCGGTATCTTTAACGTGGGCGGCGAAGGACAGATGTATCTGGGAGCGCTGGCCTCCTGCTGGCTGGGCGCAGTGCTGAGCGGGCATTCCCCGTTCCTGGTGATTCCGCTGTGCCTGCTGGCGGCCATTATCGCCGGTGCGCTCTATGCCCTGATCCCTGCACTGCTGAAGATCAAGCTGCACATCAGTGAAGTCATCACCACCATTCTCATGAACTCCATTGCCATCTATTTCTGCACCTATATGGCGAACGGTCCCCTGAAGACCTCGGAAAAGGGCGTATCCCAGGGCACCGCGTCCCTGGACAAGGTCTTCCAGTTTTCCAAGCTGATCAAGGGCTCCAATCTTACGGAAAGCGTATTCCTGATCGCCATCATCTCTGTACTGGTGTGGTATCTCATGAGCCGCACGACCACAGGCTACCGTATGAAACTCACCGGCCAGAACCAGCGCTTTGCCGTCTTTGCGGGACTGAACGCTTCCACACTGGGCATTCTCGGCATGCTGATCTCCGGCGCCATGTGCGGTATGCTGGGCATGTTCGAATGCTTCGGCCTGCAGACGCGCTTTAAACCGGACTTCTCCAATGAGTTCTACTTTGACGGCATGCTGGTCGCCATGATCATGCGCTACAGACCGCTGGGCACGATTCTGATGAGCTTCTTCTTCGGCATTCTCAAGATCGGCGCCATTACCATGCAGTCCAAGACGGGCATTTCCAGTGAGCTGATCCTGATTGTCCAGTCGATCATTATCTTCTTCATGGCCGCTGAGGAAGGCATTCTCCAGAACCTGCGTCGCCGGCGCGCAGCGCGCATGGCGCAGACCGTGATTACGAAGGGAGGCGGTGAAGGATGAACTGGTCGACGATCTTTTCCATGGGAACCCTGATGAACACCATCAATACCTCTACCATTGTCATTCTGGCAGCCCTGGGATGTCTTATGACCGATCAGGCGGGCATGATGAACATCGGTATTGACGGTATGATGACCGTGGGCGCCTTTGCCGCTGTCATGGGCTCCTGGCTGTGTGATTCCTGGGTCATGGGGCTTGTCTTTGCCCTGGCTTCCGGACTGCTGTTCGGACTGTTCTACGGGGTATTTGTCATCCGCTTCCGCAGTGATGAGTTCATTATCGGCGTGGCACTGAATATCTTTGCCGTGGCACTGACCACCTTTATCCTGCGCTCGATCCCAGGACAGACCGGCTCCTTCCATCCGCAGACGGGTCGCGTGGTCAAGCTGCCCAGTCTGCATCTGGGTGTGCTGGGCGGCACAAATATCAATGTATCGATCATGATTCCCATTGCCTGGGCACTGGTGATCATTGCCTGGATCTTCCTGTACAAGACGCCCGAGGGATTCTGGCTGCACGCCAGCGGCGAGCACCCCGAGTCCCTGCGCTCCATGGGCCGCAGCCCGGAGAAAATGAAGTACATCGCCTCCGTCATCTGCGGGCTTATGTGCTCGCTCTCCGGCGCCTATCTGTCGCTGGGATACCTCTCCACCTTTACCGAGAACATGTCCGCCTCCCGCGGCTATGTCGCCGTGGCCTGCGTCATATTTGGCAGAAGCAATCCGCCGCTGGTATTCCTCGCCACGCTGCTCTTCGGCTTTATTGACGCAGCCGGTCAGCGCATGCAGGGTATCGTGGATCCCACACTGACAGCAACCTTCCCCTATATCGGAACGATTCTGATGATGGTCCTTCTGGCACTTCGCCAGGCGGGCCGCCGCCGCCGGGCTGCCAGAGCCTGAGCGGTCTGCACCGGGGTTTTCCCCGGTGTTTTTTTATGTTTCGGGCATGTAAAAACCAGTCTCTGCCATTGTTTTTCGCTTGCCCCTACACCGGCAAGATGATAGAATATCGTATGTTACACATACCCGGCGACGCTTGGGAGGTACCTGTGAACAGAACATGGTTATCGAGACTGCTGCTTATGCTTCTTACCATTCTGATCCTGACAGCTTGGGTTCGAATGACCTTTGGCATGGATGAAAGCGGTCGGCTTTCTGCGCCTGGGATTGGAGCGCTGAAGTATTTCACCGTACTGTCCAACCTCCTGTGTGCAGCCGTCAGTCTCGCAAGCCTGATCCACAGTTTTCTGAAAAAGGACAGGCCTTATTCCCGGCTGCTTGCGCATCTGCGTCTTGCCGGAACCATCTCTGTGATGGTCACCTTTTTTGTGGTGCTTCTCTTTCTCGGCCCGCTCTTTGGGTACGCAGGCATGTATGCCGGCGCCAACGGCATCTTTCATCTGCTGGCCCCGCTCATGAGCCTTCTGGACTACCTGCTGGAAGGCGAGGCGTACCCGCTCACGCCCTGCGCCAGGCTTTCCTGCCTGATCCCGCTGGGGCTGTACGGAACCGGCTATCTCGGCAATCTTCTGTTAAACGGTGTCGGTACATGGCCGCACACCAATGACTTTTATGGCTTCGCCACCTGGGGTATTCCGGCGGGTGTGGGACTGTTTGCTGTCCTAGGCCTGCTGACCTATGGTTTTTCCCTTTCCCTGGGCTGGGCGACCCGTTTCCTCGCGCGGCACTGCCGCCGCCATATTACAGTGTAAAGGAGGTCTCTGATACATGGTTCCCGCACAGGAATTGATCTTGGCGCACCTGGAAACAGATGACACTCTGACCTCATATTTCCGTGTCCGTCCCCTTCTCTCCCCTTCCGGCGATATCCGGGCGCAGTGCCTGCATCTCTGGCCGGAGTACGGATGTCTGCGTGTCGTTCCCGACAGCGGTGAACAATCCGACTTCCGGGAGCGTCTGCGCACACTGGGAGAATGGTGTCTCCTGGATCTGAAGGGACAGAAAAGCGACTGTCCGAAGATCCGGCTCAACCGCAATTATGTGCCCGGCAACGGAAACCGCTGCCAGTATATCGTCTACTCCGATGTCATCCGGCCTGTGGGTGAAAACGGCTTCTATTCCGTGATCGATGCCGCCCCTGAACTAATAGAGGAGGCCGCGGCCTGCTCGGTCACGCCGTCCTTCTTCCTCAGAACGCCGGAAGGGCTCCTGGGACCGATCTCCCGGACCGAGCCGGTGCTTCCGCAGGAAGCACCGCAGCATCCGGAAGTTTTTTCCTTTCTCCTGCCCAGCGGTGAAACCTATGCGTTTGTCGTCCGCAAGCAGATTGCGGGATGTGACGAGGCTGTATGGGTACAGCCGCCGCTTCGTGAGATCATGGCCCGGGATCTGAAAAACCTGGATGCCAGCTATGCCAAGGCACAGAGTGATCTGGCTGCGGCCCGCAGGAAGCTCGTGGAAGTGCAGGCACAGCTGCAGCTGAAAACGCCGCACGGCGCATTGCTGCGCCTGGAAGCCCTGAAAAACCGGTGTTCGTTTCAGGAGGAAATGACGCGTAAACTGAAAGCACAGATTGCCTCGCTTACGGAAAAGAGAAATACACTGTATCAGAGCCTGGCCCAGTTTACGCCGGACACGGCCGGTGATCTGTTCCCCGCGGTCAGCCGCTGGACACCGCTGCCGCTGGCACCGGCAGAAAGTACAGTCAGCGATCCCTGGGGCGCCATCCGCTGTCTTTCGCAGGTGCTCGCCCATGCGGGCGTCAGTACGGATCCGAAAAATGCCGCTGACATCTTCCTGCTCCTGTCCCTGTGCGATCGTGTGACCCTGGTTACGTCACAGCCCGCAGCGGCTGCCACGCTCTGCGAAAACCTGGTGAGCGCCCTGGGATGGTCCAGCGGGCTGGCCTGCCAGACATCCCCCGATGAGCGCCCGATCGTGCTTCCCGGCGCAGAAACCCCGGTCCCCGCTGTGCTTGTGACCCTGTGCAGGGATTTTGCCAAGCTCCAGGGCGCTGTCAAGATCATGATCACAGGCAATCAGAAGGAAGTACTCGCTTCCGATGCCTACAGGCTCTGCCCCTGGCCGATCCTTACGCTTCCTGCGCTTCCCTTTATCGAGAAAATGGCCTGCGCATCCACGGATGTCTATGCGCCTGCCCCTGTTCCATCCGATCTGACCGACGCCACGGCCCTTCTGCGGCCCATTCATACGGCGCTGTGCGCGCTGTCCGGCGACAGTGAAGAGACGCTGCTGCGGTTTGCCGCCTGCGCGGCTCCGCTGATGGAAGGCGGTATCCATGATGCCTGTGATGAAGCGCTTCGCTGCTTTGTGATCCCTGCGATCACGGGCGAAAAACCGTCCCATGAGATTGAACTGATCCTCTCGGATTATCCGCGTGCCCGGGCTGCCTTTGAGGAAAGCAGAGGACACTGATACAGAATAAAAGCGAGAAAAAACGGCGGCAGAAGAACTCTGCCGCCCTTTCTCTGTCACGACAAAACGGGCAGCGCACGGCTGTCCGTTTTCCTTTTTACCCGATGACTTCTCCGCGGCTGTTGAACACCGGGAGCTTTTCCAGATAAATAATGTCCTTGCGTTCCTGGGCCTCGCCCTCTGCGAGTATGGCCATACGTCCCACAATCTCGCCGCCGGCCTTTTTCACCAGTTCTTCCAGCGCATGCAGGGATTCTCCGGTAGAAATGACGTCATCCACAATCAGGATCCGCTTGCCCTTCATCAGCGCGGCATCATTGCCGTCAAGGAACAGTTTCTGGACATTGGCGGTGGTAATGGATTTCACTTCCACACTCATGACGTCCTGCATATAGAGCTTGGCACCCTTGCGGGCCAGCAGCCACTTCGCATCCCCGTGCTGGCGCGCCATTTCATAGACCAGCGGAATCCCCTTGGACTCGGCTGTAATCATATAATCATACGCCGGTGCCTTCTTCAGAAGCTCTGCGGCACAGGCAACCGTCAGCTCGCAGTCGCCAAAGATCACAAATGCGCCGATATACAGTTCGTCATTTACCCGGCAGATGGGCAGTTCACGTTTCACACCCGCAATGGTCATAGGATAGGTCATAGGTTATCGCCCTCTTTTTTCCAATCTCTGTAACAGGGATCTGTTACGCTTTATTCTATCGCCGACGACATTCCGCGTCAACGTCTTCACACAGGGAATATACGGGATATGCCGGGATGCGCCCCGGATCCCCGGCAGGAAGTACATGCGAGGCGGCCGTGTATGATTTCCAGACGCAAAAAAAGAGGCCATAAGCCTCTCTTTCTGCTTTCCAGGATCCTCTTGCCATCACACGCGGCGGGCTTCCTTGATCTTGGCTGCCTTGCCCTGGCGCTCGCGCAGGTAGTACAGCTTGGCACGGCGCACCTTGCCCTTGCGGACCACTTCGATGCGGTCAACACGGGGAGAATGCAGCGGGAACGTACGCTCCACACCGATACCATAGGACACACGGCGGACAGTGAATGTCTCGCGGACGCTGCCATTGCGCTTGGCAATTACAGTACCCTCAAACGCCTGAAGACGTTCGTGCGTTCCTTCTACGACCTTGACCCATACATTGACGGTATCGCCAACGTTAAACTGAGGACGATCGTTGCGAAGCTGCTTGGCTTCGATCGAACGGATAATCTCATTCATGATAGGATCCTCCTTCCTTCATAGACGTTCGTACCCGCGGCTGTGCACAGCCGTTTCCAGGGCAGCGGACCGTCCGTTGTCACACACAAGCGGGATTATAGCACATTTCTGCCGTCTCATGCAACCATTTTTCCGCTTTTTTTCGGCCTTTTTCAGGCATATCGCACGCACATACGAACGCTTTCCTGCGGGACTGCCCATGTATACTGCACGGGAAACAGCCTCTTACAGGATCGCGTTACAGGCTTTTGACGGCTTTCCGGCCATTTCCATCCAATGCACGGATGGCGTGCAGGCGCATGGCTTATTCAGCAGGCGCTTCGGTCGGGTCATCGTCCTCATAGTAGATAATGTCATCCCTGAGCCGGTACAGGGTTGCGCCGCGGCTTTTCTTGCAGAACGCACTGGCCCACCAGTCTATGGTCTTCTCTGCGTTGAACTGGACAATCCCGTATCGGATCCCGTCTACCTTCTTTCCGCGCATGTTCGAGTCCATCCAGTGTACTGTCTGGTCCCAGGGATTGTAGTCGGAGATCATGATCGCGGAATGCGCGCCCACGCCGTAATCATACTCCGCCGACATCTGGAAGAAATCCCCGCGCTTGACTTCCCGCATGAAAGCCAGTGCGAGCTCCATGTTTTCTTCCTGGCTGAGGGCGGTATCATAGCGGAACTGGGCCGCTACATAAAAGGGATTTCCCGAGGACGCCGGAACGTCCTTCCAGGCCAGGCCGTACGCGTAGGGCTTACAGTCCGCCGCCGGCAGATTGTTGGGTATGGTCAGCCTGACATCCGGAAACTCCGCCATACGGAAGTCCCCACGCACCTGCCGGAACAGATAGACAGTAAAGTTCTTGCACACATAAATGTCCGACGAATAATGCGCGCGCTGCGCATGCCCGTCCGCCTTGATATACAGACTGAACCCCAGGTCAATCATCCGATTGATGAAGTCCGCCCGGGCAGTATCCGGCGGCGGTGTCGGCGTGGGCTCCGGCGTAATCACCGGCGTGGCAGTCATTTCCGATGTAGGCTCAGGCGTCGGTTCCGGGGTCGGTGTAACAAGCAGGCCTTCAATGGCCTGCACATCGGGCACTTCCTCGCCTTCGTCGGTGAGCAGCACATACTCCTCAATCAGGAGTTCCTCCTCGCCGAGGGCCAGAAGCGGCATACAGACAAGGCATAAAAGGCAGACCCACAGGAGCGCTTTTTTCCCTGCCAATTCCATCACCTCCGCGTCCTATTCATACGTCAATAAACTTTCTGAATTCCGGCAGAATACCGATGCCGTCCGGATAATGCGCCGCAAACTGGGGCACGGCATGACTGGGGAAGGAATTTCCCTCAATAAAGGTAGGTCCGTTCTCCGTAATCGCCACATCCCATGCCACAAAACGCAGCTGCGGCACGATCTGCGCGGCTTCCAGGCACATGGCCTTTGCTTCTTCCCAGAAGGGAATCTCAAACCCGATGATGGACGTGCCTGTCATGGGATGCTTTTCATAGGTATTGCCCGCTTTATCCGCGCCGACCGTCAGCAGTTTGCCTGAATCCAGGTCAATGCGCGCTGCCATGCCGCCGCAGTCCACGTTATCCATGACCTTTCCGTTGCCGATGCGCAGGAACGCGTAGACGATCCCCTGCTGCTTATCGCCCAGCAGCGTCGCGATACGGCAGGTATTGACAGAGGTCGGGCACAGGCGTGCCATCTGCGGGTGCTGAATCACGATCTCTTCCAGAATCCCGATGCCGTCAGCGCACAGCTTTTCATGAAACGCCCTGGCACCGTCCTGCCAGTCCTTCTTTTCATACTTGTAGATCCCCTGCCCGCTGGAGCCCTCCAGGGGCTTTCCGATGAGCGCGGGATGCCGGTCCATCATGGACTGCAGCGCCGTAAGGTCCGTGTCCGGACCGATGAGAATCCAGTCGCGGTGCACATACTTGCCGAACTTCTCATTGAACTGCGTCTTGTCGTCAAAGAAGTGCCAGTACGCCTTGTCGTTCATCCGCCGGACAATGGAATTGGAAATCCCGCGGGTGATGACGGTCTGCTTCTGCGCATCCGTGAGACGGTACATCTCCGCAATCTTATAGTCCATATACCCCGCATTGTACTTCAGCGCGCAGCGCAGCATGTCCTTCATCAGCCATGTCCGGCTTTTGCCGCTCTTCTTTTTCAGGTAATCCGTGGTCTGCCACATCCTGCGGTAGTCCATTTTTACGGCGCGCTTGACTGCATAGCTAAGCCTGCTCATAAAGCCTCCCGATCAGACATTGAAACGGAACAGAACGATATCCCCGTCCTTCATCACATAGTCCTTACCTTCCGAGCGCACAAGGCCCTTTTCCTTGCAGGCGGCCATGGAGCCGAGCTCCTGCAGGGTGTCAAAGGGAACCACCTCCGCGCGGATAAAGCCCTTCTCAAAGTCCGTGTGAATCTTCCCGGCGGCCTGCGGCGCTTTGGTGCCCCGGCGGATGGTCCAGGCGCGGCACTCGTCCTCGCCGGCAGTAAGGAAGGAAATCAGGCCCAGCAGATGATAGCACGCGGTAATCATGCGCTCCATACCGCTCTGCCCGATGCCCAGGTCAGCCAGGAACTCGGCTTTCTCCTCGGCATCCATCTGCGAGATCTCCTCCTCGATGGCGGCGGAGATCACCAGTACTTCCGCGTTTTCCTTTTCGGCAATCGCCTTGACCTTGTCCAGGTCCTGGATCTCGCTTTCGTCCTTGCCCAGGTCTTCCTCGGCAATATTGGCCGCATAGATCACCGGCTTGGTGGTCAGAAGGAACCAGCTGTCAACCACGGCGCGCTCATCATCGCTCATCTCCAGCGTACGTGCGGGATGGCCGCCTTCGAGATGCACCAGCATACGCCGGCACAGCGCGTCTTCCATCTGCGCCTGCTTGTCCCCGCCGTGTAGTGCGCGCTGGGCCTTGTCTCGGCGGCGCTGTACAGTCTCCATATCCGCAAAGATCAGTTCCAGGTTCACCGTCTCAATATCGCTGACCGGGTCCGAGGAGCAGTCCGCACGGATAATATTGGGATCGTCAAAGCAGCGCACCACATGGACAATCGCATCCACTTCGCGGATATGGCTGAGGAATTTATTGCCCAGGCCTTCCCCACGGCTGGCGCCCTTTACCAGGCCCGCGATATCCACAAACTCAATCGTGGTGGGCGTCACTTTCTTGGGATGATACATGGCGTCCAGCACATCCAGACGATGGTCAGGGACCATGACAATACCGGTATTCGGTTCAATGGTACAGAACGGAAAGTTTGCCGCCTGCGCATTGCTGGTCTGGGTAATCGCGTTAAACAGGGTACTCTTTCCAACATTGGGCAGTCCGACAACACCAAGCTTCATATGGTAGTTCCACTCCTTCAGTCTTTATCACGCCCGCAGCTCTGCGCCGCAGGGCGCTAGCCGCCATTCAACGGCCAGTTCCTGCATACCCGATAAAAAAGCATACACAACGCGTATTATATCACATTGGCATGCCAAAATCTTCCCCTTCTGTCAG
Source organism: uncultured Eubacteriales bacterium (assembly GCA_902764915.1). Taxonomy (GTDB): domain Bacteria; phylum Bacillota; class Clostridia; order Christensenellales; family Aristaeellaceae; genus UBA2943. The sequence continues at coordinate 23,787 of CACWXY010000014.1, read as the reverse complement.
GAATAGCGTAAATCCTGTCAGATACGCTCCCAGAGCATGCGCGCATCCTCAAAAAAGTAGCGCACAGCGCCTCGGGACACAAGACTTGTCAGGTATCCCTTGAGCGTGGAACCCACCAGCACATGCTGCGCAGCCGTCATATGCAATCCGTCCGACAGGAATATGCCCCGCAGAAGCGTCTCCCAGGTGGCCGGCTCCCGGCACAGTTCCAGGATCTTCTCCTCCGTATCCGCCACATGCCGGAGGTTTTCCATGGCCAGGGGCCGGATATCCGTGCACGGCACGGCATGCGCGGGCACAAACAGTCGCGCCTGCATCCCGCACACCTGCTGCAGTGTCTCCTTGTACCGGTCCAGGTCCCACAGATAGCTGATCGCATACTTGGAAAGCGTCTCATGGCTCACCAGGCAGTCCGCGAGAAACACAATGTCCTCCCGCGTCCGGAAGCCCACCATATCCATGGAATGCCCGGGCAGCGGAATCACCTGCATGCCCTCCGGAAGGGATGCGCTGGAAAGCGGCTCCGCCTGGCTTTCCCTGGCTACAAAGATCTTGTGATTGAACTCATCCGGCGCGGGCGAGCCATAGAGCATATGTATCTCCAGTGACGGCTGTCTGACAAAGGCGGTTTCCCGGTCCGGCGCATAGATGCGGCAGCCGAGGCGCGTCTGCAGGAACGCATTGCCCCCGATATGATCCGCATGCGAATGCGTATTGTATATCGCCTGCAGCGTCAGCCCTTCCGCTTCCAGTGCTTTACGGATCCTGCGGCCGCTGCTGTCATCCCCGCCGCTGTCGATCAGAACGGCCTGTCCTTCCCCGGTCCTGACCAGCCCGATATTGGTAGGCCCCGTCAGCAGAAAGCATTCGTCCGATACCCACATCTGCGCTACGCCTCCGTTTCTTTCCCGTCCCGCATGTCATACATGTCCAGGAAGGAATAGGTCCTGCCCTTGTACTTCCAGCCCACCATGGTGTCCAGTTCCAGGTGATGCAGGCTGCGGAAGAGGTTCTCCTCCACATCGGGGTGCGTCCTGCGCAGCTCCTTCAGAAGACGCTTGACCTCCAGGCGCTTGGAGTCCGTATGCGTCTCGCCCCTGCGCTCGCTCTCCTCCGTAAACCGACAGGCGCACTGGATAAAGGTCAGATGCATGGCGTCCCGCCAGCGTATGATGTCCTCCTCATGCACCAGATACAGCGGACGGATCAGCTCCATACCCGGGAAGTTTCTCGCTTTCAGCCGCGGAAGCATGGCCTGCAGCTGACCGCCATAGAACATGCTCAGGAGCGTTGTGCCGATGACATCGTCAAAGTGATGCCCCAGCGCGATCTTGTTGCAGCCCATCTCCTGCGCTCGCGCGTACAGAAAGCCGCGGCGCATGCGCGCACACAGAAAGCAGGGATTCTTTTCCTGATGATTGGCGACCGCAAAGATATCGCTTTCAAACAGTGTATAAGGGATCCCCAGCAGACGGGCGTTCTCCTCCACTTTCTGCCGGTTCTCCGGATTATAGCCGGGATCCATGATCAGATAACGGACCGTAATGTCAGACGTGCCCTCGGCCTCCAGCATCTGCATAAGCTTGGCCAGGAGCATGCTGTCCTTCCCGCCGGATATGCATACGCAGACCCTGTCGCCCGGCTCCAGCAGGTGATAGGTCCGGATGCCCTCGACGAACTTTTCCCATATAGTATCCGTAAACTGCGCCCGGATGTGCCTGGCGAATAAGTCATTTTCCTGCATGCTTTCCCTCCTGTGCAGCTCGATTGACAAGCAGTATACTGGCGCTGATGCAGACCGTGGCCAGCGCGTACTGCCACAGGGGCAGCGTCAGCCGCTGCCGCACGAGCACGAGTCCCAGCAGCACGCCGAAGATCGGCTGCAGGAACATGAATACCGCAATCCTTGATACCTGCCACCGGGTCAGAAGCCATGCCCAGACGGCATAGGCCGCCGCGGACAGAAAGGCCAAATAGCCCAGGATGGCACAGCCGCGGAGCGATACCGTTTCCAGGCGTCCACCAAGGCTGAAGCCCAGCAATGTCATGCACAGCCCGCCGATCACGAACTGCGCACCGGACAGCACCACCGGATCATGCCGCTTTCCATAGCGCTTGATCAGTCCCGTGCTGGCGGCAGAGGAGACCATGGACAGCACAAGGCACACAGGGCCCACCAGCTGCCGGTCTGTCTGCGCGTCCTGCGCGCGCAGGTTCAGTATCACAATCCCCAGAATACCGATCAGCCCGCCCAGCCACTTGCCGGCATTCATTCTCTCGTAGCGGAATACAAAGCTGGCAATAAGTATGGACACAAACGCGCCGAGCCCTTGAATAATGGAAGCCTCCACCGAGGCAGTGCGTGCCACGCCGATATAGAAGAACACATACTGCAGTATCGTCTGCACAAGGCTCAGCACACAGGCGTCCCGGATGCCTTCCGCTGACAGGCGCACCGGCTTTCCCGTGCGCAGGCGTGTATAGGCAAGCGTCAGCAGACCGGCCAGAAGAAACCGGAGCCCGGCAAAGGCCAGCTGTGAGGATGTCATGCCCGCGCCGATGCCGAACGCGCGGTAGCCCAGGTTAATCACGGGAATGGCGCTTCCCCAGAGAAGGTTACAGAAGACTGCCGGCAGCACATACCCCAGCGCGCCGCCTCCAAGCTTTCGCATCCGCATTCCTCCTTTTATCCGCGGCGTTCATCTTATTACGGAAACTTTGTCTTCGCAAGAGTGATCCCTGCGCCGGATTTGCAAAAGCTGTCGACTGCGCGCCGCATTTTTGGTATACTTTCCCCGGCGCAAGCCACTAAACCGGAAAGGAATCCCTTGCCTATGACAATTCTTCAGGGTGCCATACTCGGCATCGTTCAGGGACTGGGCGAGTTTCTGCCCATCTCCTCCAGCGCTCATCTGCTTCTGGTCAGCCGTCTCCTGCAGATGGAGAGCACGCCGGCCTTCAAGATCTTTGAGATTCTGCTGCATGTGGGTACGCTTGTGCCGATTCTCCTGGTCTTCTGGAAGGACTGGATCGACATGATTGCGCATCCCATCAAGAACCCGACCCTGCGTCTTCTTTTCCTGGCTTCCCTGCCGGCGCTGGTCTTCTATGTGCTCTTTGACATGGACGCACTGGACTCGGGCTGGTGCCTGGGACCCATGTTCTTTGTGACAAGCCTTCTGCTGCTCGGCATTGATTTCTTCAGCCGCCGGCAGACCAAACCGCAGAGCACGGTCGGTGTCCGCCATGCCCTTACCATGGGTATCATGCAGGGCTTCGGACTCTTCCCCGGCATCTCGCGCTCCGGTTCCACCATATTCGGGGGCGTGCTGTCCGGGCTTGACCGCAGGACCGCTGCCAAGTTTTCCTTTATGATGAGCGCGCCGGCTGTGGTCGCTTCGCTTCTGGTGGAGGGCAAGCATGCCCTGGAGGAAAATCTGCTCTCGGAAATTGAACTGATTCCCACGGTCTGCGGTGTGGTGCTGGCCGCCCTGGTCGGGATTCTCACCATACGCTGGTTCCTGCGGATGATCGTACGGATGCCCATGGCTGTCTTTGCGCTGTATGTCGCGCTGCTGGCTGTGGCCATTCTCGTGCTGCAGCTGGGACATTCCCCGCTGCTGCCCCTGTTCCAGGCACCGGAAGGCATGCAGATCCTGCGCTTTCTGAAATAACGGTTCCTTCCCGGAAAGAAGGTGATGCTTTCTGCGACGACTGCTCGCATGCCTTTTGGCGGCAGGACTTCTCCTGAACGCTTTTCCGGCCTTGGCCGCCAATAGCCGTCCGACCGCCACGCCGGATCTCTATCCCAAGCCTACGCTGTCCCCGGACGCGCCGAAGTATGACGCCGAGCACCCGGAGAACCTGGAAACGGATCAGCTCTACGGCTGGTCTGCCATCCTGATGGAAGCGGACTCCGGCGAGTTCATATTTGAAAAGAACGCCGATGAAATGCGGCACCCGGCTTCCCTGACCAAGATCATGACTGTCTATCTGGCCCTTACCTGTGTGGAGGACCTGTATATGACCGTCACAGCCTCCGAGCGCGCGGTCAATGTTCCCGCAGACTCGACTACCATGAAGCTGCAGGCCGGCGAGGAAATGCCGCTCATTGACGTGCTCTACGGCACCATGCTGCTCTCCGCCAATGATGGCGCCAATGTCATCGCTGAGACGGTCTCGGGAACGATTGAGAACTTTGTGGAGCTGATGAACACTACCGCCCGGATCATGGGCTGTACCAGCACGCACTTCGCCAACGCGCATGGCTATACGGATCCCTATCACTATACGACGGCGCGGGATATGGCGATTATCACACGGGAGGCCATGAAGCTGGACCTGTTCCGGGATATCGTAAACACTTATACCTATACGCTTCCCAAGACCAATCTTACCAGAGCCCGGACCATTACCAATACCAATGAACTGTTTGACCCGGGCACGGAAGAGAAAGCGAACCGCTACTATTATCCCTATGCCAACGGCGTCAAGACCGGTACCACGGATGCCGCGCAATACTGCTTTGTGGGTTCCGCGGAAAAGGACGGCGTTAACCTGATCTCGGTTGTCCTGTATGCCGGCCGCGAGTCCCGCTGGGCGGACACGATCAAGCTCATGGAATACGGGTTCGCGCAGTATACCAGCATTACCCCAATTGACCTGTACAACATGAACCCCATTACCATTGAGACCAGTTCCTATTCCCTGAACGATGCGGACATGGGCCGGGTGCGCCTGACATGCGTGGCGCAGAATGCCACGGATGCCGCGCGTGCGCGGATCACGGCCACAAAGGACGCTATTACCGCCATGGCCAACCGACTGAAGTCCACTGTACTGATACAGTACAGCCGCGACTTCAAGGCGCCTGTGGATGCGGGCGAAGTCATGGGCACCATGACCTACTTCCTCGATACCGGTGATCCCGTCATCTATAACCTGGTGGCATCGCGCTCCGTAGCGGTCAGGGAAAACATGCCCCGGACCGTGGAGGAGATCTGGGCGGACACACTGGCGGACCCGAACCCGTTCCCGCCGCTCACCGCCGATATCTTCCTGTTTATCTTCCTCTTCTCGCTGTGCATCTTTGCTCTGATTCAGCTGATACTGTTCCTGCACCGGCGGAGGAAGCGCAGCAGCGGGCATATCCCGCGGGTCATCCGGCGTCATCTCAAATAAACGAAGAGCCAGGACATGTCCTGGCTCTCTTTTGCTGTCACGCAATATGCACTTCTGCCGCCTTCGCCTTTCGCATATGGCGCGGGCGCTTTTTCGGCTTTTCCTCCACCGCGACTTCCTGCACGCCGCTGATGGCCTGCTTCAGGGGGAGTTCAATGGTAAAAGTGGTTCCCTGCCCGGGCTTGGAGCGCACATGAATCCGTCCGCCATGGGCCAGGACAATGATCCGCGCAATGGAAAGGCCCAGGCCGTGCCCGCCGCTCTCGCGCTTGCGCGCCGCGTCCGAGCGGTAGAACCGGTCAAAGATCTTCGGCATATCCTCCGCCGAGATCCCCTGGCCCTCATCCCGGACCGTGAATACCGCGCTGTCCCCTTTCTTCTTCAGGGACAGATGAATCACCGCGCCGTCCGGGGAATACTTGACCGCGTTGTCCAGGAGAATCCGCATCAGCTGCTTGACCCGGTTGCGGTCTGCCTGCATGGTAAACGGCTCCATGGCTTCCGAATACAGCTGGGCTGTGGGATTGACCATTTCCGTTTCCCGGCGCACTTCCTGCATGACTTCCGTGGGATCGAACTCATTCATTTCCATGATCAGGGTTTTCTTGTCATGCCGGGCCAGGAACAGCAGATCCTCCACCAGGTCCTTCATGCTCGCCGTCTCCTGGGAGATGGCTTCAATGCCTTCCTCCAGCACCTGGGGATCATCCTTGCCCCAGCGGGCCAGCATATCCGTATAGCCCTGAATGACGGCAATGGGTGTGCGCAGTTCATGGGACGCGTCCGAGACAAACTGCTTCTGACTGTTATAGCTGACCTCCAGCCGGTCCAGCATGGAATTGATGACCATGGCCAGATCCCGCAGCTCGTTCTTGGTCCCTTCCACCTGCAGCCGGTCCGATAGATTGTCCGCGGAGATCATGGCGGTCTTCTCGGTCATCTCCCGGATCGGTGCCGATACCGTCCGGTCCAGACGGTTATGCTTTCTGAGAAAACAGATCATGCGCAGCATATCGGCGGTCATCATGGCCAGTACGCCCCAGACAATCCATGTATACATCCATGTCAGGTCATGCCGCAGAAGAACCACGGTCTCGCCGTCGCCCACAGGCTCCACGCGCCCGAGTATGCGCAGCGAGCCGTCCGGGAACAGATGCGACAGACGAAAGCGCCAGTCCCTGGCCTCGGACCAGGGCACGTCCAGGACCTCCGCAAAGGATGCGTCCGTAAGCGCCGTGCTTTCCGTCACGGTTTCCATGAACGCCGCGTCCGTTCTTCTGATCTGTGCAAACTCGCGTACCATGAAAAACAGCGCCAGCACACAGAACGCCAGCCCGGCTGTCCGCAGCAGCTCCACACAGTAGCGCGCGGCAATCCGCAGTGTCAGGGAAAAGCGCGCCTGACTGGCTATGCCGTGCATGCGCGACAGCATCCGCACCGGCAGCGACGGTCTTTTTTCCTTTCTCACATTCCTTCCCCTGCCTTTTCCGCCTGCGCGTTACTCTTCATACCGGAACATGTAGCCCACGGAGCGTATCGTGTGAATCGTACGGATGCCGTAGGGCTCATCCAGCTTATGCCGCAGGTAACGCACATAGACATCCACCACATTGGTGTCGCCCGCATAGTCGTATTCCCAGACTTCCTTGAGCAGGGTATCCCTTGTGACCGCTTCGCCCGCATGCGCCATCAGGTAATGCAGAAGGTCGAATTCCTTCTTGGTCAGCGCGACCTCCTGCCCCTGGCACTTGACGGTATGGCTCACGGGGTCCAGTGTCAGCTTACCGGCATGCAGTGTACCCTCATGCGCGTGCTCGCCGTTCTCTCTGTGCTTTTTCAGTGCCACCCGGATCCGTGCCAGCAGTTCCTCAATGGCAAAGGGCTTGGTCATATAATCATCCGCGCCCATGTCCAGTCCCATGACCTTGTCCGATACGTCATCCTTGGCGGTGAGCATGATAATGGGCACATCGCTCTCCCGGCGCAGCCGCCGGCAGACCTCAATCCCGCTCATCTCCGGAAGCATCAGGTCCAGCACCAGAAGGTCCGGCGCTTCCTGCAGCGCTTTCTCCAGTCCTGTGCGCCCGTCACCGGCCACCAGTACCTCGTAGCCCTCATGGGTCAGCTCCAGTTCCAGGAATCGCGCAATCTTCTTTTCGTCCTCGACAATCAGTATACGGCTCATAGGGCTTCCTCCCTTACTCCACAGTCGCGCTGCTGTATCCGTCCCCGTCCTGGGTCACCTGCATGCTGCCGTCGGCGCTCTTCACGCGCATGGGCACATGCAGTACCGGCACATCCGCCGAATATGCGCTGGCGGCGGTCGCATAGCCTGCTGCGCGCTTGGTCTCCGGCTTTTCCGTCTCCTGCTGCGGGGCAGGGGCCGCTTTTTCCTCTCCCGCGCCTTTTTCCGCAAACGCGCCGGCCAAGTCCTTCACCGATGTGCGCAGATTGTCCGCGGCATGCCGGAAGGTTTCCTCCAGGTCCGTCTGCTCGGCACGCTCCGTCGTCTCAATCCGCACCTTATAGCCCATGACCAGGGAAAGCACGACGGAAAAGATCGTGAGATACGGCGCAAAGATCAGACATACCAGGACAAAGAGCAGGGATACGTTCACCACGGTTTTCTCGCCCTGTGTAACCTTCAGGCGCGTGCTGTAGCCTTTCTGCAGCAGTGTGCGGAAGGAGCCCTTCTCCTGGGTTGCCCTGCTGTCCGCGCCTTTGTCCTTTTTCAGCTTACCGCTCTCCTCCAGGTCCGTCAGTGCCCTCGCCAGAGAGCCCCCGTGGTATTCCAGAAGCGCTACGGCCTCCTCATAGCTCAGTCCGCTGCACCGGCGCAGCGTCTGTATATCCTCCAGATTAAAGCTTGCCATCTGTGTCACCTCCCCAAGGTACAAACGTATTGTACCATATTGCGCACCCGGCGGAAGGCAGGATTGGATGAGAATCCGATGAGAATTCCGGAAGACCGGGTATATAGGGTGTGACGGGATGAGCCGGCACAATATATGCGGTTTTTGTTACACGATTCTGCACAAATTTAGTGTACTGGCACATTAAATTTGTGCTATACTCTCCTCAGTCCAATGGAAAGGAAGGTGTCCCCATGTATACCAAGCGTTCTCCCGTTTCCTCTCAGGCCATGAAAGCGTTTCTTCCCGCCTGTCTCATGCGTTCCGGGCGGGCATGCGGTGTGGACACCTTCACCTACATGGGTGTGCGCATCGATGCGTCCTCGGACGGATGCTGCATCTGTGTTTCCCTGAGCGCACCGCTTCCCCTGCCGGTACTGGAAGGCATGCTGGCCTTCTTTGGCATGGACCTGAAGCGGCATGTGACATCCTATCGTTTTCCCGGCGAAGGCCGCTACTATGTACAGCCGATCCAGGAACAAGCCGCCTGAGCAATAAGGAAGAGGGATCCGGAGCAGGCTCTCCGGGTCCCTCTTTTTTATATCCCTTCCCCTGTGAAAACCGCGGTATAGAGCGGTACTGCAAAGCGCTGCGTAAACATGGCACACTTGCACATGAACAGATAGAACACCGGAAAGCCTTCCCCGCACAGCGTCTCATAATTTCCCTGGCCCTTGGACAGGATCACGTCCGCGCCCTGCAGGCAGCAGCGCGCTTCCGGGGACAGGCGGTCCGGTACGGTTCCGGCAATGCCGTTCCCGTTTTCCGCCACGGTACACACCTGGCACAGCCCTGTCTCCTCGGCGTCCTCCCGTGTGGCATCATTGGCAACCGGTGCACCGCGCACCAGGGCAGTCACCGCAAGGCGCGGATACTGCGCCTGCAGCGCGCGGATCAGGATCTTGTCCGTGACAATCTCCCCGCAGTTATCGGTCAGATACACAAGCGAGGATGCCTTTTCCAGTGCCTGACGGAACGCCTGCATGACATCCGCCGGCAGTGCAATCTCTTCCGAGCGCAGCAGCAGGCTGTCCAGTGTGGATTCCTCCACATCCTTCTGTGCAGAGAAGTCAATGAAGTTTCCCATGACCGCGTACTGCATGGCGCGCTTCACCGGATCCGGTGTCTTCCGGATCTCCTGCCACATGGCTTCCTCCATACCCAGCATTTTCCGGTTATAGTAGTGCTTGATCTCCGTAAAGTCCCGGGTGCTGCCGAAGGCTTCCCGGTACGCGTTCTCGATCTGCCAGACGATCTCCGGCGCGCTTCGTTTTCCGCGGAAGGCAAGCAATGCATTCACGCGCGCCCGATAGGCGGCCGCTTTGTCCTCCAGCGCATCCGCCGGCACGCGAGACAGGTGCTTATCGCGTACACAGCGTACACAGACATCCGTCATCTGCATGGTTTCCGTTCTCCCTTTCCGTCAGGTGCCGAAGCTCTCCCCGGTATCCGCATCCGTCTGCTCGGTCTCCGTTTGCGGAAGCGGCGGCAGGTCCTCCAGGGATGAGATCCCGAAGTGCTGCAGAAAAATATCCGTGGTACCATAGAGGATCGGGCGGCCCAGCGCATCCTTGCGTCCGACCTCGGCAATCATGCCTTTATTGACCAGTGACTGAATGGAATAATCGCACTTGACGCCGCGGACCTGCTCGACTTCTGCCTTGGTCACCGGCTGCTTATACGCGACCACGGCCAGTGTTTCCATGACCGCCTGGGAGAGCGACTGCTTCTGTACGGGCTGGAGCAGATGTACGACATCCGCGGCATACAGCGCGCGGGAGGTCAGCTGCACATGGGACCCGAATAGCCGCAGGCTCAGCCCGCGCTGTCCGAAGTCATACTCGTCCTTGAGCTCTGTCAGTGTCTTTTTCAGCACCTTCATGTCCACATCCAAGGCCTTGGCCAGGTCCTGCACCTGAATCGGTTCCCCGGTGACAAACAGTACGGCTTCAATCCGTCCCTTCAGGTTGCCCTCCATACTCTCGCTGGCGGTTTCTTGTGCGTGCATGTTTTCCAAAGCTCTCTTCCTCCTCGCTGATCACCGCTTCCCCGCGGCCCCGCAGAAGATATATCTCCCCGCATACACTGTCCTGCAGCACATGCATTTCTCCCATGCGCAGCAGTTCCAGCATGGCCAGAAACAGTGTCACCACTTCTTCCCTGGTCGGTGCCTCGCTGAACGCCTCTTCAAAGCGCATGCGCGGTTTCTTGCGGATGCCCTTGAGCAGTGTCAGCATACACTCCTGTACGGTATGGCTGTCCCGGTGTATGCTGCGGGCCGCGTAGTGGTTCGTCTCCGGTTTTTCCGCCTCCGCCGGCTTACGCAGCAGTATCCGCTGAAAGGCCTCGGTCAGGCCCTCCAGTGTCAGGCCCACCAGCACGGTTTCCTGGGGCGGCAGAGGGAATTCGTCCGGAAGCTTGGCAAACAGACTGCTGGCCGCGCTCTCAAAGGCTTTCATGGCACTGGCCGTTTCCTTGAACTGCTTGTACTCCTCCAGACGCCGGATCAGCGCTTCCTCGGGGTCTTCCTCCGCCTCGTCCGTCTTGGGCGGCTTGGGAAGCATGGCCCGGCTCTTGATCTCCAGAAGCGTAGACGCCATAACCAGGAATTCGGTGGCGTCGTCCATGTCCAGAAATGTCATGCTCCGGACATAGGCGATGTACTGTTCGGTGATATCGCTGACGAATATATCGTGAATGTCAATCTTGGCCTTATGAATCAGCTCCAGAAGCAGTTCCAGAGGGCCGTCAAAGTCCTTGCACTGAAATGTCACTGCCCTGCCTCCGTTACCACAGCACCCGAATCCATACGTTCAGCATACCGTTGTACAGCGCGCTGTTCACTGTACCGAGAACGCCGGACAGCGCACCGGACAGGCACAGGATCAAAAGCACGATCTGCGCGATCTGGAAGGTATTCCGGTCCAGCTGAAAGCGCCCGCGGAAGAGAATATCATTGAACAGGTGATATCCGTCCAGCGGCGGGATCGGGAGGAAATTAAACACGGCCAGGGATACATTGATCTGCGCCAGAAGCCGCAGAAATTCCTGCAGCACCTGCATTCCAATGCCCCAATTGGCATAGTTTCCGCCCAGGCGCGCCTGAAGCACCAGAAGAAAGGTCGACAGGACAAACAGACACAGGTTCATGACAATCCCTGCCATGGACACGAGAATGTCATCCCGGCGGTAGTTCCGGTAATTGCGCGGGTTCACAGGCACCGGCTTGGCCCATCCGATCCCCAGAAGAATCATGGATATGGTGCCGATGGGATCCAGGTGCTTGCGGGGATCCAGGCTCAGACGGCCCATATACTTGGCCGTGGGATCGCCGCACTTGTAGGCGACAAAGCCATGCGCGCACTCATGCAGGATCAGGCTTGTGAGTATCGCCACGGCGAAGCAGAGAATATAGACCAGAAATTCCAGCGGGTCCGTCCGCAGCATGGACAGATACATCCGCAGTCGGCTCAGAAACATAGCATCCTCCTAACGTTCAGGGCAGCACGCATACGCGTCCTGCCGCCGCGTCCATACGGACCGTGCGGCCCAGGGGCAGTGTCAGGGACTGGGCTACATGCCCCGCATGCACCTGCGCGAGCACAGGGCACGACGTATTTTTCAGCGCGTTTTCCACAACCTCGCCAAGGGAAAAACTGTCCGCGTACTCGCCCCTGCAGTCCGTAAACGCGCCAAGGATCAGTCCCGCGATCTGATCAAATACACCGCACAGCCGCAGCTGATTCAGCATACGGTCAATGGCGTACACATATTCCCCGATCTCCTCCAGGAACAGAATACGGCCTTTCATGTCCGGGAAATAGGGCGTACCGCAGGCCGCGGCTACAAGCGACAGGTTACCGCCGATCAGTGTACCCTCGGCGCATCCCGCGCGCACGCACTGCGTCCCGGATGCCGGCATCAGCCAGTCCCCGGTATCGCCGGAAAGCGCTCTGAGAAGACTGGTCCTGGCTTCGGCTTCCGGGAGCACGGATGTGCCCATGGGCCCATGGAACGTCACCAGTCCGCGGGCGTTCATGGCCAGGTGCAGTGTGGTGATATCGCTGAACCCGAGGAATGCCTTGGGATGGGCCAGCACCCGGTCCCAGTGCACAAGGTCGACCATTCGGTTGCAGCCATAGCCGCCCTTGAGGCATACGATCCCTTGGGACAGCGGATCGAGGAACGCGCGCTCCAGTGCCTGCGCGCGCTCTGCATCCGTACCTGTGAGGTAGCCATAGCGCGCATGACAGCTCTCGTCGACAATCACGGAAAAGCCGAGCGCTTCCAGTTTCTCCCGCGCATGCGCCACGGTCTGTGTCTGGTCGCCCTCGTGTACGCAGCCCGATACCGCGATCAGTCGCAGTGTATCCCCGGGGCGTACCGCTTCGGGTACGATCATGCTCTGTCCTCCCCGGTCTTCTTCAGAAGACGCAGTACACTCTCTGTCTGCAGCGCAATCCCGACCCCGATGGTCTTTTCGTCCACGCAGAAGGTGGGCGTATGCAGCGCGGTGCTGATCCCGGAGCCGATATCATAATAGACGCCCGGTGTATGCGCAATAAAGTAATAGAAGCTCTCCACACCCAGGCTTGGCGCCTCCCGGTGCACCAGGTTTTCCTCGCCCAGTACTTCCCGCGCGGCGTCCTCGACAATCGTATAGTACGGTTCACTGTTGAATACCGCGCCATAGCTGGGACGGAACACGACCTCGGCTGCGCCGCCCATGCCCTCCGCAATGGATACCGCCATCCGGCGGATCTGGTGCTTCATGGTTCTTCGGGTTTTCTCGTCCAGGGTACGAAGCGTGCCTGTCAGGTATACGTCCCCGCAGATGACATTATTGGCTGTGCCGCCGCGCACGGTGCCAAAGGTAAGCACAGTACTGACAAAGGGCGAAACCCGCCGGCTGACCATGGTCTGCAGTGCAGTGACGATACTGGCCATGATCACAATGGCGTCAATGCCGCCCTCGGGATACGCGCCGTGACAGCTCTTTCCGATCACGTGCAGCTGCACCTCATCGCTGGCGCCGGACACATAGCCTGTCTTGCAGAAGAAGGTGCCCGCGGGATACCGCGGGTTCACATGCTGCCCGATCACCACGTCTACCGTGGGATGCGACATACAACCGCACTCCGTCATCTGTCTGCCGCCGCCAATGGTTTCCTCCTGCGGCTCAAACAGCCATTTGACGGTGCCCTTCCAGGCATCCCTGTGCGCGCTGAGGTACATGGCGGAACCGAGCGCCAGTGTCATATGCACATCATGCCCGCAGGCATGCATGACCCCGGGATTCTCGGAAGCGAAGGGCAGACCTGTCTCCTCCGTGATCGGAAGCGCGTCCATATCCGCACGCACCGCGACACAGCCGCCTGCGCCGTTCTCGAGGGTCGCCATGAGCGCATAGCTTCCCGGAAAGGTCGTCAGTTTCAGTCCCAGCGGCGCAAGCACGCGCATCAGTGTCGCCTGTGTTTCCTTCTCCTGCCCGCTGCGCTCCGGATGCCTGTGAAGATCATGGCGTATCTCCAGAAGCCTTTCCATATACGGGGCCAGCGCCTGTTCCCATGCCTTACGATCCATAGACTGTATTCTCCCCGGTCAGGCTGTCCCAGACCCGGGGCTCCTTTCCCGCTTCATGATAGACCCGGACCGGACGCGCAGAGAGAATGGTCAGGCATTCATTGCGGTTGGTTTCCGCCCAGTCCGCCATCTCGGCATAGCTGATCCCGCCGCCCAGAAGAACTGCGGTGTCGCCGGCACAGCAGTCCGGGATGTCCGTGACATCCACCATCATCTGATCCATGCATACAAGCCCTACGACCCTGGCGCGGCGCCCGCGGATCAGCACATGCCCCCTGCCGTTGGAGAGGCGGCGCGGATAGCCATCGCCGTACCCGGCACAGAGCGTGGCCACACGCATGGGATGATCGGACACGTCTTCATCGCCATACCCGACGGCTTCCCCGGCCGGTACATCGCGCACCTGCGCCACGGTCGTGCAGAAGCGGAGCGTTTCCTTATCCGCAAACGGCATGTCTTCCGAGCGCGAGGGACGCACGCCCCAGAGGAACGCGCCGACACGGCACCGGGACATATGCCAGGCGGGGTAGCGCACAAGACCGATGGAATCGCACAGATGATACTCCGCGATGGGGACATGCCGCTGTGCAAGCCATTCGCGCATGCGCATGAACGCACGGTACTGCGCTTCGTCCTTTTCCTTCGTGATCAGTCCCAGGTGTGAGTACAGGCCTTCGGTCACAGCCTCCGGATAGGCAGTGTGCAGGCGCATGATCCGGTCTGCACTTTCTTCGGTACAGGCAAAGCCCAGCCGATGAAACCCTGTATCCACTTTCAGGTGCACATAGGCCCTGCAGCCCAGTGCACGCGCGGCCTCGCCCGCTGCGGCATAGCTCTGCGCATCCGCTATGGTCAGACGCACGCCTGCCAGAAGCAGGGCTTTCAGGTCCCGCGCCTCCGCCATACCCAGGACCAGGATCTCGCCGCGGATCCCGTTCCGGCGCAGCGCCATCGCTTCCCTGGCACAGCTGACGGCAAAGCTATCACAGCCCTCCGCTTCCAGACATTGCGCCATCGCAATGAGGCCATGCCCGTAGGCATTGGCCTTGAGTACCGCGGTAATCTTTGCCCGGGTAAGCGAGCATGCCGTGCGGTAATTCTCCCGCACGGCATCCAGATCAATGTCCAGCCAGGTCCGAAGCCCCAGCGGGTTATCCCTGTCCATTTTCGTTCACTCCCGTCCGCTGCGGCGCAGGAATTCAGCCTCGTCTATCACGGGGATTCCCAGCGTCTGTGCCTTGGAAAGCTTGCTTCCGGCGGCCTCGCCCGCCACAACAAAGGCTGTTTTCCGGCTGACCGAGGATGCCGCATTCCCGCCGCATTCGCGGATCAGGTCCTCCGCTTCCCTTCTTGAGAGCGTCGGCAGCGTCCCGGTCACCACGATGGAGAGCCCCTGGAATACGCCGCCCTCGGCATGCACTGTCTCCTGCGGGTGTACGCCTGCCTCCAGAAGACGCGTGATCATCTGCCGGTTCTCCGTAAAGGAGAAGAACTCGACCACGCTCTGGGCGACAATCTCTCCTACATCCGGGATCGCGGTCAGTGCTTCCAGAGAGGCCGCCTCCACGCCCTGCAGGCTGCCGAAGGCATTGGCCAGGTCGCGCGCGGTCTTGCGTCCCACATTGGGAATGCCGACTGCGAACAGGAACGCGTCCAAAGTACAGTGCTTGCTCTTTTCCAGGGCAAGCAGCAGCTTATCCGTCTTTTTTTCCTTAAACCCTTCCACGCTGAGGATTTCCTCGCGGGTCAGCCGGTAAAGGTCGGCCGGGTCACGCACACCCAGTACATCATAGAACTGATCCGCGGTCTTTTCGGAGAACCCGTCAATATCCATGGCGTCGCGTCCGGCGAAATGCTTCAGACGCTGCACTGCCTGCGGCCGGCAGCTGACACGGTTCATGCAGAACAGATGTGCGCCGCGCTCCACGAGCTTCTGCCCGCAGGCCGGGCATACCGTGGGCTTTTCAATCGGCTTTTCGTCCGCTCCCGGCTCACCGACCCGGCCCATGATCTCGGGAATCACATCATTGGAGCGGCGCACCCAGACATCCGCGCCCAGCGCCACACGCTTGCGCTGGATATCGCCCCAGTTGTTCAGTGTGGCCTTCTGTACGGTCACGCCATAAAAGTCCACCGGTTCCAGGTGCGCCAGCGGTGTCAGCTTACCGGTGCGCCCCAGTTCCCACGTCACGCGCTTCAGGCGCGTCACGCTCTCCTCTGCCTCAAACTTGTATGCCACCGCCCAGCGGGGGAACTTCTCCGTAAAGCCCATTTCCCGCCGGAGCGCAAAGTCGCCTACCTTAATCACCACGCCGTCAATAAGGAAGTCCAGGGTGGGCCTGGCTTCCTCAATCCCGCGAATGCATTCCATGATCTCCTCACGGTTTTTCGGCGTGCCCAGGTAAGGGCTGACCGGAAATCCGTTTTCACGGATAAAGGAGAGCATATCCGGCTGTGTGTCAAAGGGCGGGTTTTCGATCGTTCCGATCTGATAAAAGAACGCATCCAGGTTACGCGATGCAGTCACCGCGGGATCCAGGTTACGCAGTGCGCCGGCTGCGGCGTTCCGCGCGTTCTTCAGCGGTTCCCGGGCTGTCCGGTTATAGGCTTCCAGCGCGGAAAGACGCATGATACACTCGCCCT
Organism: uncultured Eubacteriales bacterium; assembly: GCA_902764915.1. GTDB lineage: Bacteria > Bacillota > Clostridia > Christensenellales > Aristaeellaceae > UBA2943. The sequence goes on along the minus strand of CACWXY010000014.1, from coordinate 7,468 downwards.
GGATCTCCAGAAGCCCCTTATAGGGGATGTGCAGCGGGACCGTGCGGATCGTCCGGGCCTGCGGAAGGATCGCTTCGCCGGTCACACCGTTTCCGCGGGTGGCGGCCTGTACGAGGTTGCCGTCGCGATAGGTCAGGTTCAGCGTCAGCCCGTCAAACTTATACTCCACAAAGTAGGGCAGATTCTTCCGTCCTGCCAGGCGCTCGGTGCGATCGATCCACTCCTCCAGCGCGTCCAGGCTCTGCACCTTATCCATGGACCACAGGCGCGTCAGGTGCGTATGCGGTGCAAACTCCTTCAGTGGCTCGCCGCCCACCCGGTGGGTGGGCGAATCCGGGAGCACGGTCCCGGTCTCCTTTTCCAGCGCCTGCAGCTCGGCATACATTTCGTCCCACTGCTTATCCGAGATCAGCGGGTTATCGAGTACATAGTACGCATAGGCCGTCTCGTTCAACCGGTCGACCAGTGCGCGCATGCGCGTCTGCGTCGCATCCGGCTTCGGCGCTTCCATGAGATCAAACAGGCTCAGCTGCGCCCCGTCGTGCCCTGGCATACCCTCAGTCCTCCATTTTTACAATCGGCGCCAGGCCCAGAGAAAACTCTTTGGGGCCAAAGGCGGTAAAGTTAATGCGAATGCGTGCGTCCACACCGGTGCCCACCAGATCCGTTACCACGCCTTCACCGAACTTGCGGTGCATGACATGGTCGCCGGCGCGGAATCCGGCAGTCTGCGGAACCGCACTGATCCCCTTCTGTACGCCGGGAATGCCCAGTGGATTGCTGCGCTGCAGGTTCAGCGGATCATCCGGACGCTTGATCATGCGCGGCTGCGGTTTCTGCGTGCTGCGCATGGGCGGCGGCTCTTTCCCGAAGGCACGCTCGTGGCGCGTGGCCCACTCGTCCTCCATCAGACGGCGCGGGATCTCCTCCAGGAAACGGGACGGCGGGTTCATGTTCACCTGATTGAACACCATACGCTGCCGTGCGCGGCTCAGGTACAGGCGCTTGCGCGCACGTGTCATAGCCACATAGCAGAGCCTGCGCTCTTCCTCCAGTTTCACCTTGTCGTCCACGCAGCGGTAGCTGGGGAATACATTTTCCTCCATACCGATCACGAATACATTGTCGAACTCCAGACCCTTGGCCGAGTGCATGGTCATCAGCGTCACATGGCCGTCCGTTTCCTTTGTTGTATCCATGTCCGTAATCAGGGCGACGTTTTCCAGGTATTCCTCCAGTGTGGCGCCTTCATGCTCCGCAGCGAACTGGCGCACGGCATTGACGACTTCCTCCATGTTCTTCAGCCGGTCCGCCGCGTCATCCGTGGGATCATTCTCATACTGCGCGCGCAGTCCCGTGCGCACCATCAGGTCTTCCACAAACTCGGGAAGCGGCATGGTGGCCATCTCAACCGACAGAAGCGTCATCAGTCCGGCGAACTCCTGCACACACTTGCGCGGGCGGCTGGTCAGCTTCTCCGGCATGTCCGTCAGCGCGGAATAGAGCGGCATTTCGTTCCCCCGCGCATGCTCTTCCAGAAGGGATACCGTGCTGTCGCCGATGGACCGGCGGGGCACATTAATGATCCGGCGCAGGGACATGTCATCAGCCGGATTGGCCAGCACACGCAGGTAGGCCATGACGTCCCGGACTTCCCTGCGGTCATAGAACTTGGTGCCGCCATACACGTTATAGGCAATACCGGAATTCACCAGCATGTCTTCCACCTGCCGGCTCTGGGCATTGACGCGGTACAGCACGGCCATGTTCTGATAGGCATCGCCCTGCTTATGCAGTTCAATGATCCGGTTGGCTACCCAGGTTGCCTCCGAACGGTCGTCATCCGCACAGAAGGTGTGGATCTTCTCGCCCTCGCCTTCCTCCGTCCACAGCCGCTTGTCCTTGCGCTGCTCATTATGCGCGATCACCTGGTTGGCGGCATCGAGGATGTTGGCGGTGGAGCGGTAGTTCTGCTCCAGCTTGATCACCACGGCATTGGGGAAGTCTTTCTCAAAGTCGAGAATATTGTGGATGTCCGCGCCGCGCCAGGAATAGATCGACTGGTCGTCGTCGCCTACCACGCACAGGTTCTGGCTTTCCTTGGTCAGCAGCTGACACAGGCGGTACTGCACTTCATTGGTGTCCTGGTACTCATCGACCATTACATAGCGGAAGCGGTTGCGGTAATACTCCAGCACCGGCGGATGCTCGACCATCAGTTCCAGTGTCTTGACCAGCAGATCATCAAAGTCCAGCGCATTAAGCGCTTTCAGCCGGGTCTCGTACTCCAGGTAAATGTTATAGATCGTCTCAGAGCGCTCATCATCCGCATGCGTGTCCCGCCACTCCGCGGGCAGGATCAGATGGTTCTTCGCATCCGAAATCAGAGAAGAGACGGACTTGGGTGAGAACGCCTTGTCATCCACGCCCATGCGCTTGACGATATCCTTCAAAAGGCTCTGCTGGTCGTCTGAATCATAGATGACAAAGGACCGCTTGTAGCCGAGCTTTTCAATATCCCGGCGCAGGATCCGGGCACAGGCTGAATGGAAGGTCATGATCCACGCATCGGCGGCGCTCTCGCCGACCATGGCCTCAATACGCTCCTTCATTTCCTTGGCCGCCTTATTGGTAAAGGTCAGGGCCAGAATGTTCCACGCCGGGACGCCTTTTTCCAGAAGACGAGCCACACGTGCTGTCAGTGTACGGGTCTTGCCGCTGCCCGCGCCAGCCAGAATCAGCACGGGACCTTCCGTCGTTTCTACGGCTTTACGCTGTTCGGGATTCAGTTTGCTTACGTCCATCTTTTACCTCATCTTCTTCGTCTTGTCCCGTCCTACTCAGATGACACCGTCATTTTCCAGTGCTTCCAGCACATGATTGTATCCGTCCAGTCCATACATGAGACACCGGTTGACACGGCTGATGGTCGCAGTGGATGCGCCCGTCTGGCGCACAATCTCCTGGTAGGTTGCCTTTTTCCGAAGAAGCACCGCAACCTCCAGGCGCTGGGACATGGACCGGATCTCGGGAATCGTGCACAGGTCTTCAAAAAAACTGTAGGCTGCATTCTCGTCCTTCAGGCACAGGACGGCCTTCATCAGGACGTCCGTCTGCCGTGAGCGGATCTTGGACTCATCCATGCTGCTCACCTCCGGAGACAGGTCTGGGCTGCATCTTCCGCATGGTCAGGGAAATACGGTTGCGCTTTTCGTCAACTTCCAGCACATAACAGGTGACCACGTCGCCGACCGATACCATCTCGGAGGGGTGCGTGATCCGGCGGCCAAACTGCGAGATATGCACCAGACCGTCGCGGTGCACACCGATGTCCACAAACGCGCCGAAGTCCGTGACATTGCGCACGGTTCCCTTCAGCTCCATACCCGGCTTCAGGTCCTTCATCTCCAGCACATCACTGCGCAGAAGCGGCGGCGGAAGCTCATCACGGGGATCCCTTCCGGGCTTGGAAATCTCCCTGACAATATCCCGCAGTGTGGGCTCGCCGGTCTCCAGCAGCTGGGAGAGCGCTGAAAAGCCTTCGGCTTCGCACTTGGGGAAAAGCAGACCTTTCGCGGCCTCCTGGGCGGTCATGTCAAAATGCTTGAGCAGGGCCTTGGCCGCCTTATAGCTTTCCGGATGCACGCCGGTGTTCTCGATCAGGTCCTTGCCGCCCGGGATCCGCATGAAGCCCGCGCACTGCTCAAAGGCGCGCGGCCCGAGCTTGGGCACTTTTTTCAGTTCACTGCGCGTCTGGAAAGGCCCGTTCTCCTCGCGATAGGCCACAATGTTCTTCGCCACGCCGCTGTTAATGCCCGCCACATGACTGAGCAGCGCGGCACTGGCTGTATTCACATCCACGCCGACAGCATTCACGCAGTCCTCCACCACATGGTCCAGGGCTGCATCCAGCTCGCTTTCCTTCAGGTCGTGCTGGTACTGTCCCACGCCGATGGCCTTGGGATCAATCTTGACGAGCTCGGCCAGCGGGTCCTGCAGGCGGCGGGCAATGGAGATCGCCGAACGCAGGTTCACGTCATAGTCCGGGAACTCTGCCGCTGCCAGAGGGGAAGCGGAATAGACCGAGGCACCCGCTTCATTGACAATCATGTAGGACAGGTCATACCCCTGCGGCATGTCATGCATGACATCCACGAAAAACTGTTCCGTTTCCCGGCTGGCTGTTCCGTTGCCGATGGCGGCAACGGACACATGATGCCGGAGTATCATGCTCTTGAGTATGGCCTTGGCCTGTTCCACCCGCTTCTGATGCGGAAGCGGATAGATTACGTTGGTATCCAGTACCTTTCCCGTGCCGTCCACGACGGCAATCTTGCAGCCGTGGGCAATCCCGGGATCCAGTCCAATGGCCACACGCGCGCGCACCGGCGGCTGCATGAGAAGCGGTTTCAGATTCATGGCGAACACGGAAATCGCTGCCTTCTGGGAGCGCTCCGTCAGATCCCCGCGCAGCTCGTTTTCCAGGGACGGCGCAATCAGGCGGGTGTATGCGTCCTGACAGGCCGTGCGCACATACTCCGTCGCCAGGGAGCCGGTATGCGCGATGTATTCCTTCTCAATCGCCTGCATGGCATGCACCGTGTCCGCCTCCAGGCGTACTTTCAGAAAGCCTTCCTTTTCGCCGCGATTGATGGCCAGCGCGCGGTGGCTGGGCATGGTCCGCCACAGCTCGCGGTAGTCATAGTACATCTCATACACGCTGGTCTCTTCCTTGACTGCGGCGGTCACGATCTGTGCCTCACGGGCATAGAGCTCCTTGAGCGTCTTACGCACCGCCGCGTCATCGGAAACGGTCTCGGCAATAATGTCCATGGCCCCCTGCAGGGCGTCCTCTGCCGTCTCCACGCCTTTTTCCGGATCCACATAGCCATCCGCCAGCTCTTCCGGGGTCTTCGCCTTGGAAAGCTGCAGAAGCAGCAGGTTGGCCAGTCCTTCCAGGCCCTTTTCCCGGGCAATGGACGCGCGGGTGCGTCTCTTGGGACGGTAGGGACGGTACAGGTCCTCCAGCCGTGCCATGGTCGTGGCCGCGTCAATCTCCTTCTGCAGCTCTTCCGTCCAGACACCCAGTTTTTTCAGGATCTCGGAGATCTCGGTTCTGCGCGTTTCCAGGTTACGCAGTGCAGCCAGACGGTCACTCATCTCACGCAGTTTCTGATCGTCAAGCTCGCCATGGGCTTCCTTGCGGTAGCGCGCAATGAACGGCACCGTACAGCCCTCATCCAGGAGCTTGATCACGGCCTCCACCTGCCAGGGCATGACGCCGAACTCCCGGGCCATTGTTTCAACGATCTGCATACAGGATCTCTCCCCTCATTTTTCTGCCCCTTGATCCGGCCATGAGACCGCTGCCAAAGGCAAACATCAGATTATATCCGCCGCAGTCCCCGTCCACATCCAGCACTTCGCCGGCGGCATAGAGTCCCGGCACTTTTCGCGATTCCAGGGTATGGGGATCAAACAGGCCGGTCTCGGCGCCGCCCCGGGTAACCTGCGCACTTTCAAAGCCGCGCAGTCCGCGCACCGGCAGGCGGAAATCACAGATGGTCCGCCAGAGCCTGTCGCGTTCCGAAGCCGAAAGCGGTTTTGCGCCCATGGGAATCCCGGCCTTCCGGAAAAGCGCTTGCTGCAGCCGGGGCACAAACATGCCGCAGAGCAGGCGCTCCGCAGGCAGCGCGCCGCGCCGGCTGATTTCCTCGCGCAGTGCTTCCGGGGAAAGCCCCAGTCCGTAAGACAGGTCCAGCGACACGGTCCGGTCCTTTCCGTCGCAGGCCGCAGACAGCTGCATCACGCAGATCCCGCTGAGCCCATAGGACGCAAAGAGAATCTCGCCCTGTTCCTCGCCCAGAAGCCGGTCATGCGCGTAGGCTCTGACAATCCCGCGCACACGGATGCCTTCCAGTCCGCGGATCGGTTCCGTATCCGTCATGACCTGTGTCAGTCCCGGCCGCAGCTCCGTAACCGCGTGTCCCACGCTTTCCAAAAGCGGAAACCCGCTGCCGTCGCTTCCCAGCTTGGGCTGGGCAAGGCCGCCGGTGGTAATGAGCACACGCGTGCCCTGATAGCATTCGCCCTTCGCGCACATGACGGCAAACCCCTGCGGCGTCCGTTTCAGACCGGTAACCGCACTGTCCGTGCGCACGCAGATGTGTCTTCCCTCCATGGCGCCGCGCAGTACATCCAGCACTGTACTCGCCTGCAGGGATGCCGGATAGACGCGGTCCTCCCGGTCGGTATACAGCATCAGTCCCAGGGAATGCCAGAAGGCTTCCTGCTGCGCTGCGCCGTATCTTTTCAGTACCTGTGCCGCCAGCGGATTGTCCCGGTAGCGCGGTGCGCCGCGGTTCATCAGGTTACACCGGCCGTTCCCCGTGGCCAGAAGCTTTTTCCCGACCCGGTCCATACGCTCCAGGAGCAGTACCCGGTCGCCGCAGTCCGCTGCTGCAATCGCGCCGGCCATGCCGGCTGCACCGCCTCCGACTACGATCAGATCCCACATGATGCCTCCGCTTGCGGATGAAAAGAATACATTTGCGCAACCTCCGGGGTCATCCGGCCCTCGGACGCGTAGATAATCAGCGGCGGTTCGGTGTGCAGAAGCGGTCGGGCATCCACAATGCCCTCGATCAGCACCAGGTTGGCCGCGCGGTCGGGAAAGGGATATACCAGACGGAAACGCTTGGGCGTCAGCGACAGCGCGCGCATTTCTTCCATGGCCTCCAGCATCCACTGTGCCGGATAGATCATGAAGAACTTCCCGCCCACGCGCAGCGCCCAGCGGGCGGCTGTCAGAAACGGCGTCAGTCCGTCTGCGCTCTGGTGGCGGGCCAGTTTTCTGTCCTGGTCCGGGTTGGGGATCGCACAGCCCTGTCTGCCGTACGGCGGATTGCACACGACCACATCCCGGCTGCCTACAGGCACGATGGACCGGATATCACGCACATCCCCGGTATGCACCGTCATGCGGTCCTGCAGATGATTCATCTGAATGCTCCGCCGCGCCATGTCAGCCATGTCCGGCTGGATCTCAATGGCGTCAAACGTCTTTCCCTTGCCGCGTCCCCACAGAAGCAGCGGCAGTATCCCGGTTCCGGTGCCCAGGTCCAGCACACGGTCCCGGCTGCCTGCCCGCGTGAAATCGGCCAGCAGGACGGCATCCATGCCGTAGTGAAAACCCTTTTCCTTCTGCAGGATCTGAAGGCCGCCACGCTGCAGATCCTCCACTCTCTCCCCCGGCAGAAGCCACGGTTCCATACGCTCTCCGCTCCCTTCTGCGCAGGCAAGGCGAAACCTCGCCTTTTTACAATAACCGATATCATTTTAGCACTTTCTGGAGCATTTGTCGATTGATTGTAAGCGTAAAATAGAACCACACCTTCCGCACATGTAATGAATGCGCAATAATGGGGCATCGAGAGAACTCCCTCAATCGATGCCCCATTGTTGTGTA
>CACWXY010000013.1 GCA_902764915.1 uncultured Eubacteriales bacterium | reverse complement strand
GTTCTGTGGTGCGGGAAACAGGACTTGAACCTGCAAGATAGTACTATCACATGAACCTGAATCATGCGCGTCTGCCAATTCCGCCATTCCCGCAGAATGTGGATGGGGGTGGATTCGAACCACCGAAGTCGGTGACGGCAGATTTACAGTCTGCTCCCTTTGGCCACTCGGGAACCCATCCATAATGTCCCTGTTATCCCAGGGAAAAGAGCTGGCGATGGGACTCGAACCCGCAACCTGCTGATTACAAATCAGCTGCTCTACCGATTGAGCTACACCAGCATAACTAATGTGAGTAGAACCTGCGAGTTTAAGTGCGACCCGGAAGGGGCTCGAACCCTCGACCTCTAGCGTGACAGGCTAGCGCTCTAACCAACTGAGCTACCGGGCCATGATACTGGGCCTTCAGGGACTCGAACCCGGGACCAACCGGTTATGAGCCGGCCGCTCTGACCAACTGAGCTAAAGGCCCGAATCGAAAATAAGAAGATGTGACCCCGTCGGGATTCGAACCCGAGTAGCCGCCGTGAAAGGGCGGTGTCTTAGGCCACTTGACCACGGGGCCATGCATACCAGGACTTTGGTTCAATCGGGGTGAAGGGATTCGAACCCCCGGCCCCATGCTCCCAAAGCACGTGCGCTACCAGACTGCGCTACACCCCGGTACCGTATCTCCTTCAGGTATTTCCCGCAGGCGACGTGTGATATCTTACACCTGGTCTGTCTTTTTGTCAACGGTTTTTTTGAAAAAAAATCATCGTGTTCTCATCATTGTCACATATGGTTGTGTTCTTCCCATTTCTCTACTTTTCTTGTCCCTTTCTGTGCATCATGCTACACTTTCTCTTGTCAGTCTCTCCCCCTCGTCATCCTTCGGCTGGCAATATCCAGGCAAAAGGAGATGATTCCATGCAGCAAACCATTACGCCTCGTAAAATGAACGACATCGAACATATATATATGGAATCACATAGCATTCCTTCTCTGCTTCTCATGGAATTGGCGGCACAGGGTATTGTCCGTGCAATGCATACACTGGTGTCTTCCCATGCTTCCTGTCTTTTTCTATGTGGTCCAGGAAACAATGGAGGGGATGGCTACGCTGCCGCACGCCTGTGGCAGGATCAGGGCGGAAAGGCTATGATTTTCGAGCTTTCCGCAGTTCCTTCCACACGTGAAGCCCAGATAAATCGAAATCTCTGCCTGGAGCGTTCCATTCCCGTGACGTCCGACCCTGGTTCTCTCTCTCTTAGCACTTTTTCCCTTATTGTCGATGCATTCTACGGCACAGGGTTTCATGGCATACTGGATGATAGTTCCCGACAGATATTTTCTTCCACAGCTCACTGCCGCATTCCCATACTCTGTGTAGATATCCCTTCCGGACTGAATGGAGAAAGCGGCGCTGCTTCACCGGACACACCAAGAGCCGTCATGACCGTCACTTTTCATGCTGTCAAGCAGGGACTGTTGCTGAACCAAGGCCCTCGACACACCGGGCGCATCGTGGTTTCCCCCATACAGATGCTTCCCGTATTGGACGACGAGGCCATGGATATACTGTTCCCCTGCGATCTTTCACATCTGATTCCGTCTCGTGATCCGCTCAGCCACAAGGGATCTTTCGGTCGGATCATACTGTACTGCGGTTCCCTTGGTATGGTCGGAGCTGCTGCCATGGCTGCGCGAGCCGCACTCAAATGTGGTGCCGGGCTGGTAACATTTCTCTGCAGTTCCTCTATTGTTCCCATTCTGCAGACACTCGTCCCTGAGGCTATGTGCGTTTCTCTTGAGGCAGAAGGAGAAAACTGGTCATCAGCTTCTCTCCTGCGTGCAAAGCATCTGCTGGAAACGGCAGACTGTGTCATTGCAGGATGCGGCCTTGGACGCAATGCCATTCATCTGCCTGTCCTTGAGCATATCCACTCGCTCCCCTGTCCTGTCATCTGGGACGCGGATGCGATCTGCCTTCTGGCTGATCATCCCTGTCTGCTGCCGCTGCGCAGTTGTGACTTTATCACTCCGCATCCCGGTGAAGCCGGCCGTCTTCTGGGATGCACTGCGGAGTGGATTGTGCAAAACAGCCTGCATGCGCTGGACGCGCTGCAGGCCAAAGTACAGTGTTCTGTTATACTGAAAGGTGCTCGCAGTCTCATGATAAGTGGTGAGCGACGTGCGATCAATGCTTTCTCTTCTCCTGTGCTTGCCCGGGGTGGCAGCGGAGACATGCTCTGCGGAATACTGGCGGCCTGCAGTGTGCGTCTGCGCACATCAGAAGCTGCGTCGCTCTCTGTCATGCAGTCTGCCTGTCTGATCCACGGCCTGGCAGGCATGCGCGCCGCCTGGCGATTCGGAGAAGACAGCGCTTCTCCACAGGACATCCTGTCCTGTCTGCGCATGGATGCTGAGGATCTTCCACCTGTTCTTCCGCTTACCGCTCGTTTATAGCTGGTCTTCCAGCAGTGCAACCCGAACCTGGCACTGCAAGTCTTCACTTGTCACGCGCAACATGGAGAGTTTTTCCCACTGTCCCGGGTACTGTGTCAGGAAACCATCGGCAGAGGCAATAGGCCAGTCTGCATTGTATTCCGTCTTGTAATGCATGGGAATAATAACAGAGGGTTGCAATGCATCCGCAATTGCTTTAGCCTGTAATGCATCAATCGTAAAGAACCCGCCTACCGGTACCAGAAGCAGGTCGACATGCCCCAGTCGCCGGATCAGTGCAGCATCCGGCATATGTCCCAGATCGCCCAGGTGTGCAATGCACAGTCCTTCCGCCCGGATGCAGAAGATAAGATTCCTTCCGCGCTTTGTCCCCTGCACATCATCATGAAAGCTGTCCACGCCTTCGATCGTCAGACGCGGGGACAGTGTATGCACGCCGGCTGTATCAATCACTCTCGGATTGCCCTTTACTGTCTCTACTGCATCATGATCATGATGATGATGGCTGACCGTCACAGCATCCGCTTCCAGTGCCCCCACAGGATAACCGGTGGAAGCATCAAAGGGATCTGTAAGAATGCGCGTGCCGTCTTCCATTTCCAGAAGAAACCGGCTGTGACCTCTGTGTGTAATAACCAAGTTCTTACCTCCTTTGATTGTCCCACGTCCGCTCTTCCATCCATGGAAGCCACGGACGAATATCGTCAAGCATCTGATGTGTACGCAGGCGTGACGCAAATTCCGCATGCATGTTCCGTGCCCAGGCGTCGCAGGCAGCAGGGCCTGCATCCCAGGCCCTCTGTATTTCCCGCTGTGCGCCGTCCTCCGGTTCCCGGAATTCATGCCGTATGAGGAGCGATGCAAGGCACAGGCGCTCCCCTGTAAGCACAGTATCCCGCTGTGCAGGAGAGGGAATGGAGTGGTCCAGAAGCAGCCATCCGTTTTCTTCTTTCATGCGCCACTGCCGCAGCCGCAGTTCCTGCCGGAGATTCTCAGCCCGGGCCTGCATCCGCGGCGGAATCAGACAGATGCTGTAGAGATAATCTGTCTTTCTGCACTGGCGTATGCCGGATTCCAGTTCAAGCTCCGCAAGAACGGTTCTCAGTTCCTCTCTGAGCTGTGTCATCCTCTTTCTCCCGTTCTCAGAAGGGAAACTCCCCCTCATCCGTTCCAGGCACAGTCTCCAATGTCTGTGCTCCAGTTTCCGCGTCAAGGTCTGATTCGTCATCGGAAAGAATCTCCATGTAATGCACCAGCAGGTCATCCCCTGAATGCATCTCATAGGTCACGCGGATCAGACCGTTCTCTGGCTCCACCACGACTTCCCGGGTAAACAGACTCATGCTGAACCCGCCAAAAGGTGTCTGATACAGGGTTTCAAACCGCTGTCCGCGTTCAAAGGAGAGAATCATGCTGTACGGCCCTTTTCGGCACAGTATAACCTTGCCCGGACGGGCAAACACATTGATTTCCGTCTCCACACGGTTTTCCGCATCATCGCTCAGATATTCCGTGTACCCGATCTCAAAACCATCTTTCTTCGGTTCAAAGGTCCCGCAGTACTCATTCTTGTTTTCCTCCACTGTCTCGCCGAAACTGTTGCGCGCCAGTGTATACACATGGATCAGTGCATCCATATCCCGTACATCCGCCTTTCCCTGTGGTCCACATTTCCTGTTCAGTATAGCACCGAAAGCGCGGTATGGAAAAGAAGGAGCGTTATATGACCTGTCATGCCTTTTGCAAAATCAACTGGTCCCTGGATATCACGGGACAGCGCGCGGATGGATATCATCTCATGGACATGCTCATGCAGCCAGTCTCTCTGTATGATACGCTGGAGCTAACACCTTCCAGCGTGCTGTGCCTTACCGTCAGCGGTGAGCCGCTTATCCCGCCGGACGCGCATCATCTGGTGCTGCGCGCTGCCCGTAGGCTGCAGGAAGAAACAGGCTGCACACAGGGAGCTTCCATTCACCTGCACAAGCGAATCCCTGCGCAGGCTGGCCTTGGGGGCGGAAGTGCTGATGCGGCTGCCGCTTTTCTGGCACTCAATGCGCTCTGGCAGCTGCATCTGTCTCAGGCGGATCTGTGTGCCATGGCACTGCCCCTGGGGGCGGATATTCCCTTCTGCCTGACCGGCGGTCTGTGCCGTGTGCAGGGGATCGGGGAGAAAATTCTTCCGTTCCCTGTGTCTCCTGCCGTTCCGCTCCTGATAATCAAGCCCTGTGAAGGCCTCTCCACCCGGGAGGTGTTCAGCGCGTATCATGCACAGTCGCAGGGACAGGCCTTTTCCACAGACATCGCACAGGAAGCGCTGCTGCGCGGGGACTGGAACGCCTTTGCTGCCAGTTCCGGCAATGTACTGGAATCCCCCTCCTCTACCCTCGCGCCTTCCCTTCATGAAGCGCTGGATTTTCTTCATCAGGCCGGTGCACTTCTGGCCCGCATGTCTGGCAGCGGCAGCGCATGCTTCGGTGTGTTTTCCAGTGAAGAAAGAGCCAGGCAGGCATATGCGACAGCTTGCATGCGCTTCCCGTTCGCTGCTGTCTGTCATACACAGGCGGAAAGTGTCCGTCTCCTCACCTGACTCTAATCAAAATGTCATCTCTGCATTCTTGTGAAACCCTATCGCCTATGGTATCATGCCATTTGTGAAAATAATGACTCATCGGCCGTATGCCGAGGATGTTGATTGAGGATACAAGACATGAGTGACAAGAATTCTCAGGAAACAAAGGGCACCAAGAAGAAGAATAAGGCGCTGCCCTTTGCAATTGCCGCCTTTGTAGGGGCCGCCATACTGGATTTTTCGCTGCCCGGCATGCTGATTACGGTTCTGGCTGCCTATGGTGTGGGAAAAGTGCTGGGCGTCATGGCTACACCCCTGGATACCACCACCCATAACAAGCAGGATGTCAAGCGCGCCATGCCCGCGGATGTCCCCCTTTCCGGGGATACCGAAGCCGATCAGGTGATTGAAAAAGGCAAACAGATGCTTCGGGAAATCCGTGCTGCCAACAATGCTATTCCTGACCCGCGCCTGTCGAACCAGATGGATCAGCTGGAAGACCTGTGTATTCAGCTGTTTACCACGGTAGCAGAAAAGCCGGACAAAGCACCGCAGCTGCGCAAATTCATGAACTATTATCTTCCCACCACACTGAAAATGCTTTCCAGCTACCGCACCATGCAGGACCGCGGCGTCTCGTCTTCCGATCTGACGGAAGCTCGCCGTACCCTGTCGCGAGGCATGGACATGATTCTGGTGGCCTGCCAGAAACAGCTGGATAATCTCTACAAGGACACCATGCTGGATGTCTCCACCGATATCGATGTCCTGGAAAAGATGCTGGCAAGAGATGGACTGTCCGACGCGCCGTTTGAAGCGGCCGCTGATCAGGCCGTGCGCACCGGTACCGCCGCTTCGCAGATGCTGGACCACGATGTGCCCGTACTGCACACCCCTGACCAGGATCTGGAGGAAGATTTCTCTTCATACTATAATCACAAGAAAGCAAAATCATAAAGGAAGGAGCCTTCTGTCATGCCTGAACCCATTACGCCCATGCTTTCCCTTTCTATTGATCAGCCTGATCCGGCGCCTGTGCAGGAACAAACCGGTTCCATTCAGCAGACCGAGCCTGAAAAAAAGTTTGAAGCCCCCAATCTCAGCAATTCCCAGCTCACCGACGCGGAGCGCCGGGCGATTGAGGATTTCATTTCCAAGCTTGACGTCACCAATCCGGATCACGTCCTGCTCTTCGGCGCTGAAGCACAGAAGAAGGTTGCCGCCTTCTCCGATACCGCCCTGGACGCCGTAAAAACACAGGATACCGGCGAAGTCGGGCAGATGCTCACCAAGCTTGTCACTGAGCTCAAGGGCTTTGATGCCGATGCCGAGCCCAAGGGACTTCGTCGGCTCTTTGCCAAGCCCATCAATGAAATGGAGCGCATGAAGGCGCAATACGCCAAGGTATCCACCAATGTGGAAACCATTGCCAATTCCCTGGAGAACTATCAGACACAGCTTCTCAAGGACGTAGCCATGTTTGATCGTCTTTATGATCAGAACAGCCGATATTTCAGGGAACTGACACTGTATATCATTGCCGGCGACGAATACCTGAAACGGGTACGTGAAGGCGAACTCCAGCGTCTCAAGGATGCCGCCGCTCTGTCCGGGGATGCCATGGATGCGCAGAAGGCCAATGACCTGGCAGCCGAATGCGACCGGCTGGAGAAAAAGCTCTATGATCTGAAGCTCACCCGGCAGGTTTCCATGCAGATGGCTCCGCAGATCCGCCTTCTCCAGAACAATGACTCGCTTCTGGTAGAACGCATTCAGTCTACCCTCTCCAACACCCTGCCTCTGTGGAAGAGCCAGATGGTGCTGGCCCTGGGTCTGCAGCATTCACAGGATGCCCTGAAGGCGCAGACCGCCGTCACAGATATGACCAATGAGCTCCTGCGCCGCAACGCCGAAAAGCTGAAGATGGGTACCATTGAGACGGCTCGCGAAGCTGAACGCGGTATTATTGATGTGGAAACCCTTGTGGAGACCAACCAGTCACTCATTGATACCATTAATGAAGTCATGTCCATCCAGAAAGAAGGCCATACCAAGCGTCTGGAAGCAGAAAAGCAGCTATACCAGATGGAAGCCCAACTCAAGCAGAAACTTCTGGATACGCACCTGTAACCATCCAGCAGGCAGGAACTCCTGCCTGCTTTTTTGAAAGTTCAAGCATACCGGAGGTCATTATGCGTATACTCGGCCTGACAGGCGGGATTGCCTGCGGGAAAAGCTATGTTTCTTTCCTGCTGAAGCATACCGGATGTGTGATTGTCGACGGCGATCGCATCGCGCACAGCCTGACAGCCCCCGGCGGGGAAGCGCTGTCGGATATCCGCACCCGGTTCGGAGATGCGGTATTTGATCCGGATGGAGCGCTGAACCGGAAAGCGCTGGGGCATATCGTGTTCTCCGATCCCGCCCAGCGGGATGCGCTGAACGCACTTATGCAGCCGCGTATTCTCCAAAGGATCCATCAGGAAATCGAGGAGGCGCGTTCTTCCGAAGCCGCTTTCTGCGTACTGGATATGCCGCTTCTCTTTGAGGAGGGCCTGGACGCACTCTGCGAAGGCGTGATCTGTGTCTATCTGCCCCGGGATACACAGTTGAAGCGGCTCATGGACAGGGACGGCATCACCCGCGAGGATGCGGAAAAAAGGATGAACGCCCAGCTTTCCACGGAAGAAAAAGCCGCACGCAGTCAGTATGTCATTGACAACAGCGGCAGCCGGGAAGAGACTCGTGCACAGGTGAACGCGCTTATGCAGACGCTTTCTGCCCCCAGACGCCGGCGCAGTTCCAGCCCGGTTTCTGTGCAGTGCCCGACGGAAGCCATGGAAAGCGGTTCCACACCAGCCCCTCCAGAAAACGTATCCAGCCCATCTGACCGCCCGCTTCCAGACACAGTGAATCTGCGTCACCGCGTGGCCGTGCCTGCGCCGGCGGAAGAACCCGCATGCAATCCTTCTCCGATTGCGCGCGAAAGCAGGCATGCCTCGCGGGATATCAGTACTTCCCGGGAGGATACCCCGGTCAGTAAGGACGCCCCGCCGCTGCCCCAGGCTCTTCGCACTGTCTGTATTGTGCTCGTATTCCTTGCAATGGCCAGTGTATGCGCCTGTGCACTGATGCAGAGCTATCTGTTTGCCCGTGCCCAGGCGCGGGAAGCCGCCTATCAGGCGCAGCTGACGTCACATCCCGTGCGCTACCGCGAGCTGATCGAAACCTATGCGGCCCAGTATAATCTGCAGCCTGCCTATGTGGAGGCCATCATTCTCAGCGAAAGCTCCTACGATCCGAAAGCGGAGTCCCGTGTCGGTGCCCGTGGTTTGATGCAGATCATGGAGGATACAGCCGAATGGATTGCGCACCGACTGAACCGCGCCTCTCATTCCTTTGACGATCTCTGGGATCCGGAGACCAACATCCAGTTTGGCTGCTGGTACCTGTCCTATCTTTCTTCTCTCTTTGGCGGAGATCCCATTGCCGTCACCTGTGCCTATCACGCCGGACAGGGCACTGTGGGACAGTGGCTGAGCAATCCTGCCTATACCGGCGGCACTGCCTCGCTGATACTGGATCTTCTGCCCACCGGTCCCACCAAAACCTATGCAGGAAGGGTGAGTCAAGCCTATGGCGTTTATGACGCGCTGTATTACCATGTTCTTAATCCTCTGCCTGATACTGCCGCTGACAGCGCAGGCGAGTAATGTAGAGGACAGTCTGGTTGTCGGCATACAGTCCGTAAAGACCCAGTATATCGATCCGCTTTCCCCTGTAGAGCGTGACATGATGAGCATCTATGACCTGGTCTATGAAAGCCTTGTCACCATCGATGACAACTATCTGCCCCAGCCACTTCTGTGCGAAAGCTGGGAACTGACCAGTTCGGGACGCTCCTGGACCTTTCATATGCGGGAAGGGCTGGTCTTTTCGGACGGCACGCCGCTGACCGCCTATGATGTCGTGGCAACCGCAGAGTATATACTGCAGAAGGCCACCGACGAAAGTTCCCAGGATACCGGATATTATGCCAATCTGCGCTATTATGTCTCCAGCATTTCCGCACCGGACCAGTATACGGTTGTGGTACGCGCCGCCCGAAGCTATTACGGCCTGCTCTATGCCATGACCTTTCCGGTGCTGCCCGCCGCCCAGCTGGGACAGCAGCAGCCCCTGGGGAGCGGACCATATGTGATCGAAAGCTTCCAGCCGGGGAGCTATCTTCTCCTGGGCGTCAATACGCGCTGGTGGAAAAACCTTCCCCAGGTGCGCGAGATTTCCTTTCTGATGTATGATGTACCCAAAAGCGTGATTGAAAGCTATGAGTATGCGCGCGTCGATACCATTTTCACGCGTTCCATCGCCGCTGCGCAGTACCGTTCCGGCACTTCTTCCCTGGCACTGGACTATCGGACCAATCAGCTGGAATGCCTGCTTATGAACCACTCGCACGCGCGCCTGGCATCAGAGAATGTGCGCAAAGCCATACGGTATGTAGTGGACGTGGATAAACTGGCCAGCAATGTGTACCTGGGCATGGTGGCGCGTACGGACACTCCGTTCATTCCCGGCACCTGGATGTACAATGACAGTCTCGATGCCTATTTTGTGAGGAATCTGGATGAGGCGAAGCGTCTTCTCAATGAAGAGGGCTGGGGCGACAGCAACGGAGACGGCATCCTCGACCGCCTGGATGAAAAGGGCAAGCTTGTCAACTTTACCCTTACGCTCTATGTCTATGAGGAGCCGGAAAACGACGTGCGCATGGAATGCGCCAATCTGATCGCAGAGCAGCTGGCGCAGGTCGGCATTTCCGTATCCATCAGCGCGCAGACATTTGCCGGAATTCAGGAAAAGCTTTCCGCCGGTTCCTTTCAGCTGGCACTTGTCTCCTATGCCATGGATGTGCCGCCGGATCCCGGTTTTCTTCTTATGACCAGCAATACCGGGAATTATGTACGCTACCGCTCTACCGCCATGAACGATCTGTTCAAGCAGCTGCGCACCTGTGTCTCACAGAGCGAATACCAGCAGACGCTCATGGATATACAGACCCAGTTTGCCAAGGACTGTCCCTTTATCTGCCTGTTCTGGCGAAAGGGCGTTGTACTCACCCGAAAGATGTATACCACCCGCCGCGATGTCCGGGAACTCAGCCTGCTGCGCGGCATTGAATCCTTCCGTACACTGAAGTAGAAAGAGGAATGTTTCATGGACTGGATTGAAGTCAAAGTACACACACTGACAGAGGCCTCTGATGCCGTCAGCGAACTCCTGGTGCAACTCGGTTCCAGCGGTACCATGGTCGAGGACCGCGCGGATGTGCCGGACCCGGATCATCCCAGCGGATACTGGGAGATCATTGACCCGAAAATGATTGAAAGCATGCCGGAGGATGTGGTCGTCCATGCCTGGTTCCAGCCGGATGCATCCTTTCGCGACCGCATGCAGGCGCTCCATGACGGCCTTCGCACGATAGCCGGCGCTTTCCCGGATGCCGGGAGCCTGCGTGTGGAATCCGATCAGGTGCATGATGAAGACTGGAGCGAAGTATGGAAGCAGTTTTATAAGCCCTTCCGCGCCGGAAAGCGTCTGGTCGTCTGTCCCACCTGGGAAAGCTATGACGCGGCACCGGACGATCTTGTCATTTCCATGGACCCCGGCATGGCCTTCGGAAGCGGTACGCACGAGACAACCGGCATGTGTCTGCAGCTGATGGAGGACATCGTAACGGAGCATACCCGCGTCATGGACGTGGGCACCGGAAGCGGTATTCTGGCGATCGGGGCCGCCCTTCTGGGTGCCCGGGACGTGCTTGCCATTGACATCGATCCGCAGGCCGTCAAGGTCTGTGAAGAGAACGTGGTGCTCAACGGTGTATCGTCGCAGGTGACCGTCATGCAGGGTGACCTTCTCAAGGGGCACGAGGACGCGATCTGCGACGTGTGCATTGCCAATATCATTGCTGACATTATTCTTCTGTTTGCCGAGCCTCTGAAAGCCCATATCACACCGGGCGGTTATTTCCTCTGTTCCGGGATCATCCGGGAGCGCGGGGATGAGGTAGAAGAAGGGCTTGTCAAGGCCGGGTATACTATTCTTCGCCGCGAGGAGCGCGGTGAATGGAACGCTTTCCTTTGTCGGAGGACATAAGCATGCATCGATTCTTTGCCAGTGCCCGGCGCGAAGATACACTTCTGCTGGACGCAGAAGATGTGCATCACGCGCTGAAGGTACTGCGACTGCAGCAGGGCGATGCGGTCACCTGCTACTTTGATGGGTGTGCCTATCTGTGCCATATATCCGCCCTGCATCCGCAGGAGGGCATCATGGCGATTGACCGGGAACTCCCCTCCGCTGAACCGCGCATTCAGATAACGCTCTTCCAGGGTATCCCGAAAAGCGACAAAATGGATATGATTGTCCAGAAGGCTGTGGAACTGGGCTGCATTCGGATTGTACCCGTTGTCATGCAGCGCTGTGTCACCCGCGTGGACAGCGGATACGAGAAAAAGCGGGAACGCTATCTGAAGATTGCCAGGGAGGCCTGCAAGCAATCCGGTCGCAGCCGTATGGTCACGGTGGACAGTCCCATTTCTCTTGGCGATATCACGCGTTATCTGCCGCTGGATGCACTGCTCGTTCCCTGGGAAAACGCGACAGCGCAGGGGCCCCTGCACTTTGTACAGTCCCATCCGGACTGCCGTTCCCTGGGGATCCTGATCGGGCCGGAGGGCGGGATTGACGAAAGCGAAATGGAAGCGCTTACCGCTCTGGGCGCCCTGCCCCTGACACTCGGCCCTCGGATCCTGCGCACCGAAACGGCCGGGCTTGCCTGCATCAGCGCACTGATGGCGCTGTACGCGGAAATGGAGGTGTCATCCCGTTGACCATTGCTTTTCATACCCTGGGCTGCAAGGTCAATCAGTACGACACCCAGGCCATGCTGGAGCGTTTTCGCGACCGGGGATACACGGTTGTTCCCTTTGACACCAGAGCTGACATCTATCTCATCAATACCTGTACCGTAACCGGCACTGGCGACCGGAAAAGCCTGCAGCTGGCACGGCACCTGAAAGCACTTTATCCCGGCTGTGAACTGATTCTCTGCGGATGTCTCGCGCAGCGCCTGGGAAAGGATCTGCTCTCCACCGGTGCCCGTCTGATCCTGGGAACCCAGCACCGCGCATCCGTGGTCGATCTGTTCGAGGATGCCCTGCGGTCCGGCACGCAGCAGGTTGCGGTAGATCAGCTGGAAAACGGTGTGCCTTTTGAGCCGCTCTCCGTCACCAGTCAGGAGGAGCATACCCGTGCCACGCTCAAGATTCAGGAGGGCTGCAACGGCCGCTGCGCCTACTGCGTCATTCCATCCGTGCGCGGTCCGGTGCGCTCGCGGAACGCCTCTGAGATTGTGCATGAAGTCTGCACGCTTACCGCTCACGGTTACCGTGAGATCGTGCTGACAGGCATTCATCTGTCCAGCTATGGCCTGGATCTTTCCGATATCCGGCTGATTGACCTTCTGGAAATGATCGCACGCCTTCCGGATGTACACCGCCTGCGTCTGGGAAGTCTGGAACCCACCATAGCCACTCCCGACTTTGCCAGAAGACTGGCGGCGCTCCCCTGCATCTGCCCGCAGTTTCATCTTGCGCTGCAGTCAGGTTCGGATACGGTACTGCACCGCATGCGCCGGAGGTATAACCTTGCGATGTACCGGGATGCAGTCAGAAACCTGCGCGATGTGTTTCCTGACTGTGCCATCACTACGGATGTCCTGACCGGGTTTCCCGGAGAAACCGAAGCTGAATTCCAGGAGACCATGGCCTTTCTTTCCGAGATCGGGTTTGCCCGCATTCATGTGTTCCCCTTCTCCCCG
The DNA here is from genome assembly GCA_902764915.1 of uncultured Eubacteriales bacterium. Taxonomy (GTDB): domain Bacteria; phylum Bacillota; class Clostridia; order Christensenellales; family Aristaeellaceae; genus UBA2943. Next base: position 60,275 of record CACWXY010000013.1, on the reverse strand, counting down.
CGCAGCGGAACACCGGCAGCACAGATGCCGGGCCAGCTGAGTCGCGCAGAGAAAGCACGCAGAGCGCGTCTCCTCATTGCAGAAGGTGAAAAGACCCGGGAAGCCTTCCAGCGCCGGTTCTACGGGAGAACAGCCCAGGTACTGGTTGAATCCGAGAAAGACGGGCAGTATTTCGGCTATACCCCTGAATATCTGTATGTGGCGCTTTCCGGGAACAAGGCCTATGAAACAGGCTCGGAAGTCACGGTAATCCTGGGGCCGGGTAACGGGAATACGCTTTCCGGTGCTCCCGTAGCCTGATGCAGCACGATTGCAAGGGCCTGCGTGGTTCACTATAATACCTGCAGGCGGGAATTCCCGTCAGTACCACTTCGAAAGGAGTCTTGATCTATGGACGATTGTCTGTTCTGCAAGATTATCAGGAGAGAGATTCCCTCCGCCAAGGTCTACGAGGATGACGATGTATACGCATTCCGTGATATCCATCCCATGGCACCTGTACATGTGCTGGTTGTCCCCAAAACCCATGTCAGCGGCATGAGCGCGGTGGATGCGCTCTCAGACGCAGCGCTGGCCGCCTGTCTGCGTGCGTGCCGGACGATTGCAGAGCAGGAGGGGATTGCACAGAGCGGATACCGCGTCGTATCCAACTGCGGCAGCGATGCCTGCCAGAGTGTCCCTCATCTGCATTTCCATGTTCTGGGCGGCAAGCACATGACTGAGTCCATGGCCTGAAGCTGCCCGGAGGCAGCGCGGATCGGACCGGATGTCAGCGGCAGGCAGCACTCTGTGCTGCATAATCAGCCATGCCTGTGTGGTATACTATTGTTGCAGTGCTGACTGTTTTTGAAAGACTTCCGTCTTTTTCAAAAAAACCATTGACGACATCCGATAAAGGCAGTATAATGACGGCACGGTTCGCCGTCCGTCCGTCTTCGCCAGCTTTTGTAAAGGCGAGATGAGCGAGAGGAGGGATAACAGTGTCCGAGGTACGTGTACGCGAGAATGAGTCCCTGGAAAGTGCTCTGAAACGCTTTAAGCGTCAGTGCGCCCGTGCAGGCGTCATTCAGGAAGTTCGCAAGCGCGAGCATTACGAAAAACCCAGCGTCAAGCGTAAGAAAAAGGCAGAAGCTGCCCGCAAGCGCAAGTGGTAATCTTCGTATCAATTGCCCATGATCGTTTCGATTTTGGGCTTTTTTTATATCCTTTTTTCCGCATATTCCCTTCAGATGCCGGGTAAAAAAATAACGACTTTCCCCGCAGCCTTAGTTGAAAGCGTTCCGCGTATTTGCTATACTTTATGATACTATCTATTACTGTGAGGGATGAATTTGCGATACAGCTTTCAGCTGCTTCCGCACGTAAACATACGCTATCGACAGGCCAGTGCCGAGCTCGCTTTACATGAACTTGAACACATTCTCTCCTGCTATGCTGCGGAGCCTTCCTTTACCCTGGAATCCATTGGCGGATGTCTTTTTCTGACGGGTGACCTCCCGCCGCTTTCCGCGTCTGTACTGCATGCCATTTCCATGCATTCTTCGCTTTTTCTGCTGGCCCGCCGCGAGGGCGATACTCTCTGTCCGCTTGCGCCGCTTTCCACGGATGTCTATCCGGAAGATCTGCCCGAGGTTCTTAAGTACAAAGGAAAAACGCATGTGCCCTTTACCCGGATGCTGATCAATCTTGCACGCAGCGCCGCGCGGCGCTGGGATGTCCCGGAAAGCGAGATTACCGTTCTCGATCCCATGTGCGGACGCGGAACAACGCTGTACTGCTGTCTGCAGAAAGGCATGCACAGCATCGGTCTTGACGCGCATGCCCCCTCTATCCGGGAAGGTGACACCTATCTTCGCCGTTATCTGGAATATCATCGACTGAAGTTCTCCCGCGACGCATTTTCACGGACTGTATCCGGGCAGGGCGTTCCCGGGATCACCTATATCGTCGGTGCCGATAAGGAAGCGTTCCGAACAGGCCATGTGCATTCGCTTTCCTTTTTTCACGCCGATGCTGCCTGTGCCGGTTCCCTTCTTCGCCGGCATCCGGCTGATCTGCTTGTCTGCGATCTTCCCTACGGCGTGCAGCACGACGCCACTGTGCAGGGAAAGCCTGAACACACACAGGCTATGCTTCGAAGGGTTCTGCCCGCATGGAAAGAAGCCATGAAACCTGACGGTGCCGGAGCCGTGAGCTTTAACCGGCTGACCCTTCGCCGCGAAGCACTCCTGTCGCTGCTCAGCGCCTCCGGCTTTACCGTTTTATCCACGCCGCCTGACATCTTTGTCCACGAAGTGGAGCAGGCTGTGCAGCGTGATATTCTTCTTTTTACTCCCGCCCATCCATCGTCTCATGAACAGGAGGCATCGATTTGACTACACAGGAACTCAGCGCCAAAACCGTGATCGAACTGCGGAAGATCGCCAAGGAAAACGCGATTCCGCTCGGAGCCAAGATCAATAAGGCCGAGATTGTGGAGCGTATTGCCCAGTGTCTCTCCGAAAAGGAAGCAGAATCTGTTCAGACCAGCCTCTTTGACGCCATGGCAGAGCCATCCGCCCCCGTTTCCTTTGTCACAGAGGATAAAGAAGATCCTGGCTTTGACAACGGAGAAGATGCGCTGTATATCGCCTCCAAAGAGCAGGAATCGGATGCCGAGCTTCCGGAAACATCGGCTCCCGTGATTATTCATGCAGCCAGTCCTCTGGCCAGAACACCGCTGGCGCGGACGCCCGAAAAGACGGTGTTCTCGGCGCGGCCTGTCTATTCCCAGGGCTTTGGGCCAGCCATTCGCGCACAGGCGAAAGAAGAAACGGCACCAGAAACAGCCTCGCCCCAGCCGGCCGCGCCAGCCGCACCGGCAGCAGCAGCGGGACAGCCTCAGTTCCGGGCCGTGTGGCATAACCCTGCTCCCAATCCCAATACGCGCCAGAGCGGAGAAACCAAAACTGGTTTTGGTCCGCGCAGCTCGTGGACAGCCGGCAGAGTCCAGGATATAGCATCTGCCACGCGCACATCGTCCACTTCGGCCCCGCGCTTCGGGCCGGAAATGAGTCACGCCGGGCAGGGTGCGGAGACTCGCCCGTCCTACACGGACACAGCACGCTCCCGCGGGTTTGGTCCCGTGCACCGCAGTGAGTCCGGCACCGCCAAAGAGCCTCCCGTCGCCAGCTGGACCAGCGATACGATACGTCCGGGTGTCGAAAGCGCTCCCCGTCGGGACAGCAATGAGACGCCTTCCCTTAACGATCTGCTCATCAATGTGACGCTGGAGGAAGGCCAGGGTACATTGGATATCCATTCCGACGGCTATGGCTTTCTCCGTACCGAATCCCTCACTCCCTCCAACCGGGATATCTATCTGTCCTCCGCCGTCATACGCCGCTACAGCCTGCGCAATGGAGATTTTGTCACCGGGAAGCTGCGTCCTCCTCGGGACGGTGACAAATACAAGGCCATGCTGACCGTGGACAGTATCAACGGAACGCCCTCCGGCGAGCTTACAGCCCGCTCCTCCTTTGACGAACTGACCCCAGTCTATACCACCCGCCGCCTGTCACTGGATCATCCGGACTATACCGATATCCGGCTCATGGACCTGATTACCCCCATGGGCTACGGACAGCGCGCACTGATGCTTTTCCCGCCGGATGCCCGGAAGCCTGAATTTCTCTGTCATCTGGCAGAAGCCATCCGCAAGCTGCATCCGGATACGGAAGTCATGATGCTTCTGGTCGGGAAGCTGCCGGAAGATATTACGCTCTACCGGGAGATGACGGGCTGTTCCATTGTCTCTGCTTCTCTGGAGCAGACACCGGAAAGCCAGATGCGGCTGATGGATCTGATGCTGGAAAAATGCATGCGGATGGTAGAATGTAAAAAAGATGTCATATTTATCGTAGACAGCCTCATGCGCATGTGCAGGCTGCAGCCCACTGCAGCCCAGTCCCCTTCCCCGCGGCCCACTACCAGTATCTCCCCCGTGTCTCTCTTCCGCGCCAAGAGAATCTTCTCAGCCGGACGCTGTCTGCGGGAGGGCGGCAGTCTTACCGTCATTGCCGCCATGGATGTGGAAAGCGGAAACAAGGTCGATGAGAGCACAGTTGAGGATTTCCGGGAGAATGCCACTCTGCTGCTCACCTTTGATCCCGCTCTGCAGCGTGCCGGCGTATATCCGCCCATTTCCTTTGAGCAGTCCAGAACGTCCCGGCCGGACCTGCTGCTTACCCCGCAGGAGCAGGAGGGCATTTCCACGATCCGCTCCATGCAGAAAGGCGCTTCCGCCTCTCAGGCGGCCAGTGAGCTTCTGTCCATGGTCGAGCATGTAAAAAATAACGCAGATATGCTCCGTCGCATGAAGGATTGGGCGCAGCTGATGGCTGCCGGACGGAAAGTATGAAAAATCCTCTTGCATGCATGTCCTGTTTATGCTAGAATCTCCCCTGCGGCTATTGTCGCTCATTGCATACGCGAAAGAGGTGAAATCGCAATGAAGGAAAAAATTCATCCCCAGTACGGCAAGTGCATCGTTCGCTGCGTGTGCGGTGAAACGTTTGAAACCGGTTCTACCAAGAAGGAACTGAAGGTGGATATCTGTTCCAAGTGCCACCCCTTCTTCACTGGCAAGCAGAAGCTGGTGGACACCGGCGGACGCGTCGATCGCTTCAAGAAGCGTTACGGCATGGAGTAAGTCCCGTACCAGAGCTGCAGGTTTTGTGGCTCTGTTTTTTTACTTTCATAAGCAGAAGTTATATAATCCTAATTGCGTGAGCCACTGGCCCGCGGAAAGAAGGTTTTTATGCGTAAGAAAGAAGCGGCATCCTGCCCCGTGGATATCGGCGGTCAGGCAGTTATGGAAGGCGTCATGATGCGCGCTCCGAACCGCGTGGCCATTGCCGTACGCCGGCCGGATCATTCCATTGTCGTCAAAGCAGATCCCTATGTGCCCCTCAGTGAGAAGCACCCCTGGATGGGCAAGCCATTCCTGCGCGGCATGGTCAACATGGCTACCATGCTGGTGTTCGGCATGCGTACCCTGGAGGACTCCACTGCCATGCTGGGCATTCTGGATGAGGAACCCACGCGGTTTGAGAAATGGCTGTCCAAGAAACTGGGCAAAGGTGTGGACAAGATTGTCATGTTCTTTGCCATTGCCATGGCGGTTGTGCTTTCGCTCGGTCTGTTCATGGCGCTCCCCGCTGCCATTGAAACCGCACTCAAGACAGGCGGCATGTCTGCCCTGGGATATACGCTCATTGGCGGTCTGGTCAAGATTCTTCTGCTGGTGGGCTACATGATTGCAGTCTCTTTTGTGCCCGATGTGCGGCGTACATTTCAGTACCACGGTGCCGAGCACAAGACCGTGTACTGCAACGAGAACGGTCTGCCCCTTACCCCTGAAAATGCGCAGACCTTTTCCCGGCTGCACCCCCGGTGCGGCACCGCCTTCCTGCTGATTGTATTCATGATCTCCATTCTTCTGTTCCTGGTGCTGAACGTACTGGTGCCCATCTCCAATTTCTTTGTGCGCTTTCTCTTTCATCTGTGCATGCTGCCCATTGTGGCGGGTACCAGCTATGAAGTGCTCAAAGGTCTGGCACACTCCAATACAGCCCTGGCGAAGATTCTGCGCTGGCCCGGACTGCAGATGCAGCGTCTGACCACCCGCACGCCGGATGAGGGCATGCTGGAGTGCGCGATTGTCGCCATGAACTGCGCGCTGCACGGGCTTCCCAAGCATGCCAGGCGCACCAAGGAAGGCTGGTGCATACTCAAGACATATCAGGAGTCCGAGCCCGGCTATACCCCTGCGTCTGAGGCCGAAGCCGTATGACCCCGCGCACAGCCATACAGGCCGCTGTCAGGCGGCTTACGATAAGCGGCGTCCCGGATCCGACCTGGGATGCCGCTCATCTTTTATCCGATATTCTCCAGCGTCCGGCGCTGGAGCTGCGCCTGGATACGGACACGCTTCTCACTCCGCTGCAGGAGGAAGCCTACGAAGCACTGATCTGCCGCAGGGAAAAGCGGGAACCGCTTCAGTATATCGAGGGAGAGACCGACTTCTGCGGGCACGTCTTCTCCGTAACGCATGACGTGCTGATTCCCCGTCCCGAAACAGAAATGCTGGTGGCCCATGCCGTGCATTCTGCACCGAACGCAGCCTGTGTCCTGGATGTCTGCTGCGGCTCCGGATGCATCGGACTGTCCGTAAAGCTCGCACGGCCGGATCTGCAAGTGGTGCTCAGCGATATCAGCCCGGAAGCGCTCGCTGTTGCGCGCCGGAATGCCGCGCGCCTGTCCTGTGATGTCACGCTGACGCAGGGCGATCTTCTGACGCCTTTTGCCGCGGGCCATTTTGCCCTGATCCTCGCCAACCCGCCGTATATTCCCTCCGGCGAGTGCGACCATCTCCAGTCCGAAGTCATGCAGGAACCGCGGCTGGCGCTGGACGGCGGCGCGGACGGTCTGCAAGTCTACCGACGTCTTGTGCAGAGCGCTGTCACAGTGCTTACCCCCGGCGGAGAACTGGTGCTGGAGCTCGGCGACGGCGAAGCTGATTCTGTTTCCGCCCTGGCACGGGAGGCCGGTTTCCGGAATCTCTCGGTATTCCCGGATTTCCAGGGGATTGCACGAATGCTTGTATGCAGAAGATAGAAAGGAGCCCCGGACATGTTTGAACAGTTCCAGTGGATGGTCGAGCGTTATGAAGAGCTCTCCGTCATGATTGCCCAGCCCGAGGTTCTCGCCGATAACGCACGCTACCAGAAGGCACTGAAGGAGCGCTCCCATCTGGAAGAAAAGGTGAACGCCTGGAAAACGCACGAAAAGCTGCTCAAGGACCTGGCGGATGCGGAAGCCATGCGTGAAGATCCGGAAATGGCGGACATGGCACAGGAAGAGATCCAGCGTCTAACCCGTGAACGGGAACAGCTCGAGCAGCAGATGCTGCTGATGCTGCTTCCGGAAGACCCGGATGCGGACCGCAATGTAGTGCTGGAAATCCGGGCTGGTGCCGGCGGAGAGGAAGCATGCCTTTTTGCCGCGGACCTGCTGCGCATGTATGAGCATTTTGCCCAGCGCCACCATTTCCGCTTTGAAGTCATTGCGCTGAGCGATACCGGACTGGGCGGCGTGCGGGAAGCGGAATGCCTGGTCAGCGGAAGCGGGGTCTATTCACTGTTCAAGTATGAAAGCGGCGTTCACCGGGTGCAGCGCATACCGGTGACGGACTCCACTGGGAAAAAGCAGACCTCCACCTGTACCGTGGCCATTCTCCCTGAGGCGGAGGAGGTAGACATCACCATTGACCCCAAGGATATACGCATGGACGTGTTCCGCTCAACCGGGCACGGCGGCCAGTACATCAATACCACGGACTCAGCCGTGCGCCTGACCTATCTGCCCACCGGACTGTCTGTGTACAGCCAGGACCAGAAGAGCCAGCTGCGCAACCGTGAGACCGCCATGATGCTTCTGCGCTCTCGTCTTCTGCAGCAGATGCGGGAGAAAGCAGATTCCGCCTATGCCGAGTCCCGGCGGCTGCAGGTCGGTACCGGCGACCGGTCCGAACGCATCCGCACCTATAACTTTCATGAAAGCCGGGTTACCGATCACCGGATCGGGCTGACGATCTATCGGATCGCGGATATCATGAACGGCGATCTGGACGAGATCGTTGAAGCGCTCCGTCTGTTTGAGCAGAAAAAGAAACTGGAAAGTCTGGGCATTGTCTCATGAATACACGTGTTTGTCCCGCCAGCGCGGACAGTCTCTCGCTTGCTGCGCGCCTCCTTGCAGATGGCGCGCTGGTCGCCTTTCCCACGGAAACCGTCTATGGCCTGGGTGCCAATGCCCTGGATGCAGACGCAGTACTCTCCATCTTTGCCGCCAAAGGGCGTCCCGCTGACAATCCTCTGATTGTACATATCCATGATACTGCACAGCTGGAAGGGCTGTGCGAGATTCCGCCCATGGCACGTCCGCTGATGGACGCCTTCTGGCCGGGACCGCTGACCATTCTGATGCCGCGCACCCCGCGAATTCCCGACTGTGTCACTGCTTCCCTTCCCACTGTCGCTGTACGCATGCCCTCCCATCCGGTGGCGCGGGATCTGCTGAAGGCATGTAATCTTCCCATTGCGGCGCCCAGTGCCAACCGTTCGGGCAAGCCCAGTCCCACCACAGCCCAGCATGTGCTGGAGGATATGCAGGGGCGGATTCCCCTGATTCTCGACGGCGGTCCCTGTGAGGTCGGACTGGAGTCCACCGTGATTGACATATGCCACGGCACGCCTGTGATCCTGCGTCCCGGCGGAATTACGAAAGCGCAGCTGGAAAGCGTACTGGGAACCGTGGACCTGGCTCCGAGCATACTCCGCCCGCTGGGAAAGAACGAAGTCGCGCTGTCCCCTGGCATGCGCTATCGGCATTACGCACCCGAAGGCGCCATTACACTGGTGACCGGCAGCGAGGAAGAGGTCCTGCAGGCACTCCCCCGGCTCTATCGTCAGGCTGTCGCAGACGGGAAAACCGCCTGCGTGCTCTGCTTTCATGAGCATATGGAAGCGCTCCGTGCCTGCCATCCCCATGACCTGGGGTCCCGGCTTGCGCCGCAGGAGACAGCGCACCGGCTCTTTGACGTACTGCGGGAGCTGGACGCAGAGCATATGGACTGCATTTACAGTGAAGTGCTGCCCCCCGAAGGCGTGGGACTCGCCGTCATGAACCGTCTGGGGCGGGCCGCTGCTTTTCATACGCTTGCAGCCAAAGATGCCGGGAAAGGAGCGGATAAGGCATGACACTGCTTGTCATCAACCCCGGTTCCACTTCTACCAAGCTCAGCCTGTACCGGGATGAAAGCGTTCTCTGGGAGGAGAATGTCTTTCACGACGCGCCGGAGCTCAACCGTTTTCCGCACGTGAATGATCAGATGGCGTTCCGGGAAAAGGTCATTCTGGATCTGCTTGCGAAGCATGGCAGTACACTGGCCGATGTAGACGTATTTGTCGGCCGCGGAGGCAGTGCGCATACACAGAAGGGCGGCGTTACCCGGATTGACAGCTTGCTCTTTGCAGATACGCAAAGAGGCGTCGGCGGAAGCGAACACCCGGCGAAGCTGGGCGTCATGCTGGCCTATGTACTGGCCGAAAAAACCGGAAAGCAGGCCTATACGCTCAATCCCACCAATGTGGATGAAATGACCGATGTGGCGCGCCTGACAGGCATCAAGGGCGTATACCGCAATGCACAGTTCCATGTGCTGAATCAGAAGGCAACCGCACAGGTGCATGCAGAAAAAAAGCTGCACAGACGATATGAGGACTGTAATTTCATTGTTGCGCATATTGACGGCGGTATTACCGTCAACGCGCATGACCACGGACAGATGGTGGACGGCAATGTAGGCGCCGGCGGTGACGGTCCTTTTACCCCTACGCGTATTGGGTCTGTGCCGATCCTTCCGCTTCTGGACTATATCGAAAGCACTTCTCTGGCACACGTACGCCGCATGTGCTCTTCCTCCGGCGGTTTTGTGGACCTGTTCGGAACGGCGAATGCCGATACGATTCACCGTCTGGTGGATCAGGGGGATCCCAAGGCCTGCCTGGTGTGGGACGCTCTGATTTACCAGATCGCCAAGATGATCGGGGAAATGGCGACTGTGCTGTGCGGACAGGTGGACGGTATTCTGCTGACCGGCGGTTTCATGCGCTTTTCGGACCTGGTGGAAGGCCTGGAAAGGCGCTGCGGCTGGATCGCACCGATCACGGTCTATCCCGGAGAAATGGAACAGGACGCCATGGCGCTGAGCGTACTGCGCGCACTGCGCGGCGAGGCGCCGATTCTCACCTATACCGGGAAGCCTGTCTGGAACGGATTTGCCGGTATGGATCTGTGACTTCCATCCACCCTCCATCATTTTTTCTCTTGACAGACAGACTTTCTTGCGCTATGATCCTTGCAATTCCAGATCAAACCTGTGACGAAGAGGAGTAGCGGACCTAAGGTGCATGACAGGGAGTTGCCGAGAGTGGAACGGTAATATGCATACGGTTCGCGAATGGACTTCGGAGGGCTCGTCCGAACCAAGTAGGGCGGGACGGGATACCGCACCCGTGATCCAGGCGGCACATATCGAAGGTATGTGACAGAGTGCATCCCCTGGAAAGCGGGGATGAAACTGAGTGGCACCGCGGAAATACCGCCTCAGACAGTGAACCTGTCTGGGGCGTTTTTTCAATCTATTATTCCCTTGTGGAATCAGAAAGGAAGGTCCCCTATGAAAAAACTGTTTTCGATGATTCTGTCCCTCGCCCTGGTCCTGGCACTGTGCCCGACAGCTATGGCGGATACGCTTCACATCGGCATCTCCCAGTTTGCCGTGCACGGTTCCCTTGACAACTGCGTCCAGGGCTTCAAGGAAGGCCTGGCCGAAGAAGGCTTTGTGGAGGGTGAGAACATTGTGTTCGACCTGCAGAATGCCAACGCGGATACCGGTATTGCCGCGCAGATCGCAGACCGTTTCGTAAACGGGCATTACGACCTCATCTGCGCTGTGGCAACCCCTGTCGCCATGAGCTGCTTTAATGCCGCACAGGACCGCGAGATTCCCGTCATCTATACCGCCGTGTCCGATCCAGTCGCCGCCCAGCTGGCAAATGCCGACGGCAGCAACCCCGGCGAAGTGACCGGCACGTCTGACGCACTGCCCGTGGAAGCCCAGCTTAAGCTCATCCGCGCCTTGCAGCCGGACGCTACCCGCATCGGTATCCTGCACACCACCTCCGAGACCAACTCCGACTCCTCCCTGGCGACATATCAGGCGCTGGCGCCCGAGTATGGCTTTACCATTGTGGACAAAGGCATCTCCACCGGTGCCGATATCCCGCTGGCCCTGGAAGCGCTGCTGCCGCAGGTGGACTGCACCACCAATCTGACCGACAATACCGTCGTTCAGTCCCTGCCTCTGGTGCTGGAAATGAGCGCAGAAGCCGGCAAACCGGTCTATGGCAGTGAAATCGAACAGGTACGCCTGGGATGTGTGGCCTCCGAGGGCATAGAATACCTGGAGCTTGGCCGTCAGACCGGCCGCATGGCCGCCCGTGTCCTGAAGGGCGAAGCCAAGGCTTCCGAGATTCCCTTTGAGATCATTTCCAATTCCTATCTGTACATCAACGAGGAAGCGCTGGCACAGTACGGTCTGAGTGTACCGGAAGCCCTGGTGTCCCGCGCCATTTCCGTGACCATGGACGAATAACGCACCATGCCCCGGCTGCATTGCCGGGGTCTCTCTCCATTTTCTTGGGAAAGCTGGTTATGCTATGCTTCTGAGCATTCTTGAGCAGGGCCTGATCTATGGAATTCTGGCTCTGGGCCTTCTGATTACCTACCGAATCCTGGACTTCCCGGACCTGACCGTGGACTCGTCCTTTCCCCTGGGCGCCGCTGTATCCGCTGTGCTGACGCTGGCAGGCATGCCGCCGGTTCTGACGCTCCTGTGCGCCATTTTGTCCGGTGCACTGGCCGGACTGATCACGGGACTCATTCATGTCAAATGCCATGTCAGGGACCTGCTCAGCGGCATTATCACCATGACAGGCCTGTACTCCGTAAACCTCAATATTGCAGGGAAAGCCAATGTGCCGCTCTTTTCCGGGGACACCCTGTTCAAGAACGCATTCACCAAGTCCCTTCCCGACTTTCTTCGTCCCTATTCCACGCTTCTGATTATTCTCCTGATCGCGCTGTGCGCTAAGCTCGCGCTGGACTGGTTTCTCTCCACAAAGGCAGGCTTTCTACTGCGGGCTGTAGGCGATAACCCGGCCGTTGTCACTACCCTTGCGCAGGATCAGGGACGCGTCAAAATACTGGGGCTCATGATTGCCAATGCGCTGGTAGCTCTCGCCGGCGCCGTTATGGCGCAGCAGCAGCGCTTCTTTGAGATTTCCATGGGAACAGGCGCCATGGTCATTGGCCTGGCTTCCGTGATCATCGGAACCAATCTCTTCCATCGCTTTTCCTTCCTGCGCTCCACGACCATGGCCCTGATCGGTTCCATACTCTACAAGGCCTGTGTGGCATTGGCCCTACAGATCGGCCTGGATGCTTCCTTTATGAAACTGGTCACGGCCGTTTTGTTCCTGATCATTCTTGTCTCCTCCCAATTCACGCGGAAGAAGGTGCATATCCGTGTTTGAGCTGCGGCATATCGACAAGGTATACAACCCGGGTACCGTGCATGAGACGTGCCTGTTCCGGGATTTCTCCCTGCGCATTCAGACGCACAGCTTTGTCTCCGTTGTCGGTTCCAACGGTTCCGGAAAAACCAGTCTTCTCAATATCCTGTGTGGCTCCATTCCGGTGGACGGCGGCACAATCCTCATGGACGGCAGGGATATCACCCAGATGAGGGAATTCAGGCGCTATGCCCGTATCGGACGGGTCTATCAGAATCCAGCCATGGGCACATGCGGCAGCATGACCATTCTGGAAAACCTGTCCATGGCCGATAACAAGGGAAAGCGCTATGGACTCACTGCCGGGACAAACCGCCGGCGGATGGAAGACTACAGGGCCATGCTTGCACCGCTGGGACTGGGGCTGGAAGACAAGCTCGGCGTTCAGGTCGCCGCGCTTTCCGGCGGGCAGCGTCAGACACTCGCCCTGCTGATGGCCACCATGACGCCGCTGGATTTCCTGATCCTGGACGAGCACACCGCCGCGCTTGACCCCAAGACCGCAGAAATCGTCATGCTTCTCACAGACAGAATCGTCCGTGAGAAGAAGCTGACTACCCTGATGGTCACCCATAACCTGCGCCATGCTGTCGCGTATGGAGATCGGATCATCATGATGCATGAGGGACATGTGGTGCTGGATAAGGCCGGCGAAGAAAAGAAGCAGCTGCAGGTTGAGGATCTGCTGGGACTGTTCAATTCCATTTCCATCGAATGCGGTAATTAGCTATTCTCTCTGGGACAGACAGACCGGTCTGTCCCTTTTTCTTTCTTTTGTGCCTTGGAATTCTCTGTACTGCAAACTCACCCGATCCAGGATTGTCCCCATGCGCCCCAAGCAGTCAAGAACACCGGCGGCTTAAGACATTGAACTTTTCTGACGCTTGCTGTTGGCAGCAGGATTTCATAAGTAGAAGCATGCTGCCAAAGAGCAGAAGGAACAGGAAGCCATCACTGTCAGGTGAGCAAGGATATACAATGGCCGCAAACCGCACTGAAACACGAATAATAGAAACCTGCTCAGAACACAGATTTTTCCTGGATTATCCTGACAGGTTAATGACAAAATCTTTCCGGCATGCTAGTATAAGGCGAAATCAGATGAAAGGAGTCCTGACCCACGATGCTGCTCATGTCCGTGCATACCTATATTCAGGCTCAGCGTACGCATTCTCCACGATGCGTCTGTTTTTGTGCACGGAATATCGGTGTCATAAGGCATATCAGGCTCTCATAGTCAGAGGAAGACCTGGACTGTATACGCCCATTCCGTTGCGAATGGGCGTTTTTTGCGTCCTGTATGTTCCACGCCAGACATTCCGATACATTCGGCTGCCTGCGTCACATCCTGCCTGAAAGGAGGGAGATCCCCATGCTGATTCCTGCCGTCGATATGAAACGTACGGGGCAGAAGATTGTTTCTCTGCGCACGGAAAAAGGCATGTCCGTGCGTGACCTTCAAAGACTTCTCGGCTTTACCACGCCGCAGTCCATCTATAAGTGGCAGCGCGGCGAAACGCTCCCCACCATTGAAAATCTGGTCGCGCTTTCCTGTATCTTTTCCGTCTCCATGAATGAGATTCTGTCTGCAAAATGCCGTATGACAGACGATTGACTGCACAGAAAGGATTGCTTTCGCAGCACTGCAGGAAGGCCAAGAATCCCACTGTACCGTCCAAAGAGGAGGAATCCATATGGAAATCAAAGGCCAATACGCCACGGCTGTCTGTTATGCGAAGGACATTGAGCCTGTCGCAGTTGCACAGATCCAGTTGCTGTGCGACCAGGCATTCGCAGAAGGCAGCCGCATCCGGATCATGCCCGATGTGCATGCCGGAAAAGGATGCACGATCGGCACAACCATGACCATACAGGAAAAGGCCGTGCCGAATCTGGTTGGCGTAGATATCGGCTGCGGCATGTACGCTGTAAGGCTTGACAGGAAATGCATCGACTTTGCCGTTCTCGATGAAGTCTGCCACTGGATTCCCAGCGGGCAGAACTTATGGGAAATACCGCAGGCATCCTTTGCGCTGGAAGAACTGCACTGTTTTCACAAGCTCAGAAGACGCAACAAGCTGCAGTGTGCCCTGGGAACGCTGGGGGGCGGAAACCACTTTATTGAAGTCGACCGCGCAGAAGACGGCTCACTGTGGCTGGTGATCCACTCCGGCAGCCGGAATCTCGGAAAACAGGTCTGCGAATACTACCAGCAGCTGGCTGTGGATATCGCCGAGGGCAAGGAAGACTATCACAGGGCCGCCCCGGCACTTATTGCAAAACTGAAAGCAGAAGGCCGTGAGAAGGAGATCCAGAAACAGCTCGATGACCTGCGCATCCAATGCAATCATAAGACCGCACCGGACAGTCTGTGTCCTCTGGAAGGCTCACATCTTTCGGATTATCTGCATGACGTGAAGATCTGCCAGGCATTTGCTGCCCTGAACCGGGAAACCATGGCCTCACTGATTCTCGCAAGGACCGGGCTTACCGCCCTGGAAAGCTTCCATACCGTTCACAACTACATTGACACGGAAGAAATGATTCTGCGCAAAGGCGCCATTGCCGCGCATGCCGGAGAGCGTGTGCTGATCCCCATTAACATGCGGGACGGAAGTATCATTGCCATCGGTCGCGGCAGCAGCGAATGGAACCATTCCGCGCCGCATGGCGCAGGCCGGATCATGTCCCGGAAAGAAGCCCGGGCATCGCTCTCTCTGGAGGCATACAGAGATGCCATGAAGGGCATCTATACCACAACGGTCAGTCTGGAAACCATCGATGAAGCACCTATGGCCTATAAGCGGCTGGAAGATATCACTGACGTCATCCGGGAATCAGTGGACATTGTGGAGATCATTCAGCCGGTCTATAACTTCAAGGCTGCAGAGAAGTAAGCGCTGCGCCGCAGATCAGGATCATGCGGCACAGCGATGTGCGATTGTCTGCAGGCACAAGACTTCTGTACAAGCCCGGCATCTTCCTGTATAATGCTTTCCATCCCAAAGGAGGAGGAAGCAATCCCATGCAAGCATCCAATGTTCGATATATCGGTGTCAACGACCACGAAATCGATCTTTTTGAAGGTCAGTATTATGTCCCGGACGGCATGTCCTACAATGCCTACGTGATTCTCGGCGAAAAGACCGCCGTACTTGATACTGTTGATCTGCGCAAACAGGCAGATTATCTTGCCAACCTGAAGGAGGCCCTGGGCGGCAGAAAGCCGGATTATCTGGTCGTCCATCATGTGGAACCCGACCACGCCTCCTCTCTGCAGGCTTTCCTGGATGTGTATCCCGGCACAGCACTTGTAGGGAACGCAAAGACATTCCAGATGCTGGATAATTACTTCATGCTCGGCGACACGCCGCGTCATGTCGTTAAGGAAGGTGACACGCTCGATCTGGGCGATCATCACCTCCAGTTCGTCATGGCGCCTATGGTGCACTGGCCAGAGGTTATGATGAGCTATGACACGGACGATAAAGTGCTCTACAGCGCCGACGCATTCGGTCAGTTCGGCGCCCTTGACACAGCACCCGACTGGAATGACGATGAGGCACGCCGCTATTACCTGAATATTGTCGGCAAGTACGGCACGCAGGTGCAGGCCGTACTGAAGAAGGCGGCAGGGCTTGCCATTGAAGAAATTGCTCCGCTGCACGGTCCGAAGCTTTCCAAGGAAATCCCGCATGTCCTGGAAAAATATCAGGCATGGTCCACCTACACGCCCGAAGACAGCGGAGTTCTGATTGCCTACGCTTCCCTGCACGGAAACACCGCCGCCGTATGCGAAAAGCTGGCGGATATCCTGGATCAGAAAGGCGCAGGAGACATTATGCTGGCTGATCTGGCCCGGGACGATGAAGCGGAAGCGCTGGCCCGTGCCTTTCAGTACGGCAAGGTTGTGCTGGCCGCTTCCACCTATAACGCAGGGGTTATGCCCGCCATGGATGATTTCCTGCATCACCTGAAGGCCAAGAACTGGCAGAAGCGCACTGTAGGCCTGATCGAAAACGGCTCCTGGGCACCGATGGCCGCCAAGACCATGAAGGCGGATCTGGAAGGCTGCAAGGAATTGAACATCCTGGAACCGGTCGTCACATTGAAGGGTGCGCCCAAGGCCACCGATATCCCCGCGCTGGAAGCCCTGGCAGATGCGCTCATGGCATAATCGGCTGCCTGTTGACAAGCGTATTCACGCAAAAACCCTCCTCTTCTGTATGGAGAGGAGGGTTTTGCGTATGGCTTTTCCTTGGAGAATACGCTTTCCTGCTTACTGCCGCACCATTTCAGCCATTAGCGCCTGATCCGCCCCCAACAGCAGCCCCTGGGGTCTGTTCCTTATTCTTATGCGTCAAAAGGATACACCACACCGGTCTGCTGGCGAATGTTGTCCATCTGCTCCATAAGCGAGAGCGTTTCCGCATGCGGCATCTCCTCGCACTCAATCCTTCCCTCCCGCAGGGCACGGATGCAGCTGTCTACCTGGTACTCATAGCCTGTGATCTGCCTGGGTACAGAAATCACCTCTGCCGGTCCCTGTCCCCATTGTTCCTTCTTCCACACCTCAATCCGGGAAGGATTATTGATGTTGTCCACCTTCAGCCAGCCGTCCTCGCCGTACACGGTTCCCACCCGGTCCGTCAGGCACATGGCCGAACACATGAGGCTCGCCATGGCTCCGCTTCGGTACATCAGCGCGATGGTATCCTGTCTGTCGCAGCCTGTTGCAAAGTACAGGGCACTGGCCTGCATGCGCTCAATATCGTTTCCCAGAACCATGGACGCAAAGTTCAGACAGTAGACGCCTACATCCAGCAGTGCACCGCCTGCCAGAGAAGGCTCCACAAGACGCGGTACCGTATCAATGTCATACCCCAGGTTCGCCGTGACAGTATGCACCTTTCCAATCGTGCCTTTTTCAATGAGATCGTTCAGCATACGCCGATAGGGCATGTAGCGCGTCCAGATTGCCTCCGTAACCAGGATCTGCTTCTTTTCTGCCTCCTCCAGCACTTCCCGCGCCTGCGCAGCATTGGCTGTGAATGCTTTCTCACACAGAACAGGCTTTCCATAGGCAAGACACAGCTTCATGTGCTCCGCATGATGCGAGTGCGGCGATGCCACATACACCAGATCGACGCTGGGATCCTCCAGCATCTGTTCATAGCTGCCGTAGGCTTTCTCAGCACCCTGTTCCCGCGCAAAAGCATCCGCTTTCTCCTGAGAGCGGGAAGCGACCGCATACAGCCGTGCACGTCCGTCCTCCCTGTACATGCCGGACAGTGTTTTGGCCATGGAATGTGCAATACCGCCGGCCGCCAGGATTCCCATGTTCAGCATTGTCTGTTTTCCTCCGTTTCAGGTTTGTCTCTGGCATGCGAAATGCAGGCGCCGTCATCGACCGGGCAGACTTTTCAGTAAACAGCGCAGCCCGATCCCGCTCTCCGCATCTTTCCCACTGATTCGACATTGGCCTTCCGTATCCCTTCAGAAGATACGATTTGCAACCTATAGTGGACAAAAAATGCATTTCGTTCCATAGACATTCATGAAGCGCTATGCTAGAATCCTGGTATACCTACGACTTCATAAGGAGGGCATTCCCATGAAAATGACATTCCGCTGGTACGGAAGCAAGATTGACCCCATTCCCCTGAAGTATGTCCGCCAAATTCCGGGCATGACAGGTCTTATGGGCTTTATTGACAAGGCTGCCGGTGAAAACTGGGAAGAGGATGAAATCAAGGCCTATGTGGACGAAGTCCATGCCGCTGGTCTGGAATGTGAGGTCATCGAATCCGTCAATGTCCATGAGGACATTAAAATGGGGATTGGCCGTCGCGACGAATACATTGAAAACTACATTTCCACCATACGGAATCTGGCCAAGTATGGAATCAAAGTCATTGTCTACAATTTCATGCCTGTCTTTGACTGGCTGCGCACCGACCTGGCCCGTGTCATTCCCGAAGACGGCTCCAACAGCCTCTATTTTGACGAAAAGGACCTGGGTGAAATGGGCCCGCTGGAGATTGTCCGCAAGACCGCTGAGGACAGTCACGGCTTTACCCTGCCCGGCTGGGAACCCGAACGCCTCGCGCTTCTGGAGACCACGCTCAAGCAGTATGAGGGCATGACGCCTGACATGCTCCGCACGAATTACAAGTATTTCCTCGACGCCATTATCCCGGTGTGCGAAGAAGTCGGCATCCGCATGGCCTGCCATCCGGATGATCCCGCCTGGCCGATCTTCGGTCTCCCGCGCATTGCCCACAGCCAGGCTGACTTTGACAAGATTGTCGCCCTGCATGACTCGCCCGCCAATACCCTGTGCCTGTGTACCGGCTCTCTGGGCTCCAATCCCGACAACGATGTGCCTTCCATTATCCGTCATTTCGGCGAAATGAACCGGATCGGTGCCATGCATGTACGCAATGTCAAGTTCCTGGGCTATCACCACTTCCGCGAAGCCAGTCACCTCAGCCGTGAGGGAGACCTGGACATGTTCGCCATTATGGATGCCATCTATGACACATGCCCCGATACCTATATCCGTCCAGACCATGGCCGCATGATCTGGGATGAAAAGGGCCGTCCGGGGTACGGACTGTACGACCGTGCACTCGGCGCCACCTATATCAACGGTCTGTGGGAAGCACTGAACCGCATCAAGGGACAGAAAGACTGAAGAAGGAGCGTTTGATACCATGCAGCTTTCCTATCAAGGCATTCAGGACAAAGCCGGCTATGAAAAGGCCGGTGTCGCACTGCCCGCGTATGACTGGAAACAGATGGCGCAGGCCACTATGGCAAACCCTGTATGGGTGCACTTCGGCGCAGGCAATATCTTCCGCGGCTTTATCGCTGGCCTTCAGCAGCGCCTGCTCAACTCAGGCGATGCCAGCGAAGGCATCATTGCCGCTGAAACCTTTGACTATGAGATCATTGACAGAATCTATGATCCCCATGATTCCATGACGCTGATGGTCAGCCTGCGTCCGGACGGAAACACGGAGCGCGAGGTCATTGCATCCATTGCCCGCGGTGTGCGCGCCGATGCTTCCAATGCTGCAGAGTGGGAAACCCTGAAAGCCATATTCCGTTCGCCTTCCCTGCAGATGGTTTCCTTTACCATTACCGAGAAAGGCTATGCCCTGCGCAACATGAAGGGCGAACTGACTCCGCCTGCCGCGCAGGATATGGAAAAAGGCCCGGCGCATGCCGTCCACGCCATGGGTGTTGTAGCCGCCATGCTCTATGAGCGGTATCGGGCCGGCAAGCAGCCCATTGCCATGGTCAGTATGGATAACTGCAGCCACAACGGCGAAAAGCTCAAGGCCGGTGTGGTAGAAATGGTCGAGGCCTGGGAAAAGGCCGGTTTCGTGGATGCCGGGTTTGCAGCCTATGTCAAGGATGAAGCCCAGGTTTCCTTCCCCTGGTCCATGATTGATAAGATTACGCCGCGTCCTGCCGATGTCATCCGTGATCAGCTGACCGCTCTGGGATTCGAGGACATGGCGCCGGTTATCACCAGCCGCCATACCTATATCGCGCCTTTTGTCAATGCGGAGATCCCGCAGTACCTGGTTGTCGAAGACCGCTTTCCCAACGGCCGTCCCGCCTTGGAAAAAGCCGGCGTCTATCTCACTGACCGGGAAACCGTCAACAATACCGAGCGCATGAAGGTCACCACCTGTCTGAACCCGTTGCACACCGCACTGGCTGTGTACGGCTGCATGCTGGGCTATAACCTGATCGCCGATGAGATGAAGGATGAGGATCTGGTAAAACTGGTGCACAGAATCGGTTATGACGAAGGTCTTCCCGTCGTCGTGGATCCCAAGATTCTCTCTCCGCGCGCCTTTATTGATGAGGTTATCGGTCAGCGCCTGCCCAACGTATTCATGCCGGATACGCCCCAGCGCATTGCCACGGACACCTCCCAGAAAATCCCGATCCGCTTCGGCGAAACCATTAAGAGCTATATGGCGGATCCCGCACGCGATCCCAAAACACTCTGTGCCATTCCTCTGGCACTGGCCGGCTGGCTGCGCTATCTGCTGGGGCTGGACGACGAAGGCAAGCCAATGGAAGTTTCGCCGGATCCCATGCTGTCCCAGCTCCAGACAGAGCTGAAAGGCGTGACCTTCGGCAAGCCTGAGACAGTGGGCAGCAATCTGGATCCCATTCTCTCCAATCCGCTGCTCTTTGGCGTGAACCTCTTTGATGCAGGCCTTGCTGAGACCGTACGCAGCCTTCTGAAAGAAGAGATTGCCGGTCCCGGTGCCGTGCGCGCCACGCTTCAGAAATACCTGGCATAACAATCTTTGCAGACATCAGGTGCACTGCCTGATGTCTGTTTTTTCCATGCGCACTGTCTTTTCAGACACACGGGAGGTGCTCGTCATGCCCGCTGATTCCTTCCGCCATCAGCGATGCTGCTTTGCAGGACATCGCCCGGAAAAGCTCTCTGTCCCGGAAGAAGAAGCCAAGGCCTGGATGTCTGCGCAGATCGACTGCGCCATTGATGACGGGTATGTCACTTTTATTACTGGCTGCGGTATGGGTGCCGATATCTGGGCTGCGCAGATCGTCATAGGGAAAAGAGCGCACATGCCTTCCCTGCACCTGATTGCTGCCACACCTTATCCGGGATTCGGCTACCGCTGGAAAGAGCCCTGGAAAACGCAGTATATCCAGCTTCTGAAAAACGCGGACCTTGTAAAAACGCTCTCCCCCCGGTACACCGAGGACTGTCTTCTGCTCCGTGACCGCTGGATTGTGGATCATGCCTCCCGCCTGATTGCCCTTTCCGCCGATCTTCCCGGGAATACGCTGCAGACCATTGCCTATGCCCGGGAGAGCGGACTTGAGGTCATTCATCGGATCGCGTAAGCCGATGCACTGTACCGCAAAACCGCCGGACACATTTTCGTGCCCGGCGGTTTCTTTTCTCTCATGCGTCAAGATCAATGTTTTCGCCCTTCAGCGCCACTACAGCGCCTTGCGCAGCTTCATCACTGTCAGGGTGCGCCAGAAGCCACTTGTTCCTCGCCCACAGCATACGGTCCATCACATTGCGCTTGTCACCCGGGCGATAATCTGTATTTGTCCCGGCCGGCAGCGCCACCAGTACCTGGAAGCCCTTGACCGCATCCGTATGGCACGGTGCATAATGCAGCGTAGTCGCGTATACCTCGACCAGCACGCCTGCAGGCACCTGGAAGGCTTTGACCGTATTCGTGTCCAGGATGCCGTCGATAATGTCCTCCTGTTTGCCCAAAAGCAGAATAAAATCCTGCGTTCCCAGATTAAACTCCGAATCCCTGTGGTATTCCAGACAATTCAGCTTTCGATTATGTCCATTGCAGTACCCGAACTGATAGGGCATGCCGCCGTAGAGACCGTCACCCAGTTCCGCAGCGCCTTCTGCCGCATGCAGAATGTCCTCACGGGGCGTATACACAGTGCTCTCCGGCACAGGCGTCTTCTTCAGTGCTTCCAGAATACCGGCGGTTTCATACCCCTCCACCACACGGCCATAGGGCCGGAACGCTTCATCGTATACGGAATAGATGGTCATTTTTCCTGCCTCCTTAATTACAGTAAGTGTGCACAGGCACGGTCAAAGGAAATAAATGCGCTGTCACCCACATTATAAACCTTTTTGTTCACAGGACAATTGTCCGCAATCTTTACCAGTGTATTCCCCACGCGCACATGATAGTTCTGATACGAGCCCATAAAGCAGCTCAGTTCCACCTTACAGGGAAGAAGCCCTGTATCGGCAATTGTAATGGCCTCCGGCCGCACAACCACCTTGCATTTTTCCCCTGCCGCCGTATCGCGTCCTGTGGCACAGTCCACCAGATGTCCATCCACGTTGACCTGGAATCCGTCCTTCTTTCCCTCTACAACGCCTTCCAGGAAATTGCATTCACCAATAAAGTCGGCGACAAACTCACTGTTCGGATGATAATAGATTTCCGTAGGCGTACCCATCTGCGCGACAACGCCCTGGCGCATGAGAATAATCTGGTCGGAGATGGACATGGCCTCTGACTGGTCATGGGTTACATAGATCGCTGTGATCCCCAGGATCTGCTGGATGCGACGGATCTCGGTGCGCATCTGCACGCGCAGCTTGGCATCCAGATTGCTCAGTGGCTCGTCAAAGAGCAGTACGCCCGGTTCAACAACCAGTGCTCTGGCCAGTGCGACCCGCTGCTGCTGTCCACCGGAGAGCTGATTGGTCATGCGTGCCTCCATGCCCCCGAGTTCCACAAGCTTGAGAATGTCACTCACGCGCTTCTGAATCTCATCCTTGGGCACTTTCCGAAGTTTCAGACCATAGGCCACATTGTCAAACACATTATAGTGCGGAAACAGCGCATAGCTCTGGAACACCATGGCCGTATCACGCTTATTGGGCGTCAGTGCATTAATCGGTTCCCCACCCAGATAGATTTCTCCGGCATCCGGACTTTCAAAGCCGGCAATCATGCGAAGCGTTGTTGTTTTTCCGCAGCCCGAGGGGCCCAGCAATGTAATGAAGCTTCCTGGTGCGATATCCAAAGATACATCATTGACTGCATAGAAGTCCACATGCGTTTTCGGGTCCTGATATATTTTGGAAATATGCTCCAGGCGCACGCCCTTCTTTTTCTTCTCTGCCATTTTTCCATTCCTCCCCGTCATTTCGTCTCGCCCGTCGTCCGGCTGGTGCCAAATCTCCTGATCACAGCATTCATAATCAGGATCGCTGCGTAAGTAATGGCGATCAGCACCGTTGCATAGGCGCATGCCACGCCATACTCGCCCTTTTCAGCATACTCGTTGATGCGACATGTGATGAGCAGATATCTCGGTGTCACCAGAAGTATGACCGCGGAAAT
Organism: uncultured Eubacteriales bacterium; assembly: GCA_902764915.1. Lineage (GTDB taxonomy): Bacteria > Bacillota > Clostridia > Christensenellales > Aristaeellaceae > UBA2943. Next base: position 37,132 of record CACWXY010000013.1, on the reverse strand, counting down.
GGCTGTGATCGAACGGACAAACGTTGTTACCAGTCCGCTTAAGAAGGAATCCTTGATCAGCGGAAGCGTCACGGATGTGAATACCTTGCCGCTGCCAGCTCCCAGATCATAGGCAGACTCCTCAATGGACTTGTCAATCTGCCGCAGGGCGGATATGCCGCTGCGCGTACCTACCGGCAGGGAACGCACCACGAACACGATGACCAGAATCAGACCTGTGCCATAAATGCTCTGCAGGAACCCGGTCCGGAATACGCCGCCCGCAAACCCACGTATAAAGCCTACGCCCAGAACCGTTCCGGGAACAGCCATGGCCAGCATGGATACAAACTCAATAAAGCCTTTTCCATGGAATTTCCGTTTCACCACCAGGTACGAAATAATCATGGACAGAAGCGCCGTCACCGGGGATGCAATCAGGGACAGCATAAAGGAGTCCTTAAACGCCTTCCAGCCGCCCTCTCGGAACATCTGCGCGAACCACTTCGTCGACAGACTGTAGTCCCTGCCCCATAGCTTAAACAGGGCACCAAAAGGCACAGCGATATACATAAGCACCACAAAAATGGAAACCAGTACACAGAAAAGACTCAGCGGATAGCGCACTGACCTGTCCTCTATGAGCATGCGCACACGGGAAGCCTTCCCGGTCAGTGTCGCCGCCGTCTTTGCTTCCAGAATATACTTCTGAATCAGGAACAGGCACAGCGTCAGCGCCAAAAGCACAACCGCCATCGCCGACGCACCGTTGATATCATAGGTGCCGCCGGTAATGCGCAGATAAATCGTCGTAGCCAGCGTATCAAAGGATCCGCCGATAATCATGGGATTGGCAAAGTCAGCCACCGACTCAATGAACGTGACAAGAAATGCATTCCCAAGGCCGGGAAGCATCAACGGCAGCGTTACGGTCATGAAGACTTTCCAGCGGCTGGCCCCCATATCCCGTGCGGCTTCTTCCATGGACGGATCAATGTTCTTGAGAAGTCCCTTGAGCATCAGGTACACAACAGGGAAGAAAGTCAGTGTCTGTACAATCACAATCCCCCACAGCCCATAGATGTCCGAGTCATAGATGCCCAAAAGCTTTCTGGTAATCAGTCCCCCGCGTCCAAAAAGCAGAATCATGGAAAGACTCAGTACAAAAGGCGGAGATACCACCGGAAGCATGGACACGACATCAAAAAGTTTTTTGGCAAAGCGGGAACGAATATGCACATATACATCCACATAGGCAAACAGAAGACCGATCAGAAGAGAACCGAAGCCCGTGATTGCACCTAAAAGGAGTGTGTTCCGCAACGCCCGGTTGAACGTGTAATCCTTGAAAATCCGTGGGAACGCGTCAAGCGTCCACTGGTTCGCGTTCAGCTGTATACATACATCCTCCGGTTCTATGCCATCCATTTTCTTGATCAGACGGCTGTTCGCCCGATATGTTGCAGGAACGCTCTGTACAGTAAGCAGATCATCTACAGACAGGTATACCGTTCTGTCACGGCTGTTCACAACCTTCAGAAACAGAGGATTCCCCGCCTCTTTCAGGGTTGCCTGCCTCGAGAAAAGACCGCCCTTGGCATATAGCGGAACCAGCTTGTCTTCCAGTCCTTCCACCGGCGACGAAAGCAGGGCAAATATGGCATCGCCATCCTTATCTGCCACCTGTCCATCTGCACGGTAGTAGGTTTTCTCTTCCTGAAGAAGTGCTGTAACGGAATACAGCTGCGTCTGTCGCACCAGTACACTGTCAAGCAGCAGTGTAGCCAGCGGATAAAGAATGAACAGGCATAAAAAGAGGGTTAACAGAATGATGGTTCCCACAAGCACCGGATCCCCAAAGAATTTTCTGCGGTCCAGTCTTGCGCTCTGTCTGCCGCGCGCCGTCATTCACCTTTCCTCCTCCCATTATTTTCGAAAAAACCGCGCAGCATGCGCTGCGCGGTTCATTCAGCATACTTTACTCAGTCTTGAAACGGTCGTCAGCCGCAGCGCCCAGCGCATCAAAGTAATCCTGAACATACTTGCTGGTATTGGCTTTCGCGTCTGCGAAATCATACTCGATGGTCTTGGAAGGATCCAGACTCTCAAACGAAGCCAGTGCCGCAGGCTGTTCGGCATTATCAATCACCAGGAACTGATAGCTGCCTGCATCATCCGCCAGTTCGACGCATTCCGGAGAAAGCGCATACTCGACCCACAGCTTGGCAGCATTCTCATGCTCGGCACCTTCAAAAATGGCAGTGGAACCGATCTCATAAGAAGTACCGTCTTCGGGGATGATCAGGTCAATATTGTCGTAGCCCTGCAGAATCTGGTATACACCATCATGCAGGAAGCCAATACCCACTACGCACTCGCCAACGCCCACCTTTTTGGAGGGGCCAGAGCCGGACTTGGTGTACTGCGCAATGTTCTTGTCCAGTTCCACAAAATACTTCATGGCTTCATCATGGCCCTTCATCTGTACCATGGTGTTGATCACCAGCTTGGCCGTGCCGGCGGTGTTCGGGTTGGACAGCCAGATCAGTCCCTTGTATTCTTCCTTGAGGAGGTCGTCCCAGGTCTTCGGTGCTTCCACATTCAGACGAGCCAGTTCCTCTGTATTGACCATGAACCCGAGGATGCCCTGATAAATGCCGTACCAGTAACCGTCCGGATCCTGGTAGAAAGGCTTGAGCAGATGGCTGGCATTCTTCGCTTCATAAGCCATCAGCAGTCCCTGGGCTGCCGCCTCGTTGTAGGGATCATTGGTGCCGCCAAACCATACATCTGCGGAAGGATTGCCCTTTTCCTCGGAAATCTTGGTCTGAACCTCACCGGTCGACAGGCGCTGATAGCTGACCTTGATGCCGTACAGTTCTTCAAAGTGCTGGCAGGCCGCAATCAGATAGGGCTCCTCACAGGAACCATACACTACCAGTTCGCCCTCTTCCTGGGCGGCTGCAACCAGTTCCGGATCCGCACCGACACGGTCTTCCGCGCCAGCCACGGCCATGCAACCAAGCAGCATCATAGCTGCCAGAAGGAACGCCAAAAACTTCTTCATGAATATATGCCTCCTTAACGATTTCAGCTCTCACTGAGCTACTGCCAAAATTATAGCGTACATGGGCACCTTGTCAAGGTTTCTGCCCAGATTTCACAGTCCGTAGGCATAGGCTTTTCCTTATGCAAAGAACGTGTTACCATGTATCTATTCTCACAGGAAGTGATTGCATGCACCTGATTCTTTCCAGTTCTCCGTGCATTCCCGCGCCGGAGAGCACGGGCCTTGCCTTTATCTACCAGCGGGAGAATGGCTTTCCCCAAAGACTGTACGCCGCACTGCCGCGTCGTCCGCGTCTTCTGCTTGTCAGTGCAGATCCTGAAGCGCACACGCACAATGATCGTATGCTGCAGGAATTCGGGCAAGCCCTGGCCTTTGATGGCTACCCGCCGGGGCACAGTGCCATTCTGGACAGCCGGAATGCCGTACAGGCGCATGCCCTGGCAGAAAAGGCCGACTTGATCCTTCTGTGCGGCGGACACGTTCCCACACAGAACCGTTTTCTCGCATCCATTCGTCTGCGGGATACCTTTCATCGCTTTGGCGGAACGGTTCTGGGTATCTCGGCCGGGTCCATGAATGCGGCTGCCACCGTCTATGCACAGCCGGAAGAAACCGGAGAGTCGGATCCCTCTTTCCCGCGCTTTCTCCCGGGACTTGGACTGACGCAATACCAGATTGTGCCGCATCTCCAGAAGGTGCGCTATGACGTGCTGGACGGAAAAAGGCTCTTTGAAGAGATCACCTTTCCCGACAGCATGGGCCAGCGTTTCCTGGCTATTCCTGACGGAAGCTATGTCTATGAGGACGAGACCTGCCATCTGCTGTGCGGCGAAGGCTATCTCATTCATGACGGAATCATGATTCCGATCTGTCAGCACGGACAGACGCTCCCGCTTCCTATATAAGGCTGATCAGTTCCATGATCTTGGCGATATTCCCCTGCACGCGCACCTTACGCAGCAGCAGCGCCTTGGCCGGATGCAGTCTGCCCGCGAGCAGTTCCAGAAGCGTCTTCTCATCGCTCTCAACACGGCAGTCGCATTCTGACAGTTCCGGCACCAGCTGCGCCGCACCGTCCTTCAGCACCAGGGAATAGACACGCCCGTCCCGCAGCGCCAGCGTAAAACTGCCGTCGTGTCCCTTCAGACGGTCGGCCGCTTCTTCCGAAAGGTGTGCAAAGTCATGAAGCACTTCCTCAATGGACTGATAATCCCGCATCATTCTTTCATCTCCTTTGTCTCATGATACCGGGCTCTGTCTTTCCCTGCAAGAGCTTCCCGGTACGGGATGAAATCTGTGTTCTGATTCGTTTCTAGTTCGTTTCTAGTATGGAGTAAACCATGAGGTGATACCATGAAAAGAGTTATTGCTACCACGATCCTTCTTCTGCTCTGTCTGGGGTGTGCCCTCGCCGACGGCACCGATTTTCTCTGGACCGATGTATCCGGCTCCCAGACGCTGTATCTCAGCCGCTACAGCGGCTATGATCGCTCTGTCAGCGTCCCGACCTCGGCAAACGGCAAGACTGTTGTGGGAATCGGCCGCGAAGCCTTTTTAGGCAATGGCGCCACCACAGTTGTCCTGCCCTATACGGTGACCTATATCGGCGACCGCGCCTTTGCCGATATGTCCCTTCTGCAGTCCATCTATCTCACCGGACCGATTACGGAACTGGGAAGCGGTGTCTTTCAGTACTGCACTTCCCTGGAAGCCATTGTCCTGCCCACAAACCTGCGCGCGGTCCCTGACAGCCTGTTCATGGGATGTACCAGGCTGTCTCAGATTTCTATTCCTCTGACTGTCACTACCATCGGGGAATCCGCCTTTGCGCAGTGCACTTCCCTGACCGCACTGGAGCTCCCCTCCTCCGTAACCACCATTGCTTCCCACGCCTTCGCGGGCTGCAGCTCCCTTCAGTACATTGTTCTTCCGCCTACCCTGGAGACCCTGTCGCCACAGGCGTTTTCGGGATGTACCAGCTTGACGCTGCTGGTAGAGCGCGGGTCTCAGGCAGAAACACTCTGCCGTCAGAGAGGTCTGTCCTACGTGAATACAGACACGCAGCAGGCGCAGCGTATCCGTGCACAGAGCACTTCCACGCCTGCACGCATTACAACCGTGCCTATTGCGGTGACAACACCCGTGCCTACCCAGGCACCGCAGAATGTCTGGGTAACTGCCATGCCTGACACCTATGGCTACACGACCTTCGCACCATACAGCATACCGCTTGCCGTGCCGGACGAAACAGCGGTGCCGGAGCCTACCTGGGTACAGAACAAGACCGGCTGGCGCTACAAGTACTGGGATGGCAGCTATGCCAAGAACAAGTGGCTGAAGATTGATGACGTATGGTATCATTTTGATGCCAAAGGCTATATGGAAACCAATGCCTGGGTCGGTGAATCCTTTGTCGGTCCCGATGGGCATAAGGTGACTAACGCCTGGGTGGACGGATACTATATCGGTCCGGACGGCAACTGGGACCATTCCGTTGTCGCCGAAGGCGCGCATGTCATCGGCCGCTGGAAAAAGGACGACAAGGGATGGTGGTATTCGTACTCCAACGGCACCTACCCCCAGAACCAGTGGCTGGAACTGGAAGGCAGGTATTACTACCTTGGCAGTGACGGATACATGGTGCGCGGCGTCTGGGTCGACAACTGCTACCTGAAGATGAACGGCGAGATGGCACGCAATGCCTGGAAAGGCGACAGCTATGTGGGTGCGGATGGACGTCTCGTGCCCGGAAAAGTCAAAGAATCCACTGCTGAACAGGCCGGTGCCTGGCAGCAGGACAGCAAAGGCTGGTGGTACCAGTTCGCCGACGGCTCCTATCCGGCCAGCCGCTGGTGCGAGATCGACGGCAAGTGGTATCACTTCGACAGCAAAGGCTATATGCAGAAGAATCAGTGGATTGACAACTACTATGTCACTGATAGCGGCGAAATGGTTGTCGATGCCTGGATCAAGGATGCCTATGTAGACCTGGACGGCCGCTGGATCGAAGATCCGAACCCCGCCACATGGGCGCGCCTGCCGATTATCGAGCCTGCCACCAATGTCATTGTCTCCGAATGGCAGTCACTGTACCTGCCCTTCATGCAGGGCGGCTACCGCACTTCTTCCCAGGCATTCGCCGGCATTTCCCTCACCGCACCGGGCTCTGTGGCATCCGATACGGTCGCCTTCTCGCTGTACGATATCAACAGAGACGGCGTTCCGGAACTGCTCGCCTACGCAGGAAGCACTGCAGGCGCCTCTCCGAATGCGCCTTCTTCCAGCATTCCCGCCTCCCTGGCATGCACCTATGTCTATACGATCTCCAATCATGCCATGCAGCTGGTGGGCCGGATTGACAGCACTCTGTCCGCACTGTGCTGGTATACCTCTGACAGCTATCCCGGGCTTTTCCAGGTTGGCAGCTGGAACAGTCCCACCGACTATGACGCACTGTATCATGCGCTTCCTGATGGGATTACACTCACGCGGACGCAGGTCGTCCAGAATACCGCGCTTGTCGCACTGGCCCAGAGCACAGCTCTGCGTCATCCGCTTCTGAGCCTGTCTGCTGAGACGGCAGCGCTCATGGACGCAAGCGGTATTTCTGCCTTCTTCTCTGCCCAGTGGCTGTCCTCCGTACAGCCAAAGTAAAAACCATTTTTTCAAAGCACGCTCCGAAGGGGCGTGCTTTTTTATGGAGTCCAATGTAAAAAATAGATAGTATATGCAATGGCTTCGCATCTGCTGGGCCATACGGCTGCCCTGCTCTTGTTTTTTCCCCTGCCTGTCTATGGAATAGTCACCCAGGAATATCCGCTCCATCCATATACGGTCCGGCCGCTAAACGCCACGTTTTTCCATGCCAGGCTCTTGCCTTTTTCCCTTCTCTTTAGAAAAGAGCATTCACCGGGGAAGAAGTTTACTGCACAAAATCTATTTGTCCTATGGGTTGTCCTCCACAAAATGTTGTGCTATGATGCCCACTGCACGCTTTCGGCAGCGAACCAGTTTTTCCTGTGAATCTGGTAAGAATGCATACCGGATTGTGCCGAAAGCACAGGACGTCATATTCCATATTGCATCCGGGAACCGGCCCCGAATAGCGGACTCTATCCCGGCATATGATAAAGGAGAACCACATGAAGATTATCAAGCGCAACGGTTCCGAAATGGAATTCGACAAACGCAAAATCTTCTCTGCCATCTCCCGGGCCAACCAGCAGGTGGAAGCCCGGGATCGGATCACAGACGCAGAGATTCAGCAGATCACCGACCTTGTCACCGATACCTGTTCCCATCTGGACCGCGCTCCCAGCGTAGAAGAGGTACAGGACATGGTGGAGCACCAGCTGATGGCCCATGGCGCTTTCGGCCTGTCCAAATGCTACATCACCTATCGCTACACCCGCGCGCTCGTCCGCCAGAGCAATACCACCGATGATAAGATTCTTGCCCTGATCGAGTGCGAGAATGAGGAAGCCAAACAGGAGAACGCAAACAAGAATCCGGTAATCAATTCCACACAGCGCGACTATATGGCCGGGGAAGTTTCCAAGGATCTGAGTGAGCGTCTTCTGCTCCCCGAAGACATTGTCCATGCGCATAATGAAGGCATCATTCATTTCCATGACATGGACTACTATGCCCAGCACATGCACAACTGTGACCTGGTCAATCTGGAGGATATGCTCCAGAACGGCACGGTTATTACGGGTACCCTGATTGAGAAGCCTCACAGTTTCTCCACAGCCTGCAATATTGCCACCCAGATCATTGCCCAGGTCGCTTCCAATCAGTACGGCGGGCAGAGCATTTCCCTGGCACATCTGGCACCGTTTGTGGAGGTAAGCCGTCAGAAGATCCGCCGGGAGATTGAAAGTGAGTGCAGCGACTATGGCCTTCAGGTCGATGCATCCACAATCGCCAAGATGGTGGAGCGTCAGCTGCGTACGGAAATCAAGCGCGGCGTGCAGACCATTCAGTATCAGGTCGTAACCCTTCTGACCACTAACGGGCAGGCGCCTTTCGTCACCGTATTCATGTATCTGAATGAAGCACGCAATGAGCGCGAAAAGGAAGACCTCGCCATGGTGATCGAGGAAGTGCTGACGCAGCGCTGCCAGGGTGTCAAGAACGAGCAGGGCGTATGGGTCACGCCCGCCTTCCCCAAGCTTATCTATGTCCTGGAAGAAGACAACATGGAAGAGGGCAGCAAGTACTGGGAGCTCACCAAGCTGGCCGCCCGGTGCACCGCCAAGCGCATGGTCCCGGACTATATCTCCGAAAAAATCATGAAACAGCTCAAGGGCGGCGATGTATACACCTGCATGGGCTGCCGTTCCTTCCTGACCCCGGACCGCTTTACCGATGCCGGCATCGGGAATATCGCACACGCCGGCAATTACGATCCCGGCAAGCACAAGTACTACGGCCGCTTCAACCAGGGCGTGGTTACCGTCAATCTGGTTGATATCGGACTCTCAGCAGGCGGCGATATGGATGCCTTCTGGAGAATCTTCGACGAGCGGATGGAGCTGTGCCACCGCGCCCTGCGCTGCCGTCATGACCGGCTCCTGGGAACACCCTCCGATGTAGCCCCGATCCTCTGGCAGTACGGTGCGCTGGCACGTCTGCAGAAAGGCGAGCCCATCGACAAGCTGCTCTATAACGGATACTCCACCATCAGCCTGGGCTACGCCGGGCTCTGGGAATGCGTGAAAGCGCTGAACGGCAAAAAGCTCACTGAACCGGAAGGCGAAGCGCTGGGACTGGAGATCATGAAAAAGCTCAATGAATATACCGCCAAGTGGAAGAAGGCGGAAAACATTGACTATTCCATCTATGGCACGCCGCTGGAAAGCACTACCTACCGTTTCGCCAAATGCCTGCAGAAGCGATTCGGCGTGATTCCCGGGATTACGGATAAGGGCTATATTACCAATTCCTATCATGTACATGTGACAGAGCCCATCAACGCTTTCCAGAAGATTGAGCTGGAGAGCCGTTTCCAGGCGCTGTCTCCGGGTGGTGCCATCAGCTATGTGGAAGTGCCGAACCTCACTGACAACCTGGATGCCGTCCTGGAAGTCATGCGCTTCATTTATGACCATATTCTCTATGCCGAGCTTAATACCAAGAGCGACTACTGCCAGGTCTGCGGATATGACGGGGAAATCCAGATCAAGGAAGACGACGGCAAACTGGTGTGGGAATGCCCGCACTGCGGGAACCGTGATCAGAGCAAGATGAACGTCGCCCGCCGCACCTGCGGATATATCGGCTCCCAGTTCTGGAATCAGGGACGCACCCAGGAAATCAAGGAACGCGTCCTGCATCTGTAAGCATGTATTACGGCGCCATTAAAGACTGCGATATCGCCAACGGCATCGGGGTGCGCGTTTCCCTGTTTGTCTCGGGCTGTACCAACCGCTGCAAAGGCTGTTTTCAGCCCGAGACATGGAGTTTTACCTATGGAAAGCCTTTTACGCAAGAAACGCAGACGCATCTCCTGCACCTGCTCTCCGCCTCCTATATACGCGGTCTGACGCTCCTGGGTGGCGATCCGCTGGAACCGGAGAACCAGCGCGCACTTCTTCCTTTTCTGCGTACGCTCCGGGAAAGACTGCCGCAGAAAACAGTCTGGGCCTATACCGGTTTTACCCTGGAAGCGCTTCTTACAGAGGGTGCGTACCCGCGCTGTGAGGCTACAGATGACATGCTGTCGCTGATCGATGTGCTGGTAGACGGGCCTTTTGTCGAAGAAAAAAAGGATATACGCCTGCGCTTTCGCGGCTCTTCCAATCAGCGTATTCTGGACATGCCCGCCACGCTGCGCACCGGAAAACCGGTTTTCTCCCCGTATCATGAAAAATAAAAAGGCAGATCTTTCTCCGGAAAGACCTGTCTTTTTATGCTATTGAATATGCCTGGGCTTTTTTCCCAGAAGCTTCAGTTTGCCACGAAATGTAAAACCCGATACGAGATGCCGGTCCGGACGATGGCACCGGGGGCAGCGTCCATATCCGATATAAACCACATCCGAGGGATGCAGATGAATCTTCGGCACCTCCGAATTGATGCATTGCCGGCAGATATATCCGCCGTACGCATCCACAAACGGTTTGGCAGTAAGCATACAAGTCCTCCTGACAAAAGCTGGAATTCCGTTTTTATTTTATATGCGCCCAGCTTTCTTCTCAATAGTCTGCCTGTTTTTCTTATGTTTCATTTTCTCCGAAATGTCCCAAAGCTACCCACGTCTCCAGCATATGCTGTGCTGCCGCCACGCTGCCGGCGCGTGCCGTTGCATGCAAAAACTCCTGCGCCTCGCCATAGCCATAGGTCACCGCCAGAGTCGGAAGTGCATTGGCATACCCGGCCTCGATATCTGTGCGCCTGTCGCCCACAAGGCAGGCACGCTCCGGCTGCATTTCCTCCAGCATTTTCCGAAGAACCTCTGTCTTTCCCAGTCCTGGAATCGATGCCTGCAGCCGAGTGAAATACCGCGCATACCCCATAATCTCCACGCTTGTACGGATATAGTCCGCCTGGCCATTGCTGACAATGGCCAGATCTGCGATCTGACTGAGGGACGCAAGCATCTGTTCCGTGCCCGGATAAACCGTCAGCAGCTGCGGAATCAGTTCCTGTTCCGCAATGCGCCGCTGACGCAGGAATTCCGGACCGATTGCGGGATCCAGACCAAGAACGCCCACGGACTCCTCATGCGTCGGTCCATTGCATGCCCGGATTTTCTCCTCTTCCACCTCGTGCAGGCCCATGCGCTTCAGTGCCAGTCGAATCTCTCCCAGACACAGGTCCATGCTGTCTCCGAGTGTCCCGTCCCAGTCAAAATAGATGACAGGTCTTGCCATATCCTACGCTTCTCCTCTTTTCAGTACATATCGCTTGCTCAGATAATTCCACACCATTACAATCAGCGTAGACAGGACCTTGGAGAGCATATACATGCTCACCGCAAAGCCCAGTACCGTCACAATCACACCGTCTTCTCCCCACAGTCTGCCAAACAGGAACATACACAGTTCATTAATGCCCAGACCGATCAGACTGGTCACAAGAAAGCCTGCCTGCGCCTGCCTTCCGCCGCGGGCGCCGCGGAAAACCCAGAGAAGGCACAGAAAATAGTTCACAATCACCGAGCCCACAAAAGCCAGCGCAGCCGAGAGCAGTGTAGGCATATGCAGGGTATCCCGCAGCAGCACCAGCAGCGCAAACTCAATCAGGAAGCAGACACCGCCTGTCACCACAAAGCGCAGTATTTCTTCCCATCTTTTTTTCTGCATATCAGCTCACAGCCTTTACCTGTTTCTTTACGTTCTCCGCGCCAAAAATGCGCATGAGCTGCTCCATGCACGCCTCGCTTCCGTCGCACCAGAAGTCATGCGCCGCAAGCAGTGTCATTTTCTCCTGGGGAATATGCATATAGACAGGCATACTGCCCCGGAACTGCCGGAGCATGTCTGTAGCCATTTCCATCTGTTCTCTCGAAAGGCGGATAAAGAGCTTCTCCTTCGCCTCTGCAGCAAGCTGGCTGTCGGTCTTTCTGGGAGCAGAGCGTGCCTTTTCTTCCCGCCAGTTCTGCATCGGTGTAACCGTTTCCACCAGAAGCTTCGGCTCTTCTTCCTCGCGTATGGAGATCCGGCCCGAAAGCACCACCAGATCATCCGGATGGATCTGCGACTCATAGCGCTGGTAGACTTTCGGGAACAGCAGGCACTCGATCTGTCCGGTCAGGTCTTCCAATGTCACAAACCCCATATAGCTACCCTTTTTGGTAGCCTTTCCCTTGACAGCCGTCAGAATCCCGCCCATTTCCACATGCCGCTCATCCAGTTTCCGCAGCGCTTCCTCATCATCTTCCGCCATAATCAGATCCCTGGTAGAAAACGGCATCTGATCCAGCAGATCCCGGTCGTCATCCAGGGGATGTCCCGTTATATAGACCCCGGCAATCTCTTTTTCATAGCTCAGCCGCTCCCGGGGGGTGTAGTCGCGGATGCCCTTGGGATAATGGTGTTCCAGGGTAATCAGCGGTTCATTGTCATCACCCATCAGATCAAAGAAAGACTGCTGCCCCACCGATGTGCTCTTGCGCAGCGATGCATTGCTCGCCAGCTCCTGCTCATAGACCGCCATCATTTCCGGACGCTTGGCACCGGAAAAGTCGAAGGCACCTACCTGGATCAGGAATTCCACGACGCGCTTGGACACAGCCGTAGTATCAATCCGCCCGCAGAAATCAAAGATATCCCTGAACGGACGCACCTGACGCTCACGTACAATGGCCTCTGCGGCATTATAGCCCACAGACTTGATGGCACCAAGTCCAAAGATAATCCCCAGTTTTCCGTCCTCCATGCGCTGTACGGAAAACTTCCAGAAGGAGTGATTCACATCCGGCGGGAGCACAGCGATGTCATGGGCACGGCAGTACTGAATATAGGCTGCCACTTTCTCGGTATGCCCATAGACAGAATTGATCATGGCCGCCATAAATGCCACCGGATGATGGTATTTCAGCCAGGCGGTCTGCATGGTCACCACACCGTAAGCGGCGGCATGCGATTTGTTGAAGGCATAGGAGGCAAAGGAAATCATCTCATCATAGATCTGATTGGCGGCCTGTTCGCTGACCCCATTGCGGATACAGCCGGGAATCACGACATTCCCTTCTGCATCGGTCTGCCCATATACAAAGTTCTGCCGCTCCTCCTCCATCACGGAGTGCTTTTTCTTGGCCATGGCACGGCGCACCAGGTCGCTGCGGCCATAGCTGTACCCGGCCAGGTCGCGCACGATCTGCATGACCTGCTCCTGATACACCATACAGCCATAGGTCACATCCAGTATCGGACGCAGTTTTTCCGTTACATACTGTACAGAGCTTGCATCCTTCTTTCCCTTGATATAGCGAGGAATGGAATCCATGGGGCCCGGACGATACAGGCTGATGGCAGCAATGATGTCTTCAAAATTGGACGGCTGCATGTTCTGCAGGAACTGACGCATGCCACTGCCTTCCAGCTGAAACACACCGTCTGTTTCCCCGGAGGAAATCATGCGATAGACATCCGCATCATCCAGCGGAATGTCCTCCGGTTTCATATCCACGCCTTCAATCGTGCGCATCATGTCCAGCGTGTCCCGAATGACCGTAAGTGTGCGCAGCCCCAGAAAGTCCATCTTCAGAAGGCCCAGATGCTCAATAGTGTCCTTGGGAAACTGTGTTGTAATGACCTCATCATTGCGCTGCAGCGGCACATATTCGATCACCGGCTTTCCGGTAATCAGCACGCCGGCCGCATGGGTAGATGCGTTTCTCGGCATGCCTTCCAGCGTCATCGCCGTGTCAATCAGGCGCGTCACCTCCGGCTGCTCCTTGTACATGGTACTCAGGGACGGCGAGAGTGTCAGTGCTTTCTCCAGTGTCATGCCCAGTTCATTGGGCACGGCCTTGGCCACTACATCCGTCTCCTGGTAGCTCATGCCCAGCACGCGGCCGCAGTCGCGAATCACACCTTTAGCCGCCATGGTTCCAAAGGTAATGATCTGGCACACATGGTCTTCGCCATACTTGCGCGCCACATAATCGATGACCTCCTGTCGCCGCTCATAGCAGAAGTCCACATCAATATCCGGCATGGATACGCGTTCCGGGTTCAGGAAGCGTTCGAAGAGCAGCTGATATTTCAGCGGGTCCAGTGTGGTAATCTCCAGAACATAGGATACAATGGAGCCGGCTGCGCTTCCGCGCCCCGGTCCGACCATAATCCCATGTGCCTTTGCATAGTGAATAAAGTCCCATACGATCAGGAAATAATCCACATATCCCATTCCCTTGATCGTGTTCAGTTCATAGTCCAGCCGCTGATAGACTTCATCGCCTTCTGTATGCGTCGGATAATAGCGTGCCATGCCCTCCCGGCAGAGGCGGTTGAGCATTTCCCAGCTTGTCTCCCCTGTCTCAATCGGATAATGCGGGAGCCGTGTGACGCCAAACTCAAACTCCACCTCGCACATGGCTGCGATCTTCTGTGTGTTTTCAATGGCATCCGGAACGCTCTGGAAGAGACGGCGCATCTCCTCCTCACTTTTTACATACAGCTGTGTGGTATCCATGCGCATGCGGGTCTCATCTTCCAGTGTTTTCCCGGTCTGGATACACATGAGCACTTCCTGGGCCGCCGCATCCTTTTCCTCAATATAGTGACAGTCATTGGTCGCCACCAGCGGCACATTCATTTCCCTTGCCATGCTCACAAGCTTGGGCAGTACCGTCTTTTCCTCCCTGAGTCCATGATCCATGATCTCAACATAGAAGTGATCCGGTCCGAAAAGCGCCTGCATCTCCCGAATATAGGCTCTGGCTTCCTCATACTGACCATTGAGCAGATATACAGGGAGCTGTCCGCTGACACAGGCCGTCAGACAGATCAGACCTTCATGATGAGCCCGGAGCATCTCCATATCAATGCGCGGCTTGTAATAGAATCCGTTGACAAAGGCCTCCGAGTCCAGATACATCAGGTTCTGATATCCGGTCTGATTCTCGCACAGCAGGATCAGATGCGTCATTTCCCTTCCCTGGACCGTATGATCCAGGTGGTTTCTACACATATAGACTTCACAGCCGATAATCGGCTTCAGCCCGGCACTCTTCATGGCCGCATAGAAATCCATAACGCCATATAGTACCCCATGGTCAGTAATGGCGCAGCTGTCCATGCCCAATGCCTTCAGGCGTTCCACCAGCCGGGGAATGCGGCAGGCACCGTCCAGCAGGCTGTATTCTGTATGTAAATGTAAATGGGTAAATCCCACAACACCATCTCCTATCGGTTGCAAAGGTCTGGGAATTATGGTACCATTTCGTCTGTTGCCATGGTTTCCACAATGTGGAGCGGTATCGAAGTGGTCATAACGGGACTGACTCGAAATCAGTTGAGGGGCAACTCTCCGTGGGTTCGAATCCCACCCGCTCCGCCATCCACCCTCATCCAGCAATGGGATGAGGGTATTTTTTTGCCCGGGAATTTCCCGAATACGGACTTTTCAAGGCACTCCTCACAGGACTTCCGGGTGATCTTTTCATGGCTGAAGCCTGCATCGCTGCGGGCACCGTCTTTTCCCAGGCACATGGCCCCTCCCGCCATCCAATGCAATACATCCGTCCCACCATCCACAATCATACACGGTTCAATGATCTCCTTCAATCTTGACGTAATCAAATTTTGTTCCTTCAAGAGAAAGACGGCTGTTTCATCCATGGAAAGCATGGCTTTCAGCAGGAGAAGATTCCCTGACTGGCCGACATTGCGATGCAGCCAATCATCCTTATGGCTATTGCAGCATTCCCATGCAAAGTCACAACCATCAGAAAAGTGTACTCAGCCATGACACTTACTGGCTGTTTTTCGCTTTGGCCTGTTCGATTTTCCGGTAACCTGAGGGCATCATCTGCAATTGTGATTTGTATAAAACGGCTGAAATAGTGCATGTCTGTAAAGCCAAGATAATCAGCAATTTCAGAGATGTTTTTAGAACTATGCACCAGCATGTTTTTGGCAAGACTCATTTTCTGCTCGGCAATGTAGACTGAAATAGTCTTTCCCGTTTCCTTGTGAAACCTTGAAGAAAGATACTGAGGGGTCAGATGTGTATATTTCTGTTGCACCTGTTGCTACGTGCAAAAAGACCTGCAGTTTCTGCTGCTCCGTATTCAGCTATCGCAGTAAGCAGTTCAATATGATTACCCCAGAAGCATGAACAAAAAACGAATGAAAGGATTCTCCCCTGGAAGGGAGGTGTTCCCCTTGACATACGCCTTTGTTTCCAGTACATTTGACACACTTTCCAGAAAGGGGGCTTTCCCATGAAGCAGACTGCAATGAAAATGCATATGATGAAAAACAGCACTGCACACACTGTATACGTGTATGCCGGCGTTGCATATCTGTATTCCCGGGAATAGCAGCCCCTGGTTTTTCTGTACCTGCCGCCGCTGATCCCTGAGGGGACAGCGGCGTTTTTTCAGTGGAGGAAAGCATGCCATGAAAGTTGTGGAATACTTTGAAGCACCCGACAGAGAGCACTGGCTGCAGGCCATCGGCACCAGCGACTGGACAGCCGGACAGTATCTGCATCAGCTTTTGCAGCAAAACCAGTTTCATGCCTGTCTTGGTGAGAAAAGCCGCCTGCTGCTCCTGACAGAGAATGACCAGCTTATTGCCTTCTGCACCTATGCACAGCGGGACGAGATTCCCGATCCTTCCCTGACTCCCTGGACCGGGTTTGTCTATACCTTCCCCCCGTACCGCGGCAAGCGCAGGATGGGAAAACTGCTGGAAACCGTGTATCGTCTGGCGAAAAGCGACGGTTTCCCCTGCGTATACATATCCACCGATCATGTCGGGCTGTACGAAAAATATGCCTGCCGATACTGGAAAGAGATGCGCGATATTCACGGGAATAACTGTCGTATCTATCGAATGGACATCCATTCCATGAATTACAGTGATGTGCTCGGACAGCAGGTCAGCGGTACCATTGACCGGCCTCTGGGCAGCTGTCACCCCCGCCATCCCGAAATGCTCTATCCTGTCAATTATGGCTATGTAGACGGGCAGATGGCGGGAGACGGTGCCGAGCAGGATGTGTATGTCATGGGATGTGACCAGCCGCTGAAAACCTTTACCGGCACCGTCATTGCTGTGATTCATCGGCTGAACGATTGCGAAGACAAGTGGATTGTTTCCCTGGACGGGAAGGACTATTCAGATGCAGTGCTCCAGCATGCTGTCAGCTTTCAGGAGCAGTACTTTATGGGAGAGTGGTACCGATAAGCTCGAGTACAGGAAAATCCTTGACACTATCCCGGAGCCGTTTGACGCATATTGTCCGCGCTACATCGAAGCGCTATCTGACTTTCCATACACGCAGCCTCCATCTGCCCCGGAAAGACAGTGCTGGCGTTAGAACTGACCTGAACCTGGCGAAACAATACGGGTCCGGCGGCGTCGAAGGTGTAGCCTGCGGCACAGGTGCCGTGCTGCTGTACCTGACCCGGCACGGCATTGATGCAGACGGCACCAACATTTCGCCTGCCAAGCGCTTCGTCACCCGTGTGAAGGCAGAAGCCATGGGACTTCACCTGAACATCTGTCCTGCGGACATGACCATGTTTTCCTCACTCCGCCAGTATTCGCTGGCTAATATTGCCCGATCCGGCTTCATGCATCTTTCCGCGCAGAAAAAACAGGAACAGGCGCTGCGGAATCCGGCAAACCAGCTGTATCCCGGCAGCATCCTGCCCCTGAACACCTTTGACCTATGGCCGCCTCTGCAGACCCGGCTGATGCAGACGAAGCCTGATGACTGTACGTTTCGTCTGGAGTATGTAAATCACCGGGGCAACAGGAAAAAATCTACAATCCCTATACTCAACAGATGTACAACAACTGGAAATCTGATGAATACAATGGGATCAGTAGCATCATAACCCAGCTCCTCCATCCCCTTCTCATGCACCAGACCACCCACTGGGAAATGTTCCTGCTGTCCAGCGCATGTGGATTTAGGATGGAGGATATCTGCCACAGCTACAACGGCGATAAGAAGAAGCTTCATGTCATGAACTCCGCCTGAGTCAGCTGATCTAGATTCTGCGGAAGGCAGTATAGGAATGGGAAAGGAGCAAGGGTAGAGACCCTTGGACATGCCCCCCATGCCTGCATGACTGTCATACGTCCCTTAAAAAAGGAGAGAACCCTATGAAACTGGTTTTTCTGATCGGCAGCGGTGCCGTTGGCAAAATGACCGTCGGCCAGGAACTGATGAAGCGCACAGGGCTCCGACTGTTTCACAATCATATGACCATTGAACCGGTCATTGCCGTATTCGGTGACTATAACGGCAAGGTAGTCAATGAAATGCGGGAGATTATCTTCCGGGAGTTTGCCGCGTCTGATCTGCCTGGAATGATCTTCACCTATATATGGGCGTTTGACCAGCCAGCGGACTGGGACTATGTGGAGCATGTAAAGCAGATCTTCGCGCCTTATCAGACGGAATTCTACTATGTAGAGCTCATCGCGCCGCAGGAAGTGCGGCTTGCCCGCAATGCCACGGAAAACCGCATCCGCAACAAACCCTCCAAAGCCAATGTAACGCTATCCAATGAACGCCTCAGACGTGAAGACGCGGGCTATCGGCTGGTCAGCCGCGAGGGCGAGATTCCCTTCGCCAACTATCTGCGCATTGACAATACGGCACTGTCTGCAGAGGATGCGGCAAAGCTGATTCAGAAGACCTTTCATCTCTGATCCCGGCAAGAGGTATCTGTATGGACATGAATCATATATACTTCATCAATGGACTGGCCTATGCAGGCAAGTCCACCATGGTCAGGCTGCTGGCAGAGCGGCACGACGGCATTGCCTGCGAAGAAAACTATCATGACGCATTGCTGTCGGAACTGGACCCGGCCGTATTTCCCTGCCTCACCTATACCCGGGATCTGACAGACTGGCATGACTTCGTAAGACGCAGTCCGGAAGCGTATGAAGCCTGGATCCGCGGTGTCACAAAAGAATGCGAAATCCTGGAACTGCGTCTTCTGGAAGACCTGTCAACGCAGGGAAAGAAAGTGTTCGTAGACACCAACATTTCTGTGGAGACACTGAAACGCATCGCCAGCCCACAGCATGTGCTGATTATGCTCGCTGACCCCGCCATCTCCGTCCGCCGTTTTTTTGACCGTCCCGATCGCGAAAAGCAGTTCCTCTACCGCCTGTTGCTGGAAGAACCCAATCCGCAGATGGCACTGGATAACTTCCGTGAATGCCTGATGCGCATCAATTCCCAAGAAAATTACCATGCCTTTGCTAACGCCGGTTTCCCGGTGATCCTGCGGGATGAGCAGCGGTCCATCGAAGAGACACTTCATCTGGTGGAGCGCATATTCCGCCTGCCGGAATCCGGTCCACGCTCTTCCCGCACATGAAACGCCCTTACGTCATGACAAACCATTGGTTTTTTTCACGAAAGGAGTGATCGCAGCCGATGAAAGCCTATTTTGAAACAGAGCATCTTCTTATCCGGCCGCTGGTTCCCGAGGATGCCGAAGCGGCCTTCCTGTGGTGCGGGGATCCTCTGGTGAATACCTACATGATCTATCCGCTCTACCACCGGGCAGAGGACGTGCGCGCATGGCTGATGAGCCGGGACGTGAATGACCCCGATAACTATGATGAAGGCATTGTCCTCAAGCGCACCGGTGAACTGATCGGAAGCGGCGGCATGCGCTATCAGCCGGAGAGGCATGCCTGGGAGATCGGCTACAATATCCGCCGGGATCAATGGGGACATGGCTATACAGTTGAATACCTGACTGCACTGATCGACTATGTCCGCAGGTTCCGCTCCGTAGAAGCCATTGACGGCATCTTTGCCGCCCCAAACCATAAAAGCCAGCGCGTCATGGAAAAGCTCGGTATGGTCTATGTACGGGATACAAGTTTTTCCCGGCTGGACGGCAGTGAGACCTTTGCGGCAAAATACTATCGGCGAAACGATCCCCAGCCGGAAGGTCAGTGCCTGATCTGTGACAGAATCCGCGACATCGTACAAGACAGGAATCCATACTTTGTGAAGGAACTGGAAACCGGATATGTGGTGCTCGGCGATGATCAGTGCTTCGAAGGGTATACACTGCTCTTATGCAAGGAGCATGCCGCAGAACTGCATGAGCTCTCGCCGGCGTTCCGCGCGGCATTCCTCGCAGACATGGCGCGTACCGCTGAGGCCGTTCAGAATGCCTTCCAGCCGGAGAAACTGAACTATGAACTGCTGGGCACCGGAAAAAGCCGCCATATGCACTGGCATATCTTTCCCCGACGGCATGGCGATACGCCCCGTCCCGGGCCTGTGTGGCAGACCCTGATGGACGGTCATGCGCCTTGTTCTCCGAGTGAAGAAAAGCGGGACGCACTGAAGCGCGCGCTGCGTATGGAACTGGACAGACTATGAAAAGAGGCGATGATACCATGACAATCCGACGATTCCGTGACTCGGATGCAGAAACCGTCTCCGCGCTCATCGTCCGTACACTCCTTGTTTCCAACACGAACGATTACCCTGCAGAGATGATGGAGGCACTGGCGAAAACCCAGACCCCGGAGCATGTGCGTCAGCGTGCGTCCTGGACACATTTCTATGTAGCCGAGGAAGCCGGCAGCATTCTTGGCTGCGGTGCCATCGGGCCCTACTGGGACAGAGAGGACGAGAGCAGTCTGTTCACGATCTTTGTAAGCCCGGCGCATCAGGGCAGAGGCATAGGACGCGCGATCGTGGAAACTCTGGAAAAGGACGAGTTCGCTCTTCGCGCCCGGCGGATTGAGATTCCCGCCTCTGCTACCGGTCTCCCCTTTTATCAGAAAATGGGATATGTCTTCAAAAATGGCTGCGACAGCATGGACGAAGAACATCTGTACCGGCTGGAAAAATACCGGATTCCTGAAAACCAGCAACAACTGCTGGGCCTTCTTCTGAACCGGCACAGCTATCGCGGCGCCTACAGGCCGGATCAAGTTCCTCGGGTGCATCTCACGGCCATTATGGAGGCAGGGCTTTCCGCGCCTTCCGGTTGCAACAAGCAGACAGTCAGCCTTATCGCTGTCGATGATCCTGCGCTCCTGCGCGCCATAAAGGCAGTGATTGACCCGCCGGTCGCGGAAACAGCGCCTGCCATGATCTGCGTCCTGTCACAGCGGATCCCCGCCTGCCATGACCGATGCTTTGCCACACAGGACTATGCAGCCGCCATTGAGAATATGCTGCTGGCTATCACTGCGCTCGGATATCAGAGCTGCTGGTATGAAGGCCACATCACCGATACGGACAGGATCGGTGACAGGATCGCATGCCTTCTCGGGGTTCCGGACACCTATTCGCTTGTCTGTATCCTGCCGGTGGGCATCGCCGCATCCGACCCGTCTGCGCCAAAGAAAAAAGCGTTCTCAGAGCGCGCCTGGTTCAACGGTTTTCCGAAGGGAGGCATACCAAGATGATCCGCTTTGCGAAAGAATCCGATCTGGCCTCTGTCAATGCGATCCGCAGACAGGTGCATGCGCTGCACGCATCCGGTGAACCGGACATATTCCATCCAGGGTTCCCGGATGCAATCCGTGACCATATCCAGACAATTTTCCGGGACCCGAGCCAGCGGATTGTCGTCGCAGAACAGGAGGGCGTGCTGTGCGGCTATGCGATACTGCACGCGATCACCAAGCCGGAAACCGCCTTCAGTTTTGCGCGGAACTACCTGGACATTGACGAGCTCGGTATCGACGAAGCCTTCCGCAGACGCGGCATTGCGTCGGAAATGCTCAGCTTTATCAAGGACTTTGCAAAGGAACAGGGCTTTCACCGTCTGGAACTGAACATGTGGGAGTTTAACGAAACTGCGCTGGCATTCTATGAGGCAGCCGGTTTCCGCACGTACCGCCGGTATATGGAGATGAAGGTATGAAGACCTTGGAAATCACCGGTGACAACTATTGCGGGCACTGGAAGAAAACCCGCATCGGCTGCCGCGGAATTGTCATCCGGGAGCATCAGCTGCTCCTGTCCTATGAGACAAAGACAGATCAATGGATGATTCCGGGAGGCGGGCTGGAGGAAGGCGAAGACGAAAGCGCCTGCTGTGTCCGGGAAGTTGCCGAGGAAACAGGCGTCCTGATCCAGCCGTCCCCCTGCGTGCTGGAGCTTCGGGAATATTATGAGGATCGGAGATTTGTCAGCCGATTCTTTCTGGGCACGATTGTGGGAGAAGCAGAAATCCGTCTGACCGAGCGTGAGAAGCAGGTCGGTATGGAACCAAGATGGCTGCCTCTGGAAGAAGCGATCGCGATCTTTGCTCGGCACGCAGAGTATGCGCCTTATGATGAAATGCGGCGGGGGCTGTACCTGCGGGAGTATACGGCCCTGCAGACACTGACCGCCCTTCTCTGACGCCTGGGCCAATACAGATATGCCTCAGCAGGCCCTTCTTTCCCTTTCTTCCTGCCCTGTTCTGCACCATGCCGGACTGCCTGCCAAAGCAAAACGCCTGGCATGGTGAACGCCGTAAAACGCAGGCGCTATGCCTCGACTTTCTCTATACCCCTTTCGCTGACAATGAAGTCCATCAGCACGTCCGTTTCGTCCACGGGAAGCGCATTCTCCATCAGCGCCGCATAGCAAAGACAGAATGTCGTGCCCGTGCACTGTACCAGAAAGCGGTCATAGTATCCGGCGCCATGCCCCAGGCGTCTCCCATCCCTTCCGGCACTGACACAGGGGACCAGGATCAGGTCCCAGTGCATTTGGGTTTCCGCTTCCTCTGTATCCGCCGGTTCCTGAATGCCCCACGTCGTCGGAATCAGGCCTTCCAGGCTTCTGATCTGTACCGCCTGCATGATGCCACAGGGAAGACAGCGGGGCACGCACACTGTTTTTCCCATGGCCAGCGCGGTTCTCACAATACCCCAGGTGTCCGGCTCACCGGGTATGCTGAGATAGGTGAAAATCCGATTGGCTTCCCGGAAGGCATCACTTTCCAGGATTGCCTTTTCAATGGCCCGGTCGGCCCTCTCCTGCTCCGCCTGACACAGTGCCTGATGCCTGCTCCGTGCCCTGCGCCTCGCTTCCCTTTTCTCCATGTCCCGGCCTTGTCTGATTTCCTGCATGCTGCCTCCAAAAAAGCCGCTGCGTCGCAGCGGCTGATGATCATTTCTGTAATACGTCCAACACCCGTGTCAGGGCTTCCTTCTCTTCCAGCTTTTCCGTGAACAGACCGCCATAGGGGCTGTTCAGGTTATAGACATACGTGCCTTTCGGCTCTGTGGGATAATCGGTCAAACCCCAGATAGAGACTGCGCACAGTGGATTCGCACCGTCTGCATACAGTCCCTTGAAGACTTCAAAGAGCTTGCCGTAGAAAACCGCATGCGCTTCCGCCTTATCCTTTTCAAAATTGCGCACGGCCATTTCCGTGATCTGCACTTCCAGGCCCAATGCCGCATACCCTTCAATGGCTTTCCGAATCATATCCAGATGACTGTCCACCAGGCATCCGTTCTGTGTGCCATATCCGCCAATATACCCCTGCATGCCGATCCCATCCAGCAGTTTCCGATCTGTGCCATCCGCATTCTTCGCAAAATGGTTTACGCTCTGAGCCAGCTGCATGATGGCCTCTGCCTTGTCCTGGAAGTAGGCATTGTAGTCATTATAGTACAGACGAATGTCCGCGCCCAGTTCGTCCACACAGTCCCTGGCATACAGGAATGCCTGTTCCACATAGGTATCCCCCATATAGGTCCGGAACAGGTTTTCTCCGCCGCTGCGCATAGTCCGCAGATGCCGTGCATCATCTGGCTCGTACTCGCCGGCATTGTCGCCGACAGCTTCATTGACTACGTCCCAGCAGTAGACAACGCCCGGGAATTTTTCCTCAAAATGCGTAATCACAGAGTGAATATAGGACTCCGTGCGCCGGGCAATGGTCTGCGCATCCGCGTAAGGCTTCTTTGTATCATAGTCTTCGTGGAAATACCAGTCAAGCATGTACGCATCCCAGACCAGAACATGCCCGCGCACACCGATGCCATGCTCCGCAGCCCAGCCGACCATCTGATCGGCTGCCCAGTAATTCATGCGCGGCATCCCGTCCTCCGCTGCCATGGACGCTTTCTGGTCCAGCAGCGAATATGCCTTCATTTCGTTGGTCATTGTCACAGAATTGAAGTGCTTTTCCAGAAGCGCGAGGTACGCCTTATCCTTCATCTGTGAAAAGGACAGCGCTGCACCCATTTTCATTCCATAGGCTCCAGCCGCCTCATACAGTACACCCTCTGCCTGTGAAAGCGCCGCCCCGGCCAGAAGACACAGACATACCGCTATCACAAGCCATCTTTTCCCACGCATGCTTCCCATCTCCTTCAGTCAGGCGTGCCGCCCAGAAGGCTTACCCTGTAATAGAAAGGAAGGTCCTTGTCAGGGTAGGTCTGTCGGAAGATCTGCTGGATACGCTCCATGACCACATTGCCTGTCTGATAATGCACAGTCGGCAGAAGCAGCGCCACAATGGAAGAAGAAAAGCGCGTCACAATATCGCCCTTGCGCAGACTCCGACGCAGGATTTCAATCAGTGTAGCCATGGCGCCTTCCAGTCGAATGGCGTCCACGTCATCACTGTTCTCTCCCAGCATGATCATGCCCAGCGACATAGTATGCCCGAAGCGTTCCAGATTCCGCATCTGAATGTTGTAGAACTCCTTGAATGTCCGGTAATCGCAGATGAACGGCGTCTGAGGTTCATGATCCTGCTGTGCCAGTTCATTGCGGATGACATCCAGATTTACCTTGATCTGATCGCCTGCCTTCACAATCGTCTGATAGTATTCCTGCAGATTTTCTGCGGGTTCACTGTCCAGATACTTGCGTGAAGAGCGCGCCACACGCTGATATGCGGCAACCGCATCCTGTGTGCGGTTCAGGTTTACCAGGGCCTGCATCAGCTCCAGCTGAAGATTATCGTCCAGTTCATCCACTTTTATGGCCTTTCTGCATACATCGCAGATCTCATTGTAAGCTTCCCGCGCTCTGAGCTCTACGATATATGTACTCACCGCATCCAGGTATTCCCGGTGCAACCAGTTGGTCAGCGACAGTCCATCATTCATGTCTCCAGTCTGAAACAGATCGGCTACATACAGTTCCTGCAGTCGCGTAATCAGTTCCTTTTTCCTGGTAAAATCCGGCTTTTTCTTGCATTCCGCTACGATGGCGAGAATTTCAGACGCATCCGCCGTCACATGCCCGTCCGTTTTCCAGGTATATCCGCCCTTTTCGGAGACAATGCAGCGCCCCAGATCCGGAATCGTTTCATTCAGGAGCGCACGGGTGCGGCTGACCAGTGTTTTCAATGCCACTTCCGGTGCGCCGCCCAGGCGGCCTGACCAGAATTCCCTGTACAGTCTATGGTTGGAGACAACCTGCCCCTCATGGAGAATCAGGTATTCTACAAGACTGACGCCCTTGTGGCTTTTAATGGCCAGACGTGAATGCTCCTGATCACCGCAGCGGATCACAAAGGCACCCATCATCTGAATCGACACATCCTGCATAACAGCCCAACCCCCTTTTTCAGCTGTGATTTCATTGTGGAATACGGTCCTGGACTGTCAAGAATCATTGATGATTTTTTCCCAGTCTCTGCCCGTTTGCACATAAAAATCCTATTCCACAAATTTTATGATACCATATGAAACGTACACTTTCGTGACAAACCAATCTGTTAAAACAGCAGACTGAAATCCAGGTAACGTCCACCCAGCAGGGTGCTGGATAGCAGCAGGTATCCGTCAGTTTCATACAGGTGAGCCAGTTGTCAGCACAGTTTTATTCATGGGGCATGACCTCGCAAAACAGCATTGCTGACACCCAGGCTATGGACAGGCAGAACGAAGGTAGTGAGGGCCCGGATCTCCCGGTGACCCTGTTGGAATGGGAGAGTTGGTGCCGTAGCGGTAAGAGGGATTGAATATGGCCGCAAACCATTTTGAAGGCGTTTGTGTTTGCTTCACCCAAAAAAACCACTATTTTCCGCACATGGATGCAGAAAATGTCTGTAGTTGCGGCTCATCTGTATGAAACTGATGGAAAAAACTCAGGAAAATCAACACTTACGACTTGACACTATGGGCAGAATAAAGACTGTCACGACATGAAAGCGTCTCAGCAGGCAGTGAATCCGGGGATACGCGAAATGCGCAGAAATCACAATTCATCATCGTACCATGGCATTCTGATACCCATAGGATAAGGCATACTGCATCATGGAAAAAAACACTGTGAATTTTCGACTGGCAGAACCCCGGCAGCACATCTGTCCCAGGCAGGAAAGGCATGCAGAATCCGAACCTGATGATAGAGGAAACGGCGCAGCTGCCTCCTCTCAATGGGAACGGATGCACGGGAACGATCTGAAGCCCAGCATCTGCGTATATATAATTCACGCATTCTGCACGATATTCCCGGAAGGCATCTCGATGACGCAGACAGAAGAGTAAGAGAGAAGTGTCTGAAGCCTGTGATCCGGCAGCGGGGCATTGCTGTGCTGCGCAAGGCAGATACACCCATGGCAGGGAACCGACCCAATAAACTCTGTCCCCGGCATAGTCGAGGAAAACCGTAGGAAACGATGGGATGCAATCCCTGAAATCAGCAAAGCCGCAGGCATGGCAGAATCAGCCATGGCAGCGGCTTTATGCTTGAACATATCAATCGCCGCGCGTTTCCCGGATTGACACAGGGGATCCTGTCCCAGAAGGTGCTTCGCCTGTGCATTCGGCAGTACCGCCCCGCGGAATGCACACTCTGCGATCTGCGGCACTGCCATTTTCCGGCTCGGGATGCAGTTTCGCTTCTCCCAGGAAGAGCATCAGAAAGAAGGAATCGCCCCGGCTCTGCAGGTTCCTGCCGATGACCTTCGGAGACTGGCTTTGATAGTACATGGAAAAGAACCTCTCTCCTACCCGAGTGCAGCGCTTCGCCGGCATTCCCTGAGAAACTTCGCACATGTGCGGCATACTCCGGGGAGCAGAGATCATATCGCATAATACCGTATACAGGTCATCAAGAGGCGTGCCTGATTTCAGTCCGGCACATCCGGATGAAAATCGCCGTAAATAATGGTATCCATGTCCCACACAGCATCAGCAAGCGCATGCATGGTGGGAATCTCTTCCGCACTCATCCAGTACGAAAGGCAATCCGCCTGTATGTGCAGCGAAGGCTTCAGCTTCGGATGAATACCGTCAGGATCATGAATGCCTGCAGCTCACTGGACAGATTGTGGTACACAGGCAGTTTCTCCAATTCCGTGCCCATGGCGCGGGCCAGCGTACCGTAATCTTTTCAAAGATTACACCGCAGGAATTCCCGAACTTTACCGTACCGAAAGAAAATGCCGCGTGAATCCCCGGCTTCAGCATCGCCCTGGCTGCGGTGCGCTCCTTCTCAACAGCCTCCAGGTGCAGCCTGGATAACTAAGCTTTATGATGGTTTCTGCGTCCAGGCGATAGATGGTTCCCTGACCGCCCTGTCTATGACTGCTGCTGACATTGATTTCCTTCGCGTGCATCCTCCCCTATTGCCTGCGAATGCTTTTTCTTCCTTCATTCTTTCATGCACTTGTGCTCTTTTCCAGAAATCGTGCTCTCAGCGCTTCGCGTTCAGCCGCGCCAATGCCCAGTTCCTGTTCAAGGTAGTTTTCCGCCGATCCATACCTTTCAAGCAGCGTGTCAATTGCCCGGCTCATAAAAGCCTCCGACGCGCCACCGGAGAGGAACAGCAGCATCTCCTGCTTTTCTTTCTCCATGCGATGGAACGCTGCCTGCTCCCGGATGGCGTTCAGCTTCTGCGCGTTGACTTCGTTGGTCATGAGGTAATCTTGCATCACCGTTTCCCGGCTGGCGCCAAGGGCAAACAGCACAAGCATGGCCGCACAGCCTGTGCGGTCCTTGCCGTCGGTACAGTGCCACAGAATCGCCCTGCTTTCTTGGATGGAGAGAAGCGCCTGAAAGAACGCCCTGTAAGCCTGCTTGCCCCGTTCGCTGAACAGAAAGCCCAGATAGATGTCCGGATTGACCATGCCGTACTCACACATCTGCTGGAACATGGCGATTCGATCCGTCCGGGGATCGGTATACATGGTCATCATCTTTCTGCTCTCTGCCAGCGCTTCCTCCGGTGACCCGCCGAGCATCTTCTGCAGTGCCGGATTGGCTGACATCAGGTCTCTCATGTCCGTAACCGGCAGGAAAAGACTGTCCGCACAGGGAATCTCCGGGTCCGGCATACCCTGTCGTTCCTCCGTCATGCGGAAATCCACAACAGTCTGGACACGGTATTCCCGCACCAGCCGCGCAATCGCTGCCGACTGTGCCTGATCCAGCCGTGCGCTCCTGAGCAACGCACCGGACTGAACCTTCCTGTCCCCCACGGCGTATCCGCCCAGGTCACGGGCATTGCTGATGCCGGGCAGATCAATGATATGATTTGACATGATCTCACTTCCTGTTCGATACCATACTGTACTCGCGCAGATACCGCCCTGAGACAAAGCCAGGAAGCCCTTTTCATACTGCCTCTGCGCCGTCATTCTCTTTCGAGTATTTCTCCCTTCAAAAAAGCATTCTCTTCGACGGTGACGCCTGGTTCCGTTCGGATGCAGCCCATCGCAGATCCATAGCTCGCCTTCATCCCGTCCGGCGCATGCAGTTTTCCAGCGCATTTCCTTTCATGCCCCGCACAGGCAGCATCGGCTGCCTTCGATCGGCCCGGCATGGAAGATATTGGCCGGCATCTATTCTGCCATGATGGTCGCCGCGAAGAAGATCAGCATCACCGCGGGAGGCATTTCCGCAGGACAGGCCCACGATATGACGGTGTTTCCTGTATTCGATCAGCCGGTTCATGGCCTGGAGCCGCATCTCTATGGGAATCGAATACGCAGGAAAAAGCCTTTTGATCTGCTCATGCATTCCCTTGGGTACGGTTCTTTTCAATGTCTGCGCGCCGGAGGGTGAAAGCTCCGCACACCAAGAAGGCGCTGCGCTGTACACAGGATTGACCATCCTCTGCCATTCATGATGGCGCATGGATGCTTCCTGTTTTTCCCGCGAGGAATGCGTTTCTTCAGACAAGAACGCTTCAGTATTCCAGAGCGTCCTTCAGGCTTCCCACGATTTCATCAAAACGCGAGAGCGTCAGCATACGCACCTTGTCCGCATAGAGCGCGTGGTACGCCTGCGGCAGGCGAGGATGGGCCATGGATACGGTCAGGTACATCATCTGTGCATAGGGCTCCAGTTTTTCATTGAGCCATGCGGCTTTTTCCGCGTCTCCGCAATAGGTAGTCAGGAAGATATCCCAGAACCTGCGCATATGGCCGTAGGGCATGCCTACAAAGCTCATTTCATTGTCATCATGCTGCTGATGTCCGGATCCGATAAGCCTGAATACCATATAGCTGTGAATGAGATCGATGACAGGATTGCCCGCACTGGCATCTCCCAGATCGATCAGCATCAGTTCACCCTTGCTCTCCATAATATTCTTGGGATGATAGTCATTGTGGATAAAGCGATTCATCTGCGGAATGGAATCATAGAGCGCGTGCATCATCTGAACCTCTTCCGAGGTAAAGTCCTCTGCGACGCTGTCCACGGTCATATGCGTATACTGGGCAGAATGGGGCATCTGTCCCTCAGGCACCTGGATATCGTGCATCTTCCGGAGAAGCTTTGCGCAGGCTGCAGCCAGATCTTCCAGCCGTCCTGGGTTCTCCTGGATGCGCTCAGACACTGTGGCGGCATCCAGCATCTCATAAACGGTTCCATAGCTTTCACCCACACGCACTGTATCGAAGGCGATGGCGCAGGGCACGCCCAGCAGGAACGCCCGCCGTGCGGCTTCCCGTTCAGCCTCGATCTGCTCCAGTGTGATGCCTGAGCGGAAAACCTTCACGATTTCGTCCTCTGTCAGACGGTATACCGTACCGTTTGCGCCTGAGCCCAATATCCGGCAACCCTCTACGGAGATGACCCGCAGCCGTTTTTTTACCTCCAGAAGCTCAGTGAAGCCCGTCACGTCAAAAATCTCATACACCTCCGGGGAGACATTGATGACGGGCAAAGGTTTCCCGGTTTCCCTGCGAAGCTTCATGAGCACGCGCAGCCCCGCTGAGGAGATATATTCCAGCCTGTCAGCATCAATAGTGAGCCCCGTTCCGGGATGATCGTTTACTGCCTGAAACAGTTCTGTCTCCACAGCCTGAGCGTTCGTTGAATCAATGCGTCCTTCCAGACTGACCGTCAGGCTGCTGTTTTCTATATGCATTTTCAAGGAAATGCCTCCTTGTGCTTGCCACGCCTCATGCCGCGGCAGAATCCATTCTCTGTTCGATGCCTGAAGCATTACATGCGCTTGTATATGGTCAGCCGATTGCATCCGTTTTCATAGACGTATTCCAGCTTGTCCATCATCTTCCTGACCATGAAAATGCCCAGCCCTCCGATCCTTCGTTTCTTCGCTGGAAGAGTCACATCAGGGTCAGCGATTTCCAGAGGATTGAAAGGCACGCCACTGTCGATGAAAGTAATGCTCACTGTGCGCGTCGCATCATCGATTTCCATCTGTACGGTCGCATCACCGGGGGCCTCCCCATAGGCATAGCGCGCGATATTGCTGAACAGCTCATCAATAGCCACATCGATCTGCATCCGGGCTTTCATCGGACAGTCCAGCGCTTCCAGCTGTTCGTCGATAAAAGCTGTCACTGCAGCAATGTTCTCAAGGCTAGCCTGTATCGTAAGTTCCTTCACTGATCGCACCCCTTTGTCTTCTTTTCACAGGGTCGGTCCCTTATACTCCACACACAGCATTGTCAGGTCGTCAAACTGCTCTGCTTCCTTCACAAACCCGTCCACACTGGCACGGACATTCCCGAGAATATCCTGCGGCGCAGCATCGGGATCGATGTTCAGTGCATCAATCATCCGCTCCGTACCGAACAGTTTCTTCTCCGCGCTGGTAGCCTCCACTACGCCGTCTGTATACACAAACAGCTTACTGCCCGGCACCAGCTGCATCTCGTATTCCCTGTAGTGCACACCCTCCATGCCGCCTATCACGAAGCCGTGCTTATCCTTGTACAATGCAAAGTTTCCCTTCGGTTCCCTGAGCGCGGGGAATTCGTGCCCTGCATTGGCAGCAGTCAGTTTGCCGGTCGAGAGTTCAAGGATGCCCAGCCACACTGTCACAAACATCTGCGCCTCATTGTTGGAGCAGATCGCTTCATTAGTTCTCTGCAGGATACCCGCAGGTGAAAGCCCCATCATGGCCACGCTCTGCAGAATAATCTTGCTGGCCATCATGAACAGGGCTGCCGGAACGCCCTTGCCGGACACATCCGCAATCACCATGCACAGATGGTCATCGTCGATCAGGAAATAGTCGTAGAAATCGCCGCCCACCTCTTTCGCAGGGTCCATGCTGGCGAAAATATCGAACTCGCTGCGATCCGGGAACGCGGGGAAGATATGAGGCAGCATGGAGGCCTGGATCTGCGTGGCCAGCGACAGTTCCGCACCAATCCGTTCTTTTTCCGCCGTAACCTTCCTGACCTGATCCACGTATTCCAGTGTTTTCGCGGAGAGCATGGCAAAAGATTCCGCAAGCGCCTCAATTTCATCACCCGTGCGGTAGGTATCCTCCATCTTAAACTGAAGATCCTCACCGCCCAGGGAAATCACCCGTTTTGTCATGGTCTCCAGCGGCTTTACAATGCGCTTGGACAGCGTCAGTGCACTGACAAGCGCCAGGACCGTCACAATCGCAAGCATGACCGTTATCCATGTCCGGGCGTGAGAAATGCCATCGGAAAAGGCAGAGACAGCTTTCTCGGATATATCGTCGTACTGCGCCGCCATCATCACGGTCGGCTGATCCGTCAGGGCCTTATCGACCATGTTGATGATCGCCCAGCCCACCTTTCCAATCGGTGCGCCGGTCATATACAAGAAGGTGCCGTCCACCTCCACCAGATTTACATCGGTGTTCCTGGTAAGCGCTTCGCTTACGAATGTCGCCATTGCTTCATTGCCCAGCGTCCGCAGATCCTTCGCCTCACTGTCGCCCCTGACCTGGAAGATACCCTCGTTCCGGGACGAGAACACCACATGTCCTTTCTCGTTGACAATGCAGACATACCCGCTGCTTTCATCCATGTTATTCACATAGGCTTCCATGTTGTCCAGAAACAGGTCTGCGCCGGCGACAGCCACGATCTCGTCATGGACATAGATCGGCATGGCACACATGACGCAGTACTGTCCCGTGAAAGCATCGGAAACAATGTCCGTGAAGTACAGTCCGCCGGTTTCTATCGCGCCATTGTACCAGTCCCGCTCGTGGATCGGAAGGGAAAGAACATTGCCCGCCGCATCAATTTTCGAGGAAGCATGATCATCCACCAGCAGCATGACGCCCTCCGGGAGAGCGACATAGCAGGAATCCACCTCGGCATTGGCATACAGCGACAGCATAAGCTCTGACAGGTTGCCCATCAGCCCGATTTTATCCGTGATTGCGGGATCATTCAGGTCAACCCCTGCTTCCGTCAGCAGCTGTACACTGCCGGTCCCGTCCAGCGCGGCATTCGGCAGCGCCACTTCACGGGCGGAATACTGTTCCGCTGCTTCAAAAAGCATCCGCGTATACTCCCCCAGCGTTCCGACAGTGTCTGCCGTATCGGAAAACAGATCGTTCGCAATATACGCCTGCATCTGCGTCTTACTGCCCAGGCTTCCGGCAATCACCGCATCCATTGTCTGCTGAGAGATGGCGGTGATCGCCCCCTTCTGCTGTTCATTGGTATCAGTCACAATGCCGGTTAAATGGTTCATCTGATAGCTGATCATTACCGAATACACTGCCACAACAAGCAGAAGCATAATCAGCACCAGATTAAAGACTTTCTGCTGAATGCCGCCTAAGGTAATATGCTTGTATTTCCGCATGGTTTCTTTTCTGCCTCCATTTCATCCTGACTCTTGTACACGCGCCGTGCCCACCGATCTCTTCCGAAAGCCCGATCACAGATACTGTTTTACCCCGCATGGTCCTGTCGGATTCGCGACCCGGCGCTTCTGCGGTCTGTCCGCTGCCATCCGACGCCAGGGCTTGTCCTGCCGGCACACTCCCCTGACGCACGATTCTTCCGGTCAGCTTTCCGGCGCAAAGGACATCCGCGCTGTACACCATACCGTCTTTTCCTGCTGCTTAATGGCTGGAGTAGAAGTCCGTTTTTGTCGGGTTGGCCTGGATCAGGATGGAACTCTGATGGAACACGCTGATCAGCTCATCCGCCGCGGCATGAACCTGCGCTTCCGTCGTATCGCTGAGATAAATGACCAGTGTATACTCCTGGTACTCCGTGCCATCATCGCCGATCCATCCGCCATGGGCTTCCTGAATGGTGTAGCCGCCAAAGAGCCGGATCAGCACTGCACGGGCCTTTTCCATCGCTTCCGCCTGCGTAAACACGGGTCTGTTGGTATCCTTGTCGTTGGTGCCCAGATACAGCACGTACTGTACGTCGTCATTGCCGCTCATTTCCTCCTGCGTGGGAGCAGGCTCAGTGGCAGCAGGCGCTTCATCCTCCGTGTTCTCCTTCACGGTCTGGATTATTTCCGTTTTTTCCACGCCATCCCCATAAATCGTCGCGAAATCATCCCGCATGGAAATGACGCCGATGCCCATGCTTTCATAGTCTGCTTTCTTTTCGGCAGCACTGTCCGCGTTTCCATACTCTCGCTCCTCATCGTCCGCTACCACCATATAGGCCGCGCTTCTGTGGGGGTTATTGGAAATGGTGTAGATTTCCATGGCCAGATCCCCGGAGGAATTGCCGAACGCCAGCACCGGCTGCTGGCCGATTTCCCGCACGATAGCGTCCACCTTGCTGGTTTTGGCGTTCTCACCATTGTAGCTGCCATCAAACACCACCTGGTCAATGGGCTGGAAGGTATAATCCGTATCCGCCGTTTCACCCTGGCTGGTAGCGGTATAGCCGTACTCCGTACCGATCACATGGGACGGCGGAATATCCAGTGTGCCTCGAATCACTTCCCGCACAATATTCCGCTCGGTAGCTGTGACGATATACACGGTGAAATCATTTTTCAGCAGCTTATCAAACAGTTCCAGCATGGGCTTATAATACGCATCCCCGCGCTTCAGACCGGTAAAGCCCATAGCTTCGCTGTCTTTAAATACGCGCACCATGTCCGCCAGTTCCTCCATGGTCATTCCCTGATAGGCAATGGCGCCGGCTCCCGCCTGGCGTGTACTCATGCCACTGGGCTTTTCTCCGCCCGCGGCATCCAGGATCTCCTGGGCTACAGCCCTGACCGCATCGGTAATGGTATCGCTGCCGCTGTTCATGGCATAATCCGCAAATACCATGTATTCAAAACAGAAAGGATAGGTTTCACACATCAGCGTACCATCCAGGTCAAACACAGCTATGCGATCCGACACAGGAATAAAATCAGGCGACGCTTCATCCGTGACAGCCAGCAGGTAGGCATTCAGGCTCTCCGCCGCCGCTGAATCCTCTGTCCAGTATTCCGAGAGCAGTGCGGGCTGACTGTCCGCCAGTGCGAACACGGATGCCACGCACAGCAAAAGCAGAATCAGCAGGGTTGCAATCTTTTTCATCATAGGGGCCTCCTTTTATATTCTTTCCCTCATGGTTAAGCCAGAAATAAAGAAGTCAGGTTTCTGTGACGCCTCCAATGCATCGGCAGGGCTGTTTCTCCCGCCTTATCGCAGAATATGACAGCTTCATTTTATAATACCGGTCACCCCGCAACAATAAACGTCTCGTTCATTCCCGCGGCAGCATCTTCAAAAAAACAGAAAAATCTCCCATGGAAAAATGATCCATTCAGCCAGCAATCCCGTCATACCAGGCTCTGCCAAAGGCGCCATAAACCTGCGTATTCTAGTTCATATCAGCAAAGCATCCCTTATCTATGGATATGGATTTTCTGCAAATACTGTCTCCGCTGCCTCAGCCCATGCTTCTTCGTGCCCCGGAACGCACGCATGCCTACCTCGGCGGCTCTTCCGCTTTCATCATTGATTATTGCATTTTGTCCGCACTCATTCAACAGAGAAATGCAGTCTGGCGTTTGCTTTTTTTTTTTTTGATATACATCCTTTCGGCTGGCATTTACTGGAAACAGTATGACATAATCTCCGTCTATATGATTCGCAACAGGCATATCATATGTGCACTTCCGAGCACTTACAAGACCACTTCGGCAGATGGATGCATGAATCCGGCACTGAGAAAAATGACACTTCGGATAAGGCCTGCAGCGATCATTCCCTCACAATGTTTTTTCCGCTGGAGGAAATGTCTGGGCCGATCCGTAAAATGCTGCGGACAATGTCATCGCGGATTAGAAAGATGTGCCATCCATTTCCCGGAAACAGCCCATCGATTGGGCTATGATCTGTCAATCCATTTCAGCAAAAGCGATCATGCATTTATCGCAGCGACCCATACAGGTCCGTATCATGTCCATAAACATGTTATTATCAGCACTGCCGGTCAGAACCGCAGCCAAACGTATCGGGATTTCCAGGAATCATAAAATGACGCTGGTCAGGCACAGCAATATCATCTGACTGGTGCACGGCTGTTTCGCAATCAAACAATCCTAACCTCACGGCAGGTGTTGCAACAAATCGCTGGGCAATAATTATAGGCGCATCCGACGGGACGAACTGCGGGCTGCCGCCGACTCTGCACTGATTAAAATCCCGACCGTCTGAACGCTCTTTTATCTGCCACATCAAAAAGCAGTGATAGTCTATTCTGATATGCTTGGAACAAAGATACTGCCTTCCATAAAAAGCGTACCAGCCAGGCACGAGGAACAGGCAAAGTATGATATTCGTACTTGTGCAGAATTTAAAGGTATCATCTGATTGCTTCCCTGAATGCGAAAAAATGAGTCCCTAAAGAGCCCGGCTCCGGTTTGCAGAAGCCAGGCAAATGATCCGACGTATATTGGGGCTGAATAGGCTCATGCATTATTCTCGGAAAGCCATCGCACGGAAACACAGCTGAGAGCAAAGCACCGGGGACTGTAGTATTCTCCCGCCTGGCGGGCAGGCGGAGCATACGTTTTCCCGGTAAGTTCTGTCAGAAGCGCGCTTCACCCCTCTCGCCCCGGCCCCGTTCCTCTTCAGCGCGAGCATGAAATACCTTCCTTGCTGTTCGATTACCCTTTCAGCAGTTCTCCGTCCCTGCTGTTTCGCCCCATGTACAATGAAAGCGCATTTATACCACGAAGCAAGTATTACCGGTATCGTTCGATCATTTTTTTCATCTGTCCCAGTACCCGCTCCCAGGGACAGCCAGTTACGATATGTCATCCGCAATCCTGCCGCTCCATGCTTGCGCATCGCGCTGAGGAGACGTAAGATACCAGTATCCTGAAGAGGTGAGTGCTATGCGTAAATTCTTCTGTCTTCTTCTCCCCTGTCTCCTGCTCCTGACCCTGGCGCAGGCCGAACCGCTGCCTTATATGCAGCTCCACCAGATCGATATAGGCTGTGCAGACGCCTATCTCCTGATGGCAGAGGACACAGTTATTCTTGTGGACTGCGGCACGGATACAGATGTCGGCGCATCCCCGGAACCGCTTTTTGATTACCTGGATCAGGCAGGTTTTTCCTCCATTGACGCACACTTTGTGACCCACTATCACAATGATCACGCGATCAATATCGACGAGATTTCCCGGCGCTACGGAAAGGACAGCACCGTTCTCTATGGTCCGTCCAAAGAACTTCCCGAGCGCTTTCTTCCTCTGCCGCACGGCACCTACTGCCAGCTCAAGGACTATGATACGCTGGATATCGGACCCTTTCATATCCAGTGCGTCGGCCCGGAAAGCGATGAAATGACCGGCGAGGACAATTACTCCTCCCTGAACTTCATTGTCACCTACGGTGAACGCACCTTCTTCTTTACGGGAGATTATGTGCACTACACGGTAAGGGAGAGACACCTCAATGAAATCTCGAATATCGATGTACTGTCCTTCCCGCACCATGGTCTGACACCCATATGCATTTCCAATAAGACCATGAAGGCCGTCGCGCCCAAGATTGTGCTTGTTCCCTCCAATAACCGATGGGACGCCAAGAACTTCATGCAGTCGCTGAACCTGGAACCGGATGTCTATGCATCCAACGGACATATCGTAATACTCTGTGACGGCATAGATCTGAAGCTGTATACCCATGTATCCCCCGGACAGTTTGCCGGAAAAATCGGGTAGGAGGGGGTGGCTAACCCCCGTCCTCCCACACCACCGCTCATGCGGTCCCGCAAGCGGCGGTTCAGTTGCTGACACTTAACATCACGTT
>CACWXY010000012.1 GCA_902764915.1 uncultured Eubacteriales bacterium | reverse complement strand
TTCCACCTGTTCCCATCCCGAACACAGAAGTTAAGCCCTTGGGTGCCGAAAGTACTTGGCTGGAGACGGCCCGGGAGGATAGGACGCTGCCGGATTCCAGATAGAAGCTCATTTGAGCTTCTTTTTTTGTCGTTTCGTACTTGCTGAAGTCTGAAAAAAGCTTGACATCTTTTTCTCTAAATGGCTATAATACTTGGCTGTATATTGATTATGGAGGGTTTGCATGCTGCCTGCAAAGGATTCAAAAGCGTTTACGGATATGCTACATGAACAGGTAGAGAAAAGAAGGACATTTGCAATCATTTCTCACCCTGACGCTGGTAAAACAACTTTGACAGAGAAGCTGCTTCTTTACAGCGGCGCCATTCGATCTGCTGGTTCTGTAAAAGCCAGGCGCAGTGATAAGCATGCGACATCTGACTGGATGGAAATAGAAAAGCAGCGCGGTATATCCGTGACTTCTTCTGCCATGCAGTTTGACTATGATGGATATCATATAAATATTCTCGATACGCCAGGACACCAGGATTTTTCAGAAGACACATATCGTGTTCTTGTTGCAGCTGATTCTGCAGTGATGTTGATTGACGCGGCAAAAGGTGTAGAGGCACAGACAATAAAGCTGTTCAAAGTCTGCCGGATGCGGAATATTCCGATTTTCACCTTTGTCAATAAAATGGACCGCGCTGCCAAAGATCCGTTTTCTTTGATGGAAGAGATTGAACAAGTGCTTGGCATTCGTTCCTGCCCTGTAAATTGGCCGATCGGTGTGGATGGTGATTTTCAAGGCGTATATCATAGAGATACGCGTATGGTTGAACTCTATGCTGGCGGCGATCATGGTGCCAGTATGGTGGATAAGACGGATATTTCTATTGATGATCCTATGCTGTCTCAGTATCTTGCACCTGATTATATTGAAAGACTGCACAATGAAGTGGAACTTTTGGATATTGCGGGTGATGCTTTCGATCTGAATGCAGTACGGACAGGTGATTTGACCCCCATGTTTTTTGGTTCTGCTATTACAAATTTTGGTGTGGAACCATTTCTGGAGCGTTTCCTGCAGTATACTCCGCCGCCTCTTCCCCGTAAAAGCGATCTTGGTGATATTCAGCCAATGGAACCATACTTTTCTGGTTTCATATTTAAGATTCAGGCGAATATGAATCCTGCGCACAGAGATCGTTTGGCATTTATGCGCATTGTCAGCGGGGCATATGAGAAAGGTCTGGAAGTTTGGCACAGTTCCAGCGGAAAAACCGTTGCGCTGAAACAACCGCAACAGTTTATGGCAGATGAACGGGAAGCGGTCGAAGAAGCATGGGCCGGGGATATCATAGGTCTGTTTGATCCCGGAATCTATCAGCTAGGAGATACGCTTTCTACTGGGCCTAAAATGCACTATGAAAACATACCGGTCTTTGCTCCGGAACATTTTAATCGAGTGCGTCCCAAGGATTCCATGAAACGAAAGCAGTTTCAGAAAGGCATTCAGCAGCTGTCTGAAGAAGGTGCGATACAGACGTTTGTACGTACTGAGACAGGTAAAGAAGAATTCATGGTTGGTGTCGTCGGCGTTCTGCAGTTTGAGGTACTGGAGCATCGGCTGAAGACGGAATATCAGGCAGATATTGTGATGGAAAGTCAACCCTTCCACTATGTCAGATGGGTTGTTAAAACACCTAAGCCTGTGGAACAACTGAAATTGACTTCCACTTCAGGACGAGCAAAAGATCATCGGGGACGTGATGTACTGCTCTTTGAAAATGAATGGAGCATCCGTCTTGCCTGCGAGAATAATGAAGGGCTTGAGCTGACAGATACGGCCAGTAGATAAAGAAAGAGGAAAATGCAAATGGTTCGTGAAGACATTCGAAATATTGCCATTATTGCCCATGTCGACCATGGGAAGACCACTCTGGTGGATCAGATGCTCAAACAGGGTGGCGTATATCGTGAGAATCAGCAGACAGTTGACCGGGTAATGGATTCAAATGATATTGAAAGGGAACGCGGAATCACCATTCTTAGTAAAAATACGGCTGTTCATTATAATGGACACAAGATCAATATTGTTGATACACCTGGCCATGCAGACTTTGGCGGCGAAGTGGAACGTGTCCTGAAAATGGTGGACGGGGTACTTCTGCTGGTGGATAGTTTTGAAGGTCCTATGCCCCAGACACGTTTTGTACTCAAAAAGGCTTTGGATCTGAAACTCAAGGTCCTTATTGTGATAAACAAGATTGATCGTCCGGACCAGAGATGTGAGGAGGTTGTGGGTGAGATACTGGACCTGCTTATTGATCTGGAAGCAGATGAATCAACTCTGGATAATCCTATATTGTTTGTTTCTGCCCGCAAGGGAACGGCAACTCTGGATTTGAATCAGCCGGGTACCGATCTCCGTCCTCTCTTTGATGCGATTCTTCAGTACATTCCGGCACCTGAAGGGGATCCCGAAGGACCTGCACAGGTACTGATCTCTACGATTGACTACAGTGAGTATGTAGGTCGTATCGGTGTAGGCCGTATTTCCCGCGGTACGTTCCAAGAAGGTGCCATGGTGGTGCATACCAATCTGGAAACCGGCGTCACCAGCCCGCAGTGGAGATTGGGCGGATTGTTCCAGTATGACGGCCTCAAACGCACGAATGCTAAGGAAGTATCCATGGGCGATATTGTGGCTCTCTGCGGTGCAGAAGATATCTCGATCGGCGATACGGTCTGTGATCCCTCCTGTGTGGAAGGACTTCCTTTTGTGAAGATCAGCGAACCAACGGTAACCATGACATTCTCTGTTAATGACAGCCCTTTCGCTGGTCGGGAAGGAGAATATGTCACCAGTCGTCATCTACGCGCTCGTCTTATGCGGGAACTGCAGACAGATGTTTCTCTGCGTGTCAATGAAACGAGTTCGACAGATGCCTTTGAAGTATGTGGACGCGGCGAACTTCATCTGTCGATTCTTATTGAGAATATGCGGCGCCAGGGCTATGAGTTCGCTGTCAGTAAGCCGCAGGTCATCTATAAGGTGATTGATGGGGTGAAATGTGAGCCCATTGAACGTCTTGTTGTCGATACAACGCAGGCTACAGCCGGCGCAGTGATTGAAAAAATCGGCCGTCGCCGTGGTGTGCTGGAACATATGAGCGGGTTTGATCGGGTTCGTCTTGAGTTCCTGGTTCCTTCCCGCGGACTGTTTGGCTATCGCAGTGAATTCATGACGGATACACGCGGAGAAGGTATCATGTCTTCTGTGTTTGAGCGTTACGAGCCAGTGAAGGGAGACATTCCGCATCGCAATGTCGGCGCTCTGGTAGCGCATGAGACAGGCATCAGTAATTCTTATGGTCTGTTCTACGCACAGGAGCGAGGAACATTGTTTATCGGTGCGGGCTTGGAAGTGTATGAGGGTATGATAGTTGGTCAGAACTCTCGTCCTGGCGACCTTGTAGTCAATGTCTGCAAGCAGAAGCATGTAACCAATATGCGCAATGCGTCGGCTTCGGAAGATGCGTTGCGACTGGTGTCTGTGCATCCGCTGTCTTTGGAAGAATGTCTGGAGTTTATTGATGACGATGAACTGCTGGAGATTACTCCCAAGAATCTGCGTATGCGTAAGCGTATCCTGAATGCGGGGGACCGTGCTCGTCAATGGAGACAGAACAGCTAACCCATAAGCCAGGCTTGTCCTGGCTTTTTTGATTACATGCTGTGGATTAAGGAAGCTTTTGCCCGGATGCATGTGTTGTGGTAGAATGACTTGAATTTTATAAAACAGGAAGAGGGAAACGAACATGATAGCGGAGATCCTCTGTGTAGGTACCGAGTTGCTGATGGGCCAGGTTCTCAATACAAATGCCTATTTTCTTTCCAGGCGTCTGGCTGCACTGGGAATTGCCCAGTATCATCAGCAGGTTGTCGGTGATAACGCTGAGAGACTGGAAGAGGCATATCGCCTTGCTCTGTCAAGGGCCGATGTGGTGATTACGTCCGGAGGTCTGGGACCCACAGTAGACGATATTACCAAACGAGTTGCGGCAAAGGTTGCAGGAAAAGAACTTGTTTTTAATGAACAGGCCAACAATATGATGCTGGAACGTTTTCGCCAGTATCATCGTCAGGTGACCCCAAATAACTATAATCAGTCCATGTTTACGGAAGACTCCAAGATACTGATCAATGATCATGGGACTGCTCCGGGGGCGATTGTGCCTATGGGAGAGGGAAAAGTTGTGATTCATCTTCCGGGACCGCCCTTTGAATTGCAACCCATGTTTACCAACTATGTGGAGCCTTATCTGGCAGAACGTTCCGGTCAGCTGCTGGTCAGCCGTTATATTCGCATCTTCGGTATGGGCGAGTCCAAGGTTGATTCTCTTCTAGAAGATCTTGAGACAAACGGAAATCCTTCACTGAGCCCCTATTGTTCCTTGGCTGAGGTACAGATGCGAGCAACAGCATGTGCGCATACAAAGGAGGAAGCAGAAAAGCTTCTGGAACCGTTGATTGCAGAAGTACGCAGACGGCTGGGCGATGTCATCTATTCCATTATGGAGGATGACAGTGGTTCACTGGCCAAAAGCTGCATCGGAACATTGCGGGAAAAGGGATTGACCGTAGCAACAGCGGAAAGCCTGACGGGCGGCATGATCAGTGCCACAATGGTCGATGTGCCTGGCGCATCCAATGTTGTCAGGGGTGGATTTGTTACGTATCAGAGCGTTGCTAAGACCATGCTGCTTAATGTCAGCAAGGAAGTCATTGATACCTATAATGTAGTCAGTGCTGAGGTCGCCAAAGCAATGGCACAGAACGCGCGTGAAAAGCTGGATGTGGATATCGCTGTCAGCGCGACCGGGCTGGCTGGTCCGGACGGGGGTACGCCGGAACGCCCGGTCGGAACGGTATTTCTGGGAATCAGTACCAGGACCCAAACCTATGCTACTGCACTGCAGCTGAGTGGCGATCGTGCGAGAATCCGTGAGCTCACTGTGAAATACGCATTGTATCAGGTAATGAAAGAGGCGGAGAAGCTGTAAGAATAAACAGACGAGGAGGTGAACAGTGTGAAACAAAGCATAGGCCTATGCCTGTTTCTGCTGTGCCTCCTCGTTTTTTCGGTTTCCTGCGCGGAAGGGAAGAACCGGGCGCTTCTCATAGGCTGTGATCATTTTCTCAGCCAGGAAGACACTTATCCTGCATCCAGTGAAAATGTTGCCATGATGGCAGATGCCCTCAGCGGCGGTTCCATGAATCTGCAGCAACTTGTAACCCGACGGACGGGACTGAGTGGGGTACGGGAAATGCAGGAGATGATTGATGATGTTTTTTCGGATGCAAAAGATGAGGATGTCAGTTACCTGTATATTTCGACGCATGGCGTGTGGAATATGGAGGAAAGCAATGAGCGCATGACGCTGCTTCTGTCAGACGGTTTTCATGAAGAGGGACTGACGGCAAAAACACTGCACGATATTCTGGAGGATGTCCGCGGAACCAAGGTTCTGATTCTTGATGTATGTCATGCAGGCGCCATGATTGGCAAAGGTGTTCCGGACCGCTTTTCCCATGTGTTCACAGGGAGTGAATATAAAGTTCTCTGTTCGTCCGGCGGCGCACAGCAGAGCTGGTTCTGGGCAGGCTCCAGTCTGGACGGAACCCGTTTTACAGCGGGCGGCTATTTTTCAGATGTGCTGGCATCCGGCATATCCATGCGATCCGGGTTTGCAGCGGATATGAATGATGATGGTGTGATTACGCTGTCGGAAATCAAGAAATATCTTCGACAGATGCACGGCGCATCCATTGTACAGACTTATCCGGAGGAAGATACATTTCCTTTTCTTTCCTATGATGCGGAGTCCGTGCGCGGAAGAACCAGCGGTCCGATCGGAGATGTCTATTTTGATGACGATCTTCTGGATCCGGAAAGTTCAGAGGTGCATCTCTCCTTCACCGTTTATCAGACACTGCGCATGGCCTATCAGGTGGTCTATCAGAAAGACGGAAGATGGGACTTTGAACACGCAAACTTTTTCTATGACACCGGTGAAATGTTCGGCGCTTTTGGCGATGCAGCCGGTTTTCTGACACCTGGAATCAAGGAGCGTACGATACAGATCCAACTGCCTGAGGAGGAGATCAAGGGATATATCCTTCTGCAACTGGTCGTGCAGAGTCCTCAGGGAATTCAGGTAGTGGCATCCCATGTGCTGGGGGTCGTAGCGGGAAATGAAACACCAAAAATAGAGATTGAAATCGGGCGCGAATTTTCGCCTTCCAGCGGGGAAGAGCTGGGTATCATTCTTCGGCATAACCTGCCGATGCAGTTGACTGTCTATATTGAAACCGAGGATGGGCAGCCTGTCTGTCGTTTGATGAACCGTGTGCTGACACGTCCGGAAGAGATTGTGCCGGAAGCGACGACGCTCTTCTGGAACGGGCAAAATTCGGCCGGTGAAAGTGTGGAAAAAGGTGCTTATCGCATGCGGATCCGAGCGTTTATACCTCCCCAGTCTCTGGAACTGGTTTCAGGTGTGTTTTATGTCAAGTAAAGGGGTGGCACTGTATGTACAAGACAGGTGTCTATTTTGGCAGATTCTGTCCGCCGCATCGCGGTCATCTGTATCAGATGATTGAGGCATCCACGCGCTGCGATAAACTGATTGTTGTGATCTCGGATAACCGGATTCAGACAGAAAACATCTGCAAGGAGGCCGGGCTTCCTGTCATTACCTATCAGCTGCGCAAACAGTGGATTGCGCAGCAGGTTCAGGATATGGCGCACATTAACGTGCGTGTGCTGGATGAGACAGACATCGCGGAATATCCCTATGGCTGGTCGCAGTGGGCGCAGCGCATGCGGGAGGTTGTTCCTGAGCGGATTGACGCATTCTTTGTAGGTGACAGGGATTATGAGGAGCAGCTCAAGGCTTATTTCCCCGAGAGTGCCATGGAGCTGTTTGATCCTGCGCGTTCCCGTTATCCGATTTCAGCCACGGAGATCCGTCGGGATATACTGAACAACTGGCATTATATTCTTGGTCCTGCACGTCCGTTCTTTGCCAAGAAAATCCTGATCGCGGGTACGGAATCCTGTGGAAAGACGACCCTGACCAAATGCCTGGCAAAGCTTTACAATACCTCCTGGTCCGAAGAAGTAGGGCGGTATTATGCCAATGATTATCTGGGCGGGGATGAGACGATCTATACCGATGAAGACTTCAACCGTATGGCCTATCTGCAGGCTGAACAGGATTACCATGCATTGCGTACGGCCAATAAAGTCTGTTTTTTTGATACCGATGCCGTTGTGACGGATTATTACAGCGAACTGTATATGGGCCATCGCAATCCGCTGGTAGAAGCGTTCATTGACCCGGATAAATATGATGTGCTGCTGTACCTTGCGCCGGATGTGGAATGGGTTCCGGACGGGCAGCGCCTGAACGGGGATCAGAATAGAAGAGAAGCACTGCATCGCAGGCTATGGAATATGTATGAGGAATTTGGGTTCAAGGATAAGATCCGGCT
This sequence comes from uncultured Eubacteriales bacterium, assembly GCA_902764915.1. Lineage (GTDB taxonomy): Bacteria > Bacillota > Clostridia > Christensenellales > Aristaeellaceae > UBA2943. Next base: position 69,125 of record CACWXY010000012.1, on the reverse strand, counting down.
GATTCAGGGAAACTATAATGATAGACTGACCCGTGCTATTGAGATTGTGGATGGGCTGCTACAGCTTCATGTAAACTAAAATAACAGGCATATCGCCTGTTATTTCATAGAAAATGCTCAAGAAGAATCTTCAGCCCGATCAGGATCAGAATGATTCCTCCCAAGCGCTGTGCATGGGTTTGCATGCGCTGTCCGAAGGCATGTCCCAGGTACAGTCCGGCAAAGGAGATCACAAACGTAGTGCAGCCGATCAGGATGACGCTGGGCAGAATGGAAACGCTTAATGCAGCGAAAGCTACGCCGGTGGCCAGGGCATCAATGGAGGTGGCAATGGCCAGGGGCAGCATGACTTTCGGGGAAAAGGAATCCGTCTGTTCCTCGTCTGCAAGGAAAGACTCGCGGATCATATTTCCGCCGATTACGGACAGAAGACCGAAAGCAAGATACGGTGCGATGCGTGTAAGATAGGTGGAGAAACGCTCCGCCAGAAGATAGCCGGAAAGCGGCATCAGAAACTGGAAGAAGCCAAAATATCCTCCGACAGTCAGTGCATGAATCAGTCGGGGCTTCTGAAGAGTCAGCCCTTTACAGATGGCAACGGCAAAAGCATCCATGGAAAGCCCGACGGCAATCCCTAACAGTTCCAACAGAGAAATGACAATCCCTCCCGTCCGAATGGAAGCTATGAGACAAGGCAAGATGTTAGCATTCCAGGTATGGAAAGTCAATCATTGTGTAAAAACTCTGCATCAGTCTATTGACAGAAGTGGGCAAAAGGAGTATCTTAGCTCCTGTTTGAAGAAGAGGCTTGCCCGCCCCTCACCTTGTGTGACGAATGTCGCCGGGTTGATGGCATTTCCAAGGAAATGATGCGATAGATCGCGGTGGGTGTTGGCCTGCCGCTTTTTTTGCGGCTGAGTCAAACAAAAATGGGAGGTGCATGGATATCGCAGTCGATCTGATGATCAATGAGGAGATTCGCGACAGAGAAGTCCGTCTCATTGATGAGAACGGTGAGCAGCTGGGCGTTATGCTGACAAGTCGAGCCCTGGAGCTGGCAGAAGAGAGAGGCTATGATCTGGCTAAAATTCAGCCGGGTGCCAAACCCCCGGTATGTAAGCTGCTTGACTATGACAAGTACCGCTACGAACAGTCGCGGCGCGAGCGCGAAAATCGCAAGAATCAGCGGGTCGTGGACATCAAGGAAGTACAGTTGTCTGCAACAATCGAGGAAAATGATGTGCTGACGAAAGCCAAGCAGGCCATCAAGTTCCTGGAGGGCGGCGACAAGGTAAAGGTGTCCATTCGTTTCCGTGGCCGCCAGATTACCCACAGTGAGATCGGAACACAGGTAATGCAGAATTTTGCAGAGCGGTGCAAGGATGTCAGTGTGGTGGAGCGTCGTCCGTTGATGGATGGCCGACACATGATCATGATCCTGGCTCCTAAGGCTGCCAAGGCATCGTTTGCCGAGAAAAAAGCAGCCAGGGAGAAGAATGCATCCCAGGAGTAACCAGACAGCGACCGGTCCAGAATCGGTTGTTTAAGTAAGGAAGGAGGACCCACCTATATGCCTAAGCAGAAATCGCATCGTGGTGCTGCCAAGCGCTTCTCTTTTACCAAGTCCGGTATTGTTAAGCATAAGCAGATGAATGCGAACCATCAGGTTCGTCTCAAGACCACCAAACGCACTCGTCATCTGAGAAATGACGGTATTGTGGACAACAAAGAAGAGGCAAAGACGATTCATAAGCTTCTGCCTTACAAATAAGCCCTGAGGCTGGCAAGGAGGAAATAACATGGCACGCATTAAAAGAGCTGTGACCGCTCAGAAGAAAAAGCGCAAAGTGATGAAGCTGGCAAAGGGCTACTGGGGCGCAAAGTCCAAGCAGTATCGTGCAGCGACCGAACAGGTCCGCCGTTCCCTGCGCTATGCATATAAGGGCCGTAAGCTGCGTAAGCGCGACTTCCGTCGCCTGTGGATTACCCGTATCAATGCGGCAACCCGCCTGAATGGCATGAGCTATTCGACCTTCATCAATGGTCTGAAGAAGCTGAACATTGACGTCAACCGTAAGATGCTTGCGGATCTGGCTGTCAATGATGCAGAAGGTTTTGCCAAGCTCGTGGAAATGGCAAAGAACGCGTAAGCAAAGAAAGAAACCGGTGCCTTTCGGCATCGGTTTTTTCCATAAAGGAGGCTGCTCATGCAGGGTATACTCTTTGATTTGGACGGGACGCTTGTCAATACGCTCAGCGACCTTGCCGATGCCATGAACCGTGCCTTGGTAAAAAACGGATTGCCGCCCTATCCGGAAGAGCGTTATCGGTACTTCGTAGGAAACGGGATTCATATTCTGACCGAACGCGTTGCCGGAGCATGGCCGGAAAAAATGGCAGACGTGGAGAAAACCTATGAGGCAGATTATGCAGCGCATTGGCACGTGCGTTCTGCCCCATACCCAGGGATTCCGGAGATGTTGGAAGGACTGAAACAAAGAGGCTATCGTCTGTGTGTGTTTTCCAATAAACCGGATCGAGACACTCAAAATGTGATCCGCTATTTTTTCGGAGAGGAAAGCTTTCATGTTGTCCGCGGACAGATAGAGGGCATTCCGATCAAACCGGACCCCCAAGGTGCACTGTTATGTGCGGAAGCATTAGGCGTTTCTCCGGAACATATGCTCTACCTGGGAGATTCTGGGGTTGATATGCGCTGCGCAGGGAATGCGGGAATGACAGGGATCGGGGCACTCTGGGGATTCCGGGAAGAACAGGAACTGCGGGAAGGCGGTGCCCGGTACATTGTCTCTTCTCCTCAGGAACTGTTGACGCTTGTGGATGAACTGTGACAGAGCAATGACAGAACTGTAACAATTTTCTCAACAATTCGACAAGACTTTTCTCTTTCGCGTACAATATCCTTGATAAGCTTTTCCGAAAGGGGTGAGACGGTGCAACGAATAAGCATGCGTATGATAGCGCTGCTTCTATGTGCTTTATGCCTGTTTTCCTCGGCGGGTGCCGTGACAGCCAATGGCTCTCTGTGTTACGGCGACAGCGGGGAGGCCGTGACTCGGCTGCAGACAGCGCTGAAAGCACTGGGATACCGCATCGGAACCATAGATGGGTCATATGGCGCTTATACGGAGAATGCTGTGCGCAAGTTTCAGAAACGGAATGGCCTGACCGTGGATGGCATTGCCGGAGAATCGACCCAGGAGAAGATATATGCCCAGGCCGAAAAAAAAGGAACGACAGTGACGGCCAGTGCGACAGCTGCATCGCAGGTGACGTCGGCGGACACCTATTTCGGCGGGGATTATGCCACTATAACGACTTCCAGCACAAAAGCGAGGATTAAGCTGCTGCAGTCGGCATTGAATACACTGGGCTATGCCTGCGGCAGTGCAGACGGAAAGTATGGAAGCAAAACAGGGGATGCGGTAAAAGCGCTCCAGAAAGCCAACGGTCTGACTGCTGACGGGAGTGCGGGCAAGAAAACCCTGCAGAAGATTGAAAGCCTGCTGAACGCTGGATCCAGTACAGCTGCGGTGACAACAGCCGCACAGGTGATGCCGGTGGCGACAGAATCGGCGGAGCGAACGCTGAAAAGTGGTATGTCCGGGGATGATGTAACAGAAGTACAGACCATGCTGAAAACCATAGGCCTGTATACTGGAAAAGTGGATGGAGATTTCGGCAGCGGTACTGAAAAGGCAGTCAAGGCCTTTCAGAAAAGCCAGGAGCTGACTCAGGACGGTGTGGTGGGAAGCCAGACGCTGCAGAAGCTCCAGAAAGCAGCGCAGAGCGGTACATCAGAAAACATGGTACCCGTATCATCTTCATCGGCTGCGTCTTCTTCTGCAAGTGTCAGTGTCAGTGTGGGAAAAATACAGCTTTTGCACTGGTTCCGGGAAGTAAAACCATCACTGAAGTCAGGACAGGCGCTGCTCGTCTATGAACCCACTACCAAGATCAGCTGGAACCTGAAAGTGTACTCTCTGGGCCGGCATGCTGACTGTGAACCGCTGACCAAAGCGGATACGGAAAACATGGTCAAAGCGTTTGGCGGGGAAAACACATGGAACCAGAAAGCGGTCTATGTGCGCCTTCCAGACGGTCAGTGGACACTGGCGTCCACTCATGATATGCCGCATATGTCCGGGACCATCTCCGATAACGGGTTTAATGGACATCTGTGCGTACATTTTCTCCGGGATATGGATGAATGTGAACAGAATGATCCTAAGTACGGAGTTGCCAATCAGGAAACCATACGTGCTGCCTGGAAAGCGCTGACCGGAGAAACGGTCAACTAGGCCTTCTGGACAGTCAATGGCTACTCCCCAGGTTCTCCTGGAATGATACGTAAGAGAACAGAATCCCCGGCAGGCATGGATGCATCTGTCGGGGATTCATATAGGCAGTGATTATGGGAGCCCCGCGGAGACTTCCTTCCATACCTTGTCCCAGGCAGGTCCAGCCCCGCAGCCGATATCCAGTCCCCATGGCATATACCAGTGGAAAGTGACGGGGGTTCCGTCAAGAGACCAGTCCTGCGGCAGTCCGGTATTCAGCCAGTCAAGGGGTTCTGCCGGCGGATGCGGTCGGGAAGCGTCTGCGTACATTTCCCGCAGTTCAGCCTCTGTTTCGGGACACAGACTGCCCGGTTTGACGGAAACAAACAGGGATGTCCCGCTCTGGCTGAGAAGCCGGCCCCATTGGCGGTTCTTTTCCCAGGGGATCAGCGGTGAAATGCCGATGCAGTCTGCGTCCGCGTCAAAGAAGGTACGGTGCTGCGGCATGCGGAAGGCCAGGGTATTCACGCCAAAGCGCAGTGTACGCTCCCACATCAGACCGCTGGTGTCATCTCCCGTGCGGTTCATGTGCATCAGACCGGCACCCAGGTGACCGATGGCATTACAGCCGAGAACCAGCATACCCGCTTCACAGGCAGCGGTATAGATGGTGTGGTACAGGTCCCGGACAATCTCTGCACTGGTACAGGATGTATTGTGAAAGTGCCAGCCGTCCTCTGCCATTTCACAGGGCATTTCCCAGCCCCAGCGGCCAAAGATGTCAAATGTTGAAAAGTCATGCTTGAGGAGACGGAACCCCCATTGCCCGATCCGATGTATGGTGTCAGCAATGGAATGGAGCACTTCCGGAAGCGAGGGGTCCAGTCCGCCACCCGGCAGTTTCCAGGCGTCTGGTGCGGTATGGTCCTGCAGAAGCCTGACCCAGATTCCGGGGATTACATTATTTTGGGAGATGGCATCTGCCAGGGTCTGCATGTCACCAAAGAGGGGATTGGGCAGCCATGGGCCGCCATTATAGTGTGTTTCATAGGTCCCGTCCGGGTGATAGCGGCCCGCCTGCCATCCATCATCGATGACCATGTAAGGCCGGTTGCTGAGCCCTTGCGTCAGAGAGGCAAGATAGGCGGCATCCTCAAGAATCGCTTCCCGGGAACTGTGTCCATACGCATAATACCAGTTGTTGGCGCCATAGACAGGATGATCGGGAAGGGCAGGGTCACTGCACATCAGGTGACAGAAGGCCTGCGCAGCCTGGAAGGGAGAACGGTCCGGATCGATGGCGCATACAATGTCTGCGGCTTGCAGGCTGCGCCCCTGCAAGGCAACGCCCTGCCCGCCGCAGCGCACATCCAGCCAGAGTGTAATGCCTTCCGGGTCCAGCTGCCAGGAACAGATGGCTCCCGGGCGAACACGCACGCCATACCCGACAGTGCCCTCTGTACTGTGGACCAGGCAATACCAGGGCAGAGTGCGGTAGGGGGTCAGGGTATCCCATGCAAGGTCAGCGTATCCGCGTTCCCAGGCATCCCCCAGTACCTGTCCGGAGAGCCGGGAGGACGTGTGCCAGCGCAGACGAATTTTGGAGACCGTGCTTTCTTCTGCGGTTACAGTAACATGCATAAGACTTTCCTGGAGTGTGGTGCAGACGCACAGATCCCGAAGAACATACTTTCCCGGAGCAATCATCCGGGCTGGTGTTTTCTCGATCATAACCACGTCTGGATAGCGAAGAATCGATTCTAGCAAGGGCATAACCTTCTTTCCGGCAGATTGGAATCAGCTTTTCTAATGATATACCTTTGTCTGGAAATGGAAAATGGAAGAAAATACAAATCTATCTGTTCGAAACGGATATACAAGGCATGAAGAGGGAGGATACAAGAGACATGAAGGCATATCAGCGATTACCGGAGGGTTACACGGAGCATTTTCAGATGAATCTTCAGAAGGACAGGAAAACAGCACTTCGGATTAATGTGGGCGGCGCCATAGCCATGGTACTGCTGCTGGTTGCCGGGCATTTCATAGTTCCGATTTCGTTCTTTTTTTCCATGGAACCGATTGGTCTGTACTTTCTTCGCCTGGGCATTCTGATCGCAGGCTATATACTGTATATGGTACTGCATGAACTGACGCATGCATGTGTTATGAAGGCGGTTGGCGGTGGAAAAGTACATTTTGGGTTTACGGGCATGTACGCCTTTGCGGGAAGCAGGGAGGACTACTTTGATAAGATTGCCTATCGTGCCATTGCACTGGCGCCTCTGATCGTATGGGGGATTGTGTTTGGCATTCTCGCGCGGTATGTACCCGGGGAATGGTTCTGGGTTGTCTGGTTCTGGCAGGCGGGCAATATCAGCGGTGCAGCCGGCGATATATATGTAACGATACGTCTGTGGCGGGAACCTGCTTCCATTCTTGTAAAGGATACTGGTGTGGATATGACCGTGTATGACCGGGAACAGAGAGAATAAAAAAAGTCGTTCGCAGGTTTGCGAGCGACTTTTTTCCAATATGCAGACTCTGTTCAGGGCAGGGTAAAGGAAATCGTACCGGCTTCTCTGCATCCGAGATAGTATGTCAGCGTATATGCACCGGCAGGCATATCAATCGCAGAGCCGTCGGGCATGCGGAAGAGCGAAGTGATATCCATATGCCAGGTATCCTTTTCCATGTAGTCCGGTGAATAGAGATAGCCAGAGACAACATAGGCACAGGAACCGTCCGGCATGGTCATCGCGCAGACAAGGGAAGTCTCGATCTCTTCTTCCACCGCATACCGGTTGGTGACCTGCCAGTAGATATTCTGGGTAGTATCAAGCAGACGTTCCCGTGTCAGGGTCTCTTCCAGGGGAAGATCATCCGTATCCCCGACTTCCTGGGAGGCAGGAAGAATACTGACGCCCAGGACTTCATTGGTGAAGTCATACTCTGTTGCCGGACCGTCCATCGGCACCTGAATCAGCTCAGGCTGTATGGAGAGCAGGTCCGGGCTGTCTGTTTCAGTCTTTCCGATCCATACGGCATAGCTGCGTCCCGGTACAAGAACCAGATCCAGCGATGTCTCGCCTTCGGTCAGACTGATATAGTTATAGAAGTCATTATTGACATCCATGAAATAGACAAAGCTTTTCCCGGTTTCCTGGCTGCCTTCCTCGCTTTGCCAGGTCAGGTGCGCGCAGTTTTCTTCCAGTGACGCCGAGACTGAGGTATACCAGGCATCAGGATCTGCCTGAGCGGTCTCGTCATCCTCATAGAACAGCTGATAAATAGCATAGGCGGTCATGGCAAGATATCGGCCTTCTCCTTCGCCCAGGGAGGCGTAGACCATACCGGAGAGGTTGCCGGTACGGGAGAAGATCAGTGTTCCCGGAAGCAGAGAATCCTCGCAGGTCAGTGAGAGAGTTCCCATATCCGGATCGGCATAACTGGCACGCGCGATGTTTCCGGTATGCGCCTTTCCGTCTGCATCCAGACCCCAGTAGGGATTCCCGTCAAAGTTCAGGGTATCATCCAGGTCACACGGCACTCCGGAAGCGGGTGTTTCCAGAGAAAACAGGGAGAGACGGTTATCCTCGGATACACCGATCAGCGTGGCAGTGATGTGGCTGTCTCCGTTGACAGCGGTGACAGTGGACGTGTCCTGCGGAATGACCGCTGTAGAGAGAAGCAGGGATGCATCGAGGAACAGTACAGCCGGTCCGAGCAGTGTACTGTCCAGATACAGGGTATAGACACTGCCTGTGGGGATTCGCGCCGCCGAAAGCGCTGCGGGACAGACCAGGCACAGGACAAGGATAAGGCTTAAGAGTCGATTTCGCATAGTATACCTCCTTCAGCGGGAATAGACCCCGGTAGTGATTTCATGAATGTAAGCATCCCGGAAGGGAAGTTCCGGATCCATAGCCGCAATCCGTGCCGCCTCCTGATTGTCATAGGGCAGGGAAAGGACTGTGAACAGCAGCGGATCTTCGTTGCCGCCGTCCCAGGAAAGAAGCAGCGCATGCGCGCGGGGCACACCCAGGGAATTACCGACACTGCCTGTGTTCAAGATATAGCCATGGTCCAGTGTTCGGATAAAGGGACGGTGACTGTCGGCAAATATGACGCCGTCAAACACGTCGTCTCCCCGCCGCAGCGTGGCATTCAGTTCCGCATTGTCGGTATGCACATGCATGAGTCCTGTGACGGGACGTCCGTGAAAGAGACGGAAACGCAGCTGTCCCAGTGTCAGCTCTGCTTCCCGGGGGAGACTGTTCAGCCACTGCAAGCGCTCTTCGCCCAGCTGGTTCCAGTAATAGCCGTCAGCCGGAAACTCCTTTCCGCCAATGCCGTAGTCCCAGTTCCCACCGATAAAGGAATCGCAGTGTGTGCGCACCCAGTCGCAGGTTGCTCGGCTTTCAGGTCCCTTGCCGACGGCGTCTCCGAGAAAATAAACGGTATCCGGTGCAAGGTGTGTAATGGCTTTTTCCATGGCACGGGTGGCGGGCATGTTTCCGTGCAGATCAGCCAAAAAAAGGATTTTCATATGTCCTCCATGGAATCAAACCATATCTTACAGAGTACAATGGCGCCGGTGCCGGGAAGGCATACTGCTTTCAGGTGCTTTTCGGCTCATGCAGACGCTGACGTACCATATGCATGACATGGAAATAGCAGGGAAAGAGGAAGAGGTCCGCCATGATCCAGGCGGCAGGGTTGGCCAGGCAGGCACCGGTGAACCCGAGACGCGGCACCAAAAAGAGTGCTACCGTGGTACGTGCGACCATCTCAAAGACACCGGCCAGCATGGCAATCTGAGTATAACCCATGCCCTGTATGGTAAGACGGACAATATTGACAAACAGCAGCGGAATATAGAACAGACTGTTCAATCGAAGATACCGACAGGCCAGGGCCAGCACTTCCGGGTCAGATGTACTGTTTACAAACAGTCCGATCAGGTAGCGGTCAAAGAGCAGGATGATTCCCAGTGTGGTCACACAATAGATGATTCCGATGATGCCGGCACTGCGGAGACCTTCCGTAATACGGGACAGTTTTCTGGCACCCAGGTTCTGGCCGGCAAAGGTGGCCATGGTGGTGGCTAGTGTGTCGAATACGCAGCAGAAGAACATGCTGATGCGGCTGCCGGCGGCAACGGCAGCGACAGACACAACGCCCAGTGCGTTTACGGACCACTGTACGATGACAGAGCCCACCGCAGTAATCATGTACTGCAGTCCCATAGGCAATCCGATTCCCGCCAGTTCACGGATCAGACCGAGCCGCAGTACACGGTCTTCTGCAGACAGATGCAGAATGGGAAAGTGCCGTTTCATGGTAATCACACAGCCAATCCCGGCCAGAAGCTGGGAAACGACAGTGGCAACGGCGGCACCCGCTACCCCCATATGCACATAGAGGATCAGCACAAGGTCCAGGACAATATTGATCAGAGAGGCCATGATCAGGTAATAGACAGGTGTTTTGCTGTCTCCCAGCGCGCGCAGAATACCGGAGGAAAGGTTATACAGGATAGTGGCGGGAATCCCTGCAAAGACCACCCGGATATAAGCGACAGCTTCCGGCAGAATTTCCTCTGGTGTATTCATCAGACGCAGCATGACCGGGCACAGCGCAGTAGCAAGAAAGGCCATGCACAGGCTCAGAGCCGCGCCCAGGTATACAGCGTTGGCAGTGTACTGGCGGAGCTTACCGTAGTCCCTGGCTCCGAAACACTGGGAGACAGGAATGGAAAAGCCAGCACAGAATCCCTGACAGAAGCCCAGAATCAGAAAGTTGATGGAGCCGGTATCGCCCACGGCGGCCAGGCTGTTGGCACCGAGATAGCGACCGACAATGGCTGTGTCGACAAAACTGTACAGCTGCTGAAAGAGAAAGCCGAAAAGAAGCGGTGCGGCAAACCCGAGAATCAGTTTCAGCGGATTGCCCTGTGTGAGTTCCCTAACGGGAGAGCGTGCCATAGAAGTGCCTCGATTTCCATGAGTTTCATGACGCAAATCGCCATGCTGGCGTGTTATAGCACTTTACCTGTCCCGATGCAAGAAAACCCCTGCGTTTTTCGCAGGGGCATGAAGTCTCAGGCCTTGGTGGCATCCTCTTCGTGGTGCCGGCGATGTGGTGTCTCAGGCTTTTCCTTGGTTTCCTCCGGTGCATCCTGTGCCGGTGTATTTTCTGTTTCTTCTTCTGGGAATGACTGTTTGTCCGTGGACGCGGGCGATATGTAATCCCGGCTTCCGACGCGCTCCAGAGAATCAATCGGCTTTTCCGCATTGGCGCGGACAGCGGCACGGCGGCTGAGAGCAATTATGACCAGCACAAGGAGAATGGCAAAGATGCCCAGAAGAACAAAGAATGCGATATGCAACACCTTTTCCAGAAGATTCAGGGTTTCCGGCAAGTCCTCTTCCGTGGGCAGATTTTCCAGAACCGGTACAGGCGGTGTAATGATTGGTGCTTCTGTAGGCACTTCCGTCGGTGCCGTATAGGCGATGCGGATAATATTGCTCTCAAAGGAGACAGAATCACCCAGCTGGTTCTGGGTCTGCGCGACGAACTGGTACTGGCCTGCCATGGACACATCCACGTCCCGGGTAAACTCACGGGTTTCGCCGGAGAGAATGCTTGGGAATGTGTACAGACGCACGCCGGAGGCGGTGACATCCACATCCTTTACGTCCAGAGCGGAGTTGTTGGTGACATACACCTTAAAGCGTACAGTCCCAGGCAGCTGATAGACCGTATCGCGGTCGGCCTCGGCGCGCACGTCAAGGCTGACGACCTGGTCGGCTGTGACGGCGGTAATGGTAATGCGGTCGGAGGTGGTTTCTATCTCCTGTCCGCCATCTTCGGTTGCCGTGACCGTGAACTGATAATCGCATGTCTCCTGGATTTCGATCTCTTTTTCCAGAATAATGGAGTGGCCGGCTGTCGCCGTTTCTCCGCTGAAGACCTCACCTAATGTGGGATCAGTGACGCGAATGTTCACATAGTCTTTTTTTCCGGAATTGCCCAGGCGCAGGGACAGCTTTATCTTATCCCCGGGCAGGCCGCCTTTCTTGTCGCTTGTCAGGGTTGCCTTGAGATTAATCTCGCCATATCGTATGGTGGCAGGCTCTTTGGTCAGGGTTTCCGTGTGTCCGCCGGCTGTATAGGAGATCGTGGCCTGACTGGTCAGGTCCTGCGTTCCCATGGCGACTTTAAATACATAGGAGGCCTTCTGTCCGGCTGCGACCTGTGCGATTACACCGCTGGAGGCGGAGATGGACTTGTTTTCCGTGATGGTGACATCCTTTACGTCCACCGTACCGGTATTGACCACATCGTAGGTAATGCTGACCTCATGGCCTTTTCCGGCCGTGGTCGGGGAGATGGTGCGGTTGACTTCAATGGAGGCGACACCGCCGCTGTACGTGATCTCCTTGGAAAAATTGCGGGAGCGCTGCACCGCTTCACCGGCGTCATTAAGAAGACTGTAGCGCACGCGGAAGGTGATCTTACCTGCATCCAGCATCTCCTGCGTGACCATGACAGGTCCGCTCCAGGACTTGGAAGCGCCGGCTTCCAGAACAGGTTCCCCGAAATCCTCAACTGCGTCCCCGTTGGAGTAGTACAGTGTGACAGGCCCTGGCAGTGCTGAGTCGCCTGCATTGGAGATGCGGATGGAAACGGTGATTTCCTCGGGCTCCGTAAATGTGCTGTTGCTCAGCTGCATGGCAACTTTCAAAGGATTGGACTCTTCGGAAAGCGCTAATCCTGAAAGAAGCATCAGGCAGCAGATGCCGAGAAGGAAAGCCCATAGTTTGCGTTTCATATGCATTGTCCGGGCACGCGTGCCCGACCTCCTTTCCCTTCCAGAAAAACCAGGCGGGACAAGATCAAATTATTACAGTTTATTGTACATGCATAACTCGGGAATTGTCAAGAAATGCGCAGGCTGGAGGCGCCTGCAGTCCGATACTTTCGCAATGACATTTTTCTTTTCCATGGTCCGGGAAGGAGCGCAGACAGGTCGGGAACGGGAGAAAGAAACGGCAAACTGATGGCGCGAAAGAGCCTCTGGTGTGCCATCTGCGCCAGAAAATGTTCAGAAAGCGAAGGCAAGGCGACTGGAAATGAAGGATGTTCTCGGGCTAATGCGGGAGAAACAGGGTCTTACGCAGGAGAAAATGGCACAGTGCGTGCTGGCGACAAGACAGACAGTGAGCTGCTGCGAAAGCCGATGAAACCCAGTTGAATAAGGGGAAGTCAATGTGCCATTCATTTTTCCGGGTATCATCTTCTCTGCCTTCCTTTTTTGCAGATGGGAGACGCAGGCCGGGGCTTTGCAGAAGTGCTGTGCGCCTCTTTGTTACGGGGAAGGAAGTTCTCTTGAAGGAGACTGCATTGCCTTTCATCGATAATACCGCCGATGGCGGATTTGCCTCTCGCTGGCTTTTTGATGTGCGGCCCGTTCGATCTGGCATAGGGAAGGGCAGCAATGCCGCTGTCGACATCCTCAGGGGAGTCCTTGCTGTGCTTTTCTTCAAGCTTCTTTAAAGTGTTTCTGATTTCACCTATGGTGTTTGCTTCCTGTCTTTGCAAGCGCTGTGCCGGTTCAGATATCGGTCGCATCAGATATCGCCTCGTTGTTTGCCTTTACGCAGTTCATCTGCAGAGTAGACTGTTCCGACAATGCATCTGATGGGCCTTCCCCTTTGCATGGAGACCGCATGCTGTGTCTGCTCTATCGGTTGATTGCAGTCTTTTCACAGATAGCAGAGGAAAGCCGGCATTATTCAGACGTTTTTTGACTGATCGCTTTATACTGCCATACTTCCATAGCCTGCAGACAGCAGGCATCATATACCTGGTTCCGAGGGATGCTGTTCAGAAGACTGACGGTTTCTGTGCCTTGTGAAAAAAGCTGGTGCAAGCGTATACAGACCAGGCAGAGAAGACAGGTGCCTGTAATCCGAAAGGGATGGGCATGTGCATGAATCCGTTGGGAAAAAGAGAATGAGACAGAGGCCATGCCGTTCGCTGTGTTATAATGCTTGAGAAAGGGAAATGCAGGAAAACAGATGGGTCAGGCTTTTTCCCTGCAGGGAGAAGCGCAGAATCGAAGGGAACAACGCAATGAAAAAAATGCAGTACAGGAATCATCTTGCAGCAGGCTGGATGCTGTTCCTGTACAGTCTGCCCTGTTTTTCATTGCTTGAAGGAAAAAAGAAGGAAGGTATCTGATTCATGCCAAGAGCAGCAGTTGTAGACATGGCGTTTTCCCGTGTGTATGCGGCGTTGATCGCGAAGGCGGAGAAAAAGGCAAGAACACGGGAGGAAGTGTATGCGGTAACCGCATGGCTGACTGGCTATACGCCGGAACAGATCGAGACAGTGCTTTCTTCCGATCTCACTTATGGCGCTTTTCTGTCAGAAGCGCCAGCCTATCATCCTCGGGCAGCACTGATCACAGGAAAGGTCTGCGGGGTACAGGTGGAGACCATTGCGGACCCGCTGATGAAAAAAGTGCGTCAGCTGGATAAGCTCATTGATGAACTGGCCAAGGGAAAACCGGTGGAGAAAGTGTTTCGGTAAAAAAGCACCCGTCTGCCAGGCACTTGTCTGGCAGACGGGTGCTTTTGTTTGCACTCAGGTCGCTGGCAGCAGAAGCGGCATATAGATGCCGCCCTGTACACTGCGCCCGATAAAGGCCACATATCGCCCTGTCCTTGTGTCATACCAGTCGGAGAAGGGAACACGGGACGGGGTATGGCGAAGGGCTTCCGCCAGCGGATGGATCAGTGTGCGGAAGACATCGATGTCCGGACTCATGGAAGCTGTCCAAACCAGCCAGTCGGATTTTGTGTAGTCCGCGCGCGAATCCAGCGGCAGGCCAAAGGCGTGCATGCGCGCGAGATAGCTCTCTGTCTCGCGGCGGTAGAAGTCCTCCGGCAGGAGATGAAGAGAGAGAACGCGGTCCCAGATGAGGTTGTACTTCATACTCCAGCCGATTCCGTCAAAGGTAAGGGCTGTAGCCTCTGCGCCGGCGGCGCGGAGGAGCCAGCTTTCCGCCATTGCCTTTGCCCTATCGGCATACGTCCGGCTTTCGTCCGTATGTCCCAGGCGGGCAAGGATACGCGCATAGCATGCGATTCCGATAACGGCCTTGGCGGACAGATTGACATTGCGTGCCAGATGACCGGCAAAATCATCGGTGCACAGCTGTTCACCGGGATCTTCCCCGTATGTCTCCAGATAGCGCACCCACTTTTCCAGGAGTGGTGCATATTGGCGAAGCAGTGCGTCGGAAGCACCGAAATGTACGGCAGTTTCCAGCATGATCAGCATGTTCCCGCATTCTTCCACGGGCATCTGGTACCGCGTGTCGTACAGGTCACAGCCGGCGGGATACAGATAGAAGGGCAGAGGGACCTGACCATTGGGCAGAGGACGTCTGGCGGCATACACCTGACCGGTAGCATAGGGATAGCGCCCTACGTCGTGCGGGGCGAAGTCCTCTTCCCATACAGGCAGGGAAGCGAAATGCAGAACAGGGCGGCACAGGGCGTTCACCAGTTCGGGACAGAAGCGCAGGAAAAGCGGCGTGGAGGGGTAGCTTACGTCCACAGTGCCAATGCAGCCGTTGGAATCGTTTTCCTTGGACAGCAGTGCCATCTCTCCCTCCGGCGTGGCAATGAGCACATGCGCGCCAAGCGTGTGCCGGTAAGCGGCGGATACCAGGAGACGGTAGTCCTCTCCGCCCAGGCGCGCAGCTGTCTGGAGAAGTGACTCGTCAAACGCTGCGCAGCGCGCGGCGAAATCATCCCGGAGTCCGGCAAAGACGGTCAGCTTCTGAGGCAGCGTACTTCCGTCCCGCAAGCCCCAGGGCTTGCAGGGCACACCGAAGTAATTTACGGCGGCTACAGGGTCATAGCCCAGCATCAGATAAGCGGAAACCGGTGTATCTGATACCTCACTGTTCCAGCACCATGAGAGCCCGTGACCTTCCCGGCGGGTCACCGCAAGGGGTGAGGCCATGTAGAGATAGCCCCAGTCAATGGTGATGTGATCGCCGGAGTGGCCGAGCACGTGCTGCTGACTCTGCCCTGTCATGCCCACATACAGTTCACCCATGCGGAAGGTATCCCCGTGCAGGGGCGGGGCAACCCGGCCTTCATAACACAGCTCCTCCGAAGCTGTAAACGTAAGCGCAACGGTGTGCGCACATCCGTCCGTGGCATGGCAGGAAAAGTCCACATAGGTAATCGGCGTAGACAGCGCATCCAGATCATCCATAAGAGCAGGTGCCCAGAAACGTACGCTCAGTGATACACCGGCTGCTTCCATAAGCGCTGTGGTCGCCGTCGGTGTGACACGGATGTCCCGCGTAACAAGCGAAGGGCTGCTGCTTTTGCCGAGATAGACATAGCGTTGCCCATCAATGATGATATGACCGCTCAGCGGTTTTTCCTGGCCGCTCCAGTGTATGACGGCGGCTTCCGTCAGCGTGTCACCGGGCGCCCAGAGGGAAAAATAGGGATCATTGACAATCAGGGGAAGAGCCGGCAGTCGATCCAAGGAAATTCCTCCTTTTGCTTGCAAGCTGGAAGAACATTTCGAGAAGGGAGCCGCTTTCCCTTCTGTGGGACAAAGTTTGTTACAACCCATTCTGATGACTCAGAACAGATCCAGATCACTGTCCAGGTACAGCGCTTCCCGCACCTGCAGCTGACAGGAAGGCCGGGTCAGATAATGCAGAAGAAACTCCAGGATTACGGCGCTTCCCAGACCGCGCCCCTCGATCTTGAACTGAGAAAATCCAAGAGGCATATATTTATGCTGTATATCGTCTATCCCAATAAACCCTGGATTGCGCATGGCATCGGAAAACCGATATCCGCGCGCGGCATCAGGGGAAGCGCAGCGGTGATCCGGGACACTCTCTCCCAGGTTTTTCCGACTTACATTCTCATAGCACGCTTTTCGCTCGGGACAATGGAACCAGCAGCATTCATTGCAGAGAAATTCCACTTTCTGCTTCTGTGCCGCGGAGAGGGAAGCGAGCTGCGGGAACGCCTTGTTCAGCCGAAAATCCGGGACCACAAAAGCGAAATCTTCCCGATCAAGCTCTTTTCGCAGCTCCGCAAAATCGGTCAGTACCTTGGTGGTGGAGGAGACAAAGTACAGACCGGGATAGGCGGCTTTCAGGTAGGAAAGCAGAAGATCAGAGGCAACGATGACACCGTTTGGCACGGGGCCGCTGTTTTCAAACATTGCGCAAAGCGCATTGCATGTCTGATCGCTGAGATGCTTCTCCTGCAGAAGTGAATTAGAGAAGGTCAGCCGGCCAGAAAGATGGTATTCCTGAAGCAGCGCAGTGACCTTTTCCGGTCTTGTCAGCCCGCAGCCAACGCGTCCGCCACCCCAGAGACAGCCCTCCGGGGCGCCGTAGAGGGAGCCGATCTCACAGAAGTCATAGAAGTACTCTCTGTGGCTGAAGAACAGGGGCAGGAAAACGCGGTAGAGGGCATAGTGTTCAAACAGTCCGGGGAGATGAAAAAAGGCTTTCATGGCACCTCCCGTTTCCAGAGCATTTTGCATAGCATCTGAGTCCTTTCCTGGCAGGAAACCGAGGCTTTCATAGAGGGGGAAGGGGGACAGAACCGTGCCTTTACAGGACGGGCCAGGCTATTGAGCAGGCATATGCCGAATGCGTCTCCCGGGATTCCTTTCAGAGCCGTAATCTCCGGAAGAAAGGCGCGGACCGTTTCTGTCGCATAGCCCCGGTATATTTCTTTGCAGCATGATAGCTGAACTCCCATGCATCCGTGCTGCAGGGCACGCACTGGACATAGCCGATGTTTCGGCTGTCCCTGTGGGTAAAGGTGGGATGCACTGCGCTTCCGGGGATTCATATGCTGGGATATGAGATATGCCAGGTTTTGCCGGACATCCTCAGCACTGTCAAAAAACGTCGCTTGGGGATGGTACACCTTGTGTCCGAATCCGGGGATCTGGCATATACATCCTCTGCCATGCAGAGCGGGAAATCATGGACCTGCTGGTACGGCATGGCCAGCTGCATGCAGTATCCTGCTTACAATAAACCGGGCCGCGAAAAACGCGGCCCGGGAGGATCGATTCTTTTCAGGAGCCCAGATAGGCTTTCTGTACGGCATCGTTATGCAGAAGATCCTGCGCAGGACCTGACATGGAGATATGACCGGTCTCCAGAACATACGCGCGGTCCGCGACGGACAGCGCCATCTGCGCATTCTGCTCCACCAGAAGAATGGTAACCCCGCTTTCGTGCAGTTCCTTGATAATGTCAAAGATCTGCTCTACCAGAATTGGCGCCAGGCCCATGGAAGGCTCGTCCAGCATGAGAAGACGCGGACGTGACATCAGTGCACGGGCCATGGCCAGCATCTGCTGTTCGCCGCCGGAGAGCGTGCCGGCAATCTGTTTTTCGCGTTCCCGAAGACGAGGGAAGCGCTGGAACATTTCGTCAATGGAAGCCCCGATCTCTGCGGGATTGCGCGTATATCCGCCCATCTCCAGGTTTTCCCGGACCGTCATCTGCTGGAAGATCCGGCGGCCTTCCGGGCAGAGCGAAAGTCCCGAAGGCACGATCCGGGAAGCACCCAGACCGGCAATGGACCTGCCTTCAAAAAGTACGTCTCCGCTCTTCGGCCTGAGAAGCCCGGCAATGGTATTGAGGGTGGTGGACTTACCGGCGCCGTTGGCACCGATCAGTGTCACGATCTCATCCGGATACACTTCCAGGGATATGCCCTTGATGGCGTGAATCGCGCCGTAGTATACGTGAATGTCTGTGACTTGCAGCATGGAATCGGGCATGGTCAGTTCTCCTTCCGCTTTCCCAGATAGGCCTCAATGACCACCGGGTTATTCTGAATCTCGTCGGCAGTGCCCTTGGCAATAATTTTGCCGAAATTGAGCACACAGATGCCTTCGCAAACGCCCATGACCAGGCTCATGTCATGCTCTATGAGCAGAATGGCGATCTGGAACTGATCCCGGATCTTGGCGATGTTCTCCATCAGCTCTTCTGTCTCATGCGGGTTCATGCCCGCTGCCGGCTCATCCAGAAGAAGGAGGCAAGGATTGGTTGCCAGGGCACGCACGATTTCCAGACGGCGCTGTGCACCGTAGGGAAGGCTTCCGGCCTGCACGTCTGCCAGACCCTGCATGTCAAAGATGGACAGAAGATCCAGGGCCTGCTGGTGCTGCCTGCGTTCCTGCTTCCAGTAGCGCGGCAGACGCAGAATCCCTGTGAACATGTCATACTTGATCTGGTTGTGGAGCCCGATGCGCACATTCTCCTCCACCGTCATCTGATTGAACAGACGGATATTCTGGAATGTACGTGCAATGCCCAGGTGCGAGGCCTGTGTAATGCTTAGGCCTTTGGTGTCGCGCCCGTTAATCAGAACGGTCCCGTGGGTGGGCTCGTAGACCTTGGTGAGAAGGTTGAATACAGTGGTCTTTCCGGCGCCGTTGGGGCCGATCAGACCAGCGATCTCAGTGCGCCCGATGATCAGGTTGAAGTCATCCACGGCCTTGAGACCGCCGAACTCAATCCCCAGGTGCCGTGTTTCCAGGACCGGCTGTTTGCCCAGGTCGCGCTCCGGAACTATGGACTGGGAAGGATACGGCACCATCTTGGTACCGGCACGGCGTTTGATGGGTTCACTCATGCGCTGAGTCCCTCCTTGTATTGATTCTTGCGCAGACGGGCTGTCAGGTTGGAAACAAAGCTCTTGACGAGTGCATTATTGGTCAGCAGCATGACAACAATCAGCACAACGGCATAGACCAGCATGCGGTAGGACTGCAGGAAGCGCAGCTTTTCCGGAAGTATGGTCAGGGCCGTTGCGGAGATAATGGAGCCAAGGGTGTTTCCGATGCCGCCCAGCACCACAAAGACCAGTACGTTAATGGACTCGTTGAAAGAGAACTTGGTGGGAACCAGGGTAGCCATGTTCAGGCCGTAGAGCGCACCGGCCATGCCGGCCAGTACGGCGGAAGTGACAAAGGCAATCATCTTATAGCGGGTAACCGGGACGCCCATGGACTCGGCGGCTATGCGGTTGTCGCGGATGGCCATAATGGCACGGCCTGTATGCGAATTAATGAGATTCAGCACCACAATCAGGGTGAAGAGAATCAGAAGAAAGCCCGCGGTAAAGGTGGAAATGGTCTTGACTGCCACGGCACCGTTGGGACCGTTGAGCAGGCGTACGCCCTCGATTTCATTGTTAATGAAGCTAAAGTTCAGGTGCCGCCCTTCCACGGATACATAGATGCAGTTCATGACATTCTTGATGATCTCGCCAAAGGCCAGAGTAACGATGGCCAGATAGTCGCCGCGCAGACGAAGCACTGGAATGCCGATGAGCACGCCCAAGATCCCGGCCATGATTCCGCCGAAGACTATGGCAATGAGAAGGCGCAGCTCCGCGTTCTCAAACTGAAACGCATTGAGCAGGTAACCGGAAATGAGAATGCCCGAGAAGGCACCGATGGACATAAATCCCGCATGCCCCAGGCACAGTTCGCCGGAAATGCCCACGACCAGGTTCAGGGAAACGGCCATGACGATCCAACTGCAGATCGGGATCAGCTGACCGCGGAGCGAGCGGGAGATCAGCTTGTTCTGAACCATATAGGACAGCACGAGATAGGCCGCGATCACGAGGCCAAAGGTGACAAGATTGTAGATCAGCTTGTTTCTCTTGGATTTCATCCTTCTCACCTCATACTTTCTCGCGCATGGGCTTTCCGAGCAGGCCTGTGGGGCGCACCAGAAGCACAATAATCAGAACAGCAAACACAATGGCATCGCCCAGTTCTGTGGAAATATAGGCCTTGCCCAGGATTTCAATAACTCCCAGCAGGATACCGCCGATCATGGCACCCGGAATGGAACCGATTCCGCCGAATACTGCGGCGGTAAACGCCTTAATACCCGGCATGGAGCCTGTGGTGGGCATCAGCATGGGATAGGAAGAGCACAGAAGAAGGCCTGCGACAGCGGCCAGGCAGGAGCCGATGGCAAAGGTCAGGGAAATGGTGGTATTGACGTTAATGCCCATGAGCTCCGCAGCGCCGCGGTCTTCCGACACGCAGCGCATGGCCTTGCCAAGCTTGGTGCGGGAGGTGAAAAGCGTCAGAACGATCATGATAATGATATTGGCCACAATTGTGACAATCGTGGCGCCGCGGATGGCCAGCTGTCCGGAAAACAGCGTCAGAGTATCCACGCCGATCATGGCGGGGAACACCTTGGGATTGGCACCCCAGATGAGCAGTGCCAGGTTCTGCAGAAGATAGCTCATGCCGATGGCTGTGATCAGAACGGCCAGGGATGTCGCCTGACGCAGGGGCTTGTAGGCGAGCTTTTCAATGGTGATTCCCAGAATGGTGCACACAGCCATGGCCACAACCAGGGAAAGAATCGGCGGAAACCCCCAGTACTGCGCGGCGCAGTAGGCGATATAGGCACCGACCATGATAATATCGCCGTGGGCGAAGTTCAGCATCTTGGCAATGCCATACACCATGGTGTAGCCCAGGGCGATAATGGCATAGATACTGCCCAGGCTGATGCCGTTGACCAGGTTCGACAGAAAGACCATGAAATACTCAGCCTCCCGGTAAGATTAATAGAGGAAAACCGTTTGTGCCATGGTAGCACAGATTGCGGACTTTTGCCATGGCACAAAACACAAGAGTCCGGCCCAGGCATGCCCTGAGCCGGACTCGGAAATACGCTTTTTATCAGCTGTCGAGACCGACATATGCGCCGTCGCGGATGATCATCGCGGTCGGCACCTTTTCGACTTCGCCGTTGGCGGACCAGGTCATGGTTCCCGTCAGACCGGTGACTTCGATCTGCTGCATGGCGGCAATCATCGCGTCGCAGATATCCTCTGCGGCATCCCCGCTTTTCACGCCGGCAACCTTGGCAGCTTCCACCAGCGTGTAGACGCAGTCGTAGGCGTCAGCAGCGAACTGGTTCGGGACCTCGCCGTAGAGCTCAGTGTACTTGGTTACAAAGTTCACGGTCAGATCGTCCTTGGCATCCGCCACGAACGGGGTCAGGAGCATGACACCCTCGGCCAGGGAGGCATCAAAACCTTCCAGGGTCAGGATACCGTCCATGCCGTCCACGCCGAAGAAGGTGGGTTCATAGCCGATGGCATTGGCAGCGATGAGGATCTGGGAAGCGGGCGTGTAATAGATGGGCAGGAAGACCAGGTCAGCGCCGCTGTTCTGGGCGTCGGCTACCTGCACGGAGAAGTCAGTGGTTTCATCGGTGAAGGTGGTGGTGGACACGATGTCCATGCCCAGCTCTTCCGCACGGGCCTTGAAGGTCTGATAGATGCCGGTGGAATACGCGTCGGCATTGTTGTAGATCACGGCGATCTTGGTGCCGAGCTTGCGCTCGTTAATAACGGCCGCGGAAGCGGAACCCTGGTTGGGGTCAGTGAAGCACACCTGATAGACGTTGTCCTTGTTCGCGGTAACGTCGGTAGAGCTGGCGGACGGGGTCAGCATGAAGACGCGCTCGGCATAGGCGGTAGCGCCGACAGCAATGCAGGGAGCGGTGGTCGTGCAGCCGACGATCATCTGGGCACCGGCATCCATCAGGGTGTTATAGGCGGTGATGGACTTTTCGGCGTCATGGGCGTCGTCCTGATTGAGCAGCTCAACGGTAACCCCGTTATCGGCAGCGGTGATTTCTTCCGCGGCGATCAGGGCACCGCGATAGGTGGCCAGGCCGTATACGGCGGCGGCACCGGTCTGGGGACCGATATGGCCGATCTTGAGCGTAAGGTCTTCTGCACCGGCGACAGCCATCATGGAGACGGCAAGTGCGAGTGCGAGGACAAGAGCAAGGATCTTTTTCATGGATTGTGTCCTCCTTTAATGGCGTAAAAGAATCAAGGTCGCCCTTGATCTGTCTTCATATTATAGACAATAGCAGGGCGGCGTAAAGGGAATGCAATGTGTTTTTTGTGTTTTTTGGGGCGCAGGAAAGCGGGAAGACCAATGATGCATCCGTCGGAGGGGCGAAAGCGGAAGGCATGGGACTGTCATCAGGCCCGGGCAGGTGGGCATGCATCCCTTGCTTGCCAAATATCTCACTTCGTGATATATCACCCTGCGCAATAGACCCACCAGGAGGGAAAGCATGCAGAGACGGGAAAGAAACGAATACGAAGGCGGAATGACACAGGGAAAGATCGGCAAACAGCTTCTGCTTTTCTTTTTCCCGATTCTTCTGGGCACATTTTTTCAGCAGCTCTACAACACGGTGGACGCCATGATTGTGGGAAAAGCTGTAGGCAAGGAAGCCCTGGCGGCTGTAGGCGGTGCGACGGGCAATCTGATTAATCTGCTTGTCGGCTTTTTTGTGGGCGTATCCTCCGGTGCGACGGTCGTGCTCTCCCAGTCCTACGGTGCCCGGGACGCGATGCGCGTGCGCAAGACCGTGCATACAGCCGTGGATATGGCGCTGGTATTCGGCGCGCTGCTGACAGGACTGGGACTGGTTCTCTCTCCGCAGATGCTGCGTCTGATGCAGACGCCCTCTGATGTACTGCCCTATGCAACCAGTTATCTGCGCATCTATTTTCTGGGTATGATACCCCAGATGATCTTTAATATGGGCTCAGGCCTTCTGCGGGCTGTAGGTGATTCCCGGCGCCCTCTTTTCTTCCTGATGACGGCCGCGCTGACCAATATTATCCTGGACGTCATACTGGTCATCGGCGCGGATATGGGCGTGGATGGGGCTGCGATCGCCACGGTGGTCTCGCAGGTTGCTGCGGCTGGTCTTGTCATTGCGACGCTTATCCGCACACCCGGCAGCATGCATCTGTCGGTGCGGTATATGAAGCCTGACGGCGTGATCCTGGGACGGATTGTGCGCATCGGGCTGCCGGCCGGACTGCAGAGTGTGATGTACTCGATTTCCAATGTCATGATTCAGACCGCGGTTAACGGTTTTCATACCGATGTGCTGGCTGGATGGACGGCCTACGGCAAGCTGGACGGACTTTTCTGGATGATGGTCAATGCCTTCGGCGTAGCCATGACCACCTTTTCCGGACAGAACTTCGGCGCAGGAAATGACGAGCGGCTCAAGAAGGGCGTGCGCGTGTGCCTCCTTCAGACATTCTGTGCCACGATCCTCATGTCCACCGTACTGTATTTCGCGGGTCCTCTTCTTTACCGGCTCTTTACCAGCGACCCCGCTGTCATTGAAAAAGGCATGGAAGTACTGCACTTCCTGACGCCCTTCTACTGCACCTATATCTGTGTGGAAGTGCTCTCCGGCGCAATCCGCGGAAGCGGCGACTCGCTTGTGCCTACGCTGTTTACGCTCTTTGGCGTGTGCCTGGTGCGTGTAGGCTGGCTGCTGTTCTATCTTCCCCATCACCGGACGATGCAGACGGTGCTTTGGAGTTATCCCATCACCTGGATTCTCACCAGCTGCCTGTTTATCTTCTACTATACCCATGGCGGATGGCTGCGGCGCCAGCAGGCGATCCGGGACGGGAAACAGGCAATGGCGGGAGATCAGTGAACCGGGAAGGATTTTTGATAAATCAGGTCGAATGATACAAGTTTGATGCACTTTACTGCGTGCATGTAAAAAACTGTAATCGACGAATAGGGAAAGCACTATGAATACGTATCTTGCCGGCATGGATGTCGGTTCTACCACAGTAAAGCTGGTTCTTCTGGACGAAAACGGAAACATGGTATTCGGCGCCTATGAAAGGCATGGGGCACGCACGCAGGAAACGCTGGCGGGCCTTTTGCGCCGTGCTGGAGAGCAGCTGGGTCCGTGCCGGATCCGCCCCAGCATGACGGGCAGCGGGGCTATGAATCTGTGCAAGGCACTGGGAATTTCCTTTGTCCAGGAAGTGGTGGCTGTTGCCGGGGCACTTGAGAAGCAGTATCCGCAGACGGATGTGGCTATTGAACTGGGCGGAGAGGATGCCAAGATCATCTATTTTCGCGGCGGACTGGAAGAGCGCATGAACGGTGTATGCGCAGGCGGCACCGGTGCCTTTATTGATCAGATGGCGGCCATGATGCAGACGGATGCCGGGGGACTGAATGCAGCCGCCCGGGAATATAAGGAACTGTATCCCATTGCGGCGCGCTGCGGCGTGTTTGCCAAGAGCGATATACAGCCGCTGATCAATGACGGTGCGACGACACCGGACCTGGCAGCCTCCATATTCCAGGCTGTTGTCAACCAGACAATATCCGGTCTGGCCTGCGGCAAGCCGATCCGCGGCTGTGTGGCTTTTCTGGGCGGTCCGCTGCATTTCCTGCCGGAGCTTCGCAATGCGTTTATCCGCACACTGAAACTGACACCGGAAACAACCGTGATCCCGGAAAACTCGCATCTGTATGCGGCGCTCGGCGCAGCACTGGAAAGTCAGCAGAGAGAGCCGGTTTCTCTTTCGGAACTGCTGGAGCGCATGACCCAGGGCGTGATGATGACCTATGAGCTCAAGCGCATGGAGCCGCTGTTTGAGGACAGAGATGCGTTTTACGCTTTTACTGCGCGCCATGATATGGCGCATGTACCCATGGGGGATGTGACCGCCTGCCATGGAAAATGCTTTCTGGGCATGGACGCGGGGAGCACTACGACCAAGCTGGTACTGATCAGCGAGGACGGAGAGCTTCTGTGGTCCTTCTATGACAACAATCAGGGGTCTCCGCTGCAGACGGCGCTGCGTGCACTGGGAGAACTGAGAAAAGTTCTGCCGTCGGATGCGCGGATCGTACGCTCCTGTGCGACGGGCTATGGAGAAGATCTGTTCAAGGCGGCGTTCCATATGGAGGACGGAGAGGTGGAGACAGTGGCGCACGCCACGGCAGCAGCCTTCTTTGATCCGGATGTGGACTGCGTATTGGATATCGGCGGACAGGACATGAAGTATATTGTCCTGAAAAACGGGACCGTGGATACAGTGCTTCTCAATGAAGCCTGCTCTTCGGGCTGCGGATCGTTCCTGGAGAACTTCGCGGTTTCCCTGGGCTATACCGCGGAAAGCTTTGCCATGGAAGCGATCAAGGCACGGCATCCCATTGATCTGGGCACCCGGTGTACGGTGTTCATGAACAGCAATGTCAAGCAGGCGCAGAAGGAAGGCGCGTCGGTGGAGGATATCTCCGCCGGGCTCGCGTACTCCGTGATCCGCAATGCGCTCTATAAGGTCATTAAACTGGCCGATGCTTCGGAGATGGGCACGCATGTGGTCGTACAGGGCGGGACGTTCCTGAATCCGGCAGTGCTGCGCGCGTTTGAAAAGATCGCCGGGATTGATGTTATCCGTCCGAACATAGCCGGGCTCATGGGCGCCTTTGGCGCGGCACTTCTGGCGCGGGACCGGTATACAGGCGCAGAGACAACGACGCTTTCCCTGGACGAAATGCTTTCTCTTTCCTGGGAGAGCACGACCCGCCACTGTGAGGGCTGCGCGAACCGATGCATGCTGACTGTAACCCGGTTTTCCGAAGGCGGGAGTCATATCACGGGCAACCGCTGCGAGCGTGGACTGGGAAAAAAGGAAGCAACAGAAAAAGGTCCGAACATGCATGCTTTCAAGCTGAAGCGCATGTTCGGATACAGAAGCCTTTCCGCGGAGGAAGCTGTGCGCGGGCAGATCGGGATCCCAAGGGTTCTGAACATGTATGAAAACTATCCCCTGTGGCATACGTTGTTTACCCATCTGAAGTTTCGTGTGATTCCTTCTCCTGTATCCTCGCGCAGGCTCTATACGCTGGGCATGGAAACCATACCTTCCGAGAGCGAGTGCTATCCGGCCAAGCTGGCTCACGGGCATGTACAGTGGCTGATTGACCACGGGCTGGGAACCATCTTCCATCCCAGTGTGTTCTATGAGTATCAGGAAGAAGCGGAGGCACAGAATCAGTACAACTGTCCCATTGTCTGCGCATACCCGGAAAACCTCAAGAACAATGTGGAGGATGTGGTAGAGGGCAAGGTCCGGTATATCCGGCCCTTTGTCAGCCTGCACAGCGAAAAGACACTGGCGGACCGCATGGTCCGGCTGTGCCATGAGGAATGGCAGATCCCGGAAAAGGAAGTGCGCAGTGCGGTGCATGCGGCCTGGGAGGAACAGAGAAAGGCCAAGGCCGATGTGCGTGCGGAAGGTGCGCGCGTGCTGAAATGGATGCAGGATCAGCACCGCAGGGGAATTGTGCTGGCGGGGCGGCCGTATCATGTGGATCCGGAAATTCATCACGGGATTCCGGACATGATCGCGGGCTATGGCCTGGCTGTCCTGACGGAGGACAGCATACCGGAAGACTTTGTGTCCACACGTCCGCTGCGGGTGAATGACCAGTGGGTCTATCATTCCCGGCTCTATACTGCGGCGCAGTTTGTCGCCGGGCGGGAAGACCTGGAACTGGTGCAGCTCAATTCCTTCGGCTGCGGCCTGGATGCCGTGACCGTGGATGAGGTGCACGATATTCTCGAGACAGCGGGAAAACTGCATACGGTACTGAAGATCGACGAAGTGAATAATCTGGGTGCAGCGCGCATCCGCATCCGTTCGCTTCTGGCTGCCATGGACATGCGCGAGCGCCGGGGCGTGAAGGGCACCGGTATCGTGGAACCCTACCGGCGTGTGGTCTATACCAGGGATATGCAGAAGCAGAAGTATACCATTCTGGTGCCGTCCATGAGCCCGATCCATTTTGAACTGCTGGAGCCGGTTTTCCGCCGGCACGGCTACCGGATTGAGATGCTGCACAATGATACGCGCACGGCCATTGATATGGGACTGAAGTTCGTCAATAATGATGCCTGCTATCCCTCGATTATTACTGTGGGCCAGATGATGGACGCGGTGCTCTCGGGAAAGTATGATACGGATCATCTGGCGCTGATGATGAGTCAGACAGGCGGATGCTGCCGTGCCAGCAATTATGTGGGCTTTATCCGCAGGGCGCTGGCCAAGTCCGGGCATGCGAACATCCCGGTGATATCGTTTAACTTTAACGGCATGGAGACCAATCCTGGATTCCGCCTGACGCCGCCTCTGCTCTTTGCCATGGGGAAAGCGGTGCTTCTGGGCGACGTACTCCAGCGCTGTCTCTACCGCATGCGCCCCTATGAGGTGGAAGAGGGCAGCGCCAACCGGCTGTATGCCACGTGGCAGCAGCGGATTATCGAGGATCTGACGGGCATAGCGCCTTATGGCAAGCGCGGCTATACGGATCTGTGCCGGGACATGGTGGCGGACTTTGACGCGCTTCCCATTCATGAGGACATGGTCAAGCCGAGAGTGGGCATTGTCGGGGAAATCCTGGTCAAGTATATGCCCTTTGCCAACAATCATCTGGTGGAAGTACTGGAGCGCGAAGGCGCTGAGGTCTGCGTGCCGGACCTGGTCGATTTCTTCTGCTATGTCTTCTATAACGCGAACTATCAGGCGGAGTATCTGGGAAAGAGCGCGGCTGCGGCCTGGGTGAACAACCGCGGACTGCAGCTGGTCCGGCATTTCCGTTGCCCGGCGGCGGAAGCGCTGCGGGCTTCCCGGCATTTCATGCCGCCGGCCGATATTGCGTCTGTTGCGGAACTGGCCAAGCCGGTGCTGTCCATGGGCAATCAGTACGGAGAAGGCTGGTTCCTGTGCGGAGAGATGGCGGAACTAATCAAGAGTGGTTATCCGAACATTGTCTGTATTCAGCCCTTTGCCTGTCTTCCCAACCATGTGGTGGGAAAAGGTGTGATTAAGCAGCTCAAGCGCACCTATCCGCAGGCCAATATTGTGGCGGTGGACTTTGACCCAGGCGCCAGTGAGGTGAATCAGCTTAACCGTATCAAGCTGATGCTCTCCGGAGCCCGGAAAAACTTGGAAAATGCGATGCGGGAAAGCGGCATGCAGAAAGGATGATCGGCCATGCAGTCGGACTTTCGAAGAGGCCTGAAGGCCGGGCTTCCCATTGGGCTTGGCTATCTTTCGGTTTCCTTTGCCTTTGGGATTCAGGCCATGGCGCTGGGCCTGACACCCTTAGAGGCGGTGCTCATCTCCATGACCAATCTGACCAGTGCCGGGCAGCTGGCCGGGATTACGCTGATGGCGGGTGGCGCGCCGCTTCTGGAGATGGCGCTGACGCAGCTGACGATTAATCTGCGCTATGCGCTCATGAGCCTGTCTCTGTCCCAGAAAATGGGCGAGGACATGGGCACCGGACGGCGCATGATCTTTGCCTTTGGCAATACCGATGAAATCTTTGCCGTAGCATCCATGGAGAAAGGAAACATCCGTTTTTCCTATGCACTGGGGCTGATGGTGCTGCCCTATATCGGATGGTCCGGGGGAACACTGCTCGGCGCCGTGGCGGGAAGCCTCCTGCCGGCATTTCTGCGCTCGGCTCTGGGGATTGCGATCTATGGCATGTTCATGGCAGTTGTGCTGCCGGTGGCGCGCAGAGAGCGCGCGGTGTGCATGGTGACCGTGCTTGCGGCGCTTCTCAGTGTTGCCCTGCGATACCTGCCTTTCGTGTCAGGCCTGTCCGGGGGTTATCGGATGATCCTGTGCGCGGTCGGCGCTTCTGCAGCCGGTGCGGCGCTGTGGCCGGTGGAGGAGGCGAAGCGCGAGTGAGTTTTTCCGTATTCTTTCCTCAGCTGCTGGTAATGGCGCTGGTGACCTATCTCATTCGTATGCTGCCTCTGGTGCTGATGCGGCATACGATCCGCAACCGCTTTGTTCGCTCCTTTCTCTATTATGTGCCCTATGCGGTGCTCACGGCCATGGTGGTGCCGGATATCCTTTATTCTACGGGCTATGTGCCCGGTGGGGATGTGCGGCCGCTGGTGTGCGCCATTGCCGGCATGCTGGTGGCGACGGGCGTGGCCTGGAAGGGAAAAGGACTGCTGACCGTTGCCGTGGCGGCATGCCTGGGGGTGGCACTGGCACAGGCGCTGTTCCTTCTTGTGTAAAAAGCATCCCGCGTTTTTTCTCCTGAGGGGAAAGAACGCGGGATGTCTTTTTCTGTATCCGGCACCGGAACGCGGGTGCGGGATATGCGCTATGGACGCGCAAAGTCCGGAAGAGAGGGATCGCCGTCGTAATGGTTCTCTGTCAGTACAAAGGTGCGCATGAACTCAGACGCAGGCAGTGTCTTCAGGGCTCCGAGATGTGGCAGCAGGAATCGGAAATAGAAACGGATCAGCGGATCATGGAAGGTATAGGTGATCTCCTGGCGCTTTCCAGCCTCTTTTTTACCTTCTGTTCGGTTGATCAGTCCGAGGGCGCACATGCGCTTGAGAATCACAGCCAGGTTCTGTGAGGTGACATCCTCGATGCCGTCGAGAATTTCCTTATAGCTGTTGGCGCCCCGGGACATGGCGTCCAGGATGGAATAGACCGCGGGCGACTGCAGGCGGAAATGCTGGGCAATATAGGAAGGCACAAAGTCCTGCAATGGCGCATGCCTGTCAATGAGCAGGTGCTGAATATTCTCCACGGCGGACTGCATGGGATTGATGCGGGCGAGCACGTCCGGTACGGATCCCAGAAGCCGGTACAGCGTGTCCTGATCCTCGTCCGGAAGATCAGGATAGAACGCGCAGGCATCATCCCGGGAAAGCGGCGTCAGGAAGATCAGGCAGTCCGCCATGTTCAGAAGGCGCTGCGGCATATATGCGCTTTCCCCGCCCAGAAGAATCTGCATATGTGCACTTGCACGGTACTGGCTGAGCAGCCGGTTCAGCACCTGACAGAAGTCCGGAGAAAAGCGCAGTACCTGGTGAAAATCGTCGAAAAGAAGGAGAATTGGCGATGTGCGGCTGCGCTCGAGCAGATAGCGCAGCACTTCCTCCTGGGATCGAAAGTCCGTCTCTGGCACGCCCGCAAGCGCACTGCGCAGGACAGCGCTCTCCCTGCGTGCCATATAGGCATCCCGGACCGGAAGCCCGCAGAAGAGCACAGTTGTGCTGTTATGAGACGCGGACATCTGCAGAAGAAGGCTGGACACACCCATCCCTTTCCGGCCGTGGATGACTGTCAGTCCCAGGCTTTTTTCGGAAAACAGGTTCTCGATCTTGCGCATCTGTGCCGCACGGCCGATCAGTTTCATGGTAACGCTCCTATTCCGGCAAAGAATGAAGGCCCGACCGCAGCCGGGCCCGCAGGATCAGCGGACATACAGTTCCAGAAAACGCGCGATTTCGCTGTCCCACAGCGCCCACTCATGGGTGCGGTCCGGCACTTCCGCGTGCGTCAAGGCAAAGTCGGTCTTTTCAATGGCCTTTACGAACTTCTGATGTGCCTTGTACAGGAAATCCTTGGTCCCGCAGGAGACATAGAGTTTGGGCTTTTCCGGCGCTTTCGCGGCCTTTTTCAGCAGATAGAAGAGATCATGCTCAGTATTCTTCAAAGTTTCCAGATCCCCGAAGATGTTGTAATAGGTGCCCTGGCGGTCCTCGCGGGTCTTGTGCGCGGTCACCATATCCACAGCGCCGGAGAAGGAGCCTGCTGCGGCAAAGCGCTCAGGGTGCGTCAGCGCCAGCTTCATGGCGCCGTACCCGCCCATGGAAAGTCCGGCGACAAACGTGTCTTCCCTTGCCTCGGAGAGGCGGAAGAAGGTATGCATGATCCGGGGCAGTTCCTCGGAGACATAGTCCCAGTATTTTTCGCCGTGTGCTTCGTTGGTATAGAAGGAATGATTGACGGCGGGCATGATTACGCACAGATTATGGCTGGCGGCGTAGCGCTCGATACTAGTGCGCCGCATCCAGATGGAATGATCGTCGCTGTAGCCGTGAAGCAGATACAGCACCTGCGGCAGACGCTCGTCGCGGGCGGCCGTAATACCGATGCCCATATCGGGTTCGGGAAGAATGACATTGACCGTGCTGGCCACGTTCAGCGCCCGGGAGAAGAACTGCACCTGAGAAAATGCCATAAGTATACCCCTTTCTGAATAAAAGCACAGCGTTCCATGATCAGTGCGGGACTGAGACGGAGAACACCTGATCCCCGCTTCCTACAAGAAGATAACCGCCGCGGGTAATTCCCAGAAGCGTGGTTGCCTGCCGTCCGTCCGGCAGCGAAAGCGCGAAGGTTTCAAACTGCGCGGCATCACTGGTGGACAGGTACAGATAGTCGTCGGACACCGCACAGATGCGGCTGTCAAAAAGTACGGCACCCACACAGTCGGAGGGCAGTGTAAAGCGCCGGTCCTCGCTGCCGGAGAGCACGCGCAGCTCGGTCAGGCGCAGGTTCCCGGTGATCTGGCTGTTGGGCGCAAGCAGGATGGATGCATTGCCGCGCTCGGGAACGGTGGCATCAATGTACTGCCAGCCATACACAAGGCGGGAAGCGGTCATGTCGCGCACTGCCTTGTAGTCATAGGTATACAGCTGCTGAGTGGTAAAGACCCGGAGCTGGTTGTTTTCAAAGAGCACCTTATAGGCGAGAAACTCGCCCAGATCGGCGATGCCGGTATTCATCTTACCTACCTGGAAGGTGTTGAGCACGGAGTTGATGGCGGTCCCGTACACGTCCATGGCCAGGGTCCACATGTACTGGTCCTGTTCCCCGTAGAAACCCACATCCAGTAGAATCATGCCGGAGAAGGCCTCATACTCCTCGTCCACGGGCGTTCCGTCCATGGTCTTGACCACCAGGTCCGGCTGCGTGTCATCGCCGACTACGGCCGCGCAGTACCGTGAGCCGATGCGCGCGAACTGCACTTCGCCTGACATGTTCTCGTTATAGGTCGGATGTCCGTTGGCGTCCAGGACAAACAGCTGCGTACCGCTCCAGACCACAATCGCGGTATCGGAGCAGGCAAAGCGTGCGCCCATGCCCACAGCATAGCTCCAGCGGATGCCGCCGCTTTCGTTGAGACAGTGAATGGACGTCCCGTCATAGTACAGCGCGCTGTGCCCGAACGGCGTCACGTTCTGGTCCACCAGACAGGGCAGGGCGACTACGGAGACCTCTCTGCGCTGGCCCATGCGGTGCAGGGTACGAATGCCGAAAAAGACCAGGACGGCCAGACAAAGAAGAAGAATCCATCGGCGGATACGCGCTCTGCGACGGCTGTCCTGCCTGGCGAAATCGCTGGCGCGCCCCCTGTTCTTGTTCTCGATCATAGCGTCCTTCCTTTCCGGCCTGTTTGGGAGGATGATAACACAGGCGGACAGGCGTGGCAAGCAAAAGATGGATTGTAAAAGGCAGGGGTGCATGCTAAAATGGGCACGCTGCGTGAAGCAGCACGAAACAAACATAAGGAGAACCTGCTTTATGAAAGGCATTATTCTCGCAGGCGGCGCTGGCACCCGGCTCTATCCTCTGACCATGGTGACCAGTAAACAGCTGCTGCCGGTCTATGATAAACCGATGATCTATTATCCTCTGTCCACACTGATGCTGGCGGGCATCCGCGATATTCTGATTATATCCACCCCCGTGGATACGCCGCGGTTTGAAGCTCTTCTGGGCGACGGCAGCCAGTTCGGGATTTCCCTCTCTTATGCGGTACAGCCCTCGCCTGACGGACTGGCCCAGGCGTTTATTATCGGCGAGGAGTTTATCGGCGGCGAGCCCTGTGCGATGGTACTGGGCGACAATATCTTTTACGGAAACGGCTTTTCACGTGTACTGAAGGAAGCCGCGGAGAACGCGGAAAACGGACGCGCGACCATCTTCGGGTACTATGTCACGGATCCCGAGCGTTTTGGGATTGTGGAGTTTGACGAGGACGGGCGTGTGCTGTCGGTAGAGGAAAAACCGAAAAACCCCAAGAGCCACTACTGCATCACAGGCCTGTACTTCTATGACGCCCGGGCTGCACAGATGGCAAAGACTGTCAAGCCCTCCGCCCGCGGAGAACTGGAGATTACCTCCATGAACGACCTGTACCTCAAGGATGGCACGCTGGATGTAAAGCTTCTGGGACGCGGGTATGCATGGCTGGATACCGGCACCATGGATTCCCTTGTGGATGCCGCGGACTTTGTGCGTATGGTGGAAAAGCGCCAGAGCATCAAGATTTCTGCACCGGAAGAGATTGCCTACCGCCACGGCTGGATTGACAGGGATACGCTGCTCGCGTCCGCCGAACGCTATGGCAAGTCGCCCTATGGCGAGCACCTGAAGGCTGTCGCAGAGGGGAAGATCCGGTACTGATGAGTGAGAAACATGCGGGAAGGGAAAGGTTTGCGCTTCTGGCAGGGCTTGTGCTGTGCGTGTTTCCGCTGGCATTTCATACCTACAGCGATGTGACGCGCTTTAAGTTTGACGCGATGGCTCTTGTGAGCGCGGCGCTGGCGCTGGCAGCACTGGCCACGCTTCCCGAATGGCGAAAGGGCGTATGCTGGATAAGCCCCGGGCGATGGATCGGCCTTCTGTACTTTGTGCTCACGGGATGCGCCGCGCTCTTTGGCAGCATGCATACGCTCACAGGCCGCTATGGCAGTGTGGTGTGGATGGGGGCTGTGCGCTATGAGGGCATGGCCAGTCAGTTGTGCTATGGCGTGATTTTCCTTGTAATGAGTCTGTATCCCGCGGATGTAAAGAAGACAGCGCGGATTGCGGCACTGGGTATCGGGGTATACCTGGGCGTTGTACTGCTGCAGTACGCGGACCTGAACCCGCTCAGACTGTTTCCCAAGGGCCGGAGCGTTTTCACAAATTACGAGTTTCAGGGTACACTGGGGAACATTGACATGGTCAATGTATATCTGACACTGACCGTTCCCCTGGCGCTGGGAAGCTATGTGTTCCTGAAGGAGCGCGCGGTTTTTCTGTGCCTGGGAATCGGCGGCGTGCTTCTGCAGTGCCTGATGGAAGTGCAGTCAGGGCAGATGGCCATGGTACTGATGGCAATGATGCTCCTGTGCGCGGCGCTTGCCGCGCCGAAATATCGCACGCGCGCACTGACTGTGCTGGGATTGATGGCCTTCTGTGCCATGCTTCGGGAGCTCGTGATGCTCCCCTGGCTGGATGGCGGAGACGGGATTGCCTTCGGACTCTGGCATCCATGGCGTACTGCGGCATGGGCCGGCACGGGTGTACTGTGCATGGTGTGCGCCGCGCTTCTGCGGCGTACGTCCTGGCGCCTCTCGAAAAAGGAGATGGCGGGCGCTGCAGCCTGTATGTGTGTCATCGCCCTGCTTCTGGTCTTTCTCCTGCCGCTGGATGCAAGCCGGGGCGGACTGTATGAACTGCACGAGATCCTGCACGGGCGTGCGCAGGACAGTTTCGGCTCCTGGCGGTGGGGTGTATGGCGGTATACCCTGGACATGGCCCGAAGCGCGGGTATCTTCGGGAACGGACCGGATACCTTCTATGAAGCGCTGTCGGGATATCTGAAGGCACACAGTCTGACACTCCCGGAAAACTTTGATACGCCGCATAACCTGTACCTGGGGATCCTGATCAACCATGGACCGCTGGCGCTGCTGAGCTATCTGGCGCTTCTTGTCTATCTGTGTGTGCGGCTGTACCGGCTGCATACACAGAGCGGATGGGTGCTTTTCTGTGCCCTGATTCTGTATGCATTTGTAAGTCTGTTTATGTTCAGTCTCTGCCTGGTATCGCCCATGGCCTGGTGTGTGCTGGGAATGGCCAGCGCAGAGAGTGACGGAAAAAGGAGGCCCAAGGATTGATCGTATTTGCCAATCATCGCGTGCGGGCGCGAATGGCGCTTAAGGGCCGGTGGCCGGTGGCAGTTCTGATTACGCTTCTGGCAACGCTTCCGAGCCTGTGCTTTCAGACGGCGATGAACCTGACCATGGACCCGCTGACAAGGATCATCGCCCAGTATCAGTATGCGGACATGTCCCTGGCGGTGGTGCAGCGTATGCTGCGGGCGCTGGGACAGAATCTTTCTCCGCTGGCGCGGCTGCTGTGGACGCTGACGCCGGTATGCTTCCTTCTCTCGCCGTTCCTGAGCCTGGGCCGGCACTGGTATTCCCTGCGGATTCTTCGGGGGAACGACGGAAGCTTTTCGGACATTCTCTCCCGGGCTGGACTGTTCTTCAAGGGCATGGGGCTGTATGTGCTGCGCTTTCTTCTGATCCTGGTCTGGGGTCTGCCGGGCCTGCTTCTGATGGTCCTGGGCGGTATGATCGCGGTGAGGACCCAGAACATATCGGTGCTGACGGCCTTTTATCCGGTGGCTATGATCGTATGCGTATTCTTTTCTCTGCGGGCGACGCTCACCTATCAGCTCTCGGATATCCTGATGACGGACACCCCGGAAAAAGGCGTGATTGCGTGCCTCAAGGAGAGCCGGGAAAAGATGACCGGCCTTCGCATGGCGCTGTTCATGCTGATGCTGTCCTTCCTCTGGTTCCTGATCCTGGCGGAGATCGCTACAAGTCTGCTCGCGTCCCTGGCTTATGCGGCTGGGCTTGTGGTGAGCCTTGTGTGCAGTCTGGTCATCAATACCTATATGGAAACCAGTATCTGTGCATTCTATGAGGATGTCTGTGCGATCCGTGCAACGCCGATCGGGAGTGGTATGGTGGAGTAAACCATGACAAAATCATCTTTTCCGCTGCGGTCTTTTCTATCCCAGACCGCAGCGATTGCTATACCTATCGCGCTGCAGAACCTTCTGACAACTACCGGATCCATGATTGATACCATGATGGTGGGCTCTCTGGGGGAGACGAGCATCGGTGCTGTTGGACTGTGTGCGCAGTTCTCCTCGCTGATGTTCAGCGGCTACTGGGGCTTTGTGGGCGGCGGTATGCTTTTCTTTTCCCAGTACTATGGCGCGAATGACGAAAAAGGCATACGCCGTGCCTATGGCCTGACCCTGACATGCATGATGACGGTCGGGCTTTTGTTTGCCATGCTGGCGATATGCTTTCCATCGCTTGTCATGCGACTGTATACGGATAAGACGGCGTTTCAGGAACTGGGAATCGTATACCTGCGCATTGCAGGTTTTGCCTATCCCCTGCAGGTGCTTTCCATGGCCATGTCATCCCTGCTCCGGTCCACGGAGCGCGTGAAACTGCCGCTTATCGGGGCGATCTGCTCGGTGGTCACCAACTGTGTGCTGAATTATCTGCTGATCTACGGCAGCTTTGGTTTTCCCAAGATGGGCATTCGCGGCGCGGCTCTGGCGACAGTCGCGTCTGCACTGGTCAATGTACTGGTACTGGTCGTGCTTGCCCAAAAGCGCGGCTATCGCCTGATGTTTGGTGTAAAAAGCCATTTCCAGTGGACCAGGGACTTTGTGGGGACCTATTTTACCAAGTGTTTCCCTATCCTCTGCAATGAAGTGCTGATCGGTGTGGGCAATATGCTCATTAATCTGGTGCTTGGCCGTCAGAGTGCGGAAGCCATTGCGGCCATAGCTATTGTACGTACCCTGGAAGGCCTGGTGATCGGGTTCTTCGCGGGTTTTTCCAATGCGGCTTCTGTGCTGGTGGGCAAGGAAGTCGGCGCGGGTAACCTGGAGACCGCGTACCAGCGGGCCTGGCGCATGGTTTACCTGTGTCAGATTGTGATCGGATGCCTGGTGGCGATTCTTGCGCTTCTGCGCTTTTCGATCCTCGGTGCGCTGGGCCTGAGCGGGGAAAGCCTGCGTCTGGGCGGGATTATGGTGCTCATCTACAGCGTTGCAGCGATCATCCGCATGGGCAATTGGGTGCAGAACGATACTTATCGCTCGGCGGGGGATGCCACTTATGGAACGGTTTTTGAGATCGTGTTCATGTTTGTGATGGTGCTTCCCTGCGTGTATCTGACGGGCATGGTATGGCATCTGGCGTTTCCGATAGTGTTCGCCAGTGTGTATGTGGATGAGATTGTGCGCTATGTTCTCATGCAGCGGCATATGTATTCCGCCAAGTGGATCCGCCCGGTAACAGAGGAAGGACGTGCGGCGCTGCCTGGATTCCTTGCCTCGCGAAAAGGACGGTGAAAGCGGTGAGACGAACGCTGACAGCCGGACAGATGGCAGAGAGGAGCATAAACAAGCGGTTCCGGAAGGAACTCTGGAATCCACTGATCGCGGCAGTGAAGCGCTATGCGCTGATACGGGAGAACGACCGGATTCTGGTGCTTCTGGAGGAGAATGCCGAGTCCTTCCTTATGGCAAAGCTTTTCCAGACACTGCACCGGCACTCGGAAGTGCCGTTTGATGTGGCCTTTGTACTGGATACAGGTGCTGTTTCTCGGACGAGTGCGGATACGGTGACACACCTGGCGGAAACATTGGATATACCGCTGCATACCGTATGCGGTCCGGCGGACAAGACCGCGGCAGAGCGACTGCTTTGGCATGCACGGGAGAGGAGATGTTCATGCGCGGCTGCGCCGGACACTTTGCATTCCGTGATTGAGACACTGGTGCAGTGCATGCTATCCGGGAATGGTATACGCGGGATCCCGCCGAAGGAATGGGCGGGGGAGAGCGTGCAGATCATCCGGCCGCTGTATTGCATACGGGACACGGACATTCAGGCGTTCTGCCGGTATAATGCGCTTCCACTATCCCTGAAGGAACGGGAAGAAGGGCAAAACACCGGCTTTTCCCGGACGGAGGTCCGGGCTTTGCTGGAACAATTAAAGAAAACAAACCCAGCGGTGGAGGATGAACTCTTTTCTGCAGTGCATGATGTATGTCTGGAAACCATGGTTGCATGGACGGAAAAGGGGCAGGCCAAAAGCTTCCTGGATACCTATGCTTTCTGACAGGACTGTATGTGCAGTCCTGTTTTTTTGTGGTTACATGAGGCAAGTGTTTTGTGACCGCGGGCATGTATTCGGACAGGCTATGTCCGGCATCGGGGAACCGGAAGAAAGCTGTCCGCGTCTGAGACAGGGTGGTTTTCCCCGGGCATGGGAGCCGGCTGTGAAACTTCCCTCCAATAGACTGACGCGAGGAAAAAGATGAAAACGGATGAAAGAAAAACGGACCGTGGAATGCGGTCATTACCAGATGCGACATGAATGAGAAACGGACGCATGTCGGGGAATGCTGCGAAAAATGCTGGAAAAAAGTGCGTGGGACAGCTTCCATTCCGTCCTGTGAAATCGCGATGAAAAGTTTACAGTATGTTCATATATTCTCCATTTCGCTGGTCTGTTATTAACGATATAATAATAATCCTGTGTGCCTGGGTATCGACAGATAGGAAACAGAGTGCTTGCTGGTGTGCACATGGAATCATCTATCAATAAATGGAAGTGCAGGTTTTCCCGACACAAGGTATGTGCAATAATAGGAACACTGAATCTTGATGAGTCGTGCATCATGGTATCTCCTTTTCCATAAACTGGTCACGACCAGGAAACAGAGATTTTGTGAATTCTTCGCAGGGCTGATGGATGTCGTGTTGAGCGAATAAAGAGTGCTTAAAGGGGAATAGTGAAATGCATATTTGGAAGTGGACTGCTGCAGCTTTGGCAGGTGTTTGTCTTATGGCGGCACCAGTAGCTTATGCGGATGTGACAATCCAGATTGATCCGGAGGCGATCTATCCGTTTCATCAGGGCATTTTTGAAGGCTGGGGGACGAGTCTCTGCTGGTGGGCAAACCGTATCGGATACTCGGACAAGCTTTCAAGCCTGGCTGCAGAAGCCTTTTGTGACAAGGAAAGCGGTTTGGGGCTGAACATACTCCGTTACAACATCGGTGGAGGAGATAATCCGCTTCACAATCATATTACCCGTACTGACTCCATGATGCCGGGCTTCTGGGCAAATCCTTCCTATGATGCATCCCGTGGGATGTATACATGGGAGTATGACTGGTCGCAGGACGCCAATCAGCGGAATGTCCTGGAGCACTGTCTGGAAGTTGGCGGAGAGGGGATGCTGGTGGAAGGTTTTTCCAACTCACCGCCCTACTTTATGACCGTGTCCGGTTGTTCTTCCGGAGCGCGTGTAGCATCTGAAAACAATCTTCGAGATGATGCCTATGATGCTTTTGCACAGTATCTTGCGGATGTGGCAGAGCATTTTGCCGAGGAGTGGGGCGTTCGTTTTCAGAGTATGACACCCATGAATGAGCCTGATACCAGTTTCTGGCAGGCGCACAGTCCCAAACAGGAGGGATGCCATTTTGATCCTGGTGAATCCCAGTCAAAGATTCTGGTAGCGCTTTCGCAGAAACTGAAGGAAAAAGGACTGGACAGTATTCAGCTGTCGGGGACGGATGAAACCGCGGTGGATACCCAGGCACGGGCTTTGGCGAAGCTGTCAGAGGAAGCGCTGACGGCAATCAGCCGTGTGGATACTCATACCTACAATCCATCCGGACGAAGTACATTGAGAAGACAGACGCTGGCGAGGAACAAGAACCTGTGGATGTCCGAGGTGGACGGAGGGGAAACACTAGGAAACAATGCTGGGGAAATGGGTGCCGGCCTGTGGCTGGCCAACCGGATTATTGAGGATCTCAACGGGCTTCGCCCATCGGCATGGATTCTCTGGCAGGTGATTGACAGCCATATCTGCAGGGATGGATATCTTGGACGAAAGGATACCGGCATGGTGAATACCAGGGGCGGATACTGGGGAACGGCTGTCATGGATCATGACAGGGAAAAACTGTGCCTTACCATGAAGTATTATGTTTTTGGGCAGTTCACCCGATATATCCGTCCGGGTGCACAGATGCTCGCGGTAAACGGACCTGCAGTTGCCGCTCGGGATGGCAATCGGTTGATTGTTGTGATCATGAACCAGGAAGCACAGGAGATGCCGGCGAAGATCGATCTTTCCCGCATGCAGAATGAATTCCCGAAAGGTTCGAGGGTTTCGGTTGTCCGCACCAGCGGCAGTATTGCGGATGGTGAACATTGGGCACGGCTGCCGGTGCTGCTTACGGAATCGGATGGGCTTCATATGATGCTTGCGCCGCATTCGGTCACAACGTTTATCATCAAAGGCAAAGCAGAAAACTGAGCCATACAGGCAGTATGAATAAACGAGAGTGAAAGGCGTCACTCTGCGAAACAGAGCTGGGCGGTCTGTATGGTGAGGACCGCCTTTTATGGAACCCGAGAAGGCCATAGATGAAATGTCAGGATGTCAATACGCACGGGTCTGTTGAGCAACCTGTGCCTGCTGTAATCCGGAGACATGGATTGCATATTGCTCAGAGAAAGACCAACGCTGCAGAAAAGGAATCTGGAGAAAATGGAAGACGGACTTTGATAAATGCACGATTACAAGCGGTGCGTCATTTGTCCTTTATAAAGCCGATAATTATGATGATGATGCCCAGGCGCCGATTGAGAAAGACCGGATCGTTATCAGCGGAACCACCGGCACCGATGGAATTCTTTCTCTTGGAGAGCAGGAACCTGGAGAATACCGTCTCGTTGAGACAAAGGCACCCGATGGCTATCTTCAGCCTGAGCGTGCTGTCAGGATCTCTGTAAGAATAAACCATATCTCTGCAATGCAGGAGATGGGCAACGCTGATGTAGATTATGCAGGAGATGAGAACTGGGTAACCGGCCAGGAAAAGAATACGGCTCAGATCAGAGTCTGGAATAATCCAGGTGTTGTTCTTCCTTTCACCGGCGGCCCTGGCGTACGGTCCCTGGTGATTCTCGGCACTGTCCTGATCCTTGGGGCAGGAGTTCTGCTGTGGGAGAAACGGAGGACGATGCAGCACAGGTAGAAAGAGTGGCCGGCGGCAGTTTGACGCAGTGATCAGTGCCAGATGGTTTTCTACAATGGTGTCAGGTACATGAGACACAGTCTGCATCAGCAACACAAAGCCAGCAGTGCTCCGATGCGATTCTGCCTGCAGTTTCAGACAATTATCAAACAAGAAAACGCGGAACCGGAAAAACCGGTACCGCGTTTTCTTGTTATGAGACAGGGCCTTTCCTCAGATCATCCTTCCAGTCTTTCTCTTGGGGAGCAGAACGGGGAGATTCGGATTACGTTTTCTCAACGCATCATCGGCCGAGTCATTGTCAGCTGTCAGGACAGAGAATGGTTTCCTGTTGCGCCTGCCAATGGTCTGCTGGTTGGCGACATTACCCATGCTGACATGACATATGCGAAAGGATCGTACTGCCAATGGTCCCAGTGGATCAGCATCAGACTGACTGCATCAATGGCGGCATCACAACCATAGGCTCTTTTTTGGATGGGAATCGATCAGAAGCTATTTCAGGCGCAGAGTAAGGGAGATACTGCTTTTCGGGAAGCTGGTTTTTCTGCACCTGAACGATCTGTGCTCAGAGGAGGTCCTTGATCATCAGAAGCTCTGCAATCCCTGGCTTGACCGCATCCGGAATTGTACCGAGAAGGGTATATCCGCGCTTGCGGTAGACCGCCTGAGTCTGCGTGTTAAAGTCCGAGACCATGAGCGTAATCCGCCGCGCGCCGCTTTCTTTTGCTACCTTTTCGATATAATCGAGCATCTGCCGTCCGACTCCCTGGCTGCGGAATGCCGGATGCACACCAAACAGCTTGATATAGGGATACAGTCCACAGAAACCGCGTATGGCAAGGCGAAGAGCAGAGACGATCTGCCCGCATTCGTTTCGGGCGACATAGAGCTCCTGGCTTTCCGCGGCCTGCTGAAGAGAGCGGGAAAGGGAGGAAGAACCTGCAAAGTAGCGGTCATAAATGGAGCAGTCGGTGAAGATGTCTTCCAGATTTTCCGGGACATGAGAGAGCTTTTCAAAGGTGAGTGTCATGGTGATTTCCTCTATTGGGACAGGTCGTAGGTATCGAAAGTAAGCCTATGCGAAAAGCGTTACGCTGTCAATTATACATTGACGCGTGCACACAATCATGCTACACTCACTTTGACGGGCATACGTTATTTATCAAAAGTTCATTCCAGAATGTCCATCCATTATGATCGGCTCGAACAGGGGCTGTGCCCACGGCCGGCAATTTTGCCTCCGGATGCCGGTTCAATGACCGCTGTGACCACTGTATGGAGCGCTGCTGGAAGGAAATGCCGCCGCTTTCCAAGAGTGCGCCGGGGCATAAGTGCCGCTGCTGGCTGCATGCAAAGGAGGGGATGGCATGAATCCGGTATTAGTGGATGTCAGGCATCTGACCACATACTTCCCGATCCTGGGCGGTGTCATTCGAAAGCCCACCGGCTATGTGCATGCGGTGGAAGATATTTCCTTTCAGATCCGGGAGCAGGAGACATTCCCGCTGGTTGGCGAGTCCGGCTGTGGAAAATCCACCACAGGCCGCTCCATACTGCGACTGATCGAACCGACAAGCGGAGAGGTCTTCTTTGACGGGACCAAGCTGCAGGATGTAAGTCCGGAGACCATGCGGAAAATGCGCAGGGACATGCAGCTGATCTTTCAGAACCCGTACGCGTCCCTGAACCCGCGCATGACTGTGCGCAGGCTCCTGGAAGAGCCCCTGCAGGTGCATATGTCGCTCTCTCAGGCGGACATGAACCGGGAGGTTTCCTGGATTGCGCATGCAGTCGGGCTGAATGAAGAGCAGCTGGACCGGTATCCGCATCAGTTCTCCGGCGGATAGCGGCAGCGCATCGCTATTGCCCGTGCGCTGATTACCAAGCCGCGCTTTGTGGTGGCGGACGAACCGGTATCTGCGCTGGATGTATCCATTCAGTCCCAGATCCTGAACCTGCTCATGGATCTGCAGAAGGAACTGAAACTGTCCTATCTGTTTATCTCTCATGACCTGAATGTGGTCCGACGCATTTCCTCCAAGATTGGCGTCATGTATCTTGGGCATATCATGGAGAGCGGAAACACGGAGGATGTATATACGCATCCTCTGCATCCCTACACAAAAGCGTTGCTTTCTGCAATCCCGCGCCAGGACCCGTCCGAGGAAAAGCACCGTATTCATCTGGAGGGCGATGTGCCCTCACCCGCCAACCCACCCAGCGGATGCCCGTTCCACAACCGCTGCAGCGAGTGCATGGCGATCTGTAAA
The DNA here is from genome assembly GCA_902764915.1 of uncultured Eubacteriales bacterium. Classification (GTDB taxonomy): domain Bacteria; phylum Bacillota; class Clostridia; order Christensenellales; family Aristaeellaceae; genus UBA2943. The sequence continues at coordinate 25,846 of CACWXY010000012.1, read as the reverse complement.
AAGGAAATGCCGGGTGCCAGGGTATTGGAAAACCAGCACACCGTCTATTGTCATCTGTTTGATGAAGAGAAAGGGGTAGAACCATGAAAAAACTCAGTCTGTTGCTTGCACTGTGCCTGATGCTGTGTGCGGTGGCCTCCGCTGAAACCGTGACCAATGCGACGGAAGACCGCGGGATTGTTCCCAAGGCTGTGGAAGCTCATCTGGGCGTGGACGGCATGAGCCCGACGACAGGGCTTCTGCTGGTCAGCCGGGAAGCGCCGGAAGGTGCGCAGGGACTTGCGGTGACCGGGCGGTATATGCCCATGCTTGTGCAGATCAGCAATCCCATATCCAATACCACGAAGGCAGCGGGTACATCCAACCGTGCGCCATGGGGCGTGCAGTATGCGGACCTGATCTATGAACTGCCGCTGCACAAGAATGGCGAGACGCGCATGACCGCGCTGTTCTCCGATGTGATTCCCACCAGTGTCGGCCCGATCCGTTCCGCACGTGCCGGCCATGTATATCTCCGGGAGGAATGGGACTGCGGTTTCATGTTCTACGGTCAGTCCGAATACAAGGAAGGCAATGTTCCGGAACTGTTCGCGGCACTGGGTACCGAGGCAAAGGGCGTGCTTTTCTCCGGAATTGTGGGTTCCGCGCATCCCTGGCGGAAATTCTATGAGCGCAACTTTATGAAGCGCTCTCAGCCGGAGGATGTCAACGCCAACGCGGCGGAAATCTCCAAGCTGGTGCCGGATGAGCACACAGCTGCGAACCATACGTTCCTCTTTGCGGATACGCCTTATACCGGCGGCGATGAAGCCAGTACCGTATATGTGGACTGGAAGCGGCCGGGATACGATTCTGAGTTCCGCTATGATCCGGAGACGAACACCTATGGCCGCTATGTCACTACTGAAAAACGCAAGGCGGAACCTGTCCGCTGGGTGGAACTGCTCAGCGAGGAAACACTGGACTTTGCCAATGTAATCGTACAGTGGACACCGACCGAGTTCATCCGTGTAGATATCCCGGTTACCTGTAATGTGGCTGTCATGGGACATTCCGGCGAAGGGAATGCGGAAATCTTCATGAGCGGGCGTCATATCTCCGGATACTGGAAACGGGAAGGCATGAATACCCGGACAGTATTCTATGATGAGAATGGAGACGAAGTCGTGATGCAGCGCGGACGCACCATGATCGTGCAGCTGCCGCTGGACCGCGGATGCTCTTACGAGTAAAGAAAAAGTGCATCACGGGGGAAACCTCGTGGTGCACTTTTTTTGAAAAGGTACGATTCATGACTTAGCACATTTGTTTTGATCAGCATATCGCCGTGGACATGGATTCCGGATAATCCGTGAGGTGCTCCGGCACCTGTCCAGTGATCTGATGTTTCTGATCTGAAAAAATGATGGATATCCCCGGCTGTGTACAGCCGGGGATATCCGTGGTGTTGACTGCGGTCTTCAACCATGAAAGGCTTATGTGCGGCGTAAAGATGATTTCCGCATCTGCGCTTTGTTTTCGTGGAAATCCAGATAGGATTCATCCGGGAACGAATATTCACCGCGGTAATTGGAGGCATTATAGGCCGGGAACTGAACCGGCGTATATGTCTGCGGCCATGGATTGTCAGACTGCGTATAGATGTACATTGTCTCATAATCCCAGCAGATGAGTTCATCACGTGCGTCGCCTGTCAGGTCCATGGCTTCAACGCACAGCGTAGGATGTCCATCGTCAGGGAATGCGAGGGCACGGGTGCCATATCCATCAATGCATCCGCCTCTGTGAGGGTCGGCATTGAGGAGAATCAGTTCTGTACCGTTGCCGTCCCAGTTTACCGGGGCAACAATATTGCCGTTCATTTCATTTTCCATTTCCCACAGCATCCGGCCGTCCTGGTCATACAGGAAAATAACACCCTGATGTCCCCAGAAATTGGTGACGGCAATCTGTCGGCCGGGCAGATGCGGACAGTATTTGGCTACTGACACCCGCTGGGCATGCCCGATCAGATCCCGGGCGAGAATATGCCCGTAGAAATCTCCGATAAAGAAGCCCTGTGTGCCGGAAACGCAGGCAAAATATCCGTGCGGGTCGTTTTCCTTCCATTTCCCTGCGACGATTTCATCTGTGTGATCGTCCGTAATGGGATAGGCCCAGAGCTCGGTGCCGTCGTGATCCAGCAGGCGATAGCCCACGAGAAGCTCGTCCCTGCCGTCTCCGTCCACATCCACCGGCAGAGGACAGTGACCGGTGTTGGTGGGGCTTTTGTAGTGCCACAGGACCTGAAGATTGTCATCCAGGGCCCAGAGCCGGCAGTAGCGGTCCTTGATCAGGATATCGGAAGGCGCATCGAGTCCGCGGAAATTGGCGATACGTATGCCGTCCGGGTTCAGGCGATGGAAGGCATACGTATTGTATGGCGCTCCGATGAGACCTTCATCCTCTTCATCAGCAACGGGAGTCCGTGCGGCTTTCTTGATCTGACCGGTGCGCCCGTCAAGGATGCGGATTTCAAAGTCCCAGCCGCAGATGACTTCATCATAACCGTCATGGTCGATATCATAGATCTGAAGCGGCATATCGGCGGATACCTTGCCCAGTTCCTTCGTCTTTTCAGATGGCTCACCGAGCTGCCAGAGCACGTTTCCGTCAAGATCAATGGCAGTCAGACAGGAGATAAAGCCATAAGCATCGCGGCTGACTCTGCGCTGCATCTGTGCCAGCACGATCTGCCAGGAACTGTCCCCGAGCAGATGTCCGAAGCGCACCTGTCGGGATGTGCCGAAATTCTGGAGATCAATTTTTTTATACAGTTTCATAGGGACATGCTGCGCCATGGCCGCTGCTTCCGCTTCGTGCGCCATGGTTTCATTGGCCATGATATGTGCATATCCTTCCTCGGAAACACTGACCTCGATATCCGTAAAACGTGTGGGACAGTCTGCAGTGATGCCGATCTTGCCGCCGCGGGCGATCCGCGCATGGGATACATGCAGGATGTCCCGATCCTGAATCCGGCAGATCACGGTGCTGCCGGAACAGACGACAGACATGGGATAATCGGTGTCCGCGTCGGAGACAAAAGATGCTTCCTTCAGTACGATGATGTCTTCCTTGTGCCGATAGATCAGCTGGACCCTGTCCCGGTCCATGAACTGGAAAACCAGTGTGTCCATGGAATGGTTCATGGCAAAGGCAATGCCTGCGCAGCCTTTCAGGGACAGTCGGCGGATGGTGGCACAAACTGTCAGGTCCGTCCAGGTGCTTTTTCCGGTCTGCAGTGTGGGAAACATCCGATGCGGATGATTCTTCTCCACGCGCATGCACTCCATGGCATGACGGCCGTTCTGCTCGGTGATCAGCCAGGTGGGGCCGGTGCCGTTCCATGTGTAATTGCAGACCTGGTCGGTCCAGATCCCGTGCTCGCCTTCTTCCGTGACATACTGATACTCGCCCATGGCGGTGTGGTCACGGTCATAGGGAAATTCACCGATAGGAAAACCGGAAAAGTCCTCATGGACCAGAATATGACGGCTCATTGGTTTTCTTCCTCCTTCTGCTGTGGACACTGGCGGTAGAGTCCCGGCGTCATGCCGGTTTCTTCGCGAAATGCGGTGGCAAAGTGCTGCGGGTTCTGATATCCGACGCGTTCTGCGATCTCGTACATGCGAAGATTGCTCCCCGTGAGCAGCGCTTTGGCACGTTCGATGCGCAGGTGCCGGTGATAGTCTACAAAGTTCATGCCCATTTTTTCCTTGAAATAGCGGGAGAGATAGGTCGGGTTCATCTGCATGTAATCGGCTACGTCCAGCAGGCTCAGACCTTCCGAGAGATGATCCTTCATATAGGCACAGATACGATCAAGATTGGAGAGCTCCGGCGTGCTGTCGGCACTTTTTCCCAGGATTCCTATGGCCTGGCGTACCTTTTCCATGACATCGGCGCGGGAAACCGGCTTGGTCAGGTATCCGATCACACCTAGATCAATGGCACGCTTGGCCAGAGAGAACTCCTCATAGGCAGTAAACAGAATAAACTGACAATGGGGCACTTCCGGGCGGATCCGCTCAATGGCGGTCAGCCCGTCCATCCCGGGCATACGGATGTCCACCAGTGCAATATCGGCCTTATGGCGGATACACGCCTCATACAGCGCGTGCCCGTTTCCGACACAGTCCACTACGGTAACGCCCAGGCTTTTCCAGTCAATGCTGTCCCGCAGTCCTTCCCGGACATAGATCTCATCATCCGCGATCACCAGTGCGATCATGACGGTTCTCCTTCCTGAAGCGGAATACAGAGCACGATGTCAGTGCCGTGCTCCGGCTGTGACCGGATCTGTATCTGCGCCATCTCTCCATAGCGGATACGGAGCCTTCTGGCCACATTATTGAGCGCAAAACAGTCATCGCATGTTTCGTCCTGTGCCATGGCCTTCGCGATCTGTGCAAGTCGCGCTTCGGGAATCCCCTTTCCGTCATCCGACACGGTGAGAAACAGCCGACCGGCCTCCCGGACAGCTTTCAGACGGATATATCCGGGCTGCTGCCGCTCTTCAAACCCGTGCACGATCGCATTTTCCACCAGCGGCTGCAGGATCAGGTTGGGGATTTCCAGGTCCCACAGTTCATCTGGTATGTCGAAGGCCAGTGTAAAACGATCCCCGAAGCGGAAACGCTGTATGGCCACATAATGCCGCAGCTGGTCCATGTTTTCCAGAAGCGTAATCTCCTTTTCCGGATCGCGCAGTGCACTCCGATAGAAACCGGCGGTGGCATTGACCAGCTCTTCCAGAGGCGCATATTTCTTCTGGGCGACCAGCCAGACCATATTATTGAAAATATTATAGAGAAAATGCGGACGCACCTGCATCATCAGAAGCTGGAGACGCAGTTCCTCTCCGCGCGTGCGCTCTGTGACAAGCGCCGTCACGCTCTCCTGCAGGTGCTGGGCCATATGGTCAAAGCCTCGGTTCAGATCTCCGCAGAACTCATTGTCGTGATGTCCCAGGCGTGTTTCAAACGCGCCTTGCTGTATGCCCTCAAACCCGGTGAGCAGGTGATGTATGGGACGTGCGATCTGACGCTCAGAAATGAGGATCAGTAGAAAGAAGGAGACCAGCAGGAAGAGCAGTATCACCAGCAGTACAAAGCCAAAGACACCGGAGAATACATTTCCCGGATGGAAGCGGTACTGATAGCGGAAGGTCAGCCCTGAAAGTGATTCAGATGCAAGCGTTGTCCAGGCGGGATCATCCGTTACGCTGCCGCAGAGGAGTACGCCGTCAAAGAACAGACTGCTCATGTCGCCCGCTGCCGGGGTCGTGTAGGCAGAAAACGTAGGGTAGGCAACGGAAAGCAGCAGGAGCGCCCGGGGCTTGCCGGTAGTCAGGGAAGGCACCTGACGCACATAGGTGAGATAGTTTTCATTGCGGTAACGCGAGACAATGCCGGGCTCAGTTCCCTGATATGCAATGGTCCAGAAGCCGTTTGCGGACTCGGGAAGGGCTAGCAGGGCATCATATACGGCGCTGTTTTTCTCCTCGAGGTGGTAAAACACACCTTCGGAGCTTGTGACCAGTGTGTGCACGGAGGGTACATACAGGTCCAGGCGGTACATGCGGAAGGGAGCCGTTTCATATTCCTGCAATAGGTCCCGGCAGTCCGCAAAGGCCAGGTAATCAGGGGTCTGACGGATGACCAGCACTTTCTGCAGCCGCTGGGAGAGGGACAGGGCGCTGGCACAGCTGGCGATCTCATCCGTGAACAGCGAAGCGTGATAGCGCTGCTGTTCCAGAAGCTGGGTATGATCCTGCTGTGCCTGCCGCTGCATATTGCTGCGGGACTGCAGGAGATAGGCTGTGTGCAGAGCCAGGGCGACAATGAGCAGCACCAGGCCAAAGCTCAGATAGGTTTTGCGCATCCGCAGATGGGACTGAAGAGGCTTCTTTCGCATAGGCGTTACACTCCGGGATAACCACGTTTTTCCGCATTATAGCACGAAACGGAAAAAGCGGCTGCTGCATGGGGCAGCAGCCGCGGGAAAAACACATCAGTTGGCGTTGAGTTCAGCAAGGATCTGATCGCCTTCGACGCTGTCCCAGAAGTTCTTGTAGTTCTTGAGGCCTTCTTCGACTGTCACAGATCCCAGAACGATCTGGGAGATGACTTCCTTCCAGTAGCTGGTGATGGAAGCGGCATTCTCGTCATACAGATCGGACTTGCCGGCGGGGATCATCTGTTTGTCGCCGCGCAGTTCCATGCCGCGGTCGATGATCTGGCGCTGGAGTTCCAGAGCTGCCTTCATGGTCTCATCCGGCTGATAGGGCAGGGTGGAGAAATCCGGAATGAAGGAGTCAGTGATGTAGTTGTACTTGATGGCATAGCCGGAATTGGTGGCCTTCTCGGTGGCGACGGCAATGCCGTTTTCAATGGTATAGTGTGCGCCTTCCACGCCGGTGTTATAGAAAGCGGCGTGCACAGCGGGATCAGTGACGAGCTTTTCGATTACGCGTATGGCGGCTTCAGGGTTCTTGCACTCGGAGGAAATGCACCATGCAGTCTGGATGGATTCATTGAGCCCGCCGCCCAGGCCATTGGGGCCGACGAGCATGTAGATGGGCTGGACGTCCGTGGGCGCGCCGGCTGCGGCAGACTGGGAGATATAGTTGGAGTAATTGGCCACATAGTCGATGTCGCAGGCCGCCTTGCCGGTATAGACATACTCACGCATGGTATTGTTTTCGGTGGTAATGAATTCCTGATCCATGACGCCGGAGGTGTACAGTTCACGCAGGTAGTTCAGTCCGTCGATCATGGCTTCTTCCTGCATGCCGTCCACGAAGACACCGTCTGCATTCTTGTAGATGCCGGCATAGGCACCGAAGGAATTGAGGAAGTACTGGAAGTTATCGATCCACTTGGGGAAGGAGAAGGGAATAATGCCGGTGCCCTTCAGCTTGGAAAGCTCAGCGATGAATTCCTCAGTGGTCGGGGTTTCGGAAAGCTGGATGTCATACTGTTCCATCAGGTCCTTGCGCAGGAACAGAGACTTGACGCGGGGATAATAGTAGGGGATTGCATAAATGCCGCCGCCGATTTCCAGAGCGGTGAAATAGGTGCTGTCAATGGCGGAGAGTGCTTCGCTGCCTGCAATCAGGTCATTGAGCTTCATGGGCTGCTCGCGGGCCACGTAGTTGGGCAGGCGGGTCATGGCCTGGGAGATGGCAAAGATGTCAGGTACATCGCCGCCGGCCATCATGGTTTCCAGCTTGTCATTGTAGGAGCCGATCGGAGGAATAATGGCCTCCAGCTGTACATCACAGGCTTCCTCGAGCATGCTGACAACTGCCTGCTGCAGATCGGGATCGGTGGAAATACCAAAGGTATTGTCGGGGGAACAGATGGTCAGCTTGACGGTGTCATCCGCAAGCGCTGCCGGCAGGCTCATGCAGGACAGAAGCAGCATGGCGGCAAGCAGCAGGGACAGAGACTTCTTCATGGAAAAACCTCCTTAAAAAGTAGATAGAATCAAGGCAGAGCGAGCTGCCGGGAAACCTTAGCCTTTTACGCCGCCGAGCATGAGCCCGGAGACGAAGTGCCGCTGGACAAAGGGATAGATCAGCATGACAGGCAGCATACCCAGCACCATGACGGCCATCTTGGTGTTGTCATAGACCACATTGCCCTCTCCCAGGGAACCGTCTGACTGATAGATCAGGGCTCGCAGCATGACCTGCAGGGTATACTTGGATGAGTTGTTGATAAACATGACCGCTTCGGTATAGCGGTTCCAGAAAGAGACGAAGTAGAATAGGGTGACGGCTGCCAGGATCGGGACGGACATGGGAATGACAATGCGCACCAGTGCCATCAGATCATTGCATCCGTCCAGCCAGGCGGACTCCACAAAGCTCTCGGGGATCGACATCATGAAATTCTTGACAATAATCAGGTTAAAGGAAGAGAGCATGAACGGCAGGATCAGGGACCAGCGGTTATCAATCAGCCCCAGGCTGCGGATCAGCACGTACAGCGGCATGATGCCTGCATCAAAGACCAGCGTCAGACTGACCAGCTTCATAAAGAAATTCCGCGCGATCAGCCGCTTCTGTGCCAGCGCAAAGCCCAGAGGCACCGTGATTGTCATGGCGCAGGCGGTGCCGATCAGGGCCACATACATGGAGTTCCAGAAACCACGCATATACCCGGAGTGCAGTACGCGTGCATAGCTCTGGAAGGTCAGGGAAGGCGGTACAATGAGGAATACGCCGCCCATGACGTCCTGGTCCTTGGCCAGGGATGTGATGAGAACATTCCAGATGGGGATGACCACCACCACGCAGATTAATGTCAGAAACAGTACATTGAAGACCCGGAAGGTTTTCCGGGCTCCGCTTTCGCGGATGGTATTCTTGGAAACCGCATGCAGCATGGTACAGGGCCTCCTTCCTCAGAGAATGGGGTCTTCCAGGAAATGCTTGCTGACCCAGTTGGTGCCCAGCACCAGAAGCAGGGAAATGATGCCGACAAACAGGGATACGGCGGTGCCAAAGCCCAGATTGCCGGTCAGAATTCCTTCGCGGTAGGCATAGGTCTGCAGCACATCGGAGACGGAGTAGACGGAGGCGTTGTACATGACCATGATCTGGTCAAAGATCATGAGCACATGTGAGAGATTGAGCAGCAGCATGGTCATGATGGTAGGCCGGATCGTGGGCAGGGTAACATAGATCACCTGCTTGAAGCGGCCGCAGCCGTCAATCTCAGCGGCCTCATACAGCTGCGGGTCGACGGTGGAGAGCGTGGCCACATAGATGACGGCGCCATAGCCCATCTGCTTCCATATGTAGGCGGCGATGAGCACCTTTCGGAACCATCGCACATCCGACATGAAGTAGATGCTCTCCATGCCCAGTGACCTCATGATCTGGTTGACAATGCCGCTGGAGGGGGAGAGTAGGTTCACAAAGATGGAACCGACGACCACCCAGGAGAAGAAATAGGGGATATAGATCAGGAACTGCACCAGGCGCTTGGTGTGTACGGAGCGCAGTTCATTGATGAGAAGGGCGATGAGAATCGGGAAAGGGAAGTAAAAGACAATATTGTACAGACTGATCAGGAGCGTATTGCGGAAAGCGTTCCAGAAGGACATGGACTTGAACAGGCGCTGGAAGTTCCGAAGCCCTACAAAGGACACGGTCTTTCGAAAACCATAATTGGTAAAGGAAAGTGCCAGCCCGGCATAGGTGGCATATTTGAATACCAGAAACCATATGATTCCGGGAATCAGCATGACAAACAGCCAGCGCTGCTTCCACAGCCGCTTTTTCAGACTGCCCGGGGGATAGGCACGCATGGATGCGGTTCGTTTCACGGATGACACCTCCGCTTGCATTTCATGGAAAAATAGTATGGATTTTTTACCAGATATTCAATATGGATTTCTTTGTCTTTTGTACGTTTTTTTTACCTTCCCTGTATGCGCAGAAAGAGGAAACGGAAGATGTCACAGAAAACTGAAACAAAGAATTATGATATTACGAGAAAATTGTCACAAACTTCATTGAAATCCGTTATAAAAAGACATACAATGAACCGTCACACGGCCATTCATACTGTTTCCGATGGAAAACTGTCCGTCGGCAGCCGGCCGGTGCATGAAAGGAACGCCTATGAACAGAAAATGGATAGTGTGTCTTCTCTGCCTGCTGTGCCTGACGGCATCCTCCAGCGCAGAGTATATTGTCTCCCCCAACAGTGCGCCGGTGCATATGCGCAAATCGCCGTCCACTTCCTCGTCTGTGGTGACCAGCCTGGTTACTGGTACGGAAGTGACCGTGCTGACGCCGCCTGTGACACCGCAGCCTTCGGACCCGGCAGACACGAAAAAAGCGTCAGACCCGAAGAAAACCGACCCGGGCGAGAATCCCCCGGATACGCCGGACTGGAGCTATGTGGATGTGGACGGCAGGCGTGGGTTTGTGAAAACGGAGTTTCTGTCTGAAACGGACCCGCTCAGTGCGATACGCGGCACGCACCTGTATGTGCTCTCCCCGAACTCAGCCCCTGTGAATTTCCGCAAAAGGCCGGGCGGCAGGGTACTGGGCAGACTGGTGACCGGAACGGAAGTGCAGGTGCTTTCAGAGGATAAGGGCTGGACGCAGATCAGCTATGACGGAAATACTGGTTTTGTAAAGACCGCTTTCCTGGTGCCTCAGAAGCCGCTCACCGGATATGAAGCCTGGATCACCTCCGCAAACGGCGGAAAGGTGCGGCTTCGGGAAGGTGCCGGGACAACCTATGGCGTGGTGACACGGCTGAGCGTGGGGACCCGGATTGAAGTGCTCTCCGAAGATGCAGGCTGGGCGCGGGTGCGTGCCGGAAAGCATGAGGGCTATGTAGACAGTCAGTACATCACCCCCGCCCGGGTGGAATAATCCGAAAACGGCGATTTGCAGATGCATTCAGGATGATTTTCATGAAACGCAGAAAACCGCACTGCTTTTTAGGCAGCGCGGTTTTTTGGCGTCGTGAGGCTCATCAGGATGCGGCCGTATCAAACAGATGGATCAGGTACCGTCCGGAAGCTGCCATATAGGCGGCATAGCTCGGCCGGAGCTCCGGCGGCAGCCGGTTGCATTTGACCTCCAGGTTCATGCTTCCCGCATACTCTGCATCGCGAAGAGCCTGCATGGTCTCTTCCCAGGGAACACGTCCCAGGAACGGGGCAAGGTGCACGTCATCCTCGGCAAAATTATCATTGATATGGATCATGCCCAGACGATGCCCGACTTTATGAATGGATTTTTTCTGGTTCTGGAGCGAGATATGCGCATGTCCTGTATCCCAGCAGATCTTTTCGTCCATTTCATCGGCCAGCGCGATAAGCACATCGGTATCCGTTCCGAAACGGCGGAGCCGTGCCGGTGCACTGGCGCCGGCACCGCGCATGATTTCAATGCCCAGAGTAACGTCTCTGGCGTGTGCATAGTCGCAGAACGGGCGGAGAAAATCGACAGCCTGGGCGTATTCTTCCTCTGCGTCATAGTCCGGACGCATGAAGGAACGCGGATGAATGGCGGCACAGTCCACATGCAGAAACGCGGCGCAGTCAATGGCGCGCATTTCCGCCAGGGAAAACCGCTCCCAGTCTTCCGCACTTCCCTTATGCGGATAATCATAGGGCGTATGCAGATAGCGGATATGAATGCCGGCTGACCGGATAGCCTCTGCCATGCCTTCTACCTGCGCCTGCCAGTTTTCCTGAAGGAGCATGGGGCAGTTCATGCCCCAGTCGAATTCCTCAAACCCGGCCTGGCGGGCCAGATCAATGCTGCTCTGCAGCGGCAGGGGCGTGTGGTCGGGAAGGAATGCGGAAATGCCGGACGAAACACAGAGCTTCATGATAAACCTCCTGTGATGATTTTGGTGCCTGTCAGCCTTTCAGGGAACCCATCATAATGCCTTTGACAAAGTATTTCTGGATAAATGGATAGACACACAGGATCGGTGCCGTGGCGACGACAATCAGGGAGTACTTGAGCAGATCGGCCAGGCCCTGCATGGCAATGGCGGTTTCCGGGTCCGCGATGTCGCTGGTGTCTATATTACTCATGACCAGGATTTCTCTCAGGAATATCTGAAGCGGATACTTCTTGCTGTCGGAGAGATAGATAAAGGCGTTAAAGTAGGAGTTCCAGTGTACAATGGCGTACTGCATGGCAATAACGGCAATCACCGCTTTGGAAAGGGGCAGCACGAACCGGAAGAAAAACTGGAAGTCATTGCATCCGTCGATCTGGGTGGCTTCGAGCAGTTCCTCCGGGAGCGTATTGATGATAAACGTCCGGGCTACAATCATCTGGGAAACCCCGATGGCGCCGGGCAGTACCATGGCCCAGAGCGAGTTGAGCAGTTTCAGGTCGCGCATGACAAGGTATGTGGGAATCATACCGCCGTTAAAGAGCATGGTAAAGGAAATCAGAAAGGTGAAAAACCCCTTGTGCGGGAGCTTTTTCCGGGCCAGCGGATAGGCGCATATAAGCGTCATGCTGACATTGATGAATGTGCCCAGAACGGTATAGAGCACGGTGTTCCGGTAGCCGACCCAGACATTGCGGTTTTCAAAGACAGTCTGATAGCCCAGCACACTGGGCTCGACCGGCCAGAGTACAACCTTGCCGGTACTGACGGCATTGGCGGAGGAAAAGGAACAGGAGAGAATGTAGATAAGTGGATACAGAACGATCAGGGTCAGAAAGCCAAGGATCACATAGCTGACGGCATAGAAAATCCTGTCGTCTGCGGATCTTCTGACCCGGTTCTTTCGGGAAAGCCCGGTGTTTGTCATGTTCTGCCGCCTCCTTTACCACAGGCTGTTTTCGCTCACACGGCGGGAGATCCAGTTCACGGATGTGATCAGAAGAAGGTTGACCACAGAATTGAACATACCGATGGCCGTGGAGTAGGAGTAGTCATTGCTGGCCCCGGAACCCAGGCCGATCTTATAGACAAAGGTGGAAATAATCTCGCTTCGGCTCAGGTTCAGGCTGTTCTGCATCAGATAGGTCTTTTCGAACCCGATGCTCATGATGTGTCCCATGCGCAGGATCAGCATAATGGTGACGGTAGGCAGCAGTGCCGGGAAGTCTACATGCACAACGCGCTGAAAACGGGAGGCACCGTCCACCTGCGCGGCCTCGTGCAGTTCAGCGGGCACGCTGGTCAGGGCGGCAATGTAGATGATGGAGTTATACCCGAAGTTCTGCCATACGCCGGACCAGACATACAGGTGCGGGAAGGCTTCCGGTTTGGCGAAAAGATCACCGGGCATGGTACCGGTCAGGTTTTTCATGACATGCCCGTACAGCCCGATCATCGGGTGAAAAATCTGCATCATGATGCCGACCAGCACGACGACGGAGATGAAGTGCGGCATATAGGTAATGGTCTGCACGAGCTTCTTGCTCCGCTGGTGCTCTACCGTATTGAGGATCAGGGCGAACAAGATCGGGAAGGGAAAGCTGGCCAGGAGGGAATAAAAGGACAGGGTCAGCGTGTTTGTGAGGACATTGCGGAACTGATAGGCCGTGAAAAACTTGCGGAAATACTTGAGCCCCACCCATGGACTGCCCCAGATGCCCTTGGTGATGGTGAACTTCTTGAACGCAATCTGAAGCCCGAACATTGGCCAGTACTGGAAAATGGCAAAGTAGATGACCGGGAGAATCAGAAACACATACAACTGCCAGTACCGTCCATATTTCTTCCTGATCTTGGAAAGCATAGGCCCCTCCTGTCTTTGCCGGGAATGCGTCCGGCATGCCGCCTGTAAGGAAAAGGAGAGGACGGCCTCCTGTCGGATGGGCCGACGGGAGGCCGTCCTTTTCAGGTACAGGGATCAGTTGCTGTACATTCTGTCATAGCAGCTCTGTACAGCAGCCATGTATTCGTCAAGGCCCATGTGGGCGAACTCGGCGACATAGCTGTCCCAGTCGGTGTCCAGGCTCTTGATGCCTGTCACAAACTCGGAGAAGGACTGGAGGACATAGGCATTGATCGTGGACTGATACTCTGTCACGACCTCCTGCTCTTCCTCATTGAATACAAGCCCGGTGATCGGGTGCGGGTTCTGGTATTCCACGGTCTTTTTCAGGGAGCGTCCGATCGGGAAGGTGTGGTTGTAGATGTCCGATTCATTCTTGGTCTGGCCGGCGGACCACTTGTCCAGGATAATGCAGGGTGTATCCACGCCCCACCACTTGTTCTGGAGCACGCCCCAGGGGGTGACCACGGTGAAGAAAGCACCATAGCCCAGGGATTCCTCATAGACACCGTGCGCGCCTTCTTCCGGATGGAACCAGTCCACGTTTTCCTCGCCATAGCGGGTCCAGAGACTCATGACCTGGGAGCACAGATAGTCGCCCAGACGGAAGGCTGCTTCGGGCTCCTTGCAGTTCTTGGTAATCATCATGCGGATGGCGGGAATTCTCGGCATGTATACACCGTTGCGCACGCCGTCGGGCCCGAGCAGCGGGTCCACGCAGATATAGTCCGCGCGGCGGGCGTCATTGGCGCCGAGAATACTGGCAGAGAAGTAGGCGAAAGCGCCGACCTTGGTGGGCTCTTCAGAGATAATCGCGGAATAGGAAGAGCGGTCCTGGGTAAAGGACATGGGCAGGATCAGGCCTTCCTCATAGAGGGAATGAATCCATTCGAGGCCCTTCTTCCAGGCGTCCATATTGGCGACAAACTCGATTTTGCCCTCGTTCCAGTTGAAGTAGTTTTCCTGGGTGTAGATGAAGGGGCTCATCAGGAAACGGATGAAGTTCTTGTCGATGTAGTCGTTGTAGGACATGAGCGGGATTTCATCGGCTTCGCCGTTGCCGTTGGGATCCTGATCGCGGAAAGCACGCAGCATGTTGGCAAAGTCATCGGTGGTGACAGGCATTTCCAGACCGAGCTGCTTCAGCCAGGGTTCATAGACCATGCAGCGGGCTTCGGAATAGCAGTTGTTGGGAGAACCGTTGTACTGGAAAACACCATAGATTTCGCCGTCATAGCAGGTGACATAGCGGAGCAGGTCTTCCTTGGACATGCCGCCTTCCTTGCAGGTGTCTTCGGTCCAGTAAGCGTCATTCTTGTAGTATTCGGTGGTGGGCAGAATCATGCCCATTTCGCCATAGCGGACAATATTGGACAGATCGCCGCAGTCGCCCATGATAATGTCGGGCAGATCGTCGCCGCCGGCCATGATCATCAGTTCCAGCTTCTGGATGCGTTCATTTTTGTCATAGGGGAACAGCACAAAGTCCAGGTCCACATTCAGATCCTTTTCCAGCTTCAGGGTCTGTTCATTGGTCTCCCAGTCTTCCACTGTGGTCAGGTTGGGAACGCCGATGGTGAAGTGGAGCCGTTCATTGGAGATCGGGAGCTGACCGGGCGCGTTCAGGTCTGCGGCGAAAGCGGAGCCAGTCATCATTACACAGATCAGTAGCATCAGAGCGATCCATTTTTTCATGATAGACACCTCTGCCGTGGGGACGGCCATTACATCGAAACGTGACCCCGTATGATATTTCACGATTCGCCTTATGCCCCCGTCTCGAGCCGGGGGACTGTCTGGGTACAGCGTATTCTTCTATTACAGGAAAAAACA
Source organism: uncultured Eubacteriales bacterium (assembly GCA_902764915.1). Taxonomy (GTDB): domain Bacteria; phylum Bacillota; class Clostridia; order Christensenellales; family Aristaeellaceae; genus UBA2943. The sequence continues at coordinate 10,681 of CACWXY010000012.1, read as the reverse complement.
GGGACAAAAGCTGAAATCGAAGGACAAAACCAGATAATCAGGTCGATTTTTGGCGGAATTATCCAGCTTTGACCCTCGGGGAATGATTTTGACCCACGGGAGAAAGGGAGAGAAGATGCCAGGGGCGTGTGTGCAGGAGGAAGATGGCACGGCTGAAAAAAGCGCCGGCCGCACAGGGCCGACGCGAAGGGAGTAAGTGAATTCAATGGCTGATGCTGCTGGGAAGGATGCCGAACTGCTTGACAAATGCCCGGCGGAAGGTACGGACGCTGGAAAACCCGACCTGACTGGCCACGGTTTCCAGGGATGCGTCGGTCTGTCGGATGATTTCCCGCGCTTTCTCGACACGCACTTCATTGATATAGTCCAGAAGCCCCTTGCCCATGCGTGCACGGAACACGCGGGAGATAGTCTGCGGATTCCGGTGGAAGATGTCGGAAAGGTAGGTGATGTTCAGGGCTGGATCCGCGAAATGCTCCTCCACATAGAGACGGACTTTGTCTGCGAGGCTTTCGTTACCGTCTTCACTCGTCTGGCGGATGCCGGAAGCGGCGAGCGTAACCAGATGAACGAATGCATTGTGCATCTCGTCCCGATCCTGGGCGCGCAGAAAGGTTTCCATGCCTGCCAGAAAGTTCTTTCCGACTTCCTGCGTGGACGTGTTCTCCATGTACAGTGTAATCAGCTCGTTGAGACGGGCCGACAGCTGTACCTTGAGTACGGATGTCATGGCATTGAGAACCCGCTGGCTCTGGAACAGCTTATCCGCGTACTGTACAGCCTCCTCGGCGTTTCCCTCCGAAATCGCGTTCATGACTGCTTCCCAGCGTTCTTCCTTGAGAAGCTGGGGATTGCTGAGAAGGGCACGGTAGTCCTTGGTCTCCATAATCCCGCTCTCTCCTAGGGTCTGCAGATAAATGACCGCATGCGTGGCGTCATAATACTCGGACCGCAGCCGCTGGAAGGAGGTGACCGGGGTGCCCAGCACGATTTTCAGCGAGAAGTCCTGCTGATTGACCATTTCCATCATCTGGTCAATCAGCGTCTCTTGCTGTGCCTGCCAGGCTGCATACTGTGCGCTGTCCAGGTGCAGCAGACAGACGGTCAGGCGGCCGTCTTCGACCCAGTCGTGGGGAAAGAGTGAAAACTGTTTGTCCAGTGCGATGGTTACGCGGAACATCATCTCGTTTTCCACAAGGAACGAGTCAAAGTGCTCTTCACTGCCCACGTCGGAAAGGGTCAGCAGAATCATGATCCATACCGTGTCCTTCTCAGGAAGCGAAAAGTAGCGCATGAATTCCTGGTCGCTGAGCGCGCCACCTTTTCCCTTGAGTGCAGAAAGAATATAGTAGGCGCGCAGCTGTTCCGACTGTTGCTGGAGCGTCGAGCGCATGGAGGACGCGTTTTCCTTGAGCAGGCGCACGGAGTTTTCGATGTGTTCAAACTCATTTCTGCGCAGGTTCTGCGCATCTGTGAGTGCAAGCAGTTTCCGTACGGGGTCATAGTTGTGCTGTACAAAGATCACTGTCAGTACAATGGATACAGCGAGGGAGAGAAAACAGAGTATGACAATAATAGTCCGCATGCGCTGAAGCGGATTCCAGTACTGTCCCCAGTCAGTGAGCAGGGCGAGGTCCAGTGCATACTGGCTGAGGGTCGTGCGTTCCGCCACATAGGTGCGCTCATGCAGACGGATCGGGCGATCGGAGTAGACGGACAGGTCAAGGAAATCCCCGGTATCCAGTGTGTCCGGATGAGATGAAAAGAGCACAGACCCGTCCTGCTGCAGCATGACAAGCGTGCGGCCGTCCAGATCCAGAACCTGCCATTCCGAGAAGGGAAGCGTGATAAAGATATTGACAAATGCGTGCGCCGGGCGTACGGTCAGAGCCAGAACAAGGCAGTCCTGGGCGCTGTTCCAGCGGACACCGCGGCTGACCAGCATGGAAGGCTTGGTATACTGCGCCTGCAGAGTCTGTTTCCACTGCATTTCGTTGAAGCCGGGCTGATTCAATGCATTTACGAGTGTACCTGCATAGAGACTGGTCCCGCACTCCGGACAGAGCAGATAATCAAAGGAATCATGGTACAGAAAGACACCGATCGGCGGTTCAATGCTCTGCAGGTATTTCTTCATCTCGTTCTGCAGCTTCATTCCGGTGTTCATGGCTTCCTCCAGCGTGGAAGCCTGACAGAATTCGGAGAAATAACTCTGTGTAGCCACATAGTTCAGGGACGATGTCATATTGGACAGGAGATGATCCGACCATCCGCGCAGGGTAGCCAGCGCCTGCTGACTGGACTGCTGCACCTGCTGGCGGACAATGGTGCTGGAATGATAGGCACTGTAGGCAAAGCAACCCAGAGGGATCAGGAGGATCAGAAGATAGGTGGCGATCCATTTCACAAGCACAGAAGGCAGGGGTGATTTTTTCATGGCCTGCTCCTTTCAAAAAGAAGAACCACGACGGCATCCGGCTTTTCTCACTGGGGAGACATACCCGGACCGATAGGTATATGAAGCGCTCCGGACACACAGGAGCGCGGAAATCATATGAAACCAGTGCACGAGACAGACGTGCATACTGTACCGATTTCGGAAAGAGAAGTCAACCAGCAACCAAGGGCAAAGCCATGAGGAGCAGACATCTGCGCATACATGTATTGTGCCGGGTTTTGCTGTTTTTGTCGGACATTTTGCGATTTCGAAGAAATGCGCTGTTCTGTCTTGAACAAAGTGCGCGAATCAGGTATAACCCTGCTTGTTGGTGGGAATTTCTCACCTGTCATGCGGGAGGCGCACCTATGTCGATGTCGCTTGTATTTTCACAGATCCTGGTGATTCTTCTCTATGTGGCTGCCGGCTTCCTGGCGGGAAAGACCGGAGTAATCGGGAAGCCTCAGCGCAAGGATCTGACCAATCTGTGTTCGCGCTTTATTCTGCCTTTTACCATTCTTTCAGCGAGCAGTCAGCAGGTATCCGGGGAAGAAATGCGATCGCTTCTGATGGCGTCTCTTCTTTTCCTGGCGGTGTTTCTGGGAACCACGCTTGTCTGTCTTCTGATCTTTCGTCTGCATCCGGTGGCGCCGGCTTTCCGCACCGTGTTTACGAGCCTTGTGAGCTATCCGAACTGCTCATTTCTGGGACTGCCCCTGTGCAGTGCGCTGTTTGGCGCCATGGGCGTTCTCTACAGTGCCGGAGCGGTGCTTATGTTTAATCTTCTCTTTTTCACCGTCCAGTGGGTGCTCTTTACCGGGAAGAAGTTTGTGATCCGTACGTTTCTTACGCCTACTATGCTTTCTACCGCTGTGCTCTTTGTCATGCTGCTTACGGGACTGCACTTTCCCGGGCCGCTTCAGACTGTGGTGGGAAATATCGGCGCCATGATTACACCGCTGTCACTGATGATCATTGGCGTCATGATGTCGGAAAACCGTCTGCTGGCGATCTTTTCAGAAAGCGCAGCCTATCTGGTGGTGCTGATTCGCAATCTGCTGATCCCTCTTCTGTGCATAGGCCTTCTGCGGCTGCTGCCCATGGAGAGTACGGCCAGGCTCTGCGTTCTTGTATATCTCGCCTGTCCCAGCGCGGCGCTGACCAGTCTGTTTGCTATCGACAATGATGTGGCGCCGGAACTGGGAGCGCATGGGGTGCTGATGTCCACGATTGCCTTTGCAGCCACATTGCCGCTGATACTGTATATTGGTCAGAAGATACTGTAAGAAAGGGAGAAATGTCTATGCGGTCCATTTTTTCCGAGTTTGTGCTGGGGGACATGGTACTCCGGTACCTGCAGGAGGACCATACGCTGGGCATGCAGCTGATTCCGAAGGGCACAGAGACCTGGCTTACGGAGAAAGCGCACGACCGGCTGGAAAGCCTGATTCAGGCCAAGATTATCGGGGATGCGTACCCGGGCGGTTATGCCGGGGGACGCACCATGCGCTGGAGTGCGACTACGGACGGCATGCGTCTGGAAGAGCAGATGGTGCAGAGGGAAGGGAGTGCGCGGATTATTGAAACCGTGCTCAGGGACGGGCGTGGCATGCGGTGGGTGCATACGGTAACCTATCGGGAGGAAAGCCGATACCTGACCGTGCAGACCACGGCAGAGAACACTGGTGACATGCCCGTGACACTGGAATTCCTCACTTCCTTCTGTCTGGGCGGTCTCAGTCCGTATGATGCAGATGACGGATGCGGACATATGCGGATCTACCGCCTGCGCTCCAACTGGTCGGCGGAAGGCTATGTGGAAGCCCTGCGTCCGGAGGCCATGCACCTAGAGCCCGCATGGCTGCGGCAGAGCGCGGTAATCGAGCGCTTTGGACAGATCGGGTCCATGCCGGTGCGCGGCTTTTTCCCGCTCCTGGCGGTGGAGGATGAGTCGCGGCATGTGGTATGGGCAGCAAAGCTCACCGGTGCGGCTTCCTGGCAGATGCAGACAGGGCGCCGGGATGACGGACTGGTCATGGATGGCGGACTGGCGGACCGGGAGTTCGGGTCATGGACTAAAACTCTGGCGCCAGGGGAGCGTCTGACAGCGCCGGAGGCCATACTGACCGCAGGACAGGGAAGCTTTGATGCAGTTTCACAGCGGCTTCTGGGGCATGCGGAGGATCAGCTGTGCATTCCGGAGAGCGAGCGTGATCTTCCTGTGCTCTTCAATGAGTACTGCACGACCTGGGGCTGTCCGCGGGAGGACCTGATCTGCCGGATCGTGGATGCTGTGCGTCCACTGCAGCTGCGGTATTTTGTCATTGACGCCGGCTGGTATGCGCAGAAGGAAGACGATGCATGGTGGGACACCGTGGGCAGCTGGGAGGTATCTCCCTTCCTCTTCCCCTCCGGACTGGACGAAACGCTTGCCTATATTCGAAAGAGCGGAATGACGCCCGGCATATGGTTTGAAATCGAGTCCGTGGGGCGGCAGAACCCGCTGTTTGAAAAGACGGAATGGCTGCTGCTGCGGGATGGGATTCCGCTGCAGACCGGAAACCGGCGATACCTGGACTTCCGTAACGCGCAGGTGCGGCAGTATGCGCGGGAGAGACTGATTGATTTCCTCAAAGCACACGGGATCGGATATGTGAAGATCGATTACAATGATTCCATCGGCCTGGGAGTGGACGGCTGCGAGAGCCTGTCGGAAGGACTGCGTCAGCATATCCAGGGCGTACAGGACTTCTTCCGGGAAATCCGGACAGCGCTTCCGGATATTGTTCTGGAGGTCTGTTCGTCCGGTGGACATCGGATCGTGCCTTCCTTTATGGCACTGGGATCCATGGCTTCGTTCTCGGACGCACATGAGTGCCTGGAAATCCCGGTGATTGCCGCAGCCATGCACCGTATGATTCTGCCGAGGCAGAGCCAGATCTGGGCGGTCCTGCACAGAGAACAGGATGCGGGCATGCTTTACTACAAGCTGACGGCAGGACTGCTGGGACGGCTGTGCCTGTCGGGCGAGGTGCTGGATATAGCGCCATGGCAGTGGGCGATTATCCGGGAATGCGTGGACTTCTATCGAGCTGCAGCCCCTGTCATCCGTGACGGAGAAACGGAGTTCCTGTCTCCGCAGCCAGTCTCCTGGCGGCATCTGACGGGTGCGCAGGCTGTGGTGCGCAGGATGGACACACAGTGCCTTGTGACGGTGCATACCTTCGCGGAATGCGGAGATGAAATGTGCGTGCCTGTGCCGGCGCACTTTTCGGCGGAACAGGTGGTCTGCAGGGACGGGATCGTCTGGACTGTGGACGATGCGGAAATCCATCTTTCAGGTCTTCGTCCCTATGACGGCATGGGAATCCTGGGGACGGTGAAGGAAGCATGATCATCGGGGTGCTTTCTGATACGCACGGGCTTATGCGCGACGAAACGATGCAGGCGCTGTGCGGGTGCGATGTAATTCTGCATGCCGGCGATGTGGGCGGGAAAGGTGTGCTGGAACGACTGGAAAGCATAGCCCCTGTGCACGCCGTATACGGAAACGTGGATCCGCCCGGAGCCTGGGGCCTTCCGCTGGTATGGGAAGGCGAGATCGCAGGCTGCCATATTGCGATGGCGCATCGCAGAAAAGACCTGCCGTCGCAGGCGGACATCTTTGTCTACGGGCATTCGCACCGGTATGAAGAGGTATGGGATGGCCCCGCTCTTTACCTGAACCCGGGCAGCTGCGGACCGCGCAGGTTTCATCTCCCGTGTACGCTGGCGCTTCTGGAGACGGGACACGGTACGCTGAAGGTGCATCGCAGGGATCTGCTGGCGGAGGAGAAGCCTGTGCCTGCGGGGGACATGCGGGAAACGGTGGAAAAGGTGGTACGCGATTTGCAGAAGGGAAAAACGCGGGATGCGATCGCGAAGAAATACCGACTGGATAGGCAGCTTACGGAACAGATTATTCGGCTCTATGTGACTCATCCGGGTGTGGATACGGATGGGATCCTGAGAAAAATGGGACTGTAGAGGAGGAAGAGAACATGATTTACTATGTGGACGCAAAGGCTTCCCGTGATGGGAACGGAAGTCAGGCCATGCCGTTCCGGCGAATCCAGGACGCGGCAGACATTGCCCGGGCCGGAGATGAGGTCGTGGTCATGCCCGGCGAGTACCGGGAGCATGTGATTCCGCGGCACGCAGGCGAGGAAGGCAGACCGATTGTGTACCGTGCATCCGAAAAGAAGGCCGCAATCATTACCGGCAGTGAAGTGGCGGATCAGTGGGAGCGCGTCAATGACAGGGTGTACAGGACTGTCATCGACAACCGTGTTTTCGGAGCATACAACCCCTATACCACCTATGTGTGCGGCGACTGGTACTTTGCGCCGACGGTGCGGCATACGGGCTGTGTGGTGCTCAATGACCGGATGATGTATGAGACAGTGTCCCTGGAGGAGTGCGAAAAGGGCGAAGCAGATCCCTGCGCCTGGAATCCGGAGGAATCCACCTACAAGTGGTATACGGAGCAGGACGGCGATAAGACCGTGATCTATGCCAATTTCCAGGGTAAGGACCCGAAGAAGGAGCATGTGGAAATCCTGGTCCGGCGCAATTGCTTCATGCCGGTGGAAAACGGGATCGGATACATTGCTGTCAACGGCTTTGTTATCCGGAATGCAGCTACGACCTGGGCGCCGCCGGCGGCCTATCAGGACGGCATGATCGGACCGCACTGGAGCCGGGGCTGGCTGATCGAGGACTGCGAAGTGTACAACAGCCGCTGCTGCGGCATTTCCCTGGGCAAGTACCGGGATCCGGAAAATGACATGTACTTCTATACCCGGCATGTGAAGAGTCCCACACAGATGGAACGGGACGCGGTATGCCGCGGACAGTATCATGGCTGGCTGAAGGAAAAGGTGGGCAGCCATGTGATCCGCCGTTGTGAAGTGCATCACTGTGAGCAGACCGGCATTGTGGGTCGCATGGGCGGTGTGTTCTCCATTATCGAGGACTGTGATATCCATCATGTGTGCAATTCCCAGCAGCTGGGCGGCGCGGAGACGGCAGGGATTAAGCTGCATGCTGCCATTGATGTGATCATACGGCGCAATCATATCCATCACTGCATTATGGGCGTATGGTGCGACTGGCAGGCCCAGGGCGCGCGGATTTCACAGAACCTGATGCACGACAATCACAAGCCGGAAGGCGCAGGCCATGCGCAGGGTGCCATGTTCAACTGCGACGTGTTTATCGAGGTCGGCCATGGACCGACACTGATCGACAACAATGTACTGCTGTCCAAGGTTTCTGTGGTCATGCCCAGTGAAGGTCTGGCAATCATGCACAATCTGATGCTGGGTTCCTTCGGTCTGATTAACTCAGGCGTGGACTCCGTGGTCAACGGACAGCGTGAACCGCGCTATACGCCGTACCATATCCGTCATCGCACGGAGGTGGCGGGTTTCATGACCATTCTGCACGGGGATGACCGCGTGTACAACAATATTTTTGTCCATGCTTATCCGGTTACGGACAAGAAGCGTACACCGCAGAATGCAGACTATGAAGTAGCCGGCACCGGATGCTTTGACATTTTCCCCACCTATGAAGAGTGGATCTCGCACTTCATGATGGACCAAGAGCCGGATATGGGCGCTCTGGCCCAGTATCACTTCGGACATCTGCCAGTGTGGGTGGATGGAAATGTATACCTGGGCGGCGCAGATGTATGCAAGCATGAAAAGAATCATCTGGTGAACAGGCGCGCCAAGGCGAGTGTCGCACTGGAAATAAAGGATGGGCATTATGTGCTGCGCAGCAATCTGGCCAAGTATCTGAAGGACTTTACCGTGCCGCTGATGCATACGGAGAACCTGGGCAAGGCGTTTGAACCGGAAGAGTGCTTTGAGAATCCGGATGGCACTCCGATCACCTTTGACAGGGATTTCCTCGGTGCACATCGTGCACTGTCCGTCATTCCCGGCCCGTTTGCGGAAATGGCGGATCAGGTGACGGTCTGGTAAGAAACGAATTCTGAAAAAACAGGATACGGAAGAGACACCGAAGCGTATGCCCGCATGCGGGCATGGGCTTCGGTGTCTTCGTATAGGAACAAAGCCGCAGAAGCAGGGCCTTCGATACCGGGGAACTGGAATACGGGAGGAGAGACAGATGCAGATTCAGCCAAAGATACACATCGAGGCATCGGCGCTGCTTTCAGCGACCGTTATTGTGGAGCAGGCGGATGCGCATGGAATGACATACCATGCACAGATTGACAACCTGACCGGGAAGACGGCGTACCTTCGGCGGGTGCAGCTGTGGGAAACCTCGGACATGAAAGTTTGCGGCTTGGGAGAAGGACCTTATACAGTATATCGAAGCGGACGGCACAAGAATGATCTGCCGGGCGTGTTTACGCTGGGGTGTCAGGATGTGCGGCTGACGGATGTGCTCTCGGTGATGGTGGAAAATGGCGAGGGTATGGCGTCGGACGGGCAGAAGACGGTTCTCAGCGATCACCTGACAGTCGTTGAGGACGCAGACGGAAATGCGCTGATGATCACGTTCCTGACCGGGCGGGATCAGCTTCTGGAGACCCGCCTGATCCTGGATCAGGCGGGAAACCTGGAAAAGATGACTGTCGGGGTGCTCTTTGGAAGAGACGTGGATCCCCGGGAAAGCGTGCGGACAGAGACGGTGCAGATCTGTGTCACGGATCAGGTGCAGGCGGCTGTGGACGCGTTTGCGGAGGAGAAAGCGCGGCGGTATGGTTCGCGCAACCGCCGGCATCCTTCGGTATTCTGCACCTGGTACTACTACGGGCTTACCGTAAGCTATGCGGATGTTGCACGGAATTTTCGCATGATTCAGGAGCGGCATCTCCCCTATGAAGTATTCCAGGTGGATGAAGGCTGGGAAATGACACTGGGCGAGTGTACGCCCAATGCCAGGTTCCCTCTTCCCATGAGACAGCTGGCGGACGAAATCCGCGAAGCGGGCATGATCCCGGGACTGTGGTCCAGTCCTTTCGTGGCGCATGCGACGGCGACAGTCTGGAAGGCGCATCCGGAGTGGATTCTCAGAGACCGACAGGGACAGCCCTGTCTTTTCCCAATGAATGACACAGTCTATTATGTGTTTGATATCACGTGCCCGGAGACGTATGGATACTTCCGGGAACTCTACCGCCATTTTACGGAGGACTGGGGCTTTACCTATCACAAACTGGACTTCACGCGTGCCGCGGTGATCTACGAGGATGCGGCGTTTGCAGACCGGCATATAACTCTGGCCCAGGCGTATTATCGCGCGGTATGCGCGATCCGGGAAGGCATGGGCGAGGATGCGTTCTTTCTGATGTGCGGAGGACTGTATGATCCGATTATCGGGCTTGTGGATGCACAGCGCACTGGTTCGGATGTCCTTTCCATGTGGAGTTCGAATATCAATAAGGACGGGAAAACCGCACCGTACACCATCCGACAGAGCCTGATGCGCTCGTATATGAATGCCTGGTGGGCAAATGACCCTGATGCCCTGATGATCCGGAAACGGGAAACCATGGACAGGGGACTTCGGCTGACCTATGGACTGCTTACGGACGACGAGGTAAAGACTTCCGTGATCAACCAGTTTATGAGCGGCGGAATCATGTGTCAGACGGAACCGCTGGATGCTATCGGAGACGATCGGCTGATGGAAATCCGGCATATTCTTCCGGTAGTGGATACGGTTGTGCATCCTCTGCAGTTCATGACACCGGACAGGTTTCCGGGACCGGCGGATGTATATATACCAAAGACGGGAGCCCACTGTCTGTGCATTATCAACTGGTCAGATACAGAAGAGAAAAAAATCCAGTTCCGACTTTCCGATGTACTGGACCGAATGATGGATGATTCCGTGCACGGGCTGACTGAAAGCGATGCATGTTTTGTCGTTTGCGATTTCTATTCGGGCACATACCTTACGGACCAGAAGGCAGAGGACGTCCTGTCTCTGCCGGCGATTCCGCCGCATGCCGGTACAGTTATAAAGATTGAGCGTATGATGGACCGGCCGATTATTGTGGCTTCGGACGGGCATTACAGTATGGGCGGCGAGTGTGAAGAGATTACATCTGAAAATGAGTGTGCCTAAATTTTGTGGGTGACAATCTAATTCTGAGCTGATATAATCTTCCTGCAAAGGGGAGTGATTTCAGTGAAGAAGGATGAACTGATTGCCGCGGCAAGC
>CACWXY010000011.1 GCA_902764915.1 uncultured Eubacteriales bacterium | reverse complement strand
TCTAAGCATGCCGCCCTCCAAAGTTATTCTACTATGATAACTTATTGTAGGCGTTTTCGCGCGATTTGTCAATAGATAAACCCACATTTTTAATTCGTGTGAATGCAGATTTTACAATGCTTCATGCATGGATTTGTCGCATGCTTATCTCTTAACTATTATGCTTGAGTTATCAACTCGCCCGGGAAATTGAGATGAAGCATAGCTGCCTCCTGATTTCTCTTCGTTATCTTTGTAAGAACCGGAGACCACTCCCGCGGTCTCCGGTTCTTTCTGTCTTATTTACTTGGCTGCCGCATAGCGGTCATAGGCACTCTGGTAGGCTTCCAGAAGCTTGCTCATGCCGCAGCGTTCCAGGTTGTTCTTGTAGGCTTCCCACTCGCTGTCGCTGGGGCCGCCGTTTTTCAGCCACAGGGCTTCCTGCTCGGAAACAGCGCTGACAAAGTCCGGCTGATACATGTCAATCGTGTCCAGCTCGTCCTGCGTATACACACAGTCCACAGGATACACGGTGGCATCCTTGACATAGGGCATCCAGAAGTCATACAGGTCTGTCAGACGCTCAATGGCGCGGTCTTCCATATAGAAGTATTCGCTGTAATAGCTGGAGAGAATCAGCTTCGGTCCGTTGACTTCCAGCTGGCTCTTAAGCTCACCGGCAGACTTGTTATACTTCGCGCGGCATTCCTCCTCGGTAATGGACAGCCACATGCCCTTTTCATCCTGGCCGGTAAACCATTCACCGATGGGGCCATACTGCAGCTGCATGACGTTCTCGCCATCATACCACTGATCGTAGAAAGCAAGCAAGGCCTTGGGATTCTTGCATTCGCTGGTAATGGAGAGCTGTCCGGCATTGATACCGCCGCCAGTGCGCACGGTTACATTGCTGTCGCCGTCGGGACCCTTGAGAACCGGCAGGAACACATAGTCTTCCGCATGCTGTCCCATGAGCTCTTCAATATACCACCATGTGCTGACGCCCACATAGCCCTGTGAGCACTTGGCCATCAGCTGAGTGGCGTCCTGAGAGAACATTTCCTGATCCATCAGACCTTCGGCAAACCAGTCATGGAAATAGGTCAGCGCAGCGCGATAGCTGTCATCATCACAGACAAAATTGACTTTTCCTTCCGGGGTGAGTACCAGGTCATTGCATACATCATTGGGCCAGTTAGTGAAACCGAAACCGGCATAGAAGATGTTCTGGCCCCAGCACCACTCATCAAAACCGGTGGTCATGGGAATCGTGGAACCCGCGGCATTGCCATACACCTTCGCAGACATATCATTGTCCTTGAAAGCTTTCAGCACGTCATGGAGTTCATCAAGCGTGGTGGGAACCTCCAGATCCAGTTCGTCCAGCCATTTCTTGTTGATCATGGAGAACTGCGGAATAGTAAAGATGGAGTAATCCTCCGTCTTGCCGATACCGGCCGTGCCCATCTGTTCGCCAGCGGGCAGACCATAGATGCAGCCGTCGGACATGGTGATAGCCGCGCGGATTTCCGGATGTGCTTCCAGAATCGCGGACAGATTTGGCATCACTTCAGGCGTAATGTATTCGGTCAGGTCAATGAACACACCGTCACTGCCATACTGCAGAAGATCATAGTTGGAAAATCCCACTGCATTAAAGGCATCCGGCAGATCCCAGCCCGCAATGCGGATATTGACCTGTTCGGAGAGGGAATCACTCATGCAGTCCCACTTGATATGGATACCGGCCTTGTCCTGCATTTCCAGCAGAACGGGGTTATTGTCATAACCGCCGGAAAGCGCTGAAATGCCGCTGACAATGGTAAAGTCAGTCTGGTCTGCCATGGCAAAGGTCCCGAAAGACGCAAGCATCATGGCGGTAAGAAGCAACGCAACGATCTTCTTCATGATTTTTTTCCTTCCTTTTCTTGTATTTTTCAGCACCTGACAGTGCCTGAAAACGAGGTTAGCCCTTTACGGCACCGGACATGAAGCCCTGCTCGAAGTACTTCTGTACAAAGGGATAAGCGATCAGCATGGGAGCTGCCGCCACAATAATGGAGGCAAACTTGATCATTTCCGTCAGCTTGTTCAGTTCTGCATAGCCGCCGGACACCATACTGGACTGGGCTGCGGAGGTAGAAGACTTGATCAGGATATTCCGCAGTACCAGAGGCAGCGGCGCCTGAGAAGCTTTCATATAAATCAGAGCGGTAAACCAGTCATTCCAGTAAGCCACCATGGAGAAGATCACCATGACGGAAAGGATCGGCAGAGAAAGTGGGATAATAATGGAAACAAAGATGCGCAGCTTGCTGGCACCATCAATGCCGGCCGCTTCCTTCAGTGACGGAGGAATGCTGGTCTCGAAATAGTTGCGCACAATAATGACATTGCCCATGGCTACGCCGCCGGGAACAAACATGGCAAATATCGTATGAATCAGGCCCGTATCCCGGACAACCAGGTAGGTGGGAATCAGACCGCCGCCAAAATACATGGTAATAATGAAGAAAATGCTGATCAGCTTTCTTCCTACCAGATCGTGACAGGACAGCGGATAGGCCACCAGGTAGATCATGACTACCGAGAAGATGGTGCCGACTACTGTATAGAGAATACTGTATGAATAACCGGAAAGAATGGATTCATCGGCAAATACCGCCTTATAGCCATCCATCGTCAATCCGCTGGGCAGCAGGAGGGTTTTCCCGGCATACACGTCATACGGGTTGGAAAAGGACGCCACGAGAATGTAATACAGGGGGTAAGCCACAATCAGAAGCACAACGGTAGCAAATATGACAAGAATAATGTCGCTGGTACGATCGCTCATTCCGCCGAGCTTCCCCTGACGGGATTTGGATAAAGCTGTCATGTTCCTTCCCCTCCCTTACACAAAGCTTACATCTGCAAGTTTCTTGGAGATGCGGTTGACAACGAGCAGAAGGATGATATTGACCACGGTATTGAACAGGCCTACCGCCGTCGCCAGGGAATACTTGGCATTAAGAATACCCTGTTCATACACATAGACCGCGATGATATCGCTGGTAGCCTTGTTCAGGTCTGTCTGCAGCAGATACACCTTTTCGAAGCCCACATTCATCAGTCCGGAAGCGCTCATGATCAGCTGCAGCACAATCATCGGAATCAGTTCCGGAATATCAATGTGCAATATCCGCTGGAATACGGAAGCGCCGTCCACTTTGGCCGCTTCATAGAGGGCCGGATCCACGCTGGAAAGCGTCGCCAGATAGATAATGGTGCCCCACCCTGCTTCCTGCCAGATGCCGCTGGCAATGTAGATGGTACGGAACATGCTGCTCTCATTGAGGAAGGCAATGTTGGTGCCAAACAGAATGTTGATCAGGCCGCCCGAGGGAGACAGGAAGATGCGCAGCATACCACAGATGATCATGGTGGAAATGAAGTGCGGTGCATAGATGACAGTCTGAACCACACGGCGGTACCGCTTAAACCGCAGCTGATTGAATGCCAGCGACAGAATAATCGGAACCGGGAACCCCCACAAAAGGGAATAGAGGCTCAGAAGTACGGTGTTGCGGATCATTCGACCGCAGTTGGGTGATGTAAAAAAACGCTCAAACCACATAAACCCAACCCAATCGCTGCCCGTAATGCCGCGGCTTGCCTTAAAGTCACGGAATGCAATCTGGATTCCGTACATAGGCCGGTACTTGTAAATGACCGTAATCACAACCGGAATCAGCAGTAGCAGATACAGCTGCCAGTTTTCCGCTATGCGCTGCCACACATTCTTGCGGTGAACCCTGGCCGTTGCCGGTGCCTTGGACACGACAATCCCTCCTTTATGTTGATGAACCATCTCGTGAAACTGTTTCATGAAATTTCGTGTAACGTTTCACGTATTTACAGGCGCATAATAACATAGGGATTTGGTGCTGTCAACGGGTTTCATGAAAATATTTTCTATTTTTCGCCAGATTGTCCATGAAATTTCACTACTATTTGCTCACGTTTCATGAAAATGCAGTTGACGAGCCCGGCTGTGCCCGCTATACTCCCTGTTATATCCAAAAAGGAAAGAGAGGTGTTTCATACGCCACGCAAGAGTACCGCCACCATGGTAGATGTAGCCAAGGAAGCAGGGGTCGCGCTGGGCACAGTATCCAAGTTTGTCAACGGACAGCCTGTATCCAGTCCGTACCGGGAAAACATTGCAGCTGCCATTGAAAAGCTGGGCTATCAGATCAATACCAATGGCAGAGCTCTCCGCTCCAACCATTCCATGACCATCGCCTTCATTATTCCCAATACCATTAACCCTTACTTCGCGCTCCTTGTGCATCACATCAACATGGCTCTGGAAGCGCGCAACTACAAGATGCTTCTATGCTTTACCGAGTACAATCGCGACCGGGAGAGTGAGTTTATTCAGATGGCAGTCCAGAACCAGCTGGACGGTATCATTGCTCTGACATACAACCCCCATCTGGTCATTCCCGAAGGGATTCCTTTTGTCACGATTGACCGCTTCTTTTCTGCTTCCGTGCCCTGCGTTTCTTCCGACAATTTTGCCGGCGGCCGGATGGCAGCACTGAAACTGCATGAGCTCGGATGTCGGAAAGCCATCTTTATGCGTACCGGAAGCGTGCTTACCAATGAGCCCAACAAACGCAGAGACGGCTTTGTCAGTGCCTGCATTGAGCTTTCCCTTCCCTTTGAAGTCCTCGCCTATGGCGACGAACAGCCCTACAGCGACTTTGAGGATTACCTTCATGCACACTGCCAGCATGGTCGGCTCGACTTTGACGGCATCTTCTGTGCCACCGATATGCTGGCCTGGCAGATCATCCATTCTCTGCGCAGCATGGGACAGCGTGTCCCTGAGGATGTGCAGGTCATCGGTTTTGACGGCATCCGCATGTTTGGTTCTCTGGACTACTTTGTCTCCACGATCGTACAGCCTGTGGCAGAGATCGCACGCACCTGTGTGGACACGGTACTGGCTGATGCGATCGCTTCCCGTCCCAGTCTCATTTGTCTTCCCGTAACCTACGCTCCCGGCGGAACCACCAAAGAAAGGATGCATCCGTAATGTTTGACGTTATTGCCCTTGGCGAGCTCCTCATTGACTTTGCCCCTTTATCCAAGGATGAAGAAGGCTATCCCTCACTGGCCGCCCATCCCGGCGGCGCACCCGGCAATTTTCTGGCTGCGCTGAGCACCTATGGGGCTTCCACCGCGATGATCGGAAAGGTCGGCGATGATACCTTCGGCCACCTTCTCACCGGAACTCTGAAAGCACATCACATCGACACCCAGGGCGTTCGGGTCGATGCTTCTGTCTTTACAACCCTGGCTTTTGTGTCACTGGATGCAACCGGGAACCGGGATTTTTCTTTCGCCCGCAAACCAGGCGCCGATACCTGCCTGACGCCTGAGGAAATCCCTGAATCTCTGTTTGAAGGCGCCCGTGTCTTTCATTTTGGAACACTTTCTCTGACACATGAGCCTGCACGCAGTGCAACGGAACAGGCATTGAAACTCGCCCACAAGCATCGCCTTCTGGTCAGTCTGGATCCGAATCTGCGAAAGCCCCTGTGGCCCGATGAGCAGGCGGCCCGGGATGCCATGGAATGGAGTCTGCGCCAGGCGCACATTGTCAAGATCAGCGACGAGGAAGTTGATTTTCTCTGGCATCTTTCTCCGGAAGAGGGCGCCCAGCGGCTGATCGAAGAATACGGTGTCTCTCTTTGCTACGTGACTCTCGGCCCCAAAGGCGCCTATGCACGCAATGCTTCCCACGCCGTATGTGTTCCGGCTCCCGAGGGCATTACGCCTGTTGACACGACTGGTGCCGGTGATATCTTTGGCGGCAGCGCCATGAGTCAGCTGCTTCAGACGGGGAAAGCGCCTGAGGATTTGACTGAAGAGGAGCTTTCCCGCATCGTGCGTTTTGCCTCCACGGCTGCCAGTCTGTCCACGCTCACTCACGGCGGCATCTCCAGCGTACCCGCGAAGGAAGCTGTTCTGGCCTGTCTCTCACAGGACTGAGCGTGTATGACGCATCTCCACAGCCTTTGGCAGGAAAAGGATCCCTGCTGAACATGCAAGCACTTTTTCGCTCTCACATGTGCTTTTTCTTGACTTATCCGGGAAAAAATAATCCCGGATCGTTTTTGTCGTTCATCATGTGTATCATGTGTGACTCACGGTCACATTTTCTCGCTCTGTCTCATTGCAGCCCATGCGCGGCTGTGTTATGATGCGGCTAGCAGTCGAAGTGCACTGCTGTAAAGTTGAATATAAGGAGGAATTATTTATGAAATGGGTTTGCAGTATCTGCGGATATGTATATGAAGGTGACCAGGCTCCTGAAAAGTGCCCCATCTGCAAAGCGCCTGCTTCCAAGTTCAACAAGCAGGATGAAGAACTGACCTGGGCAGCCGAGCATGTGGTCGGCATCGCCTCTGACGTACCGGAAGAGATCAAGCAGGGGCTGCGTGAAAACTTCACCGGTGAGTGCTCTGAAGTCGGCATGTATCTGGCCATGGCACGGGTTGCTTATCGTGAGGGCTATCCGGAAGTCGGCATGTACTACGAGAAGGCCGCCTATGAAGAGGCCGATCATGCTTCCCGCTTTGCCGAGATGCTGGGTGAGGTTCTGACCGATTCCACCAAAAAGAACCTGCAGATGCGTGTAGACGCTGAAAACGGCGCTACTGCCGGCAAAACTGAGCTGGCCAAGAAAGCCAAGGCACTCAATCTGGACGCAATTCATGACTCCGTGCACGAAATGGCAAGAGACGAAGCCCGACATGGCAAAGCCTTCAAGGGCCTGCTGGAGCGGTATTTCGGAAAATAAGAATTACTGATATTTCAAGGCTTTTTATGGGGTGAACCGCGTTCGGTTCACTCCTTTTTCTTTACTTTTCGGCACATGCAATTGTGTATTTGTTGTGTCACCCTCCTTTCTACGTTTTACATACACGCTTTTTCACCTGAATATTGTGTCTCCAAAATGTTGTGTCACTTTCGCAGGTTCATAATAGCGCTCAAAAGCTTTTTTCTCAACGACACAAGCTGCCCTTTTGAATAAACGATGACGCCATAATTCCCGGGCACAATCAGCGAATAAGCGGTACAGATGACACTGTATGGCTCTGCACGGCTGAAAGAAGTGCAGTATGAGTACTGGATTTCATGAATCGGTCGGTATAATCAATAGGATACCTCCCTTCATAGATGAATTGTCCCAACGGATGAAAATGAGGTCATGACGGATTTTCGCATCATTCCCAAAGCCTGTAAGAGGCTGTTCCCTCTTTACTCGAAAAAACAGGCTCTGGCCGTTTCCTTATTGCAAAGGGTGAAATCTATGATACAATGGCATTGAAAGTTTCCCATGCAATTCATTTCTACCTGTTTTTTCTGCGCTACAATGCCTGGGTTTCAGGCTTGTTGATAACCATTTTTGCAAAGGAGATATCATTATGGATAAGTACGAATGCCCGTGCGGTTATGTGTACGATCCCGCCGAGGGCGATCCCGATAGCGGTATCGCACCTGGCACTGCCTGGGAAGATGTACCTGAAGATTGGGTATGCCCCGTCTGTGGCCTGGGCAAGGATGCCTTTACCAAGGTTGAGTAAGGAAAAAACGGAATCCCGGACGAGCATGTCCGGGATTCCGTTTTTTTCATTCTCACTGTCTGCCCCGCTGTGCCAGGGCATTTGTATCGATCGTTTTGCGATAGACCACAAGCTTCTGATAGAAAAACTCCGTCACAAAGTTCAGAAGCATATTGATTCCCTCTACCAGCCAGTCATGCACGCCAATCCCGGAAAGAAACTGTCCCAGAAAACTGGTCAGTGGTGTAAACACCGCGTAATACACACCTACAAGCAGCATGGACCGGGTTATATCCGCATCGGAACGAAATGTGTAACGCCGGTTGAACGTAAAATTCCACAGAACACTGAGCACCAGGCTGGGCAGATAACTCATCCAATAGGACGGGAAATGGAATACATCATGAAACAGAGCAAATGATGCCACCTGAATGATCCCCGCTGACGCGGAAAACAGTGTAAACTTGAGCATCCGCAGCCATTCTCTTTTCCGGTTTTCAGAAGCGTTCTCCCCTTGATGCTGACTCATACATTTTTCCCTCTCTGAAAGATCTTTCTCATCTGCCGCAGTTCTCTCTGTTCTTCCTGCAGCTGCTCCAGCATTTCCCGGCACACAGGATCCGCTCCGAGCATTTCTCCACAGGCACGGACGCTTTCCGCAAAGCTCTCACTCACACCATAAACGCCGGAATCATACAATGGACATACACCCCGGGCTCTCTCATCCATGCGCACCCGAACTATGTCATTCTGAATCTGCGGCAGCAGGGGGAACAGCATACAGCTCAGCGGCCGATCCTTTCGGTCGCAGTGGCCCTGGCAGATCAGCAATGTCCGCGTCCCGTTTTGCACGATCTGATAATCGGCATTTCCTGCATACCGTGCCGCTTCCCCGGGGAACAGAAGCATGCCGGTCTCTTCCCCATCCATAGACTGACAGCATCTGGCTCCACAGTGCATCCCGCAGTCGGTTTTCAGCGGCGTTTCACTGACAAGACGTGTTCTGCACGCCTCCACACACGCTTCTGCCGTCATCACGCTTTCTCCCTCCATCTACGTTTCTCCTCATCATAGAAATCCTGAGCCCGCCTGTCAAGCCAAATCGAAAATTCCATTGACGCTCTTCCACGAATCTGCTACCATACCGCGGATTCTATATATTGCATATTTGGAAGGAAGCAATGATTCTATGCAAAAGCAGGAACGTTCCCAGATGCTTGGGACTATGCCCATGACACGGCTGGTGCCTACCATTTCCATCCCTGTCATGGTCTCCATGCTGGTACAGGCACTGTACAATGTCGTCGATTCCATCTTTGTCTCACGCTATGATCCCAACGGGCTGACCGCCGTTTCCCTGGCCTATCCGATTCAGATGCTGATGGTGGCACTGGCCGTCGGCATGGGGATCGGTATTTCCTCTCTCATCTCCCGAAAACTGGGCGAGCAGTCTCCGGAGCAGGCACGCCGCGCAGCTTGGAATGGTCTTGCGATTGAAGTCATGGGTTTTGCCCTTTTCTGCCTTGTGGGTCTGTTTCTGGCGGGTACCTTAATGCGCATGACAGTGTCCGATAATCTTTCCGGCGCCGATGAAATCCTTACCATGGGCACCGACTACCTCCGCATTGTCACGACATGCTCTCTGGGCATGTTCATGGCGATTTTCTTTGAAAGACTGCTGCAAAGCACCGGAAACACGGTGCTCTCCATGATCACGCAGATGGCCGGCGCCGTTACCAACATGATTCTTGATCCCATCATGATCTTCGGATATTTCGGCTGTCCCGCCATGGGCGTCCGCGGTGCCGCAATTGCCACGGTCATCGGACAGTTCGTGTCCTTCCTTATCGGGCTTGTGTTCAATCAGGTGAAAAACCAGGAGCTCCGGCTCTCCCTTTCCCAGCTGCGCATCGATCCGATACTCCTTCGCGGTATTTTCTCCGTAGGTCTCCCGTCCACCGTTATGCAGGCCATTGCCTCCGTAATGAATATTGGTCTGAACAGCCTGCTGTCCGGGTTTGCTGAAGGCAATGCAGCCGTCAATGTTCTCAATGTCTACTTTAAGCTCCAGTCCTTTGTCTTTATGCCGGTATTTGGTCTGGGCACCGGCGTGATCGCCATTGTGGGATACAATTACGGTGCCCGGAATCAGAAACGTGTTTACAGCGCCATACGGGTATGTCTGGCCTGGGCACTGGCTATCATGATCCTGGGTACACTGCTTTTCATGCTTTTCCCATCCCAGCTTATGAGCCTGTTTGAAGCAGGGGACGGTGGCGAAGTAACCAATGCCATGACACGGCTTGGCGTGGTTGCCCTGCGGACCATTTCCCTCTCTTTTGTACTGGCCGCTATCGGCATTGTCCTGTCCAATGTCTATCAGGCAGTGGGCAAAGGCATGTACAGTCTGATCATGAGCCTGTGCCGTCAGCTTCTCGTGCTGCTTCCTGTCGCATGGCTTCTGGCACACACGATTGGAACTGTGGATGCCGTGTGGTGGGCCTTTCCTATCTCAGAGGCCATTTCCTGCATAATCTGTCTGCTGCTTTTCCGCCGCCTGGACCGTCAGATGCTCAGGCCGCTTGCCTCTGCTGAAAAATAACATGCCGCCGTGCAAATGAAAAATCCCGCAAAGGCCAGTCTTTCTGGTACTCGCGGGATTTTCGTTTGCGGTTGTAGATCTTCCGGCTCTCCACCTGGCGTGTCACAGGGGAGAATTCCCATGTCCTGCGCTTTTTCCGGTTCTCTTCTTTCTGGGCTTTCTTGCTCATTTTTTCCCGGGGAACAAACTTTTCCATATCATCGCATCCTTTCCTGCAGGCCGGTTTCGGAGGATTTCTTTCCTCCGGCTATACCATCATAGCAGAAAGGTTGCGCATTGTCATCCTCTTTGACAGGATCAGGGCTTCTTCCCTTCCCTGTCATCGGAAAACTGCATACAGAAGGGGGCTCTCATCCAGTCCAATGTACTGCTTTTCATTGCGGGACAGAAACCACAGGCAGTAAAGACCTTGGATCCCCAATAAAGCCAGGACCGGCACTCCCGGTCCTGGCCTCCGGATTCCTTACATCTTTCACTTCGGCATGGAAAGGGCCACAAGTCCCTTACCGCGCACTTTCAGCGCGGGTGCCATCGTGGGAATATAGAAGGTCTCGCCCTTCTTCATGGGGAAGGAAGCGTCTTCCCATACAATCTCCACGGGTGCGTCCAGTGCCGTAAGAAGACCAAAATGCCGGATCGCAGGCACTTTTTCCTCCCCGTCTGTATGAATCAGATCCAGTGTAAAATAGGTTTCATCCAGCACACGGGCAACGCCTTTATCCGGAGCCGGAATAGGATCCCGCTGGATATGCAGATCCGTTACCGCCAGTGCCTTTTCCAGATGCAGCTCACGAGGTTTTCCATTCTTGTCCACGCGTCCCCAGTCATAAAAACGGTACGTGATATCAGAAGACTGCTGGATCTCATAGAGCATGATGCCCGCACCAATGGCGTGCACGCAGCCCGCGGGAATATAGCATACATCCCCCGGCTTGACATCTACATAGCGCAGGAGCCCTTCCACGGCCTTGCCTTCTTCGCATGCCCGCCGGAGCTCATCCAGTGTCACGCCTTCCTTGATCCCATAGACCAGCTGACTGCCCTCAGGCGCATCCAAAATCAGCCACGCTTCGGTTTTCCCCAGTTTTCCGCGCTCATGGTCATGGGCATAGGCATCGTTGGGATGTACCTGTACGGACAGCGTGCCCTTGGCATCAATCAGCTTGAGCAGCAGCGGGAAAGGCTTGAACTCATATCCGCCTACAAACTGTGCCCCATACTTGCGCACCAGTTCCGGCAGACTGACCCCTGTGTCATCCAGGCTCTCCAGACCCGGCACGCAGCTGGCTTCCAGGCTTTCTCCGGTGGGCACATCTTCAATCGGCTTGTCATAGACCGTAAGCAGACGTTCTCCGCCCCAGGGGGTCAGTTTTCCACCCCGGAAAGCCGGATGCATGCGCACGGGCAGCAGCGGACAGCTTTCTACCAGACGTTTTTCAAAACAGATGGAATCCTTGGGCCGCTTATGCAGCGAGATCCGTCCCGCCTGACGCATACCCCACTTGGCAAAAAGCTTGATGGCCAGCGTATTATCGGAATAGGTATCACAGCGCACGCTGTCACAGCCCAGTCCCCGCAGCACAGTCTCCACGTCCTGCATCATCTGTGTGCCGTAGCCCTGATCCTGTTTCTGCGGCTGCACGGCAATGCGATAGAAAATCCCGGGCTTTACTCCGAAAAGCCAGTTGACGTCTTCATACGGTTCCGCCTGCCGTGCACTGATGGTCACCGCCATGGCCATGCCATCCTCGCCATACACACAGTAGAGTTCTCCGTGCTCAATATCCTCACGCACCAGGTCCTGATTGGGATAATCCCCAAAATGCCACTGGTGAATGCCTTCGCTGACCATTTTGTCGGATACCTGTTTGTACAGTGTACATATGGCATCCATATCCGCCATGGTTGCCTTTCTCAGTAACATAGCATATCCTCCCCTTTGCTCTCACCGGCTCTGCCGGCAGCCATTGTCCAGCTCGCGGTATGGAAACATCCAGCCCGTCTTTTTCAGAGACACATTGTGCTTTCCGCGCATGCTCGCGCTGCTTTTCTTTATCATCGGATTTTCACTCTTTCCCAGGATGGGAAAACCTTCTCAGCGCCGGGTGGTTTTTTCGGACCGGCCGTGCAGTCTGCTCTCTCTTTTTCCTTGCCGGGCCGGGAGACATTCCGCCGTTCCTTGTCTGTAGCGGCATGCCTTGCTTCCGTGTCGAGTCTTCCATCCGATACGATGCATTCTAGCAGATCGCATTTTCCCATACAAGCCAGGCCTGTTCTCTCATGACCATCGTTTTTCCTTCGCTTGCATTCCCCTGTAAGGCATGCTAGAATGCAGTGATTTCTCAGCGCTGCCACGGGCGGCGCACAGGAGGCAATATGCGTATTTTTGTAGACGCCATGGGCGGTGACAATGCGCCTGGGGCGATCGTAGAAGGCACGCTGGAGGCCATGCGGAACTTTGCAGACCTGGAAGTGTCCCTGGCCGGTGACCTTCCCCAGATCGAACCGCTTCTGAAGGATGCCGGCGATCTCCGCTCCCGGATCAAGCTTGTAGATGCCCCGGAAGTGATTACCAATGATGAAAGCCCCGTAATGGGTGTGCGGACCAAGAAAAAGTCCGCCACGGTCATCGGCATGCTCGCGCTGCGCGATCATGAAGTCGATGGTTTTGTATCGGCCGGCTCTACTGGAGCCGTGCTTGCCGGAGGCATGTTCCGTCTCGGCCGGATTCCCGGTATCGAGCGCCCGGCGCTGGCACCGATCCTGCCCAATGGAATCAATCAGGGCAGTCTTCTGATTGACTGCGGTGCCAACGTGGACTGTAAGCCGGACTATCTTCTGCAGTTCGGTCTCATGGGTTCCATCTACATGCGCGACGTCATGGGCATCGGGGACCCGCGTGTGGGACTGATCAATATCGGCGTGGAAAGCGATAAAGGCAATGCGCTTGTCAAGGAAGTCTATCCACGCATGGAAAAAGCGCCTTACCATTTCGTGGGAAATGTGGAAGCCCGGGAAATCACCAGTAACGCCGCTGATGTACTTGTCTGTGACGGTTTCTCCGGAAACCTGATCCTGAAGTTCATGGAAGGCGTCGCCTCTTCTCTGATGGGCATCATTAAAAAGGAGATTATGGCAGATACGCGTTCCAAGATCGGCGCACTTCTGGCCAAGCCCGCTTTCCGGCGCGTCAAGCACGCCATGGACTATGCCGAAGTGGGCGGTGCCCCGCTTCTGGGTGTGCAGGGGGCTGTCGTAAAAGCCCATGGTTCCAGCTCAGCGCATGCCTTTGCCTGTGCAATCCGTCAGCTGCGCACCATGATTGAAGCCGACGTTCCTGCCACCATTGCCAAAGGCGTGGAAGGTCTGGAAAATCTCTGATTGCGCAATCCCGCCCAACGCGGACTGCCATAGATCATACCTGAAATACCAAGGAGGATTCTGATTATGTTTGAAACTGTACGCTCCATGATTGCCAAGCAGCTGAAAGTGGACGAAAGCACCATTACCCTGTCTTCCCGTCTGATTGAAGACCTTAATGCTGACAGTGCCAATATCATGGTCATGATTATGGACCTGGAAGACCAGTTCGGTATTACCGTCGAAGACGATCAGATCATGAAGATGAAGACCGTAGGTGACGTGGTCAGCTACATCGAAAGCCATCAGTAACATGCACCGGTTGCCGCACGGCAACCGTTTTTCTTCGAAAGGTTTACTATCATGCAGGCATATGTTCAGCTCATGCAGGCCATGGGCTATACCTTTAAAAAGCCGGAACTGCTCATCCGCGCGCTGACACATCCGTCCATGGGAAAAGACGATAATCAGCGACTTGAATTTCTGGGCGATGCTGTCCTTCAGCTGATTGTCAGCGACATGCTCTACGCTACCCATCCCGCGGATCATGAGGGCAGCCTTACCCATCAGCGCGCGCTTCTGGTATGCGAAGCCGCCCTCAGCCAGGTTGCCAAAGGCCTGGGCATCGGTGATGCGCTGATCATGGATCACGGCGAGGAAATCACCGGCGGCCGGGAAAAGCCCAGTGTTCTGTGCGATGCCATGGAAGCTGTGCTCGCTGCTGTATATCTCGACGGCGGAATGGAGGAAGCCCGGAGGATTGTCAGAACTTTCTGGCCGCGTCCCGAGGAAGTCCATCGTCCCATGCAGGACAGCAAGGGACTGCTCCAGGAATATCTGCAGAAAAACGGCGGAGACGGGCCTGTCTATGAAATCACCGGCCAGTCAGGCCCCCCGCATGATCCCAGTTTTCACGCTGTCGTAAGACGCGGAGAAGATGTACTGGGCGAGGGTGACGGGCGCAGCAAGAAAGAAGCGGAGAAAGCCGCCGCACTGGCAGCGCTCAGTGTACTCACAAAAAAGAAAAGACGCCGCAGAAAAGCTGAAAACGCCTGAATACTCAGGCGTTTTTCAGTATCTGAATCACATGGCGCTGCAGCTGGCGGAACCGTTCCTGGCTCTCCGCCTCCCGGCAGGTTTCCTGCGGCGCATGCATGGCAATAACTTCCCGGAAGCGCACGATACCGGGCTCCGGTCCGCACAGGGTAAAGACGGTACCGTCATGCCGGTTGCCCAGTCCTTCCCTGCCCCATGGATAGAGAAAGCGTATTACCTCGCATCCGCACAGATGTCCCACCAGCCGTGCCGTCACGTCTTCCTGTCCCAGAGACGGGTCTTCTCGGCACCAGAAAGGCGCCATACCCGGTTCGCACGTATCCCGGTCCCAGGCTTTTTCCAGTATCTGCCGCAGTGTCCGGAGACAGTCAATCCCCGGCATCTGCGGCGGGGGTGCGCAGCGCATACCCGCAAGGAAATCATTGGCCGCCGGGACGCTCTTTTTGTCATCCGCATCAAAGAAGGAGGACTGCGCACAGCGCGTCACACACGCGTTCACCAGCGCTACCAGCGCTTCCGTATCTGCCATGGAACGATGTGCGCGCCCCATATCAAAACCAATGATTCTTGCCATATCCCCCAGCTTATGGCTTTTCGCTTTCGGCCAGTACGCGCGTGCCAGCGGCAGTGAGTCCGCATAGGCCGGCGGAATGCCCCTGCCGCAGCGCCTGGCATGCACTTCCAGAAAGCCTATGTCAAACGGCGCATTGTGCGCCACATAGGGGTCCTCCCCGATAAAGTCCACAAACTCCGGAAGAACCTCTGCAAACGTCCGGGCACCGGATACCATTTCATTCGTAATGCCGGTAAGCTTCTGCACATAGTCCGAAATCGGCACGCCCGGATTCACCAGTGTCTGGTACCGCTCCGTGATCCGTCCTTTTTCCACGCGGATGGCTCCGATCTCGGTAATTCCGTCCCTTTCCGGGGAAAGCCCTGTGGTTTCCAGGTCAAAGGCCACATACCGCTGCGCGGCCAGCGCCAGAAACCGATCATCCCGCAGCATACGGAAACCTTTGTCAGTGCACTGATAGTCCGTTTCCGGTCTTCCCATGCCTTCTGCGCCTCCTCTCCCTTGCATGCCTACTATACCTTTCTTTACCTTGGATGGCAATTATGCCCACCGCGCATGGCACAGCGGTGCCCCCTGTCATCTCTGTCTGTTTCCTGTTTTTTTCTTTACACCCGCCCTCAAAACCCGTATAATGCCCCTGCTGCCTATCTTCCTGCGCCGGCAGCCGTATGGCACCGGACGCACCTGGAAACGGCGGACAAACACATATCGTAGGGTATCCCCCAAAGGAACCCGAACGGAGGTTTTTTATGATGCATTCCACCAAACAGCGTACTTCACTGGCCCGACTCACCCTTCTCGCCATGCTGGTGGCCGTTCTCATCGTTCTCAGCATGGTCAACATTCCCCAGCCCTTTGGCCTTTCCATTACCTTTAACATGATCCCGGTTGCCATCGCAGCCATGGCCATGGATGTGTACGGCGGAGCCATCATCGGCGCGGCCTTCGGACTGATCAGTTTTCTCCAGTGCTTCGGCATACTCGGGTTTTCCGCCATGGGCGCCGCACTGGTCAGCGCCAGTCCGTTTCTCATGTTTCTCCAGCGTTTTGTCTCCCGCGTGCTTGTCGGCGTTCTCTGTGCCCTGATCTGGCGCGCGCTGAAGAACCGTACCATGCCCATGTATCTCAAGGGCCTGATCACCGGTTTCAGTGCCGCGTTCCTCAACACTCTTCTGTTCATGGGACTTCTGGTGATCCTTTTCGGATCCACAGAGTATCTTCAGAACCTTATGGCCGGACGCAGTGTCATGGCTTTCATTATTGCCTCTGTCGGCATCAATGCCGTGGTGGAAATGCTGGTAGCCGCCCTGGTGACCGGTGCAGCCGGTCTCGCTCTGCGCAAGGCCCGACTGATCTGAATAATAGGAGCTGCCTTACATGATTCTTGCCATGGATATCGGGAATACCAATATCAAGACCGGCCTTTTCCAGGACGGAAAGCTGGCCCACTATTGGCGCATTTCCACCAGCAAAACCAGCACCAGCGATGAGTACGGCATTCTGCTTACCCATCTGTTCGACCACAGTCATGTCCGTCTTTCGGATGTGGAGGGGATCATTATCTCCTCCGTGGTGCCCACTGTAAACTTCACCATTGAGCACATGTGCCTCAATTACTTCCACCTCCAGCCCATGTTTGTGGTGCCCGGCATCAAAACCGGCATTCGCATTTCCTATGAGAATCCCCATGAACTGGGCTCTGACCGTATCGCCAACGCCGTGGCAGCCTATGAGGAGTACGGCGCACCGATCATCACCATTGATTTCGGCACGGCGACTGTTTTCGGAGTTGTTGATGAAGGCGGCGTATTTCTCGGCGGTGCCATCTGTCCGGGCATTAAGCTGGCCAGTGAGGCACTGTCCTCCGGCACGGCCAAGCTTCCGCGTTTTGAGCTGGGCAAGCCCGCCCGCGTCATCGGACGCACCACGCTTACCAATCTGCAGTCCGGTATGTTCTATGGATATGTGGGACTGGTGCAGAACCTGATTGCCAAGATCAAGCAGGAGATCGGAAAGCCCGCCCAGGTTGTCGCCACAGGCGGCATGGCCCAGATGATCGCTGATGAATCCCGTGCCATTGATCATGTGGACGGCATTCTTACACTCAAGGGGCTGTTCCTGATCTATCAGCGGAATCATGCCGCTCCATGACGGTACGCATAGGGTGCGCCTCAAAAAGGCGCACCTTCTGTTTATGCTTTTCCCAAAGGAGGTGTCCCGTGAAGCGATTCTCCCTGTTTCTTGCCTGGCTCCTCTCTTTCATTCTGTGGCTCGCACCCGTGCAGGCGGACAGCGCTTCCTGGCTCACGCAGGATCTGCGCATACGCAGAGGCATGACATGCGTGTGCAGTTATGCCGGAGAAGACACGGTCACCGTCTATCTCACGGAGGATGACGGCACAGCACTGTGCACGCTTCCCTGTGTCCCGGATGAAAGCGGCGGCCATGTCATTGTGGAGACAGAGAGCCTGACGGAAGGAACATACCGCCTCTTTCTTGTCACGCCATCCGGCAATGATACGCTTACGCTCTTTCTGCTTCCCGCTCTTCCCCAGATTCTCTCTCTGGATGCACCGTATGCCTATTCGGAAGGCTTCCCCATTACAGTGGAATGCAATCAGGCAGGAACCCTGTCGGTCATCCATGACGCCAGAATCATTGCCGAGTTTCCGGCAGAAAGCGGAGAAAACACGCTGACGCTTTCCGCCCTTGCGCTTCCCGAAGGCGAGCAGACCCTGACGCTTGTGCTGAGAGATGCCGAGGGAAATACGTCTGAGCCCGCTTCCCTGACCGCGCTTTTCCCGGCACCGCCGCCTCCGCAGCCGGCAACGGATACCGTCTATTTCACGCCTTCCCACTTTACCGGAAACACATGCTCTCACACTGCCTGTTACTGGAACCTTCCCATGGGCGAAATCAATGAGGAAGCAATCTGGCAGGTTCTGACTGCCCCTCTGACCGTTCTCAGCGGAGACGAGCGCAAGCAGTACAAGGTGCGCAGCGAGCCGGACAAGAACTGCAAGACCTATACCGGCGAGGTTACCTATGCCAGTCAGGGCGTTCACGTGCTGGAAAGAGGCGACGAATGGAGTCTGATCGAAGCCTTCTCCTCTTCCGTGGAAGGCTCCTCGGTCAAGGTATACGCCAAGCACTTTACCGGGTATGTGGAGACACGTCTGCTCAAGGAAGTGCCCGTCAGTCAGAACATCGGCATCATCATTGACAAGCTCCAGCAGCGTCTCTACGTTTTCAGAGACGGTGCCCTTTATTCCACGCTTCTGTGCTCGACAGGCTATGCACGTGCGGATACACCGTTCAACGAGACCCCTGCCGGTGAATATCTCGCCATCTCCCATACCGGCGGTTTCTGGTCCGGCAATCTGTTCTGTGACCTGGCCATCCGCATTAATGACGGTATCCTGCTGCATGAGGTGCCCTGTCTCATTGATACACTGGAAGACGGAACGGAAGAGCGGCATTATGAGCGGTGTGAGCAGTACCTGGGCGAAAAGGCCAGCCATGGCTGCATCCGCATCCAGAAAGAACACTCCACAGGCGGTGTCAACATGAAGTGGCTCTGGGAAAACCTGCCCAGAAGCGGTGCACGCGCCAAGGTCATCATCTGGGAGGACACGGGACGCACACTCCAGCCTGCCTCGGATGACTATCTGCTCTACTATAATCCCAATAACGGACGGCAGTACCACTCCGACCCGTACTGTCCGCTTGTCAATGCTAGGTTCTATCCATTGACACCCTTTCCCTATGCCTTACTGGATGAGGCGCCGTATACATCCCTCACCCGCTGTCCCGGCTGTGCACCGCAGCTGCGTAAAAGCGAGATCGATACCGCCAATGCGAAAAACAAGTCCCAAGCCTGGGATATTCCCTGATACTACTGGAAAGGAATGATTGGTATGCAAGCTGCTTTTCATGCGGAAAAACGCCACGCTTTCTATGACGCCATGCTTCCGGAATCCGTGCTTCTTCTCTTCTCCGGGGAGGAAGTGCGCAAGACCAATGATGAATATTACCCTTTCTTCGCTGATCGGAACTTTGTCTATCTCACCGGCCTTGACTGTAAGGAAGCCGTGCTGCTGGCGCTGAAGGATGCCAACGGCACTGTCACGGAGCGGCTGTATATCCTTCCGCCGGATCCCATGGCCGAGCGCTGGACCGGCAGAAGAGTCAAGCCGGAAGAAGCCACCCGGCTTTCCGGGATTGCGGATATCCGCACGGGCGATTTTCACGCGGATGTGCATACGCTGCTCAGCGGCGGGCATTACGCCACCACGCCTTCGCATTTTGCGCATCTGTACCTGGACCTTTTCCGCCAGTCGCCCGCAGACCGCGACCGGCCCGCACAGCACTTCCTGCGTCTTGCACAGACCGAGTATCCCTTCCTGCATACAGAGGACGCCTCTGCAATCCTTCGGACACTTCGACTGATTAAGACGCCTGAAGAAATCGACGCGATCCGCCGGGCAGAGGAAATCACCAAAAGCGGGATAGAAAGCATGATGCGCGCTTCGCATCCCGGCATGTGGGAATACGAGTATAAGGCTGTCTTTGACTATGCCCTTGGACAGTTCGGTCCGCAGGGACCAGGGTTTCCTTCCATCATCTCCGCCGGACAGAATAATTTCTGCATTCACTACTACAGCTATACCGGTCAGGCCAGGGACGGGGACATGGTCCTGGCAGACGTAGGTGGTCTCTGGGACAATCATACCGCCGATGTCAGCCGCGGTTTTCCCTGCAACGGACGATTTACCCCGCGTCAGCGCCTTCTGTTCGACTGTATGCTGAAAACATCGGATCACATGTTTTCCATCATCCGTCCCGGCATGAAAATGGCAGACGTGGACGCCACCATCCGCCGGTATAATGCGGAACTGCTGCGGGAAGCCGGTGTGCTGGACGATGTCAGGGATATCGGCACCTATATGTGGCACGGCGGCGCCCATCATATCGGATATGACGTGCATGATGTGGTAGCCCGTCCCGATGTCATTGCCCCCGGCATGGTCTTCTGCGTGGATATCGGCGTCTATCATGAGGCGTGGGGTATCGGTTTCCGTCTGGAAGACAACTGTCTGGTAACCGAAGACGGATGTGAAAACCTGTCCGCGGCCATCCCCCGCACGCCGGACGCCATTGAAGCTCTCATGAATGAATGAAAAACAGGCCATAAAGCATTTATCTGCCATGCTTTATGGCCTGTTTGATTGCGTCTCAAAAGAGAACTGTGATGGCTAATGCTCATCACGATCAATGTCTAAAGGCTTATGGGAATCAAAATACTTCTGCATATTGCCATGAGATCTGTGAAACAAATCGTATCCCTGATCAATGGCAAGCCGATATGCAACCACCTGAATAGCAGCAGCAAACTGCAGACACTCAAACAGGCCCCCTGTCAAATCTAGGGGAAGATCATGCTCATCTATCGTATTGGCTCCAATCATAAAGCCATTGTTCATTTCATTTTTCATATATCGAGCCAAAGCAACCGCTTTATCATTCTCTACTCCACCGTCATTCAGTACGATGATGCAATGCCGATGGCTATAACCGAAGTTAGGTCCATGAGTCCCTTCTTCCAGTTCATAATAGAAAGATGTGATTTGCGGTGTTTCCCAGACTTTGACAGATGCTTCCATAGCAACACCTGCCAAAGCACCGGAACCTGTAAAGATCAAACAGTCTGAACGAAGCATGGTCCTCCTGTCAGTGTCCATCCATTTTTCTGCACGGCGAATCACATCAGGAATCACATCGCGCACTGATTCTGCGTCTCTGATGATCCGTTCGTAATCTGGTATCTCCAGCTTGCCCTGGAGCCGACCCAATTCAGCTGCCAGCAAGACAAGCGTCATAACGCTGGAGGAATAGCCGATGGTTCGCATAGGCCATTCCTCCTTACCGCACCCCATGTTAATAAACAGGTCTGCTTCCTGTGCAGCAGGTGTATCTGCCGCCTGCGATATCGTAAGCGTCAGTCCCCCCTGCTTTTTGGCCTTGGCAATAGCCTGGCGTGTCATTGCTGACGTGCCGGTTTGCGATATGAACACATAGAGCACATGCGGGGGCATGATTGTCTTATGGTACATATAATCCGCGGGCAAAATGGTAGAAACACGAAGTCCTGATACCCGTTCCATCAGGGATTGTGCAGTAATAGCAGAAGTGCTGGAAGTACCAGAACCGATCAGGATGATTTCCTGTACCTGTGATAGTTCTGCCTGGCTTTTCTTCCAAATGGGAGCAAACGTTTCCTTTCGATGCTTCAAAATCCAATCCATATGTGCCGGAACACGTTTGATACAATCCAGCATGGTCACCATGATTAGAATCCTCCTTTTTCATTCTGACTGTGAAAAACCAATTGGTCAAATGAATAATCTTTTTTCCACGCACGCAAGGCCATAAGCAGAGCACCCTGTTCAGGAGAATAGCGTGGCGGCAATAGTATACCGCCAAGATACTCCGTTTCCCTGGCCAGGGGATCCGTAATCAGTTTTCCGCTTCTGAACAGACCCCCGGAGTATGATGCATGGTACCCTGGTGACATGTTCAGTTTTTTGGCCACGGCATGTATCGAAAGTGCAAGTTCTTTTGCCGCACTCTGATAAAGCTGTAGTACATACGGATCCTCCTGTTCTGCAAGTTTCCTGGCCATAACCTGCAGTTGTGCCAATGCAACACCATCATACATCAAATCATGGTTGAGCGTATAAATAAAATGCACATCTTGAACAATGCCAAAAGACCGCCTAAAAGTGTCATACAGTTGCGTTCGTGGAAGTCTGCCATCTCTTTTTCATGGGTGTGCGGGCTATTTTCTCGCCATTCGTAACAATCTATTTGCAGGAAAAAGGGCTTTCCGCTGAATTGATCGGTGTGGTCAGCGGCATAAACTCCTTTGCCATAATTGTATCCCAGCCGCTGTGGGGTACACTGGCGGATAAGCTCCGTTCGACCAGAAACACGTTGGTGATCTGTCTGTTGGGACAGGCATTGTTTGCTGTTGGACTTATTTTTGCCAATGATTTCATGATGATTGCCGTCGGCTTTTGCCTTTATACTTGCTTTGCATCCACAGAAGGCCCGTTAATGGATGTATGGAGTCTCACCAGTGTAAAAGAAGCAGGCGATCCGAAAGGTGTGGGCTATGCAAAATCGTGGGGATGCGTTGGATATGCTGTTGCAAGTATTTCTGCAGGTCTGTTTGTAAAAGGAAGAAGCGCCAGCTCATTGTTGCCTGTGTTTTCTGTGTTGCTTGCTGCAATGGCTATTGTTATGAGGACTGTCAAAATTGGTAAAAGTGCTAAGGGGAACGGTAAGAACATCAGTTTCAGAAGCCTGCGATTGGGGCGTATATTGCAGGATAAATCTTTTCTCATTTTTCTATTTTATGTATTCTTTATGCAGTTGGGGCATCGGGCGACTTTCACTTTCCAATCATTGTATATGCGCGAATTGGGCGGTGAAATCTCAATCGCTGGTTATTCAGGTGCTCTGATGTTCATTTCAGAGGCAATCGTTATGGCTTTCGGGAAAAAGATGCTCAAACGTTTCCACCCAGTTACACTGATTATGCTTTCATCGGTTGCCTTCGCTCTCTGGCAGTTCATACTGTTTTTGGCTTCCAGCCCATATCAGGTGATGTTTGCATGCTTAATGGACGGTCCTGCTTTTGCCCTGTTTACCTTCGGCTCATTGTATTTTTTAGATGCAATCGCACCGGGAGAAATACGGACCACCTATCAGACAATCGCTTATGCTGTATACTATGGCCTCAGTGGAATTGTCGGCAATGTCATGGGCGGCACTATCATCGGCGCTTACGGTTATAAGGCTATGTATCTGGTTGCAGTACTCACGACGCTGTCTTCTAGTGCGTTGTACTGGGGATATCGTCGAATACAACGCAATGCAAATTTCACATAAAAAGCAGCAATAAAAAAGTACATCAGCCTTAGCCGCACTTATGTCCTTTGGTCTCCTCTACAATGCCTGTTCTTTTCAGACCTTCTCATAAGCCAGCCGCGGATCATGGTCCTCATGGACATAGATCGTACCGCAGTGCGTAAAGCCAAGCTTATGCAGCAGTCCCTGCATCACCCGGTTGTCTGCATGCGTATCAATGCGCAGGTGATGGCACTGGTCATAGGCCCAGGCAATGCAGAAGCTTCCGATTCCCTTGACGGAGCCATCGCCCGCTATGCGGTGCACTACGCCGTATGGCGCATCACACAGCCATGCGCCGTCTTCAATCACCGCATAGGTCGGCTCGATATCCTTGCCCTGCACAAAATAGAACGTACCCACCACGCGTCCGTTCTCTTCGCACACATAGCTGTCACCGGACCGGATATCCTGCTCCAGAAGCGCCCTGGGCGGCCACTGGTTGGGGCCCCATTGCCGCGGATTCCCGGTCTTTGCCATAAATGCTCTCGCACAGGCATAGATTTCCAGCATCCGCTCCAGGTCTTCCGGCGTTGACTTTCGAATCTGCATACCCATCTTCCTTTCTGTCTGACAAAGGCATTGTATTGCACCTTTCTCTTTGATTGCAATAGTACCTGTCATTTGTATTGCATGACTTTTTACACATTTTTCTGATATAACCCTTGCAGTACGCGCAGTGATCTGCTAAGATGCCATGCGATTACGCACCTTCGCTCCTGAATCCTTGTGCCTATCACTGTCGCCAGGCGATGAGCGGAGGGTGGAAAATAACAAGGAGGAATCCCCTTATGGCAGTTATCTCCATGAAACAGCTGCTCGAAGCTGGTGTGCACTTTGGCCACCAGACCCGCCGCTGGAATCCGAAGATGGCACAGTACATCTTCACTGAACGCAACGGCATCTACATCATCGACCTGCAGAAGACCGTCAAGAAGGTTGATGAAGCGTACGCATTCGTGCGCGACGTAGCTATGGAAGGCAAGTCCATCCTGTTCGTCGGCACCAAGAAGCAGGCCCAGGAATCCATCGAATCCGAAGCCAAGAGATGCAATATGTACTATGTCAACAACCGCTGGCTGGGCGGCATGCTGACCAACTTCCGCACCATCCGCACCCGTATTGACCGTCTGAACCAGATCGATCGCATGGAAACCAGCGGCCAGTTTGATGTGCTTCCCAAGAAGGAAGTCGCCAAGCTGAACCATGAGCGTGAAAAGCTCGAAATCAACCTGGGCGGCATCCGTGAAATGAAGAAGCTCCCCGGCGCGCTGTTTGTGGTTGACCCCCGCAAGGAGCACATTGCCGTAGCCGAAGCCCGCAAGCTGAACATCCCGATCGTGGCCATCGTAGACACCAACTGCGATCCCGATGAAGTGGATTATGTGATTCCCGGCAATGACGACGCCATCCGCGCTGTCAAGCTGATCGCCGGCAAGATGGCCGACGCCGTCCTGGAAGGCAAGCAGGGCGAACAGTCCGAGCCGGAAGCTGTGGAAGCTCCCGCCGCTGCGGAGGAACAGTAAGCATTCCCAGAGAATCAGATGAAAGGGTGAATACACATGGCCGCTGTAACAGCTGCAATGGTAAAAGAACTTCGTGAGCGCACCAATGCCGGTATGATGGACTGCAAGAAGGCCCTGCTGGCTGCGGAAGGCGATATGGACAAGGCAATCGACTGGCTCCGTGAAAAGGGACTGGCTCAGGCTGCCAAGAAGGCCAACCGCGTAGCCGCGGAAGGCGTTGTCGCCCAGTATGTGACGCCCTGCGGATGCACTGGCGTGATTGTGGAAGTCAACTGCGAGACCGACTTTGTCGCCAAGACCGACAACTTCATGTCCTTTGCCAACAATGTAGCCAAGCACATTGCCAAGGCTGATCCCGCTGACGTGGATGCCTTGATGGCGCAGAAGTTCGTAGATGACGAAACCAAGACCATCTCCGACCTCGTATCTGAGGCCACCGTGGCGATCGGCGAAAAGATTTCCGTACGCCGTTTTGCCCGCTTCAAGACCGAAGGCATCGTATCCACTTACATCCACATGGGTGGCAAGGTCGGCGTTCTGGTGGAAGTCGCCACCGACGAAAACGGCAAGGAAAGCGAAGACGTGAAGCAGTTTGCGCATGACCTGGCGCTGCAGATCGCGGCTGCCAAGCCCGAAGCCGTTCGCCGCGAGGAAGTCGACACCGAAAAGCTGGATAAGGAACGCGAGATTCAGCGCGCCAAGGCTATCGAGTCCGGCAAGCCCGAAAAGATTGTGGACCGCATTGTCGATGGTCAGATCGAAAAGTACTACAAGGAAGTCTGCCTGCTGGATCAGGCCTTCGTCAAGGATCCCGACAAGGACATCAAGGGATACATGGCAGAAGTCGCCAAGAAAGCCGGCGCTCCCGTGGATGTAGTGCGCTTTGCCCGCTTTGAGCGCGGTGAAGGCATCGAAAAGCGCAAGGATGACCTGGCAGCGGAAATCGCCGCCATGCAGAAGGCGTAAGTATGGTACACTGGGGACTGCTTGCCGCAGTTCCCAGTTTTTCTGTGCACAGAAAGGAGCCGTTCATGAAGACAACCTATCGTCGTGTAATGCTCAAGCTTTCCGGTGAAGCACTCAAGGGTGAAAAAGACCTGTTCGATTTTGACAAGGTCCGGGAAATGGCCGGGATTATCCGTCAGATGCATGATACCGGAACCCAGATCGGGATCGTGATCGGTGCCGGCAACATCTGGCGCGGCCGCCAGGGGCCCAGTGCCAATATGGATGCCACGATAGCGGATCAGATGGGTATGCTGGGAACCGTCATCAACTGTCTGTGCATGTCGGATGCGCTGCGCAAGGAAGGCCTGCAGGCCACCGTCATGAGCGCTGTGGACATGCATCGCTTCTGTGAACCCTTTCACGCCATCCGTGCGCGTTCGCTGATGGAGGAAGGCCACATTGTTCTCTTCGGTGCAGGCTCCGGGAATCCGTTCTTCTCGACTGATACCGCCGTCGTACTGCGTGCCCTGGAGACTGAGTGCGACGCCATTCTGATGGCCAAGAATATTGACGGTGTATACTCCGCCGATCCGCGGATGGACCCCACTGCACACCTGATTCCTGACATCACCTATGATGAAGCCCTGCGCCTGGGACTGAAGGTCATGGATGCCGCCGCCTTCCAGCTCTGCCAGGAGCAGCATCTGCCGCAGATCCGTGTTTTCGGACTGGATGATCCGCAGAATCTTGTACGCGTTCTGGAGGGCGAGGCCCTGGGAACCATTGTTCATCCCTGAAGAGCCTTCGGGCTCTTTTTTTGCGCAGAAGATCTGCGCTTGCCATATGCAGGCCTGTCCGCTATAATACGCACAGCGAAATACCGCAGCTATATAGACTGAAGGAGGCCAATGCCATGACTGTAGATGAAATACTGAGTACTGCCAAAGACAAGATGCGCAAAACATGCGACGTGTACCAGAAGGAAATGATTTCCCTGCGCGCCGGCCGGGCGAACCCGCAGATGCTGGACAAGATTACCGTGGACTACTACGGTTCCCAGACACCTATCAATCAGGTAGCCGGCATTTCCTCTCCGGAAGCCCGGCTGCTGGTTATCAATCCCTGGGAAGCCAAAATGATTCCTGCGATTGAAAAGGCCATCCAGAAGAGCGATCTGGGCATCAATCCCTCCAATGACGGCAAGATTATCCGTCTGGTATTCCCGCCCACCAATGAGGAACGCCGCAAGGAACTGACCAAGGTAGCCCGCAAGAGCGCTGAGGAAGCCAAGGTGGCCGTGCGCTCCATCCGCCGCGACAGCGTCGAACAGTTCCGTAAACTGAAGAAAAACTCTGAGATCACCGAAGACGATCAGCGCAAGGCCGAGGAAGACATCCAGAAGATCACCGATAAGGCCATCAAGGATGTGGACGAAATCTGTGCCGCCAAGGAAAAGGAGATCATGGAAGTTTGAATCCGGACATGCTTCTGGGGCTTCCTCTGTCGGAAGCCCTTCGGCTGTGTGAGAAAAATGACTGGAAACTGTCTGTCACGCGTCGGCAGCGCGGTCGTGAGGAGGGTGACATGCGCGTTGTGCGCGTCACGCCCACCGAGCTGACAGTCGCACCTTTTCTCACTTCATGCCGGGAAGACCCCGTCTGTCACGATACGCATGCGCAGGTACCGTAAGAGGGCCTGCGCATTTTTCCCACTTTATCCCGGAGGTATGCTATGCAGCTTGGACTCCCCCATCCCATCAAAATCAAGAAAAGTCCCAAGAAAGCCGAAGACTTCACCCGGCTTCCGGAGCACGTTGCCATTATCATGGACGGCAACGGCCGCTGGGCCAAAAATCATCACTATTCTGTATCCAAAGGTCATAAGCAGGGCACGGAAACACTGCGGGAGATCATACGGCATACCGATGATCTGGGAATTCATTCCCTGTCCCTGTATGCCTTTTCCACAGAAAACTGGTCCCGTCCTGTGGAGGAAGTCAACGCGCTGATGCAGCTGATTCTCGACTTCTTCGCCTCCGAAATTGATGAGCTCGATGCAAAGAATGTGCGGATCCGGATTCTGGGAGACAAGTCCCGACTTCCCGAAAAGCAGCGTACCACTCTGGTGCTTGCCGAAGAGCGCACAGCCCACAACACAGGGCTGAATCTGAATATCGCCATCAATTACGGCGGGCGCGCAGAGATCGTACGTGCCGCACAGATACTGGCACTGCGCGCTCAGCGCGGAGAACTGGACCCCCGGACGATTACAGAGGAAGATTTCTCCAACTGTCTGTATACCGCCGGTCAGAGCGATGTGGATCTGCTCATCCGCACCAGCGGAGAAATGCGCCTGAGCAATTTCTTTCTCTATCAGTGCGCCTATGCGGAGTTCACATTTCCCAAGGTTCTATGGCCTGATTTTACCATTGCGGACTATGACAGTGCCCTGGAGTCTTTCAGCGGCAGACAGCGTCGCTTTGGCGGCCGTCAATAATCCTTTGATCCGGGAGGAAACGCTATGCTGAAAAAGCGTCTGGTTACCGCTGCCTTTCTTGTAGCTATGGCCTTTTTCCTTCTCTATTTCGGTAGGCTTGTGCTGGCTACAGGCGCTCTTGCCTGTCTTACCTTTGCCCTGTATGAGGAATACCGTGCCCTGGGAAAAGCCGGTCACCGGCCGGTATCCTGGCCTACCTGGCTGGCTACAATTCTGTGCATTCCTCTGGCAGCGATCTTCGGGCACAAGGTCGTAGTCCCCATTCTTATGGCCGCCAGTCTTCTGACGATCGTGTGCGTGCTTTTCCGCAAGGACCCTCAGCTCGAGGATGCGCTGATGAGCCTCCTGCCACTGTTCTCCATACTGCTCCCCGGACTGTCCGTGCTCAGCCTGGCGCTCATCGAACCGCTGAGCGTACAGCGTACGCTTTTTGCGCTTCTCGTTGCTGTCCCCGTGCTCGGCGATTCCATGGCATTTCTCGTGGGCTCCCGTATGAAAGGGCCCAAGTTCTGTCCGGAGGTCAGTCCCAACAAAACCATTTCCGGCGCTGTCGGCGGCCTTATAGGCTCTCTTTTCGGCGCCATGGCCATCGGCCTGATTGCAAGACTCATGTGCGCGCCGACAACCTGGCCGATGCTGCCCACCTGGTGGCA
The DNA here is from genome assembly GCA_902764915.1 of uncultured Eubacteriales bacterium. Taxonomy (GTDB): domain Bacteria; phylum Bacillota; class Clostridia; order Christensenellales; family Aristaeellaceae; genus UBA2943. Next base: position 49,726 of record CACWXY010000011.1, on the reverse strand, counting down.
GTACCTGCTGATCGGACTTATCGGCGGAGCCGCCGCGCAGATGGGCGACCTTTTTGCCTCCCTGGTCAAGCGCCACTGCGGTATCAAGGATTTCTCCAATCTTTTTCCCGGACATGGCGGTATGCTGGACCGTCTTGACTCGATCTTATTCATGGCCATAGTCGTTCTGTGTTTCCGGCTGATCACTGGCTAAGGAGGGCATTATGCAGTCATTGTCCATTCTCGGTTCCACCGGTTCCATTGGCACGCAGGCCCTGGAAATTGTGGACCTTCATCCGGACCTGTTTTCTGTCGCCGCCCTCTGTGCGCGCTCGCAGAAAGAGAAACTGTTCCAGCAGGCCCGGCGATATCACCCCGCTGTCTGCGGCCTGGTGGACCCTGTTCCTGAGAGCGAGATTCCTCAGGATCTGAAACATATCCAGTGGGTCATGGGACCGGAGGCACTGCACATCATTGCCGCACAGGTGCCCTGTGACATGGTGCTGGTGAGCGTTGTAGGCATTGCCGGGCTTCCCGCGGTCATGGACGCACTGGATGCCCGCAGGCAGGTGCTTCTGGCAAACAAGGAAGCCCTTGTCACCGGCGGCCATCTGGTCATGGAAAAAGCCAGTGCCATCGGAAAACCGCTTCTTCCCGTAGACTCGGAGCACTCCGCGATATTTCAGTGCCTGCAGACCCGCGGCAGCAACCCGCCCGTACGCCTTCTTCTGACCGCTTCCGGCGGACCGTTCCGCACATGGAAGAAAGAAGATATCGACCGTGCGACACCGGCACAGGCACTCCGTCATCCCAACTGGTCCATGGGACAGAAAATCACCATTGATTCCGCTTCCATGTTTAACAAGGCATTGGAAATCATGGAGGCGCGCTGGCTGTTTGACGTATCGCCCGATAACATACAGGTCGTTATTCATCCGCAGAGTGTCATCCACTCTGCCGTAGAGTTTGCAGACGGTGCCGTCCTGGCCCAGCTCGGTGTACCCGACATGCGTGTGCCGATCGCTTACGCCATGCATTTTCCTGACCGTATTTCCACAGGATCAAAGTCGCTGGATCTGTTTGAAATCGGCTCCCTGACCTTTGAGCGGGAGGACCCGGTGCGCTTTCCGGCGCTTTCCCTGGCCCGCCAGTGCCTGCATGCCGGCGGGGCTGCCTGTACCGTACTCAACGGTGCCAATGAGGAAGCAGTCGCCGCTTTCCTCGCGGGCAGGATTCCCTTTGGCGCCATTACCCGCACGGTCATGCATGCCCTGGACCGTCTTCCTTCGCTTCCTGCGGATACGCTTGACGATATCTACACAGCTGACCGACTGGCCCGCGAGACCAGCCGAAAGTATCTTGCCTCCCAGGAGGGGGCGTAATGCATGTATATACTCATTGCTCTTCTGCTTCTTGGTATTCTGATTACGGTTCACGAGTTCGGACATTTCCTGACAGCACGTCTGTGCGGAATTGAAGTGGCCGAGTATGCCATTGGCTTTGGCCCCAAGCTGCTGTCCCGTGTAGGCAAGCGCGGAACACGCTATTCCCTGCGGCTGATTCCGCTGGGCGGATTCTGCGCTTTCTATGGCGAAGACACAACGGACGAAAGCGCGCTGGACGATCCACGCGCCTTCCCCAGGCAGAAGCTCTACAAGCGTATGCTGACCGTCCTCATGGGGCCGGGCTTTAACTTTCTCCTGGCTTTTCTTGTGCTTATGCTGGTCTTTTCCATCCATGGGATTTCTGCCATACAGCCCATGGTCTCCAGTGTTGAAGAAAACAGCCCTGCACAGTCCGCAGGCCTGCTTCCAGGGGATGTGGTTCTCTCCATTAACGGACAGTCCATGACTGCCCGCAGTCTGGATCCCTTTACCGACATGATCGCCGGATGGAAGGAAGGCGACGCGGCACTGCATCTGCAGGTGCTGCGCACAGCCGATACACTGGAGATGGACCTGACGCCTTTCTATGACCCGGATTATCAGCGCCCGCGCATCGGGATTACCGTCGGCGGTGCCATTGCCCGAACCGCTGCGCCTGACGGCACACTGAAAGCAATTTCCATTCATGTGTCCCCACTGGAGGCCATGCGGGAAGCCTTCGATGAGTGCGCGTATGCAGGCGGTGCCATTCTTCAGGCCCTGAAAGACCTGGTTTCCACCGGGCAGGGGCTGGACCAGACTTCCGGGCCGGTCGGTGTCGTATCCCTGGTTTCCCAGCAGGTGCGCTCCGGCGGGCTGGATGCCTTCCTGAACCTTCTGGTGGTGATCTCCATTAACCTCGGCATTATGAATCTTCTGCCCATTCCCGGGCTTGACGGTTCCCGCTTTCTGTTCCTTGTTCTGGAAGCCGTCCGCCGCAAGCCAATCCCGCCCCAGCGTGAGGCTGTGGTGCATATAGCCGGGATGGTGTTTCTCTTCGCTTTTATGATTTTCCTGACCTATCGTGATATCATGGCGCTGTTTACGCGCTGAGGAGGAAGAACCATGACACAGGCCGTACATGTGGGGCCGCTGCAGCTTGGCGGCGGCGCGCCGGTTCTGGTGCAGTCCATGACCAATACCGATACCCGGGATACAGAGAAGACGCTTTCCCAGATCCGGGCACTGGCCACAAATGGCTGTGATCTGGTACGCGTCTCCGTGTATGATGAACAGTGCGCACAGGCAGTGCGTACCCTTGTCGACGAATCCCCGGTTCCATTGGTTGCCGATATCCATTTCAACCATCGTCTGGCGATCATGGCCGCGGAGAACGGCATTGCCAAGCTGCGCATCAATCCAGGCAATATCGGCGGAGAGGCAAACGTACGTGCGCTTGCGGACTGCGCCCGCATGCACCATATTCCGATCCGTATCGGCGTCAATTCGGGCTCTGTAGAGAAGGATATCCTGGAGCGCGACGGCGGCGTCACGGCAAAGGGTATGCTGGAAAGCGCCCTTCGACATGCGCAGATGCTGGAAAAGGCGCACTTTTCCGATATCGTCCTGTCCATGAAAGCTTCGGACGTGCGCACAACCGTAGAGGTCTACCGCCTGGCCAGCCAGGCATGCGATTATCCGCTGCATGTCGGTGTTACCGAGGCCGGGCTTCCGGGCCAGGGCACGATCAAAAGCGCTATCGGCATCGGCAGTCTGCTGCTGGACGGCATCGGAGACACCATTCGTGTATCTCTGACCGGAGATCCCGTCCCCGAGGCAGAAGCAGCCCTGCAGATCCTGCGCGCTGTCGGCCTGCGCCGGGATGGCATTCAGTTTGTCTCCTGTCCCACCTGCGGACGCACAAGGATTCCTCTTTTCGATATTGCCCGGCGTGTGGAAGCAGAGCTCCGGGATATCCGCGTTCCTCTGAAGGTAGCGGTCATGGGCTGTGTCGTCAACGGTCCCGGGGAAGCCCGGGAAGCCGACATCGGCATTGCCGGCGGAGACGGAAAGGGTGCTCTGTTCCTTAAGGGCGAAGCCCCGCGTACCGTAGAGGGCGACCTGGCAGAAATCCTGATCCGGGAGACACGAAAGCTGGCCGCACGCATGGAAGCGGAAGGAATGCATGTATGACCTATCCGGAATTATTACAGAAAATCTATCAGGACCTGCCGCACCTCAACGGGTCCCTGCAGCAGCCCAGCGTAGTCTATGTGCGCGAGGAAAACAAGGTCTACATTACCTTTAAAAGCCTGAAGCTTGTGGATGAACAGGCTTTTCTTCGCATGGAGAAAATCCTGCGCAGTGCATTCCCGCAAAAGCCGCTGGCACTGCGCGTGGTAAGCCCGGACCTGGGTGAGGACTTTCTTCAGCATGTGGACCGCTACAAACAGGTACTGGTGGATTTTCTCAAACGAAACTACCCCGCCAGCGTTGCCTGGGCGGATTCTATCGACTGGCGTGCCAACGGCTCCCTGATTACCCTTACCTTTCCGGACAATTTTTCCATGGAATACATGGCCCGTCAGAATACGGCCGGCCGTCTTGCCCGCGCAATCCGGGACATTTTTTCGCTGGACTGCCGGGTCGAGCTGGCCGTAGCCGGGGATCAGGAGCGCCGGCTGCAGGAACTGCGGGAAGAACGTGAGAAGCTTCTGAGCCATACCTACACCCTGAAGGAACTGGACACCGCAGAGCCCGAAGCCCCCAAATCCAAACCGAAGGCGCCTGCGGCGCCCGCTGGCGACAGACCGCGCTCCGCACCGCGGGAAAAAGCGGCAGAAATGCCGGATGGCATGACAGATCACAGTCTGGGAAAGCCGATCATTGGCCGGGGAATTGCCGACAGTCCCCAGCCCATGCGCGAGCTTACCTCCGATGCTGGCCTTGTGGTGGTACAGGGGGATATTTTCCAGCTGGAGACCAAGGAACTGCGTGGCGGTGAAACACTGCTGCTTACCTTTGCCATTTCCGATTACACTTCATCTGTTCTTTGCAAGGTGTTCCTTCGCTACCGCAAGCGCGAAGGCTTCGGCCGACGTTCGGAAGAGGACGAAAAGCCGATCACGGAGGAAGAGCGTCAGGCCGTCATGGCCAAGGTTGATCAGATCAAGGTAGGCATGAATGTACGCGTACGCGGCGAATGCACCTATGACACCTTTGTCCACGAGCTCTCCATTATGGCACGGGATATCGTGCCCATGGAAAAGATCGAGCGCAAGGATACAGCGCCGGAGAAGCGCGTTGAGCTGCACATGCATACCAATATGTCCACCATGGACGCACTGGGACATCCGGAAGACCTGGTCAAGCGCGCCCTGGCCTGGGGACATCCCGCTGTTGCCATCACAGACCACGGCGTTCTGCAGGCGTTTCCCGCGGCCTTCCGCGCTGCCAAGAAACAGCCCATTAAACTGATTCCCGGCTGTGAGGGCTACCTGATTAACGAAAACCGTGTAGTCGAGCATGCTACGGACCGGTCAACGGCAGAGCCGATTATTGTACTCGACTTTGAGAGCACAGGTCTGAATACCAATACCTGCCGGATTATCGAGATCGGCGCCGTACGTCTTGTGGACGGTGAAGTGCAGGATTCCCTGTCTCTGCTGGTAAACCCGGAATGTCCTCTGCCCAGTAAGATTACAGATATCACAGGGATTACCGAGGCCATGCTCGCCGACAAGGAAAACGCAGCCTCTGCGCTTCCCAAGCTGATGGCATTTATCGGGGATGCGCCCATTGCAGCCCATAACAGCAGCTTTGACGCCGCGCTTCTGCAGTCCGAGCTCAAACGGCTGGGACAGTCATTTGATGCCCCGGTACTGGATACCCTGACACTTGCGCGCAAGCTCTATCCCGACATGAAAACGCATAAGCTGGGCCAGCTGTGCAAAAAGCTCGGTGTCAGCCTGAAGAATGCGCACCGCGCCGTACACGACGCTACCGCCACAGCCCAGTGCCTGGCCGCCATGTTCAAGGAATGCGAAAGCCGGAATCTTACCACACTCTCCTCTCTGAACCAGCTTGAGGGCGGCGCCATCGGGGAAAGCTTCCATATTATCCTCCTGGCCGCTACACAGGAAGGCCTGATCAATCTCAACCGCCTCGTCTCCATATCCCATCTGGAATACTTCCGCCGCCGTCCGCATATGCCCAAACACATCATATCCAAGTATCGGGAAGGCCTGATTCTGGGCAGCGCCTGTGAGGCCGGAGAACTGTACCGTGCGATTCTGCAGGGCGACAGCTGGAACAGGCTTAAGGAAATCGCCGATTTCTATGATTATCTGGAGATTCAGCCCATTGGAAACAATGCGTTTCTGGTACGCGAGGGTCAGGTCAAGGATGACGAGGCCCTGCGGGAAATCAACCGGCAGATCGTGCGTCTGGGGCAGGAGCTCGGAAAGCCCGTCGTCGCCACAGGCGACGTACATTTTCTGGACCCGCATGACGCCATCAACCGCGCCATCATCCAGGCCGGCCACGGGTATGAAGACTGCGATAATCAGCCTCCGCTTTACTTTAAGACCACCAACGAAATGCTGGAGGAGTTCGCCTATCTCGGGGACAAGATCTGTCACGAGGTTGTCATTGATAATCCGCGAAAGATTGCGGATCGCATCGGTGAACTGCAGCTCTTCCCCAAGCACCCCAAGGGTGAGGATACCTTCCAGCCGCTGTGGCCGGATGCCGCCGACAATATCCAGGACATGACCTGGTCCATGGCCAAGCAGATGTACGGCGATCCTCTGCCCAAGATTGTCGTCGATCGGCTGAAGAAAGAGCTGCGCTCAATCGTAGGCTACGGCTACTGTACCCTGTACAATATTGCAGAAAAGCTCGTCACCAAGTCTCTTGAAGACGGCTATCTGGTCGGCAGCCGCGGTTCCGTGGGTTCCTCTCTGGTCGCACGCATGTGCGGGATTACCGAAGTCAACGCACTGCCGCCCCACTATCGCTGTACGCACTGCCATCAGGGGTTCTTTGATGTCGACCGAACCCGCTACCATGTCGGCGTGGACCTGCCGGACCGGATCTGCCCTATCTGCGGTCTTCCGCTGGAGAAGGACGGCTTTGATATTCCGTTTGAGGTCTTTCTGGGGTTTGAAGGCGACAAGGTTCCTGATATTGACCTGAACTTTTCAGGCGAATACCAGAACAAGGCGCACCACTATGTTGAAGAACTTTTCGGGCATGATCATGTGTTCCGTGCCGGCACGATTTCCGGTCTGGCCGAGAAAACAGCCATGGGGTATGTCATACACTACCTGGAAGAGCGCGGGATTACCTGCGGGAACACCGAAAAGCTGCGCCTGGCCAAAGGCTGCGAGGATGTCAAGCGCACGACCGGACAGCACCCCGGCGGTATGGTGGTTGTGCCCAAGGAGTACGAGATCTATCAGTTTACGGCTGTACAGCATCCGGCTGACGACCTGGAAAGCGACTTTACCACAACACATTTTGACTTTAACTCCATGCATGACATTCTCGTCAAGCTTGACTGTCTTGGGCACGATGATCCCACCATGATGCACATGCTGGAGGAGCTTACCGGGATTAACTTCAAGGATGTGCCGCTGGACGACTGGGGTGTGCGTTCCCTCTTCCAGTCTCCCGCTGCCCTGGGCCTGACAGAGGACGACATTCTCTGCAATACCGGGACGTATGGTGTGCCGGAATTCGGCACAGCCTTTGTGCGCGGTATGCTGAATGATACGAATCCATCCACCATGGAGGAACTGCTGCGCATTTCCGGTCTGAGCCACGGCACGGATGTATGGCTGGGCAATGCACAGGATCTGATCCAGCAGGGCATTGCCACGCTTTCCGAGTGCGTATGCTGTCGTGACGACATCATGAACTACCTGATCAATATGCAGGTGCCTCCCAAGATGTCCTTTACCACTATGGAAGCCGTGCGAAAGGGCAAAGGACTGACGCCGGCCATGGAAGAAGCCATGGTGGAGCATAACGTACCGGAATGGTTCATGGATTCCTGCCGGAAAATCAAGTACATGTTTCCCAAAGGGCATGCCGTGGCCTACGTTACCATGAGTCTTCGCGTCGCGTGGTATAAGCTCCACTATCCGGCCGCCTACTACTGCACCTACTTTACGGTGCGCGGCGACGGGTTTGACGCAGCCACCATGATACTGGATACAGACACACTGAAAAGCCGGATCCGTGAGATCCGAAACAGCGAAAAAGCCAGTGCCAAAGATAAGGAACAGCAGACTTCTCTGGAGCTCGTGCTGGAAATGAACATGCGCGGCATCCGCTTCCTTCCGGTAGATCTGTACAAAAGCGATATCTCGCGTTTTCAGATTGAAGGCGGCCATCTGCGCTGTCCGTTCACCAGTCTGGGCGGGCTGGGAGAAAGCGCAGCCGCCAATATTGTACAGGCCCGCAAGGGCGGACCTTTCCTTTCCATTGAAGACCTGCGGAACCGGGCACATATCGGTCAGGGCGTCATTGACCTTCTGCGCGCCCACGGCAGTCTGGAGGGCATGAACGAAACCAGCCAGATTTCCTTATTTTCCATGGTCTGAGGCAGGAATCGTCCTGATACTATCGAAATCAACAATGCATCTGGCACGCTTGGGAAAGGAAGATAGCACCATGTCAATGGTTCACCGCGCACGCGTATGTATCATAGGATCGGAAGAAATCATGATCTGGATGTGCAAACGGCTATTGCTCAACTGCGCCTATTTTGATGAGTTTGATGTTCCGGAAACCCTGGATATGCTGAAAGAGCAGGTGCTCACGCATGCCCGGGAAGACGGTGCCAGCGGGGACACGTTTCTGTACGAGATGATAGCCCCCAGACGCTATGCCGATGCATTGCCCGGAAGCTGCCGCATGGAAATTGTACAGCAGATGGAGGGGCTGTATACCGCATGTTTTGCCTATGACTCATCCCAGGACTTTCAGGTACATGACTGGCTGGATCTGCACACACATATCGGACAGCCCATGTGTGTGATTCTCCGTGCCAGCGAAGACTTCACCCTGGAAAAGGGAGAGATTCTTCTGCAGGCCGGTCATGCACAGGATAACTGGGATCGCATGTGCGAATGCTGGCTGTATCTGATGCAGCAGTATGAGTGCGGTCTGCCGCCGGAGGAAGGAATGGAAGCGCTGCGCGCTCTCGGCCAAACCATGGAAGAGGAAGAGTACGACATGGATATTCCCATGCTGCTGGAGTCCTGTCTATCTATGCTCCAGGGCCTGCAGATGACGGTTACGGATAAGCCCGCACTGCAGAAGGCCATGCAGGAAGCCAGAGAAAAGCCCGATTTTATGCGTCTTTCTGAACTGGAGTATGTGCTTTGTGAGTCCGTGCTCTGGGAATCCCAGCATCTGGCCAAGTGGCAGGCAAGTCTCGAGACTCTTTTGGATGCATGGCGGTCCAGTCATTGAAAAGATTGAAAAAATGTGGTATTTTCATGCACACATTCCTATCCAGAAAGAGGTGATACGGCATGCATTGGCTCCGCAGACAGCAGATTCGCTGGGAGATCTTTTTCATCGTCCTTGTACTGATTGCAGGTCTTGGCATCTGGGGTGGCATGCACAGCCGTGCCCGTCTGCATGATCTGCAGTCCAAAGAACTGACCCTCAAGTATGCTTATTCCCAGATGGAACTGGAAAAGCTGAACCTCCAGCAAAAGCTCCGTCATACTGATTCCAACAGTTATATTGTCGCGCGCGCACGCGATGAATATGGTTATATTATGGACGGAGAAATCCGTTTTGAAGTGGAAAACCCGGATCTGCTGGACAACTATACCACCGACGAATGGCAGATTATCCTGGATGATCTGCGCCTGCAGGACTAAGCATCCGAAAGCTCATGCAATGTCATGAGCTTTCTTTGCATAGATCTTATCTCGATTTCGAAAGGAAGGCTGCCCATGAAAACTGCCGTCATTGGAATCGGATCCAACTCTGTTCGTATGCTTGTGGCTCAGATTGAGGGAGATACCGGCATCCGGCTGCGCCGGGACCGGGAAGGCACCCGCCTTTTTTCCGGTCTGGATGCGTCCCGCATGCTCTCTGAATCCGCCATGGAAATCACTCTGCAGGCCGTACACCGCATGGCATCCAGCGCATGGGAGGAAGGCGCACAGTATGTGCACCTGTTTGCCACCAGCGCGACCCGGGATGCCCGGAATGCCGATGTCTTTGCCCAAATGCTGAAGGAGCGCACCGGTCTTTCCTTGATTGTCTGCTCCGGGGAGGAGGAAGCCTCTCTTTCATTTATGGGTGCTACTGGGAAAGGATACTGCGGTGTCATCGACATCGGCGGCGGTTCCACAGAGATCATCAGCGGAGAAGGCGAAGAGTTGCGTTTCTCCTTCTCCTGTCAGATGGGTGCCGTCCGGCTGTCACGTATTGTACCAATCCAGAGTCACGAGGACCTGAATGTCGTAATTGCCAAAGCCTGTGAAATCCTGGAAGAAAGGTTTCATCCCTATGCTTCTGTTGCGCTTCCCTTACACTGGTACGGCACGGGAGGCACGTTTACCACGCTGGCTGCCATGGTCCGCGGCGTTCCTTGGACCGATCGCACCAATATGCACGGGACCCTTCTGACACAGGAGAACGTTGCTGCCTATGCCCATATGCTTTCCGATATGTCCGTGGAAGCGCGCAAGCGGCTTCCTGGCATTCAGCCGCACCGCGCAGACATTATTGTTCACGGCATCTGTATTCTCCTGGCCTGCATGCAGCGCTTGTCCATTTCAGAAATCCGAGTAAGTGAATATGGGAATCTGGACGGATACCTGAAAAAGTCCTGTCAGCTTTCCTGTCTGATATGAGGAAATTTGTTTATGATAAGAAAAACCATTCTTCTGCTTGCTCTCCTTACCCTGTGTCTTTTCGCATCAGCATGCGCAGACGGTCTGGGCGATCCTTTCCCTGAGACCACGGTAACACTCATAAACGGTGAAACGCTTTCGCTTCCCGCTCTTGCAGAAGGCAAGCAGTGCATTCTCCTGCACTTCTGGGCAACCTGGTGCCCACCCTGTGAACAGGAGTTTCCTTTGCTGCAGTCAGCCTATGAGGCCTTCAGTGATACTGTGGAAGTCGTTGCCCTGAGCGTAGATCCTGCCGACACAGATGAAAAGCTTATCCATTATGCGGACACTCATAACCTGTCTTTTTCCATAGGCAACGGCGCTGCAACCGATCTTGCTGAACGCTATCAGGTAACAGGTATCCCGACCACACTGATCATTGACCGGTATGGTACCGTCTGTTATATCGCGTCAGGCAGAATGCCGGATGAGGAAAGTTTTCTGCGGCTGATGGACTACTATAGTCAGGAGCCGTATCCTGTCTCCCTTCTCTCCCCAGATCTGCCGCCCGAACGGATTGACGGAACCAATCCGTCGCCCGATCAGTTGACAGAAACGCTTGAAGCCGAAGGCCTGATCTTTTCAGACTCCCTTTTCCCCTTTGCCTATCCCATGACATGTGATGAAACGGAGTCTCGAACTGTACTGACACCGTCGATCCCGGACGGCATTGAGGGAGAAAGCCGGATTGAGATGACGGTTGACGCCCATGCCGGCGACAGTTTGGCTATGACGTTCTCCATGCATACGCTTCCCTCTCTGAATGTAATCAGACTGTCCACTCAAGAGAAAACGCTTCTGGCATTTTCAGGCGATCACGCCTGGGACACCGCGGTATACACCTTCTCTGAGGATTATGCTGGCCCCCTTATCCTCTCCTTTACGCGTTTTTCAGCCGGGGACCAGGAAGAAACAACTTTCGTGGACTCGCTTGCGCTGTATCCGGCAGGTGCCTCTGTGCCCCTCTCTACTCTTGCGCCGCGCGCCGCAGCAGACGTGCTTGCCTTTGCAAGTCCGGATGCCGACCGTATCGTCCTGCATGGTGCTGACGCATTCCTCGGCTCTCTCTCCGACAAAGTTACTATCTTTCTTGCGCAGGAAAATGAAGTGCATCTGACAGCCCTGCTTCCTGATTCCATAAACCCGGAAACTGCACTGTTCGTATCCACTTTTGACAATAATACAACGCCTGCTGCCAGTATGGGTGTTTATTCTGTCGACAGCGCCGAGAGTACAGGGTACCTTGTGACCCTGCTCAATCTATATACGGATGCTTCCGATGTAAAACCGCATGCAGTGGTCCTGCTGCTCCGTGATGAACATAATCTGTCACTGCTTCTGCAGAACCTGTCCGCTGCTTATGGAAATGAAGTCACCTGGGAAAAAGCACCTGACACTTCTCCTGCTTCCCCAGGGGCCTGACTCCACTTTGCCGACAGATATCTCCGTTCCTTCCCGGAACAGCAGACGCGCCAAGGAAAGCACCGCTTGACTGCATATCACGCGGTGCTTCTTTTCATCCCCGTCTGCGCGTCTTCAGTCTTCTATCTTTTTGGCTTCTCTGTTCCACTATCATGGAAGCCTTTGTTCATATTTGCTATTGCTATCCCACTTTTATATGTATGTATCTCTGATCTTTGCGTATCATTTCCACTTTTGTTCTTATGGAAACGATCTGCTTTCATATCTTCATATTCCTTCTATGCTGTACAAGTGAGAAAGAAGCACCTTCACCTTCTGCTGTATCCGTACAATGCGCTGATCCTATCCAGGCCCCCGCAGATGTATGCTTCTTCTTTGCGATATGAAAGCTTTTTGTCACATTCCTTGCCCCAAGGCATTCATTCGTACTCCTTGGTCACCGGAAAGCCCGCATTCACCGGTTCCCGGTGTTTTTTGGCTTGCCATGCGTCGTGCTTCGTCGTATAATACCCCACGTGTCAAATCTATTGATATTGATTTTTTCATGTTAGGAGAGACCGTTACCATGCAAAAGAAAGCACTTCTCGCGCTTCTCATTGCGCTTATGCTGCTTATGAGCAGTTGTTCCCTGATTCAGAAGGATATGGCTGTGGATGCCGCAACGGAAATTGTGAAAGTTGCCGATGTCGTCTATACCAAAGGCGATATTCAGGAAATGGTTCAGAGCTATCTCCAGCAGCAGCAGGCTTATTATGCGCAATATTACGGATATAATATTGATATTACCAGCGATTCTGTCATTGCTTCTGCGCAGGACGAAGTTATCCAGACCGCTATCGAGCAGGCAGTAACCACTGCGAAAGCCAAGGAACTTGGTCTGGATACCCTTAATGAAGAAGATCAGGCTGAAGTGGATGATCTCTGGCAGCAGTATTATGATCTGGTCAAAAACTATATGTTTGCTGATACTGAGCTGGAAGGCGAAGAGCTTGAGAACGCTATAAATGATTCCATACAGTCCACTTTCGGCGTCAACAAGGAAACATTGGTTGCCAGCAAGGTCAGAGAAAATCTGCGCAATGAAGTTGTGAAGGATGTCACCGTTTCTGACGACGAAGTCAAGACTGAATTTGACACCCGCGTCGAGAATGCCAAATCTACCTATGCAAACAGCCTCAGTGCCTACGGTTCTGCCTACAATAACGGCAGCAGCACAATCTACTACCGTCCTGCCGGCTATCGCCTTGTCAAGCAGATCCTGGTCAAGTTCACCGATGAAGATGATACCATGCTGGATGAACTGGACAGCAAGATTTCTACGCTGAATTCCCAGATTTCCTCCTACCGCAGCGATCTGGAAAACGCAAACGTGGAAAATCTCGATGAGCTCCTCACTCAGGTCACCAGTGATGTTACCATTGGTCTTCCCAATGACGGCGCTGTAGCACCTGAACTGATCGCTACCACGACAGACATGCTCAGCGATGACACCGAAGAAAGCGTCAAGAGCCTGCTTCTGTATCTGCGTGAAGCAGAAGAAAAGCTCAGCGTTTATCAGAAGCTGCGCGATGAAACGCAGGCCGCCGCCTATGAGCACATTGACGCCGATGCCGATGATATTCTTGCTCAGCTCGCCAATGGTGCGGACTGGGATACCCTCATGGCTGAAAAGACACAGGATCCCGGCATGCAGTCCGGTAAGACTTCTGAAACCGGCTATGCCGTATGCGAAAACATGTCCGGTTTCGACAGCGCTTTTGTAAACGCCGCCATGGCTCTGGAAAAGGTTGGCGACTACTCCGATAAGGTTGCAAGCGATCTGTATGGTTACTATATCATCCGGTATGAGGGCGATGTTGAGGAAGGTCCCGTGGACCTGGCTGATGTACAGGAAACCATTCATGACGAGCTTCTTGAGTCCAAGCAGAATGAAACCTACGATGCAGCCGTAGCCCAGTGGGTTACCGATGCCAATGCTTTCATCGATAAGAAATCTCTGAACAATTAAACATACCGCGGGCCGGACAATATCCGGCCCGCTTTTCATTCTGACCCTGCCGTATGTATAAATAAAATAGTACTGCCCGTATGTATAAATAAGGGTGTGAATACTTTAGATTGGTATTTACAGGGGCAGTTGATATGATATGCTCTTTACAAAAGGAGGTCGCATATCATGGCAAACGATCAAATGAACAAGGCAATAGATGCATGATACTCCACTGCTTCCTTCTTTTACCAACAATTTGTATTCACACCCTATAAATAAAAAAGTACTTGACAAGATCACATCCTTTTGATATCATTCCATCTGCAGTTGAGAGCGACTGCGACATTGGGGAATGGTGTAATGGCAGCACATGCGACTCTGACTCGTACAGTCTAGGTTCAAATCCTAGTTCCCCAGTATGCCTCCGTTGTCTAGTGGCCTAGGACGCCGCCCTCTCAAGGCGAAAACACGAGTTCGAATCTCGTCGGAGGTGCTGATGCAATCCCTGATGGGATTGTTTTTTTATGCTTTTTTGTGAGGGATTTTTCATGGATGCAAACAAGAATGCCGTTTCCGGAAAGCGTGCCCAATGGTTTCAATGTCCTGACAGTCAGCGCTGTGGGGGATGTCAGTTATTGAAACTCCCATATTCAGCACAACTGCGTGAGAAGCAAGCCTTTGTTGAATCCCTTTTGTCCCCCTTTGGTCATGTAAGCCCTATCCGCGGCATGGAGAATCCCTTCCATTATCGGAACAAAGTCCATGCTGTATTTGCTACAGATAAATCAGGAAACCCTATTTCCGGAATTTATCAGGAGGGCACGCATCATGTGATCCCTGTCCGCAACTGTCTGATAGAAAATCAGGATGCCAGCCGTATCATTCATGTGATCACCGATATGCTGAAAGGCACCGGCTGGCGCATTTACAATGAATATACCCACCGCGGACATATTCGGCATGCTGTAATACGCATCAGCGAATCAACCAGGCAGATCATGGTTACCTTGGTTGTCACTACCTTTAACTTGCCCGGCCTCGACCATTTTGTTGACGCACTCCTGCAGGCCTGTCCTGAAATCTCAACCATTGTTCTGAATCTGAACACCCGCGTTTCCAGCGTTGTTCTCGGAAACAGGGAGAAAATCATTTATGGTCTTGGCTACATCGACGACATTCTGCTCGGAAAGCGTTTCCGCATTTCTTCCCGTTCCTTCTATCAGGTGAACAGCCGCCAAACGGAAGTCCTCTATCAGACAGCCATCGATCTATGTCATTTGAAAGGACAAGAAACACTCCTGGACGCCTACTGCGGAACAGGAACAATAGGAATATGTGCATCAGACCATGTTCACAAACTAATCGGCGTCGAAATCAACAAATCCGCCGTTGATGACGCTCGCATTAATGCCAGTGTCAACCATGTTAATCGTTCATCTTTTTATGTAGGCGACGCTGGTAAGTTCATGCACAGCATGAACCAGGACGGAAAGAGTCCTGATATTGTTATCATGGATCCTCCCCGTTCCGGCAGTTCGGACGCATTCCTTTCCGCTATCCTCGCATGCCTGCCATCCACCCTTCTCTATATTTCCTGCAATCCGGAAACATTACAGCGTGATCTCCATACTTTAATACAAGGCTATAATGTAGAGGCAATCATTCCCGTTGATATGTTCCCATGCACACATCACGTCGAGACCGTCTGTCTACTGACACATTCTTGAAGAAGTAGGGCTGAAAAAGACTGAAATCAAAGGGATTCCGTCACTGGGAGCAAGTTCCGCTCCGCATGAGGGGAACCCTCGTTTATCCTCTGCGGGAACTTGTCAAAAAGCAGGGTCGTGGCTACGAGTTTACTATTTCAGAAAACGAGTCAACGGTTTTACTATTTGGGGTAGGTTGAGGCTATGAGTTTACTGATGGACAGAACCCGGAAAATACGTACACAGGATATCGGGATAGGACATACGTTGGCAGGAAACTACTCATTGGAAGCGTATGGTCCATCTACCGAGAATCCGGAAGAAATTTGGATTCTGCTGGAAAAGGAATAATGAATAACGTGAATTGACGGTGCAGGATGTAGAGTCCTGACACTGTCTTCGACAAGAACATCCCAACTTGCGAAGGGTTGGATGTTTTTGCACCTGCACAAACGTAATGACAGTGTGTTGACAGCAAACGAATATAACTATATAATGTAGACAGAATGGAGGTGTATACCATGGCTACTACGAATTTGAATATCAGAACCGATAAGGAAATCAAGGATCAGGCCGACAGGATCTTTTCTGAACTGGGGCTGAACATGACAACGGCTATCAATATGTTCCTCAGAACAACAATCAGGGAAAACGGAATTCCTTTTGCTCTTAAGCTGGATGTACCGAATGAAACAACCGCTGCGGCAATCGAAGAGGGAAGGCGTATCGTTTCAGACAGCAGCGTGAAGGGCTATACCAATATGGACGATCTTAAGGCGGCGCTGGAAGTATGAAGTACGAGGTAAAGTTTACAAACCAGTTCAAGAAGGATCTGAAGCTGGCGAAGAAACAGAACAAAGATCTCGATAAGCTGTTTGAGGTCGTGAATATTCTTGCTGATGGCGGTACGCTGGATGCAAGATATCGCGACCATGATCTGTCTGGTAACTATCAAGGAACAAGGGAATGTCACATTGAGTCGGACTGGCTTCTGGTGTATGAAATCCGTGATGAGGTGCTTGTGCTCATGCTATATCGTCTCGGAACACATTCTGAACTGTTTAAGAAATAGTCTGAGAAATGTTCCACACGGAGGATCAGATGCAGTTCCTCGATAACTGGATCAAAAACAAATTGGATAGTTAAGCCTACTGGCTTGATTATAAATATCATATTAAGGAGAGTACTGTTTGAAAAAGTACAACACACAGGAGATTGTCGGCTAACCGGGAGGTTTGCAGACGATCAAAACAAACCTCCCGCCCAAAGGCAATTGCAGTCAACAATTTTCAGGAGGAAAAACAATGAATACAAATGACTACGCCATTCGTTTAGAAAGATCCGAAGACTACAGAGCTGTTGAGAGCCTCGTCAGAGAGTCTTTTGGGAACGTGTACCGTCCGGGATGCAGCGAGCATTACGTGATCCATGTGCTTCGGGACGATCCTGCGTTCATCAGAGAACTGGATTTTGTCATGGAGCAGGATGGACGGCTGATCGGACAGAACATGTTTACGCAAACGATCATCGAAGCGGATGACGGCAGAGTGATCCCGGTCCTGACGATGGGGCCGATCAGCATTACGCCGGAACTTAAGCACAGGGGTTATGGAAAGACACTGCTTGATTATTCTCTGAAGAAAGCAGAAGGGCTTGGTTATGGTGCTGTTCTGTTTGAGGGTAATATCGGCTTCTACGGTAAGTGCGGCTTTACCTATGCCCGAGAGTTTGGCATCCGCTACCATGATTTGCCAGAAAGCGCAGATGACTCATTTTTTCTCTGTAAGGAACTGATCCAGGGATACCTTGACGGCATCACTGGTGTATACCAGACGCCGCAGGGATATTATGTGGATGATTCTGACGTAGCGGCATTTGACAAGGACTTCCCGCCCAAGTAGAAACTTAAGCTGCCGGAGCAATTGTTCTAAACGAAACTAAGGCAGAGAATCGAGAAAACAATTATTGGCTCTCTACCAATCCCCGGTTGTCGATATGTTCCCGATAACGGGCATGTGCCCAAAACCGGTTGATATGTTCCTGACCGCATTTTTGCGAACAGGCAGCAATCAGTGGACAAGTTCCCGCTTACTGGCGCAGGTATGAATTAGTAGTTTCATTTCCTCGTGCCATTGCGAGGTAGTAGTCTCGATGTCTCGAGCTGGGTCGAGACAATAGAACTGTTGAAAACTATATCATCGACCTGTGGTTCTCGTTTTGGAGGCTGCGGGTTCTTTTTTGTCCAAGTGATTGTTTTTTTTCGTCCAAAATCAAGTATAATTGGATGAAAACATAGGATGCTGGATGAAAGGGGTTCTTATTAGATCGTTTGATTACAGCAAGCTCTATGAAAAAGCCTGGGATACAGATATTCTAAACCTTGTCGCAAAGATTCACAAATGCAAGGGAAGATGTTAGCGTCGGGCAGAAAAGCCACTACGGGTCGGGAAGAAAAAGCCACTACGGGCCGGATGAAAAGAGCCAATCCCTGTAAGCTTTATATATATCAGTGCTGGAAGAACAACCTGCCTGGAAAGCAGGTGAATATCGCATTCAATGGTAGCCGTTACAATAAATGGATTTAGATGCTTTTCCCGCAATCATAGCCATTTCTCCCTGATAGCCATTATGCCGACGTGTCTACGGCGGCGTCAGCAACTATCAAGCTCAGATCCATTGGAAATATTGGCATAGTCGTTAGTGGCTTTTTCTGTCCGACTGAAATTGGCTTTTTCTACCCGACGCTAACAAAGACAAGGTTTATTTATTAGGCAGAAGCCTGTTGAATTGGATCGACTTGTTGAGATAGCCAAAATACAGAGTACGGAGGCATCCAATAAAATCGAGGGAATTGTTACGACAAGTACTCGTATGAAACAGTTGTTTGAAGAAAAGACAACTCCCAGGAACCGTGATGAGGAGGAGATCATGGGTTACAGGGATGTGCTGAATACGATTCACGAGAGTAATGAATATACTCCGATTCGTCCTTCTTATATACTTCAGCTGCATCGTGACCTATTAAAGAGAGCAGGTTTTTCTTACGGCGGGCATTTTAAGAATGTGCAGAACTCTATCAATGAGACAAAGCCAGATGGAACAGTAGTTACCAGATTCACACCTACCTCGCCTTATGATACTCCGGATGCAGTAGAAAATCTTTGCAATGCCTATGAACAGGCCGTAGCAAATGAGAAGATTGACTCACTGATTCTTATTCCAACGTTTATCTGCGATTTTCTTTGTATTCATCCATTTAACGATGGTAATGGACGAATGAGCAGACTACTTACATTACTTCTGCTGTATAAAAACGGATATAGTTTGGGTAAGTACATCAGTATAGAAAAGCAGATAGAGAAAACAAAGGATCGGTACTATGATACGCTCGAAGCGTCAGATGCCGGTTGGCATGAAGAGAAAAGTGATCCGACACCATTTATTAGATATATGCTTCAGGCTATTCTGGCATGTTATACAGAGTTTGAAGAAAGAGTAGGCTTAATGTCCGATACCGGAAATGGAAGTACGGCATATGACATTGTCAAAAAGTATACCGAGGAAAAAATCGGAAAATTTATAGGGGCAGAGGTTGCAGCTCATTGTCCAAGCATAGGAAGATCTTCAGCCCTTGCAGCCCTTAAGAGACTTACTGAAGAAGGACTTATCATTCGGGAAGGATCCGGAAGAAGTACATTTTATGTTCGTGCTGACAGCAAATAACTTTCGTCCAAACAAATGCTGATTTGGACGAAAAGCTTTAAAAATGGATGAAAAAGCGTATTGGAGGAACTATTGATTGAAAAAGTACCTGATGCCGGTTCTGATGCTGGCAGTCTTTGAAATAGTAGCGGTGACGTTATGGATGACAAAAGATAATCTGTTTTATCTTTTCAATTTCAGCTATATCGGACTTTCCATATCCTTTGGCGTGTTCCTGTTTATCAGGAAATATAAGCATGCTCGCCGTATCGTCCAGTTGCTTGTCGGTTTGTATATGCTTATATATCTGGGACTTATCTGTAATGAAAATATGCAGATTGAAGGCTTTTGGTATTACTTGTTTACGGGAGTATTTGAAGCAGCGACAATTCACTATGCTGTAGCAAAAATATTCGGACCTTTGTTATTCGGCAGGGGATGGTGTGGGTATGCTTGTTGGACAGCGATGGTGCTGGATTTCCTGCCGTATAAAGTTCCGGGAAATCCCCGAAAGAAAATCGGATGGATCCGATATATTACTTTTGCTGCCTCACTGATCTTTGTGGCTACTTTATTTCTCGCAAAAGTCGGGAATATTGAATGGATCATGTTCTGGGCATTTATAGCAGGAAATGTAATCTATTATGCGGTAGGAATAATCCTGGCATATCTATTTAAGGACAACCGGGCTTTTTGCAAATACATCTGTCCGATTACTGTTTTTCTGAAACCGATGAGCTATTTTTCGCTGTTACGTATCAAATGTAATAAGGATAAATGTATTTCCTGTGGAAAGTGTAAAAAAGTATGCCCGATGAATGTTGACGTAACTGATAACAGCAGGAAACGTCTAAACGGCACCGAATGCATCCTGTGTATGGAATGTGTCAGGAGTTGCCCGAAGGATGCGTTATAAGCAAAATGAATACTTCTGATATGTTTCCGACAACAGGAAGTTAGTAGAAATGTTTCCGATTACGGATGAAATTTTGGATATGTTCCCTCATACGGGTGACATTCATAGTGGTGTCCCGGGGCATGTGGAGACGGTATGTCACGGTGATCAGTATACCAGAATGCATTCATTAGAAACGCCTTATGATGCTTCGCTTATCAAACTGATAGAAAAGCTCATGCACAGAGAAAACGGCAATCTCTGGCGTATCTATTATAACTGCATCAGTTGACTGATCTGTTCAGCTATAGGAAACATCACTCATACCCGGCAATTTCCAGGCAGAATCTTCCAGTATGGAAATACCCAGACCACGATCATTGACATTCATGATCTGAATCAGCACCTTTTCTTTATTCAGCCAGTCGGTTCAGCAATGATGAAATACATCCCGTCTGAACGTACCAGCAACCCCTGATACAGCTCCAAAGAAGCCAGAAAACCGCCCGACGGATCAGACACATCATAGCAGGTTGTTCCACCTGTGACCATCGTAGCGTTGGCTTTGCCGGTCACTTTTCCATACTGGATCAGCCGCAGCAGATACAGCCGATCTTCTTCGCTTATGTTCAGCTTGCACGGGCCGGCTTCGCAGTCCACGAAAAAGCCAGAAATGACCAGGCTGTCCAGATCCAGTCCTTCCAAACCGCAAAATACCCGGATAGGCACAGGCTGAAAACCCACAGGGCCAATGTTTCCGCCATAACAAGTAACCTGCGGAAAGATCTGGCGCAGATAACGATACAGTGCCTGGGCGTCGGGATCGAAGTTTTCAAAGCAATCATCACCGGACATGCCCAGCAGAATGCACTGCGCATTGTTTTCCCGGTCGTACAGAACAGCATAGCTGCATTCGGTACCCGCATCGTTGGCAGCGGGATAGGATGCATGGCCCTGATCTTCTGTGCTGAAAATGAGGCTTTTCAGATCGAACAGTTCTTTCCCTTTGAGTTGTCCAATCAATTCCATCTCGCTGGAAGATTGGAGATATTCCAGTTGTTCTTCCGTTTTATATGGCCACTTCAGCGTGCTGTCATGCCCGGTTGTCAGCCACAGACAGCCATCCGCATCCACACATCCGATCTGCACCCGATCACCCCAGCCCATCTGACGGTAATAGGTGTATAAAATGATCTGTCGGGATGCTGCAGCATCTTCTGGTTCAGCCCGACCTCCCCAATGTACAGAAAGCAGCAGAAGCATTACGGCAAGCAGACAAATACCTCTTCTCATTTCAGCTTCCCTCCCGTTTTTTTCGTTCACAGAATCAGACGGATGCAGCTGATCAAAGTTCCCCGAAAAGGAAAAAAGCTGGAGGCAGATAATGCCATGCTGCAGCAGGAAGCGGACAGGGCAAGAGAATGTGACATCATGAGGAAACCGGTTGCCGGTATGCTGTGTGTGTGGATTCAGTATGATTAATGGAGGTCCGTCTGACAGTAACAGCGGTCACCAGGACTCCATTTTCACATTGCGTGATCCATGAAGGGACAATAAAGCAAACGGCATAATCGAAATCACGCCGTTTGTCTCGGAATTATTGTCTTTTCATCCATGGAAAACCCTGATGCCATAAACGCCCGCCCCGACAGCATACGCCGCAGAATGCAGCCCCAGGATATTTTTTATTCTGACTTCTGGAACTGTGTTTCATACAGTTCCTGATAGGTTCCGCCCGCATGGACCAGTGCCTGATGGGTTCCTCGTTCTACAATTTTCCCCTCCCTGACCACAAGAATCTCGTCAGCAGCAAGAATTGTAGAAAGCCGATGCGCAATCAGAATAGACGTTCTCTCTTCAATCAGAGGATTGATCGCCGCCTGAATCGCCGCTTCCGAGATGGAATCCAGCGCAGAGGTTGCCTCATCAAAGATCAGCAGTGCGGGATCCTTGAGCAGCACCCGTGCGATGGAAATCCGCTGCTTTTCTCCTCCGGACAGTTTCAGTCCACGGTTGCCTACCATTGTGTCCAGTCCCTGCGGCTGACGTTCTATAAACTCATAGATGTTCGCCTTTTTACATGCTTCAATCATTTCCTCCTCTGTCGCCTCAGGCTTTGCATACAGAAGATTATCCCGTATGCTCCCATTGAACAGATAGGTTTCCTGCGTCACAACGCCAATCTCATCGCGCAGAGAGTGAAGTGTCCAGTCCCGCACGTCTGTTCCATCGAAGAAAATCTGTCCTGCACTGACATCCCACAGACGCGGAATCAGGTTCACAATCGTACTCTTGCCGCTGCCGCTCGGGCCGACAATCGCAATACAGTCCCCGCTTTTCAGATCAAAGCTGATATCCTTTAGAATCTGACGTTCTCCATCATAGCTGAAATCCACATGCTGGAAACTGACTTCTCCCTTCGCCCCGGACAGTTCCTTCGCTTCCGGTCTGTCTTCAATTTCCGGCTGCATATCATAGTAGGCAAAAATGCGACTGAACATCGCCATGGATCGAATCCAGTCAACCTGAATGTTCAGAAGACTGTTCACAGGACCATACATTCTGCCCAGAAGTGAAACCAGTACGGTAATATCACCCACAGTAATCGTACTGTCATATTGCATGATCAGAATCCCGCCTACCAGATACAGCAGCATGGGACCAATCGTAGTCAGCGTACTGAGCAGCATAAAAAACCATCGGCCAGCCATCCGCTCCCGGATATTCAGCTGAATCATCCGTCCATTCGCTTCCTGATACCGCTGATATTCCTTTTCTTCCCGGCCAAAGAGTTTTACCAGTAGCTGACCGCTGACAGACAGGGTTTCGTTCAGAATTCCATTGATCTCGTCATTGCAGGCCTGTGCCTCCCCCGCCAGTTTCCACCGCTTCTTTCCGGCCATGCGTGTCGGAAGTGTAAACAGTGGAACCACAATCATTCCCACAAGTGCGAGAATCCAGTTCTTGCGGAACATGGCAGTCATGGCGACAATGAGTGTAATTCCGTTGGAAAGAATGCTGGTAATAGTTCCCGAGATGACCGATTCCACACCGGAGATATCACTGGTCATACGGGTAATGATATCCCCTTGATTGGCAGAAGTAAAAAAGCGCTGGGACATCTTCTGCAGATGCCGATACATCTGATTCCTCATATCATAGGAGATATGCTGCGCAATCCATGTATTCAGATAGCTTTCCCCCACACCAATCAGATTGGAAAAGAAATGAAGTGCCAGAGACAGCAGGATCAGACGAATGAGTGCGGCAATGCCGTTCCCAAACCAGCCGCCCACGTCCTTTCCGGTCAGCACATCCACAATTTTGCCGCTCAGGATCGAAGGAAAGAGGCTGCATACCGATGAGACAATAATGCACCCTAAAACCAGAATAAGCTGTGCTGTATAAGGGCGAAGGTAGGAGAAAACCCTGTACAGCAGTTCTTTTGTCACCTTGGGAGTCTGTTTCTTTTCTTCCTCTGTCAGATAATGTCCTCTGCCCATCGGGCCGCCAGGTCCTGGCATGCCACACGCCTCCTGTGAAAATAGAATACGCCCATTCTCAGATGCTCTTCTCTTCTGCATTTTTCTGCCCTGGCTGCCGCGGAATACGTCATCTTATTCATGGTCTTTTTCGCGTCATTTTTACGCCGTTTTCCATGGCAGAATGCAGCGTTTTCCGCTTTTTCTGCATATATCATCCAATGGTCCGCTCCAGGCACGGATGAACTCATCAGTCATGAAATCAGGCGGTCTCTCATTCCCAAGGCAGAACGTCTGTCATGCAGAACAGCCCTTTAGGCTGTACGATTCCGAATAATCATACGTGAATCTTTCCCCTGCGTCAAAGCTTCTCCTGTATAAAAGGTGTACAGGAAAAGGCTTTTTACCGGAATATTACGGTTTTTCATTTGAACCTGCATGCGCTCCAATTGAAAGCTGTTCCAAAATCCCTTACAATGATTCCAACGGCCAAACGAGGAAAACAGCGCCAGCGGGAACGGTACTGAAAAAGGAAGCCGTACCAGGCATCAAAGGCTCCTGCTGGCTATGAGCAGAGGAATGTTATGTATCAGATTTTTGTTGTTGAAGATGAGCTGCTGATCCGGCAGAGCATACGCAATACCATTGAAAAGATGCAGGGGCCCTATGTCTTCTGCGGGGAAGCTTCTGATGGAGAAATGGCACTGTCCATGATGCAGGACCTGATGCCGGATATTTTGCTGACCGATATCCGCATGCCCTTTCTGGACGGCTTTGGATTAATCCGCCACGCCCGTTCAATGATGCCCTGGCTGAAAATCGTAATCATCAGCGGATACGGTGATTTTGAATTTACTCAGAAAGCCATCGCACTTGGCGTGGATCAATACCTGCTCAAGCCTGTGCGGCCAGCAGACCTGACACGGGTCATTGAGGAAATGGCTGCGCGTATCGAAAAGAGCAAGACTGTCCCTGACTCTGTCCCCGGATTGAACCGGGATCAGGTCGACCAGGCACTGAAACAGCGTTTCCTGCGCCAGCTGCTCTTTGATGATGCGGATACAGAAGCCCTGCTGGAACAGGCCCGTATTCTGCATATGGATATCATCCACAGTCATTATCTGGTTGCCGTGTACTATTTTGACGGCCCCCGTCCGGATGACAAGCGGCTTCATAATACTGTTCGCAGCACGCTGAAGGCAGAACAGGATATCCTGTTTGATTTCACCGCAGGTGACCAGCTGGCTCTGCTTCTTTATGGCAATGGAGAAGAAGCGCTCAATGAGCGGGTCTATCGGCTTGTCCATATTCTTAAGCACGAACTGAAAGACCTGTGCCCTGTCATTACTGTTGCACTGAGCTGCACAGTACAGCGTCTGGGTGCCATCGCAGATGCTTACAAAACTGCTGCTGATCTGCTCAAGAAAGTCAGCAGTATCTCCCCGGGACAGGTCATCAATGCAGCTGACACGGCACAGATTACTGCTGATATCGTCAATTATGACGGACCATTCAGCAAGGAATTTCGGCAAAGCATTCTCCGCGCCACACCGGAAGAGGTATCCGGCCTGCTGGACGCCGCCATAAACGGATCCTTCGACAGCATGCTGATGCGCTACTATGCACTGATTGACATCATTAAGCTGGCTGTCGAAATCACCACACGTTATATGCCCATGGCGAACAGCAAGGATGTAGCAGCGCGACTGAGTGAAAAGTACAACATTTTTGCAGCCTCCGAAGACAGGGAAACCTTCCGGCACACCGCCGAGGAACTGCTGACAGACGCACTCTCCGCTCGGCAGGACGCGATAGGGGACCTGAAATATGCTTCTGTCATGAGCCGCGCTCAGAAATATGTGGCAGAAAACTTCTGTGATCCCAATATTTCCCTGATTACGACAGCGCGTCATGTAGGCATGAGTGCTGCACATTTCAGTACGGTTTTTTCTCAGACATTGGGCCGGTCCTTCATCAATTATCTGACATGCATGCGTATTGACAGAGCCAAGGAACTTCTGCGCACTACCAATATGCGGCTTTCCGATATTGCACTGGAAATCGGGTACAATGAGCCCAACTATTTCAGCCACGTCTTCCGTAAAATGGAAGGCATCACGCCGAAGGAATATCGTGCCATGGAGGAAACTCAGTAGCCGCGTGCTTCGATTATCGCTTCCGTCAAGCCTTCCCGCTCAAAAACAGCCTCCTCCACAAAAGTGTATTTCGGCGGTGTTCTTCCCGCTTCCAGCTGTTCAATGATTGCACGAACACGGGGACCGTGAAGCGGGTTGCATTCAGCATCAAAGCTGATTTCTCCATCCAGTATCATATGAAGCGCGGTACTGCTGGCATCAAAGGAAAGAATGGTCACATCCTCTCCCGGTGTCAGCCCCGCCTTTTTCAGTGCGTCAATAGCACCATAGGCCATATTGTCATTTTCAGAGAAAATCAGATCAAAGGCCGTATTCTCACGGATCAATGCCTCCACCAGTTCCTGTCCTTTGGCCTGTGTAAAATCACCGGAACCGCGAAACACCAGCTGCCACTGGGGATGTGCCATCAGACCGGCATCCAGGCTGTCCGTGCGCCCGATCTGAGCGGTAGAACCAATATTCCCCTGCAGGTGTACGATGCGCAGCGGCTGATCCTGAAATCTCTGTTCCATCCATGCTACAGCCGCCGCTCCTTCCTTTCGGAAATCACTGCCAATCCAGCAGGTGAATAAATCGGAATCCTTAATCTCGATCATCCTGTCCACAATAATGACAGGAATCCCCGCGGCCTTCGCTTCACTCAGCACGGTTTCCCATCCGCGTTCCGTCGTAGGCGCCAGCACAATATAATCCACGCCCTGATTGATAAAATTGCGGATGGCCGTAATCTGTTTTTCCTGCTTCTGCTGAGCATCATCCAGAATCAGTCGGAATCCGTTATCCGCAGAAAGCGCTGTCTGCATGCTGCGTGTATTGGCATTACGCCAGTCGCTTTCTGCACCCACCTGAGAAAAACCCACCACAATCAGGTGCGGTTCCTCCGCTGTAGAAGGTGCATTTCCCACACTGCTGCAGGCTGTAAGCAAGAGGCATGCCAGCATCAGCAGTACAAGAGCCCATTGTCTGTTCATGATTCTGCTCCTTCCTGACGTAAATCTATCACGCCCCGCCGGGGCAAATGAACCGTCACGGTTGTCCCCACTCCCTGTTCACTTTCAAAGGAAAGTCCGTAAGGCTCACCACAGTACAGGCGAATGCGCTGATGTACATTTTTCAGTCCCAGTCCGCTGTGATGTTCCTCATATGTGCCGGACTGCAGACGCGTCAGCTGCTCCTCTGACATGCCGGCGCCATTGTCCATCACCTGCAGACAGATGTCCGTATTCTCAGCAAAGCCCTTGATTCGTATCATCCCCCGTCCCCGGCGGTTTTTTATGCCATGATACAGCGCATTCTCAATCAGTGGCTGCAGAATCAGCTTAGGAACCGGTGTATCCTGTATGCTCTCCGGCACAGAAATTTCATACGATAAAATGTCACTGTAGCGGATCTGCTGGATTTCCAGATAGGATTTTGCCTGTATCAGCTCTGCCCGAAGCGAAATCACATCTTCCCCATTGCTGAGTGAGTTCCGGAAGAAGGCAGAGAGACTGGTCACCATATGAATTACATCTTCTTCGCGCTGGGACTCTGCCAGTATCACAATGGAGTCCAGTGTATTATACAGAAAATGCGGATTAATCTGTGCCTGGAGTAATTCCAGCTCTGCACGATGAAGGGATTGCTGATCCTGCCGCTGTTTTTCCATGAGCATACTGATGCGGCCAGCCATTTTGTCAAAGTTCCGGTCCAGCGTCTGCAGCTCCGCAATGCTGGTATTTATCGGGGTACCAGCAAAATCATCTGCGCCAAAGCGTTCCGCTTTTTCCGTTAATGCACGAATCGGGCCGGTAATGCTGCGCCCAATTCGCAGAGAGTATATCAGAAGCCCCAGAAACAGCGCACCCATGGCCAGTGCGGAAATCATGATAAGCAGTGTTGTCTGTCGTCCGATGACGTTCCGGATACGTGCCAGTTCCCGCACTTCGTCCCCCAGAAAATCATGCATATAATTTTCAATCAGTTTTGTCAGTCCTGTCTCGCCCCGGATGTTTCTCTCCAGCAGTTCCATGCGCATGTCATAGGAATCCGTCCGGGCAATCTCTACCATATACGCACGCAGGTTCCGGCACATATCCAGCATACTTCGCACACGCCAGCGGTTGTCACTGAGTGTGGTTTCCGTAGCCAGGCGATTCAGCACCTGTTCTGCATTGTCCAATTCATCCATGGGCAGTTCTTCCACGGAATGCTCGGTACGTGGCCGAATCACATGATTGTACATTTCCAGATCCAGCGTACTCTTGAATTCCTTATTGAAGTCCGCTGCTGTATTCGCGCAGGCCAGTACACCCGTATACTGGCGATTGATCGCAAAAAGCACCAGGGTCAGTGCGGTGATGATTACCGCCATGGCTGCAGACATAATCCCAAGAATTTTCCGTATCTGCTGCTGAACAGTGCGCGGCGCAGAAGAAGAGGAGCGCGACATAGGCACCTCCGAAACATTCAGTTTGCTAAAGGGCATTATAGCATACTCTCCTATTCATTTCCGTTCCGGCAAAACGCTGACCAATAAAAATATCTTTTTTCGAAAGAAAATATCATAAAACGTTATTCATGCGGTCCATTGCGCAAAAAACTTGCTATCAATTTCAAAAGATAGTGAATGTTTTCTTTGCTTCCCGATCCTATAATCGTATCATCAAAAGCCCTTCGGGCTGAAAAATCGGGAGGAAAACCATGAAGAAGTTTGTCGCACTGTTTCTGGCACTGGTAATGGTGCTGTCCTGCACTGCCATGGCTCTGGCCGATGGAGATCTGATCAAGGTCGGTATTATCAATCTCGACCCCTCTGAATCCGGCTATCGCCAGGCCAATGTTAAGAACCTGACAGATACCTTCACCAAGGAAAACGGCTATGACGCCACTTTCGTAACAGCTCCCACCGCTGACAAGCAGCTGGAGGCCGCCCGTGGCTTCATCACCGCTGAGGTGGATTACATTCTGGTGTCCGCTGCCGAGACCACCGGCTGGGACGAAGTACTGCAGGATGCCAAGGATGCCGGCATCAAAGTGTTCCTGTTCGACCGTATGATCGAATGCGATCCTGATCTCTACACAGCGGCTGTTGTCTCCGACATGCGCCAGGAAGGTGAGACCGCCGTGGCCTGGCTGGAAAGTCTTGGCCTGGATGAATACAAGGTACTGCACATTCAGGGCCAGCTGGGCTCCGCTGCCCAGATCGGCCGCAGTGATCCTCTGACGGAAAAAATCGCAGCTGATGAAAAATGGACCATGGTACGGGAAGGCACTGGCGGTGACTCCTGGGATCCCAATGAAGCCCGTAAGATTGCCGAAGCTGCCATCAACGCCAAGGAAGATTTCAACATTGTATACGCTGAGAACGACGGCATGGCCGATGGCGTTGTTGCCGCTCTGGATGCAGCCGGCATTACGCACGGCGTGGACGGCGATGTCATCATCATGGGCTTTGACTGCAATAAGTGGGCTCTGGAAAAACTGCTTGCCGGCGAATGGAACTATGATGGCCAGTGCTCTCCTTTCCAGGCCAATGTCATTGATCAGATGATCAAGACACTGGAAGCGGGCGGCGAGATTGAAGGTCTCAACGAACTGAACCAGATTATTTCCGAAGAAAAGGGCTTTGACGCCCGCACCATCACCCAGGAAGACATTGATGCCTATGGTCTGTAATTCAGTAGACTGAAGCAAGGCGCGGTGTGGACGGCAGTAATATGCGCGTTCATACCGCGCTTTCTTTGAAACAGGGGCAGGACGACCCGGAAGGAGCAAGCCAGCATGCAGAATGATGCGGTTTTGACCATGCGCGGGATATGCAAATCGTTCCCGGGAACCAAGGCGCTGGATCATGTGGACTTTACTCTCCGAAAAGGCGAAATCCATGCGCTGATGGGAGAAAACGGCGCTGGAAAAAGTACGCTGATTAAAGTATTGACAGGCGTGTATGAAAAAGACAGCGGCAGCATACAGATGGAAGGGATCCAGGGAGATGCCCATATTCATTCCCCGCAGGATGCGCAAAAGGCCGGTATCAGCACCGTGTATCAGGAAATCACGCTCTGTCCCAATCTGACAGTGGCAGAAAACATGTTCATCGGCAGAACAGCCAGTGCATTTGTACACTGGAAAGACTACGAAAAACGCACGGATGGCATTCTGCAGAGTCTGGGGATTCCTGCCCGGGCCAAGCAGGAACTGTCCCGATGCTCTCTGGCCGTACAGCAGATGGTAGCCATTGCCCGGGCCGTGGACATGCAATGTAAAGTGCTTATTCTGGACGAACCGACCTCTTCTCTGGATGAAAAAGAGGTAGCCATGCTCTTTGACCTGATGCGGGATCTGAAAAATCGCGGCGTAGGGATCGTCTTTGTCACGCACTTTCTGGAGCAGGTATATGAAGTCAGTGATCGGATTACCGTTCTGCGCAACGGTGAACTGGTCGGTGAGTACCCTGCAGCCGCCCTTCCCCAGGTAGAACTGGTAGCCAAAATGATGGGCAAAGATCTCAACGAACTGGAGGATCTGGCACAGGTAGGCCAGAAGAGCCTGGGCAGCCGTGAAACGCTCTATGAAGCCCAGGGCCTGTCCAGTACAGAAAGCCGTCCCTTTGACTTTGTCATCCGCCAGGGCGAGGTGAACGGTTTTACCGGTCTGCTTGGCTCCGGGCGCAGCGAAAGTGTCCGCGCTATTTTCGGTGCTGATCGGGTAACCGGCGGCCGGATAAAGATAAAAGGCAAACCTGTCAGAATCACCAGACCGCATGATGCTATGAAGCATGGTATCGGGTATCTCCCTGAAGACCGCAAGCGGGATGGCATTATTGCGGATCTGTCCGTGCGAGAAAACATTATTCTTGCCATGCAGGTAATGAAAGGCTTCTTCCATCCCATGTCTCGAAGCCAGATGGAAAAGTTTGCCGATGAATATATTCAGGCGCTGAAAATCAAAACAGCTTCCCAGGATACACCCATCCGATCCCTGTCCGGCGGCAATCAGCAGAAGGTCATTCTGGCCCGGTGGCTGCTAACACATCCGGATTACCTGATTCTGGATGAGCCGACCCGCGGCATTGATGTAGGTACCAAACTGGAAATACAGAAGCTGGTCCTGAAACTGGCAGAAGAAAACATGAGCGTCACCTTCATCTCCTCCGAGATTGAGGAGATGCTTCGCGTCTGTTCCCGTCTCATCGTTATGCGGGACCGGAAGATCGTGGGTGAACTGACAGGGAATGAATTGACCCAGTCTCAGGTGATGAAGACGATCGCGGGAGGCGAACTCTGATATGCATGGGAAAAAGAAATGGTACGCGTCACTCGGCCAGCTGCTGATTCCGCTGGTCGCCATGGCCCTTCTGATCCTTTTCAATCTTCTCCGTGATCCCGGCTTCTTCTCTATTGGTCTTGCCACCAACAGCAGCGGCAACCGTGTACTGACAGGCAATATCATCAGCATTATCGACAGCGCCAGTGAACTGGCTATCATTTCCATGGGAATGACATTGGTCACTGCAGCCTGCGGCGGTCAGGATATATCTGTCGGCGCTGTCGGTGCCATTTCCGGCGCTGTCTTTGTAAAGGTACTGCAGGCCATGGGCAGCATTTCTGTGGGCAGTGTACTGCTGGGGCTGCTTCTGTGCTGCCTGGCAACCATTCTTTTCAAGCTGTTCAATGGCACACTGGTTGCCGTCTTCCATATTCAACCCATGATTGCCACGCTGATTCTGTATTCCTGCGGACGGTCCATCGCCTACTGGATTAACGGTGACGCCACCCCGCAGCTGAACAGCCCCATTATCAGCACTATCGGCATGACACTGCCAGGTATTCCGGTGCCGACACCGATCTTTGCCGTTATTCTGGTAGGACTGCTGCTTGTCCTGGTATTCCGTCTGACAACCACCCAGCTCTATACACAGACCGTAGGTATCAATCAGGGGGCTGCCCGTCTGAACGGCATTCATCCCACGGCGGTTAAGCTGCTCAGTTTCGCGCTGCTTGGCGTATGCGTCTCGGTAGCGGCCGTAACCGGTGTATGCCGGCTCGGTCAGCTGAACCATAAGACACTGCTGGCCGATATTGAGATGGACGCAATTCTGGCAGTAGCTATCGGCGGCAACAGTCTGGGCGGCGGAAGATTCAGACTCAGCGGCAGTATTCTGGGCGCCTACATTATTCAGATGCTCACTACCACGCTTTATGCCATGAACGTAGCCCCTGTCAATGTAAAAGCATACAAAGCTGTCGTGATTATCATTATCGTCATCGCAGGCTCGCCCGTAGTCAAGAGTAAGCTGACCGCACTGTGGGCGAAATTCCGCACCGGAAAATCAGACAGTATCAGACGGAAGGAGGCGGACTGACGTGACAACGGTAAGCCGTGCAAAAGCGGAAAAGCACCGGGAACCGCTGACAGATGCTCAGCTGCTGATGACAATCAGTATCTGCATCTTCGCAGCCATGTATGCCATGGCTATGCTGCTCATGGGCGGCGGTTTCCGCAAAGCACAGATGGTTTTCGACCTGCTGAACGACAATGCCTACCTGATCATCATTGCCTGCGCACTGACTGTCGTCATGATCGGCGGGGGCATCAATATCAGTGTGGGCGGTGTCATTGGCCTGACAGTCATGGCCTGCGCCATCTTTCTGAACAGCAGCGGTGTTGAGAATGGACCGATCAGTGTCACTCTGACCCTGCTTCTGGCACTGGGCATTGGCTTGGCTTTCGGTATCCTGCAGGGTTTTCTGGTCAGTTATCTGGAGATCCAGCCCTTTATTGTCACACTGGCCGGCATGTTCCTGGCCCGGGGACTGACTACCATGCTTTCGGTGAATCCGGTGAAAGTGAGCAGCCAGGAATTTCTCTCCATCGTACAGACCAAGATTCTGATCCCGTGGCTCGGGTATACCGCCAAAAACGGTAATCTCATTCCCGCAAAAATGGAAATCGGGGCCCTGGTCGCCCTTGTCACCGTAATCTTCATGTATCTGTTTCTGCGCTATGCCAGGCTGGGCCGGCACATCTATGCATTGGGCGGAAACCAGCAGAGCGCACTGATGCTGGGGATCAACGTACGGCGCACACGCTTTCTGAGCTATATGATCAGTGGTCTGCTCAGTGGTCTGGCAGGTTTTGTGTTTTTGATGCATAAGCCGGCTGGAAACGCCAGCGTAGCCATGCGAAGCGAGATGGACGCCATTGCGGCTTCCATTATCGGCGGCACTCTGCTGACAGGCGGTATGGGGAATGTCATCGGCACTTTCTTTGGTACCATGATTCTGGCTACCATTCAGAAAATCATTGCCCTAAGCCCGCTCAACCAGTCCTGGTGGCAGGAAATGGCAAACGGCGCCCTGCTGGGCTTCTTCATTATGCTGCAAAGCATTGTTCTCTCCAGCCGGGGCAAGAAGCTCCGTCTGCCTGCGTGGCTGAAAATCTCCCATCAAAAAACCGACTGATGCCTTTCAGCGGCTGATCCCTCCTGCAGACGGATCAGCCGTTTTTTTTTACGCAAATGTCGGTTTTCAGACCATGAAAGCCGGGAAACGCCGTCTTACGCCTGGCCTCCCCAAATTGACAGCGCACTTTTCTTCCCTTATAACATATGCGGGACGCATCCGGCGATAATCTGTCGGCCCGCATTTTTCACGAAAGCAGATGACAGTATGACAGGCATCCGAAAGACATCCGCAAGGAATATGACACATGGTTCTATCGTCCGGCAGATTATCCTGTTTTCTCTCCCGCTCATGCTCGGCAATATTTTTCAGATGCTCTACAACACGGTAGACTCCATTGTCGTGGGCAATTATGTCAGCAAGGAAGCACTTGCTGCCGTAGGTTCCACAACTGTGATCGTCAATATTCTGGTTTTCTTCTTCAATGGATTTTCCGTAGGTGCCGGTGTCGTCATCGGACAGCACTTCGGCGCCCGGGATATGGATCGCTTGCACGACACCATTGAGACAACCATGGCCGCCACATTCCTCTTCTGTGTCCTGTTCACCGCCATTGGCACCTTGTCCGTCAGGCCTATGCTTCGCTTCATGAACACACCGGACGACGTCTTTGAGGACGCGACAACGTACCTCACCATATACTTTCTCGGTATATCCGGGCTCCTCATCTATAATATGGGAAGCGGCATTCTCCGTGCCGTAGGCGATACGACCCGTCCGCTCATGTTTCTGGTACTGACCAGCATACTCAATATTTTTCTGGATCTGCTCTTTGTACTGGTCTTTCACACGGGCATCGCTGGTGTAGCACTGGCCACCATTCTCTCTCAGTCCATTTCGGCAGGCCTGACATTGCTGCTTCTGACACGGACCAGGGATATCTACCGCCTGTCCTGGAAAGATCTGCATCTGGACCGCGGCATTCTCCGGCAGATATTCTCCGTCGGTCTTCCCGCCGGGATACAGTCCGTTATCACCGCCTTTTCCAATGTGTTTGTCCAGTCCTATGTCAATTACTTCGGTTCCGACTGCATGGCCGGATGGAGTTGTTATAATAAGCTGGATCAGTTTATTATGCTGCCCATGCAGAGCATGGCCATGGCTGCCACAACGTTTGTCAGCCAGAATATCGGTGCCCGCCAGGAAGAACGCGCCAATCGCGGCACACGGACGACGGTTGTACTCTCGGTTCTCGTAACCGCTTTCATCGCTGCCCTGCTTTTCACTTTTGCAAGGCCTGCCGTAGGCCTTTTTACCAGGGAAACCCAGGTCATGGATTTTGGTGCACTCTTTCTGCGTGCCAATGTCTTCTTTCTTCTTTTCAACTGCATCAACCATGTTCTGGCCGGAGCGCTTCGAGGACGCGGAGATTCCCGCGGTCCCATGATTATCATGCTGCTATCGTTTGTAGCCATCCGCCAGATCTATCTTTTCTGCGTCACGCATTTTATAGCCAATACACCGCTGCTCGTCGGACTCGGCTATCCGATCGGATGGACATGCTGTTGTATCATAGAACTCACCTATTACTTCAAGCGCTGGAATAATCGGAAGAAAGAGGAACACAGAACATGAACACCATCTATCTCATCGGCGATTCTACTGTAGACGACAACAAGCCGCCTTTCCGCGGCTGGGGCTATGCACTGCCCCGGTATGTCCGCGAGGATGTCCAGGTCCGCAATCATGCGCTCAGCGGCACATCCACCCGCTCCTTCTGGGATCAGCATCTGTTTGAACCTGTCTACGCACAGATGCAGCCCGGAGATCTCCTCATGATTCAGTTCGGCCATAACGACGAAAAAGGCGATGAACGTCACACGGATCCCACAACTACCTATAAGGAAAACCTGCTTCGCTACTGCCGCATGGCCCAGGAAAAAGGCGCACAGCCCGTGCTGATAACCCCTGTGGAACGCCGCTTCTTCATGGGAGATACCGATCCCATGTATACCCACGGCGAATATCCGCTGGCCGTGCGCAGCCTGGCACAGGAAGAACAGATTCCGCTGTGCGATCTCAGCTTTGACAGCCGCATGCTCTACTATACCCTTGGGAAACAGGAAACAGCCCGGCTCTTTGTGCAGCTCGCGCCCGGCGAAAACCCGGATTTTCCGGACGGACATGATGACTTCACGCACTTCAATGCCTATGGTGCCGAACAGATCGCAGGGCTTGTTGCGGAAGAAATGCGGAAAATTCCCTGTCTGGCCGTCTTTCTCAGGTCATGACTGTTTTTGCCGGATTCGGAAGGAATTCAGTTTGATGTGACGAATCATTGATATAGAATTCCAATCAAGGAGGAGATTCCCATGGCCAATCGCATTGTTCTCAATACCATTTCCTATCACGGCAAAGGCGCCATTGACAACATCGTTCCCGAGCTTCAGTCCCGCGGCAAAAAGAAGGTCTTTGTCTGCACGGACGAAAGCCTGCTGAAATTCGGTGTTGCCCAGAAGGTAACCGGACTGCTCGATGCCGCCGGGCTTGCCTATTCTGTATTCAGCGATGTCAAACCCAATCCCACCATTGAAAACGTCCAGTCCGGTGTTGCTGCCTTTAAGGCTGCCGGCGCGGACTCCATCGTTGCCATCGGCGGCGGCAGCTCCATGGATACCGCCAAGGCCATCGGCATTATCATTACCAATCCAGAGTTTGCCGACGTCCGTTCTCTGGAAGGCGTAGCCCCCACCAAGAATCATGCAGTGTTTACAATTGCCGTGGCTACCACAGCAGGTACAGCCGCCGAAGTGACCATTAACTATGTCATAACTGATGTGGAAAAGAAGCGCAAGTTTGTATGCGTGGACACCAACGACATTCCTGAGATTGCCGTTGTCGATCCTGACATGATGTCCTCCATGCCCAAGGGCCTGACAGCCGCCACCGGCATGGACGCGCTTACGCATGCCATTGAAGGCTATATCACCAAAGGTGCCTGCACGATCTCGGATATGTTCCATCTGGAAGCCATCCGTCTGATTTCCCACAGCCTGCGCGGCGCCGTAGAAGGCACCGAAGAAGGCCGCGAAGGCATGGCACTGGGTCAGTACATTGCCGGCATGGGCTTCAGCAATGTGGGTCTGGGCATTGTACATTCCATGGCACACGGCCTGAGTGCACTGTATGACACGCCTCACGGTGTGGCCTGCGCCATTCTCCTGCCCTGCGGTCTGGAGTACAACGCACCTGTCGCCGGCAAGCGCTATCGCGCGATCGGCAAGGCGATGGGTGTTGACGGCATTGATATGATGGACGATGAAGCTGCCGCCAGAGCAACCATTGCCGCCGTGAAGCAGCTGTCCAAGGATGTAGGGATTCCTGCAGATCTCAAAGGGATTCTTAAGGATGAGGATGTGGATTTCCTGTCCGAAAGCGCCTATGCCGATGCCTGCCGTCCTGGCAATCCCCGCGATACCAGTGTGGAAGAAATCAAGGCGCTGTATCGCAGCATGATGTAAGATTCCAAGCTGAAAAAGACGGGCACAGCCCGTCTTTTTCAGTACTCTATTCCTTCTCTCGCCCCCGTGCCTTTGGCATACGGATGCCGGATGCAGCGCATCTCTGTCACATAGTCTGCCATGTCTGAAATGACCTCCGGCGCCTCCCGGCCCGTGACAGCCACTTCCCCATACTGCATGGCATCCGTAATCAGCCGCATCCCGTCCTGCTCGCTCACGCACCCCAGCGCCATCGCCTCAGCCAGTTCGTCCAGCACAATCAGATCCGGCGTAAGCAGTCCCATGGCCTCCCGTATGCCTTCCACCTGTTTTTTCATGTCTTCCCTGACCCGCGCCTGGTCCGCCAGGCCCATTTTACTGTAAAAGCCCTGCATGCCGCCGCTGGCCCAGACCGTAACTGTCCGCATCTGGGAGAGCGCTTCCAGTTCCCCGCTTGTCCCATCCTTGAGAAACTGGCAGACAAGCACTTTTTTTCCATGCCCGGCCATGCGGAGTGCCAGACCCATGGCTGACGTTGTCTTGCCTTTGCCGCCGCCTGTATATAAATGCAGCATGCCTCTACACGCTCCTTTCCCGCATCTGCGCATCCTCACTGCGCAGTTCCCGGTACAGCTGACACCCGGTCCATCCGCCGTTGTGCACCGTATAGACAGCCTTCAGCGGAACCCGCAGACCGCTGGCCTTCATCCCGTGCAGAAACATATCCAGCTGTGCCTCCGAGAAATGGCACAG
This sequence comes from uncultured Eubacteriales bacterium, assembly GCA_902764915.1. Lineage (GTDB taxonomy): Bacteria > Bacillota > Clostridia > Christensenellales > Aristaeellaceae > UBA2943. The sequence continues at coordinate 12,468 of CACWXY010000011.1, read as the reverse complement.
GACCAGCATTTCCTCAGAAAAGCCGTCCTGCTTTTCCACCGGCTTTTTCGCTTTCTTTTGCAGAACCTCATCCAGTGTCGCGTTGTCATCGTCCACCGGAATCAGCACAGTCCCCTGCCGCAGACAAAGCAGCATCAATGTCTGCAGGCGCGGCCCCTGAAAATGATATGCCAAAACCTGCGCCATCATCATTCTCCTTCCCTTTCCAGCTGCCGTGCCATCCATTCCTGCTCCAGCTTTATATTGTGGTTCTCCATCCATTCAGCCACAGCCCGCCACTCGTCCATGGTCTTCAGCTTCTGTATCTTCTCCCTGTCAAACATTTCCAGCGGTCTGCCCCATGCAGCAAAGCGCTCCAGGTCCGCAACCCCCATGTGCCATGGCGCAATCTGCAGTCCCGTGCTTCTCCGCAGATGCGCAAGGATCTGCAGCCCCGTCGGATCCAGATCACCAAAATGCTCCCAGCAGCACCCCGGGTTTTCCCTGGCTATGCGGCGGTACAGCCTAACCATGGCACTCTGCGGAAAACCGCCCAGATAAATCATCAGCCGATCCGGCACCTGCAGCCGATGATACGCCGTCAGATTTTCCACGCTCAGAATGCCCGACGCACCCACCGCAATGCGCTCCATGCGCGCCAGGCTTTCCGTGGCCAGCGCTACCTGTGTCTGCGGCGTCAGACGCAGGTTTCCGCCGCCGGAAAACCGGATCTCACAGTTGCCTTTCAGATAGAGATAGCCAGGATTCGGCATAATCCTGTGCTCAGCCAATACAAGCCTTTGTTTTTCGCGCATATCCTCCGGGTTTTCCATATCCTCCAGAGGATAGCTGACACCGCTGTAGGCTATCAGAAGATTGGCCAGGGTTTCCCTGTAGCACTTTTCCAGTGCCTTGCTGTCATGCAGGCATTCCGCGGAAAGCTCCCGCTCCAGCAGCCAGGCGTCATTATTCACGACCCGGTCCATAAGCATAATCAGCTTTTCCGCGCGTTCCACCGGCTGTCTGGGTTTCTTTCCGGAACGAATCCGCGCGCACTCGGCAGCACAGTAGGCTTTTGACGCCTCCGTTTCCCCCGCCTTTTCGAAAAATGCCAGCCATTCTCCCGCCACCACATCGGCACGCTTTCGTCCCAGTGCTTCATATATGTTTTCCCAGGCATCCGTCCTCGCAGTGATATGTACAATACCCTGATGCGGCGCCCTGGCCCATTTGACTGTCACCAGTCCCTGCTGCACCAGTGCCTTCATTTCCTCATCAAAGCGTTCACTGACAGCGAGCTCAAATCCGTCATACGCCGTTTCGATTTCCCTGGGTTTGACAGCAAATTCCCTGTGAACCCTGGCTTCTCCGCGAAACGCCGGACTCTTCTCATACCGGTCCACCAGTTTATGCAATACACTTCTCTGCCAGTCCGTCATACGCCGGTCACATCCTTGGCTTTTACAAGGCCTTCCACCACATGCGAATAGCGGCCATTGCTGACAAGGGAAATCGTGGACGGAATATATTTTCCGATAGTGCCGATGCGTTCCGGCGGGGCCGCATAGATCACCTGGAAGTTATTGTCCTCAAAATACCGGATCAGCTGCTGAATGCGGTCTTCACTGAGCGCATGGAATGCTTCATCAATAAATGCCATGCGTTCACAGCAGCGATCCCTGGTATAGAACTGCATGAGGGCCGCAGAGAGAATAATAAAGTATGGCGTCTGTTTTTCACCGCCGCTGGCCGAGCCCTGCTTGCGGCTCAGATCAGAAACCGTTTCCCATTCGCCCTGGCGGGATATGATCTGCATGTCATACTTCAGATACTTGCGATAATCCGAGTATTCCTGTTCATCCTCCTCTGAAAGTGTCTGCTCCATCAGTACGTCCACATCATGCTGGTACTCTTCATCCACCTGTGTCGTATAGTCCGGGCTCAGGAAGCCGAGCATCTGCGAATGCATATGCTTCGCCACACGGAAAAAGGTCGCGCATTCCGGTTTTTCCGACAGCACAAACCGGTATGTATCCCGTCCGAACGGCAATGATTTCAGTTCCCGGTTCAGCGCATCCATTTCTTCCCTGGCATTGAGAATCTTTTCATAGATATCTCCCACAAAGTCAGTAAGGAATGTGTTCTCCAGCTTATCCTTCTGTTTGTGCAGAAGCTCCTTCGTGCGCTCCATCTGTACATTGACAAGGTTCTGCAGTTCGCGGCGGAACTCCGGTATAAAGGCGGCCCCTCGGTGAGAAAGCTCCCCTCCGGCTACCTTCAGGTATTCCAGCTGCGCGTCTTCCATCTTCCTTCCCGTCTCCTCCACCTCGCCGCGCAGCGCAGAGAGCATGCGTTCCCGCACTACGACTGCGTTCCCGCTTTTTTCCGCTGACTCCTTATATTCCTTCTTCATGGGATCCACAAGCTCCAGATGTGCAAGACGAGCCTTTTCCCATTCTTCACTGAGCACATACATCTCAGCGGCTGCCTGTCCCAGTTCCTTTTCCGTCGCCTGTTCGGCTTCCTGACAGAACCTCCGGTCACCTACCAGTTCATCACGGCTGCGCACCGCCTCCTGCTCCTGTTTCCTGATCTCATTGTAATACTCAAACTTGATGACCAGATCAGGATTGTTCCGTATCTTCTGCTCCTGTTCATGGAGAAACACCTGCTGACGCTGCAGTGCCTCCATACGCTCCGGCGCATCAAAAGCATAGTGCTCGCAAACCCAGTCGATTTCCCGGATCGCGCGAAGCTTTCTCTCTACGTCCATGCGCTTGTCGCTTGTCCTGGCGTACTCCATGTCCAGGAGCGCTTTTTCCGCTTCCAGCCGGGTTTTCTGTAGTTCCAGTGCACGATGGCCCAGACACAGTTCCACACGGCGAAGGTCATACCGGCTCACAGCATAGCCTGTCGCGACCATTCCGTTCTTCATCATACCGCCGGTCGGGCATGCATGCAGTTCTTCCAGCGATGCACACAGCTGCATATGCCCCAGCAGGTAATCCGCATACCGCCGCGCATACGGATTGGGAATCCTGAGAAGTTCGGCAGCGCTCCCGACTTTGGCCGGCTTTTCAGGCAGCTTATCCGTCAGCACAAGATGCATTCCCTGCAGTTTCATCCGGTCCATGATTTCCAGAGCCCGCTGTACATAGGGACCGTCGATCACCAGGTGATACCGGCGGCTGCCCAGAAAGCTTTCCACCACGTCCCGCCATTGCTCATCCGTAAAATCTTCTACCAGCTCCGCCAGCGTACGCACCTGTGTGTCAATCCCCTGGGCTTTCAGCTCCCGGTTCAGCACACGGCATGCATTCTGTACATCCCTGGGAAGGATCATCCTGTGTGCATTCAGCGCCTGAATGTTTTCTTCCATTTCCGCCATACGGATCTGCATTTCATCCATTGTACGCTGGAACTCCGCCTGACTGCGGTACAGATCTTCCCGGCAGTTCTCCGCCCGTCTGCTCAGTGCCAGGAAAGCATTCCGCTTCCGCTCCGCCTCTACCTGAAGATCACCCAGATGCCGCAGTGCTTCCGGAACGCCCGGATCATCCCCGGCTGCTTCCAGCAGAAAGGGAACCGTATCCGCCAGCGTATACTGAAGACGCTTAAGCTCGGCAAGCTTTTCCGAAAACGTCTCCGTCTGATGTGCATTTTCCAGAAGATCATGCTGCAGCTCATCCAGCTGCATGGTAATCTCGCCAAACCCTTCTTCCTGTTCCAGACTGTGGAGCTTGGCCCTGACATGGTCCACTTCCTCCGTCGCTTCCCGGAGGCGCGCCTCCAGATTCCTGAGCGATTCCGCATACTGCTTCTTCTTCAGCTCCAGCTGTTCCTTTTCTTCCTGCTTGACTAGCAGGTTCTGCCAGGACAGCATCAGTTCCCGAAGATGCAGCTGCCGCAGCTTCTTTTCATAGGCATCCATGCTCCCGGAAACTTCCATGAGCAGTTTCCGGCTCAGCAGCATGTTGTCATAGGTCTGCCGCAGTTCTTCCACCGCATGCTTCTGTTCCCGCAGCTGGGAAAGCGACCTGACTTCCCCGCGGGAAAGCACGCAGTCCTGAATGAAGGCATCGATATTGTTTTCCGGGTTAAAGGCAATCATCTTCGTGATTTTTTCCCGATATCGGTCTACATCCACTCGCAGACCCAGGGCATTCAGAATCTGGGCCACGCCCTGATCACGCGCCATCAGATCGCTCATCCGTTCCCTGCCGCCCTTGGGGCAGAGCATGCTTACCGGGGTCACCAGCAGTTTCTTTCCTTCAATCCGGCAGAAGTTCATATCACTCAGCCGGGTATCCCTGCATACAAACCAGCGGCTTTCCGCATGCGTGTCATCCGGTGACTCAATGCCTACGCCTACCACCAGATACATATTCTCCACAGGCGAGAAGAATTCCATCGCTATATAACTGGTCACGGGTCCGCTGCGCAGGAAACGGTCCGCGCCATTGGCATTGGTATCCCCGCGCACATACCCGCGTACGGTGCGGTCGCGGTCACGTGCCGCCTTATTGAACTGATTGTTCCCGGTCAGACAGTAGGTCATGGCGTCAAGAATCATGGATTTTCCTCCGCCGTTGACCCCGGTGAGAAGCGTGGAGCCGTTGAGACAGAACGTCTCATACTGAAAGCGCGCCCACTGCACCAGTGTCATGCCGGTGGCCGTTTTCCTATTCTTCGGATTCATCGCGTTCTTCCTCCTCCCCCTCTTCACTGTCCTGTCTGCCATGCATGCGCGCTCCCGCATCTCCGGCAAAGCGCGCAAACGCCTCCCGGTCCATGGCAAACTGCATAGATGGATACAGGCAGATCCGGAAATTCTCGTCTCCGATCCGGCCTTCCATGTCCAGAAGATTGTACTGGGCAAATAGACTGAGTATCGCATTCATGCTGCTCTTGTCCGGCATCTCCCGGATATCATACTTTTCCATTTCAAAGCGCAGTTCCGGAATCGTCACCGTAATCTTCTGCGCCAGCGTACCCTGCCGCAGCCTCTCGGCATACAGTGTCCAAAGGCAGCACAGCACCAGGCTCTCCATCTTGCGCAGAATCCTGTGTCCGCTCTGCCGCTTGCTGTTTTCCATCAGGGAAGGCTTATTGCGCAGCATGGCCACTGCATTGTCCCGGTCAAGCATCACTTCAAATCCGATATAGCCAAAATAGGTATTGAATGCCTCCAGGTTGCGCACCACGAAAAAATAGTTTCTGCGGCTTTCCTCGTCCTTGTCCCGCACCAGAAATGTCTTCACAAGGAAATTCCGGCAGGCGCGCTGAAAGCTCTCCCGCTCACTGCCCGTCCATGCTTCCCAGTATTCATTCATGGGTTTCGCCGTCCTTTCTGGTAATTACAAAGCGGTGCAGCAGAAGACTCTCCGTCTCAAAATACCCATCCTGCTTTTCCACCTCATACCCGTTTTCTTCCGAATAAGCCACTGCCGAAAGTGCCATCAGCAGATCATTGCGTGAGGAAAGGGGCAGATCATCCGAGGCAATCGTCCTTCGGCTGCGCATGGCGTGGGAAAGCCAGGCCCTGGCGCGGTCCCGGGAATAGGGATTATCCGCCTCCCGGATCTGCTCTCTTTTCTGCTTTTCCATCTCTTCCTCGCTGATTTCCACATACTCGCTCTCCGTAACCCCGCGCACGCTTCGGCTGACACGCGGGTAACGCAGAGAGTTTTCATCCAGGTAGCGCATGGTTCTGAGCGGAAAGAGTTCCTGCATGTCCTCCGGAAGCGCGTCCCGAAGTTCCATCTCCGTCATGCCTCTGGCGAGGTAGCGTATGGTTTCCTCCACATGACCTCTCAGGTCCGGTTCCCTGTGACGCAGAAAGCGGGCACGTCCTACCGCGATCTGCAGGTACAGATTAATCTTGCCCTTGATATCCTGCATGATTCTGTCATAGTCGTCATAGAGGAAACGTCCTGTCATCTGTATCATGTCCAGCACCTTGTCCTCTGCCTCCCGCCGGGAAAGACTTTCCTCCATCATGCATTCCCGCACGATCCTGTCAAACAGCGCCGCATCGTCCCGCAGCCGCATCAGGGCCTCACGGATGTTTCCGCGGTACATGTGAATATTGGTTTCGCTGGTAAGCCGCGCATACTCCCGGATAAAACTGCCTTCCAGATACTCGATAATATTCTCCGTCAGGCTTTCCAGGGTCTGTTCACGCACCATGCGCTCGATAATCTTGCGGATATAGGTGGCCAGCTTCTTCAGGGACCCGGACAGCAGCCGTGCCTGCCGATATACTGCCTTCAGTCCGTTCACATACGGGTGTTCGCGCCATACATCCGCATTTCTGAAAAGATCATGAATCACAATCAGGAAACTGGCATACTCTTCCTTTTCCGGCGTCATAAGCGACTGCAGGAATTCCGCCAGCATAACCCCGCGTTCCGTAAGCATGATCTGCTTTTCATAGGTCGCATCGTCGGTCTCTTCCTCCAGCCATCCCACGCTCTCGTCACAGAATCTGCGCAGGATAGCTGAGGCCACGTCCGAGAAATTCTTCGGGTCCGGCATGTCCTCTTCACGCATCTCGATATGGTTTTCCATCAGAAAGATGGCCAGCGCATCCCTGAGCCGTGCGCGGGGCAGTCGAAAGCTGATCTGCCGTTCATACTCCTTATAGATCACCAGAAGGCAGGAAGAATAGATGCGGTTCTGGGCACCGCTGGCAAGATAATTAAAAAAACCCTTTGGTATCCGATCAAACAGATTGCCCATATGCTTCCCCTTTCGAGAGCCGGGTTGTCTAGTTATTGGTAATTGCCATTCTACCATACAGATTTCAGGCCATCAATCCCTTTTTCCAGGCGTTTGTTGCTGTCTTCCGCATTTGCTATAATGATATCCAGTGCGCTGGCACGCACTTTCCTTCAATAAGGAGGTTTCTATGTCAGATCCATCCACACCTCGCAGACGCCGGGCACAGAGGGATGTCTCTTTTTCCGCCTCTGATTTCCCTGCGGAAAACGAACTGTCTTCCGCTCTGCCGCCAGAGGACGGTGCACCGGCAGAAGCCACCGGTATCTATACGATCGGGCAGCCGACAGACAATCCCGCTTTTTTCCCCGAGGAAGAAGTGGACTGGGGAACAGACCCCTTTGTTCTGGATGATGCCGATCATGAAAAGCACAGTCTTTTTCGGCCGGCTGTCAAAAAGCCCAACTTTGTGCTCTCCGTCATCGTCTGTGTGATCCGTATACTCCTCGTCCTGGTGCTCCTTGCAGGCATTGCCGGTCTGGGAACCATTGCAGGCATTGCCAAAGGCTATGTGGATACCGCACCTACCCTGAACCTGGCCGCCCTTGACGACCAGGCCCAGACCAGTTTTATCTATGATGCCAACGGTGTGCTGATCACCGAATACAAGGGCACCGAAAACCGCGTCATGGTATCCATTGCCGCCATGCCGCGCTATCTTCAGCAGGCCTTTGTCGCAGTCGAGGATGCCCGTTTCTATACGCATTCCGGTATTGACCTGAAGCGGATTGTCGGTGCGTTTATCGCCAACCTTACTTCCTCGTCCACCCAGGGCGGGTCCACCATTACCCAGCAGCTGATCAAGAATACGCTCCTCTCCAGCGAGCAGAGCTATAAGCGGAAGATCCAGGAGGCCTATCTGGCCATGCAGCTGGAAAAGACCTATACCAAGGATCAGATTCTGGAAAGCTATCTGAATACTATTTATCTGGGCGAAAGCTATTATGGCGTGCAGGTAGCAGCCCAGGGCTATTTCGGCAAATCCCTGGGAGAGCTGACACTGCGCGAATGCGCCATGCTGGCGGGAACCTGCAACAGCCCCTATTACTATAACCCCCGCCGGAACTTCTATGTCCGCTCCAAGGAAGGTGTGGACTATGCCGCCATCACCAATGACCGCACTAACTATGTACTGCGATGCATGTACGAGAACCAGTTCATTTCCTATGAACAGTATCAGGCAGCCCTGGACCCGGCAACGGCCCATGTACTGGCCTCGGATCCTTCTGCCACGTCCGGCATGTATGCCTATCCGCACTACGTCGAGTATGCACTGACAGAGCTTGTGGATATTCTTCTGGAAATCCACGGCCTGGAGAATACCAGCGCCAACCGCTATGCCATGGAGAACGAGCTGCGCACCGGCGGCTATCGGATTCAGCTGGCCATTGACACGCAGATCCAGGAAACCCTGGAGGACACCCTGGCCAACTGGTCCAAGTATCCCAGTCTGCGCGACCCTGCGGACAGCGTCTACCGCGCCCGCAACAGTGACGGAACCTATGAAGAGATCATTCAGCCGCAGGCGGCCGCTGTCATCCTTGACTACCGCACGGGAGAGATCAAGGCCATTGTCGGCTCGCGCACTGTGCCAACGGCGCGCAAGACGCTCAATCGTGCCACTGACATGAAAATGCCCGTCGGCTCCTCCATTAAACCGCTCTCTGTCTATGCCCCAGCGCTGGAGCACGGCGCAAGCCCAGCCAGCATTACCTTTAACATGCCGCTTCCCATTGCGGGATGGAAGGACGCGAAGGGAAATGATACCTGGCCCAAAAACTATGGTGGCGGCGGGTATACCGGTCCGCTTACTCTGCGCGAGTCCATGCGCAATTCCTATAATACAGGCGCGGCGCAGACCATGATGTCCATGGTCGGCGTCAGTCAGGCCGTACGTTTTCTGGAAGATATGGGTGTCGATGAAGACCACATCGACGCAACGCCCTTTGGCGTAACCCTCGGCTCCAGCGGCATTACGCCCATGCAGATGACGGTTGCCTACGGTGTACTGGCCAACGGCGGCGTCTATCAGGAGCCCATCTCGGTCCTTGGCATCTCCGACAGTGAAGGCCGCGTTGTCTGGGACGGGCATGCACACCAGGAACGCCATCGTGTCTTCTCCTCTTCCACCAGCTATATGATTGTGGACATGCTGAAGACCGTCGTCGCATCCGGCACCGGCACCAGTGCCAAAATTTCCGGACAGACCGTAGCCGGAAAAACCGGAACCAATTCGGATCAGAAGGGCGTCTTCTTCGCCGGCATGACCGGATACTACGCCTCTGCGCTCTGGGTCGGGCACGACAATTACAAGGCACTGGCTTCCAAGTCCACCGGCAGCCGCTCTGCTGCCCCGCTGTGGCAGAGCTACATGAGCCGGATTCACACACTGAAGGGCCTGTCCTCCCGCGATATTCTCGAGGGCGATCCCAGCGAATACGGCCTGGTGCGTGTAACGACCTGCGCCGTATCCGGTCAGCTTGCCACCGAAGCCTGCTATCAGGATGCCATGGGCTATGGTGTCGTCACAGACTACTGGGCGCAGGGCACGCAGCCCACGGTCTCCTGTCAGCTGCATAGCATACATACCCTGTGCAGCGACAGTGGTATGCTGGCCAGCGATTACTGCCCGAATACCACGGTCAAGAGCAGCATTACCCTGCCCTATGGTCACCCGCTGTCCACTTTCCTCGGCACGCAGTACGAGGATGTCATACAGCAGTATCTCGGTTCGCAGGCTGCCGGTGAAACCCAGGTCTGTACCCTGCACACCGCCTGGAACACCGTACAGACGCAGGATCCCTATGCCTACAGTCCGACACCTGAAAATGTCTCGCCCTATCCCGGCGAGAGCGACGGCGGTACCGGCCCCGGCGTTTCCACGCAGGGTCCGGCCAGCGCTTCCGTTCTGTCTGACGCCCTGGCACTGCTGTCCCAGGCACAGTCGCTGCTGCTGAGCCTTGATCCTTCCCAGCCCGCATATGCCGAGCTGTCATCTGCCATCGCGCAGTTGCAGTCCGTGATCAATTCCGGAGCCGGACAGTCTGACCTGCTTGTCGCCATGGGCGCACTCTCACAGGCTATGGGGCGTGCATACTGATGAATACACAGGCTTTGGTTAACACGCTTTCCCTGCTTCGGCTGCGGACACAGCCGGATGAATGGCAGCTTCATACCCTGCTCCGTCAGTTTTTTGACGAGCAGGGTATTCCCTACCAGGCGGAGTATGTGCTCGCACCGCGCTGTCGGATCGACTTTCTCATCGGTACCATCGGACTGGAAATCAAGCGTGGACATCCCCAGGCACGGAATGTAGCCCGGCAGCTTTCCCGCTATGCGGAAAGCGCGGAGATTCAGTCCCTGGTGCTGCTCAGTGAGCATACCCTGTCTCTTCCCAAAACCTTTTACGGAAAACCGCTCTACCAGGTGAGCCTTTCAAGGCTGTGGGGGATTGCATTATGACGCAGGAGCTTTCCTGGGAGGATCCCGGCGCTTTTCTTCTTGACGGCGCAGTGCCGCAGAAGACAACGCCCGCATGGGATATGCCGGATAATCGCGAAAACCTGCTTCCTCCCTATCTGCGTGCGCTTCCGCCGCAGGAAGGCGCACATTTCTATGGCACGCTTTCCTATAACCGGAAATCCCAGTGCTGGGTCATCAGCGGAGAGCCCTCCGTAACGGAGATGTGCAAGCGTCTCTTTCCCGCCTCGTCCGGTTCCAGGCGCGGTGAGGCACGTTTTACCGCCCATCGCCGAAGCGTGGAGGATATCCTCTGGCTGATGCTGCGCTTTCCGCTGGAAGTGCGCATGCGTGATCTGTCGCTATGGACGGAAGCGGTCGAAAAGACACGCACGCATGCGGAAAAAGTCTATATCAGAGAAAAAAACCTTCGGCATACCGCCCCGGACGCTGCTGTCTTTGCAGGCACGCTTATGGACTTCCAGAAGGAAGGATTTCAGTACCTCCTGCTTCATGACCGCTGCCTTCTCGCCGATGAAATGGGCTTGGGAAAAACCGTACAGGCACTGGCCTGTCTTGCCGAAGAAAAGCGGTTTCCCGTGCTGATTGTGGCTCCGCCGCATCTGGTGCGCAACTGGGAAAATGAGATTGCGCGCTTTCTCCGTCTGGATGGGAAGCCCGCTCGCGTACATGTCCTGCACGGGCTTTCGCCTTACCGTCTTCCGGAAGCGGATATCTACCTCATGCACTATCTTCTGCTCCGGGGATGGAAGCAGACCCTTCCCACTCTGGGCTTTCAGTCTGTCGTCTTTGATGAAATCCAGGAGCTGCGGCATGCGGGCACGGAAAAATACTCCGCCGCCAGTCTGCTCTCCGATGCATGTGAGCGCGTGATCGGTCTGAGCGGGACTCCCGTTTACAACGAAGGCAGTGAAATCTGGAATGTCATCAATATTCTGGATTTTCATTTTCTGGGGTCCTGGGAGAGCTTTACACGGGAGTGGTGTACCGGCTACGGAAACCGTATGGTTCGAAAGCCGGAAATCCTTGGGGATTATCTGCGGCGGGAGGGCCTGATGCTGCGGCGCACTAAACAGGATGTTCTCTCCGAGCTTCCTCCAAAACGCCGTCTGGTACAGACCCTGGACCTGAACGATCAGCTCTATGCCCGACTGATGGCGCCTGTCATTGCGGAACTGACGCAGTGGAAGCAGTCATCGAACCTGACCGCGGCACAGCGGCAGATACTGGAAAACAGCATTTCCCTGCACGCACGGCAGGCTACCGGTATCGCCAAGGCACCCTATGTCTGTCAGTTTGTCAGGGTACTGCTGGAAAGCGGAGAACGGGTGCTGCTCTTTGCCCATCATCATGCGGTCTTCGACCGCTATCGGAACGAACTGAAGGATTTTCATCCCCTGTTCCTTACCGGTCGGGAAACCCTGGAGGAAAAAGCACGTAACGCCGAGGCATTCATGCAGGGGGAAAGCACGCTTCTGTGTCTGTCCCTGCGCGCTGCCAGCGGACTCAACCTGCAAAAAGCCACCTGTGTTGTCTTCGGCGAGCTCGACTGGAGCCCTGCCGTGCATACCCAGGCAGAGGACCGCGCTCACCGTATCGGTCAGCGTGATTCCCTTCTGTGCTATTACCTGGTCTCGCCCTCCGGCTCGGACGCCTTCATGCAGGAAGCACTGGGACTGAAAGTCAGCCAGTTCATCGGGCTTATGGGGGATACGCCGCTGAGCCCGCAGCAGCAGATGCAGGATGCAAGCATGGCGCGCCAGCATGTTGAAAAGCTCATGCAGGAGTTTATGCCGTCTGATGAAGAAAAAGAGGCCGGACACTGAATGTGCCCGGCCTCTTTTCCTCTACGGAACCGTAATCGTATACATGGAATGATAAGGGCGTCAGAAGGGTAACTCATCAGACACCTTGGAATACATTTCTGCCACTTCAACAGCAGAAATCAGAGTTTTTTACTCGCTGATCAGTTAGAAATTGGCTATTAGAGCACATTTTCCGTGGAATGCAAGGGAATCCCCCGGCAATTCTTACACAAGTACCGCATTTTGGGCAGACGGGTTGCGTCTGAGGCTGAAATTGCAAAATTTCATGACGTTCAAAGCACCCACCTTGCAGCCAAGAAATATGCTTATCCGCAGCTTTCCCCGTACCGGCATCCGGTCTACTCCGAAGCATCTTCTCAGAAAGGAAGGAACAGTTTCCACCCCGTTTCTGAATGCCGACATT
>CACWXY010000010.1 GCA_902764915.1 uncultured Eubacteriales bacterium | reverse complement strand
AGCATAACACACCCCAAATAAAATCCGAACCTTTCAAGATACAATTCTTCCTGCATAGGGGAATGTTCGTTTAAGGTTCGAATTTTTCAAAGGTTCGGATAATAAGAAAAATCGGAAGGTTCCGATTTTTTCTATGTCCATTGGCCCCTGCCGTACGTTTTAGCATACAATGGAGCCGCGCCTTTCGCACTGGAACAGCAGACGATACCGATTTTTATCAGTGCATAAAACAAGGCATTGCGCATCCCGCGAACAACCCGAAGCGATGGCGCGATGAAAATGCATACCCTCCTCTTTCTGCGGATGCTATTTCCATCTTACGATGCTTTCAAAAGGCTCCAGCAGACTACAGATTTTTCCCCACATGAAAAGGATTTTTACAGAATATGCCGTATATAACACTTGCTATTCCGCTTCCGGAGGTGCCATGCAATGACAATCGGCGAAGAACTGGCCCGTGCCATGGATGCCCAGCTATCCCCTTATGCGGTAAAGAACTGCGGTGATCATGGGCGCATCCGTCCGCTTTCGGAAGACAGTCTGCGCACGGTGTTTCAGCGGGACCGGGACCGGATTGTCCACTGCAAGGCCTTCCGGCGTCTGGAAGGCAAGACACAGGTGTTTCTGGCACCGGAGGGCGACCATTTCCGCACCCGGCTCACGCACACGCTGGAAGTGGCGCAGGTTGCAAGAACGCTGGCCCGGGCGCTGCACCTGAATGAGGATCTGACCGAGGCCATTGCGCTGGGGCATGATCTGGGGCACACGCCGTTCGGGCATATCGGGGAAAAGGTACTCTCTTCCCTTCTCCCGGAAGGGTTCCGGCATAACGAACAGTCCCTGCGGGTCGTAGAGGTTCTGGAAAACAGCGGACAGGGCCTGAACCTTACCTCGGAGGTCCGGGACGGCATTCTCTGTCATTCAGGGCCGCAGCTCCCCCGGACACTGGAAGCGGCCTGTGTGCGAAAGGCAGACAGAATCGCCTACCTGAATCATGATCTGGATGATGCCATCCGCGGCGGCGTTCTTAAGCCGTTCGAGCTGCCCAAGGACTGTCTGTCGGTTCTGGGCGCTACGCACGGAGAGCGCATCGCGACCATGGTGGAAGATATTGTGCATGCTTCCGCCGGGAAAGCCGAGATCAGCATGAGTCCGCAGGTGGAAGATGCCATGAACGGTCTGCGTGAATTCATGTTTGAGCGGGTCTATCATGACGCCTGGCGGGCCGCTCAGGAAAAACGGTGCGACAGCGTACTGCGCACCATGTTTTCCTATTATATGGAGCATCTGGCCGAGCTTCCGGAAGAGTATCTGATGATCTGCTACCGCGAAGGCAGTGCAAGGGGCGTATGCGATTTTCTCTCCGGCATGACCGACCGCTATGCCATACGGCTGTTCCACTCGCTGTTTGTCCCCTCCGGTTTTCCCATCAGCTGAGGGAAAAGCTTTCCCTCAGAAACAGCAGGATTTTACGGCGCAATGAAGAATTAAGAAAGAAGGGATACGGTTTGCCCGGACGCTTTCCCAGTGAATGGCTGGATGAACTCATTCAGCGGGCCGACGCAGTATCCATTATTTCGGCCTATACGCCCCTGAAAAAGAACGGCTCCAAGTATTGGGGCCTGTGCCCTTTTCATGGGGAAAAGACCGCCTCCTTCACTGTGGATCCGGCCAAAAAGCTCTACTACTGCTTTGGCTGCAAGGCCGGTGGAAACCTGATTTCCTTTATCAGGGAAATGGAGCATGTCTCCTTCAATGACGCCTGCAAGTATCTGGCTGACCTGGAGCATCTCCCGCTTCCGCAGATGATTGAAGACCCCGCCTACCAGAAGCGCAAGCAGCTGCGCGACCGGCTGTACGAGTGCAACCGCGAAGCCGCCCGCTTCTATCATGAAAACCTCTTTAAGCCGGAAGGGGCCGAAAGCCTTCAGTACCTCAAGCGGCGCGGTGTCGATGATGCCGTGATCCGCCGGTTCGGGCTAGGCGCATCCAGTTCCAGGTGGGATGATCTTCTCAATCATCTCACAGGCCTCGGCTTTACCCCCGAGGAAATGCATCAGGCGGGACTGATCGTCATCAAAGAGGCAGAGCCTGCCACCGCCACCAGCCCGGCTAAGCCCCGGCGGATGTTCGACATGTTCCGCGGGCGCGCCATGTTTCCCATCATTGACCAGTACGGGCATGTGCTGGGATTCGGCGGGCGGATTCTGGGAAAGGGCGAACCGAAATACCTCAACACCTCCGACACCCCGATCTTCAACAAGCGTCTGGGGGTCTATGCCGCCAATCTTCTCAAAAAAGAGCGCAACCTGGACCGGGTGATCCTGGTGGAAGGCTATATGGATGTCATCGCCCTGAGCCAGTTCGGTGTACACGGCGTGGTCGCCACCCTCGGTACGGCGCTGACGCCGGAGCAGGCACAGCTGCTGCACCGTTTTGCGCCGAAGGTCTATCTCAGCTATGACGGTGACAAGGCCGGACAGCACGCCATTCTGCGCGGGCTTGACATTCTGCAGCAGGCCGGCGTTCCCGCGCGTGTGCTGGATTTTCCGGACGGGCTTGATCCGGACGAGTTCATGCGCCGCGACGGTCCGGAAGCCTTTGAAAAGCTGCCGGTGCTCACGCCCGAGACATACCGCATGCGTCGGCTCAGGGACAATTATGATCTGACCACGCAGGAGGGAAAAACCGAGTATGCCAAGGCCTGTGCGCCGATTCTTCGCTCGCTGGACCCGCTGGACCTGGAAAACAAGCTCACCGAGCTTTCCGTACAGACCGGTTTCAGCCGGGAAGTCCTTCTGTCCCAGCTGGAAATGACAGCCCCGACGCCTGCAGCGCCGGGCCGTATGGGGTTCCCCACAAAGCCGCGCACGTCTCTGTCACGTCCGCGCACAGGCGCATCGACGGATGTCGCAAGCCCTGTGCGCACACAGGAGATGATCCTCTCGATTCTCTCCACGGCGCAGGTGCCGCAGACAGATGCCGTTACAGCAGATGACTTTACCGATCCCTTCCTGCAGGAACTGTTTCTGGGGATTTCCCAGGGACGCTCCCCTTCCTCCCTGATCAGCGCACTGGAAGACCCGGAGGATGCGCAGCGGGCTGCCCGGATCCTCATGTCACCGCCGGCCAGGGATACCAATGAACTGCTGCAGATGCTGCAGGAGTGCCAGAAACAGCTGGTACGCACCCGACTCGAAAACAACCTGAAGGAGGTCACACAGGCCCTTAAAAGCTGTGCGCCGGAAGAAAAGCCCGGATATATGGAGCGTTTTCAGGAACTGATGCGCGAAATCAATCGTCTTCAAACGTAGCCTATCGGACCGACCCTGGTAGAGGAGGGATCTGCAGCTATGATGACGGAAGAACAGGAAGAAAAGCTTTCTGCGCTTTATACTTCCATCCGAAGCGGTCAGCTGGTATCAGCGACCGATATTCTGGATAAGCTTTGCGAGATCGGGCTGGACCCGGAATCCATCGAGCAGGTGCTTACCTCCATGCAGGCCCAGGGGATTCATCTGTCCGATCACAATGATACGCTCTATCTTGATCCCGCCGCCATGCTCCAGGCCCCCGATGGCGTTAGTCTTGACGATCCCGTGCGCATCTATCTCAAGGAGATCGGTCAGATTCCCCTTCTCACCGCCGACGAGGAGACCGCGCTGGCCAAGCTGCTGGAAAGCGGCAGTGAGGAGGAAAAGGCATTCGCCAGAAAACGCCTGAGCGAGAGCAATCTTCGCCTGGTCGTCTCCATTGCCAAGCGCTATGTCGGCCGCGGCATGCAGTTTCTTGACCTGATCCAGGAAGGCAATCTCGGACTGATGAAGGCCGTGGAAAAGTTCGACTATACCAAGCAGTTCAAGTTCTCCACCTATGCCACCTGGTGGATCCGCCAGGCAATCACCCGCTCCATTGCGGATCAGGCGCGTACGATCCGGATTCCGGTGCATATGGTAGAAACCATCAACCGGCTCTCCCGTGCATCCAGGCAGCTGCAGCAGGAGCTGGGCCGCGATCCCACCGTGGAAGAGCTCGGACGCATACTCAATATTGACCCCGAACGCGTGGAGGAAATCCAGAGTATCTCCCAGGATCCCGTGAGCCTCGAGACCCCGGTCGGAGAAGAGGACGACAGTCACCTGGGTGATTTTATCGCCGATACCATATCCCCCTCGCCTATGGATGCCGCATCCCGCACACTGATGCGGGAACAGCTGCGGGAGATTCTTCTGTCTCTTTCCCCCCGTGAACAGCGGGTGCTGGAAATGCGCTTCGGTCTGGTGGACGGGAATGCGCGGACATTGGAAGAAGTGGGACGGGAGTTTCATGTGACCCGCGAGCGCATCCGCCAGATCGAGGCCAAGGCCCTGAGAAAACTCAAGAATACCGAAAACCAGTCCCTTATGGATTACCTGGAATAACCCAATCCCAGCCTGAACCCCCAGGGGGAAGCGTTCCCCCAAGACCCAAAGAAAAAGGAGCGATCCATTTGATCTATACGCAGGAAGACCGCAATGCAAGGATGGATGAAATTGTCGAGCTCGGCAAAAGCCGCGGCAGTCTGACTCTTTCCGAGATCCGGGACCTTTTCGGCGATATGGAACTGGACCCAGACACACTCTACGATGTGGTCGAGCGCCTGGACCACAGCAATGTAACAGTAGACCTGCAGGATGAGGGCGGCCAGCTTATGAGCGATGGGTCCACTTCCATGCTGGACCGGGATCCTCTCAGCGTCATTACCGCCAACCCCGAGGGTGCCCTGGACCCGAACGCCACACCGGTCAATGTTCCGCAGGTATTGGCCAATGTATCCGATGAAGTCAACCTTTCTGATCCCATCCGCATGTATCTCAAGGAAATCGGCAAGATTCCCCTCCTGACGGCGGACGAGGAAATCGCCCTGGCCAAGCGCATTGAAGCCGGCGATCAGAGTGCCAAGGATGAACTGATTCAGGCAAACCTGCGTCTGGTGGTATCGATCGCCGGACACTACAATAACCGCGGCATGCAGTACCTGGACCTGATCCAGGAAGGCAATATGGGCCTGATCAAGGCCGCGGACAAGTTTGATTACCGCAAGGGCTTCAAGTTTTCCACCTATGCCACCTGGTGGATCCGTCAGAGCATTACCCGCGCACTGGCAGACCAGGCGCGTACGATCCGCATTCCTGTACATATGGTGGAAACCATTAACCGGCTGATCCGCACATCCCGTCAGCTTATGCAGGAGCTGGGACGCGAACCCACCATTGCCGAACAGGCAGCCGCCATGCATATGCCGGAAGCCCGGATCCAGGAGATCATCAAGATTGCCCAGGATCCTGTGAGTCTGGAAACACCGATCGGCGAGGAAGAAGACAGCCATCTGGGCGACTTTATTCCTGACGAGACCGCACCGGCGCCTGCCGATGCCGCCTTCTATGCCCTGCAGCGGGAACAGCTGATGGAAGTGCTGGATACACTGACTGAACGCGAAAAGAAAGTCATCTGTCTGCGCTATGGTCTTGACGGAGGAAAGAGCTATACCCTGGAGGAGGTCGGCGAGATCTTCAATGTAACCCGGGAGCGCATTCGCCAGATCGAGGCCAAGGCCCTGCGCAAGCTCCGGGGCAACCGTCAGATCAAGAACCTGAGAGGTTAAGCATGCTGGACGCACGTCTGTCTCTTGCCTTATCCATGTATGAAGCGTGTGATCATGGCGCCGATATCGGCACCGATCACGCGCTTCTCCCCTGTGCGGCTCTTTTGCAGGGGATTGCCGGGCACATGTATCTGTGCGATGTCAGTGAAAAAGCACTGCAGCATGCCCGGGAAACCGTGACGCGCCATCACCTGACGGACCGCGCCACGCTGCTGTGCACTGACGGCCTCAGGGGGCTTCCCCTGGGGCTTGACCTGATTTCCATCACCGGAATGGGCGGGATCACCGCAGGCAATATTCTGCGCGCCCGTCCGGAAGCGATACAGAACGCGACACTGGTACTCAGCGCACACCGGGAACTCCCCTATCTGCGTCAGACGCTGGCCTGTCTCGGGTTTCATCTGACAAGAGAAGCGCTCGCCCTCAGCGGCGGACGCTATTATATTGTAATGCAGTGCAAGCCAGGGGCACAGCCATGGTCAGAAGAAGCACTGCAGTACGGTTCCCTGCTTTTTGAGGAGAGGACACCGCTTCTGGAGGGCTATCTCACGCACTGCATTCATTTTCATGAGCGCGCCATGGCCGGCGCTGAAAAAGCCGGCGACGATGCCGCGCTGGCGCGTCTTGTGCCCGCGCGCGACTTTTACTGTCAGAAACGAAAGGAGCTTTTCCCATGACTGTACATGAACTCTGTCAGTGGGTGCATGCCCGTGCGCCGTTTGACACACAGGAAGACTTTGACAATGCGGGCTTTCTGGTGGGCGATCCGGATGCGGAGGTCACGGGTGTGCTCTTTGCCATGGACGTAACGGATAAGTTGCTGGATGAGGCAAGGCAGCTTTCCTGTAATCTGCTCATTACGCATCACCCCATGATGTTCCATGCCCGCAGACGTCTGACCACCGAGGACCGGGAGGGGCGTCTGCTCATGCGGATGGTGCAGGAAAACATGCATCTCATTGCCGCGCACACCAACCTGGACCAGGCACCGGGCGGGATCAATGATGTACTCGCGCAGACGCTGGGACTTTCGGAGATTGCCGGTGAGGGATATATCCGCACAGGCACGCTTCCTTATCCCATGGACGCGGATACGCTTGCAACCCATCTTGCAGACTGTCTGCACACTGCGGTCCGGGTCATGGGGCATTGTCCGGCCAGAACCATAACACGCCTCGGCGTCGCCTCCGGTGCCGGCGGTGACATGTGGCGCGAGTGCGGCGCCATAGACGGGTTTGTCTCCGGGGAAATCCGGCACCATGAAGCCCTGGACATGAACGCGGAAGGGATTGTCGCCTTTGAGTGCGGACACTTCGCAACCGAGGAACCGGGGATTTTCGCCCTGGCATCCGCTTTACAAACGGACCCCGTTGCTCTACAATGTAATTTACGTGTCTATCAATCCGGGACTGGTCCCTATGCCATGTCCTGAACCCTTTTCGGACGGGAGACACGCTCGTTCGTGAGAAGGAGGAGCCCATGGAACCATTGGAAAAGCTTTGGAGCTACATGCAGGAAGATATGCAGGCTGATCGCATTGACGCCGAAATTCGCAGGTCCCCCCTGCGTCAGAAGCTGGAAAAGACCCGTGATTTTATCATGGAGCAGCAGAAGAATTACAAGGATATGGAAGAGCATGTCGCGGTAAGCCTGGACCGCAAGGATGCCATCCGCGACGCCCTGGAGAGAAGCCGGGAGCAGCTCGCCGCTCTGCAGGAAAAGTATAAGAATCTCCCGGAAAGCGATCTGGACAGTGTCAAGAGCCTGATGACCGATGTGGATAAACTGCGCAAGACCATACAGTCCTATGAGCAGGAAATGCGCCGGCTGCACAAGGAAGGCAATGAACTGGACAACAAAGCGCGCACGATCCGGCATGAGACGGCAGTGGCCAAGCAGGATTTTGACCGCATGCGCGCGGTCTACAACAGCGAATCCAAGGAGAAAAAGGCTGAGCTGGAAAAGCAGCGCGCCAAGGCGGACGCCATGCTCAATTCCCTCGATCCGGACCTTCTGGCGGCCTACAATACAGTAAAGAAGCATATCACGCCGCCGCTGGCACGTCTCATCGGCGGACAGTGCAGCGGCTGCAATACGTCCCAGCCCTCGGCGGCCCTTCGAAAGATTGACGCCGGTGTGGAAATCGTGGAATGCGAGACCTGCGGCCGCATCCTGATCAAGGAATAACCACGGGCACCCAAACGGGTGCCCTTTTTCATGCGGAAACAGCAAAAATACACGCATCTCCCGGAATCCCCGGCACCTGTCTCTGCCTCCTGCCTTGCCACGGGGCCACGATGTGTTATACTTTTTCCTGTTTCCAAAGGAAACGACTGCCGACATGAAAGGATGTTCAGGGATATGGTCCGCATGGGAGAAATTACGGCCGTTCACGGTGATTTACTGGAGGTTACCTTCTGCCATCAGAAGGACTGCGGGTCCTGCCATGCCTGTGAGAACGGACAGCGTCAGTCCTCCATTACTGTCGCAGGCAAAGGGAATGTGGGCGACTTTGCCGCCATTGAAATGCCGGGTTCGACTGTCGTCAAGGCTTCCCTTCTGGCCTATGTGATTCCTATGGCCTGCTTTATGCTGGGGCTCTGGCTGGGGCGGATGTGGTATCCGGCAGACCCGAACCTGGGCAGTGCTATATTCGGAATGCTGTTCCTGCTTCTTTCCTTTGGCACCATTGCGCTTTTTGAAAAGCGTCGCCGCCGCTCCGCTGCCTGGCAGCCGCAGCTGACGCGCGTAATTCCCCGGGATCTTCGGGATGCAGGCCAGGTGACGGATCATGCGTAAAATGCTTCCGCTCTTTCTTCTGCTGCTCCTGTGTCTTTTTTCTCCGGCGCTCGCGGATACGCCGCAACCGGTGGATACCGTGCCCTATGATGACCTCCCGCCTGTGATTGACGGGCAGACGCATGTGCTCCTGCTGTGTGTGGATATATGGAATGCCACGCCGGAGCATCTGGGGAATACGGACGGTATGGTACTGGTGACCCTGGACCGCTACGCGCACCGGGTCATGCTCACCTCCATGATTCGGGACGCCCTGGTGGACAAGGGCGACGGACATATCGGGCGCATCAACTATATCGCCCACGATTCCGGGCCGGAAGCGCTCTGCCGCGTACTCTCGCAGCACCTGGGGGTTCGGATCGAGAAATACCTGCTCTTTGACTTCTCCCAGATCCAGGACATCATCGATGAACTGGGCGGTGTGGATATTACTGTCACAGACGCGGAAGCCAGCTATCTCCGGCGCTACGCAATCCCCAAGGACTCCACGGTGCCCCGCCTCAAAGGCGAAGGCACCTATCACTTCAACGGTCACAGCGCTGTCATCTACATGCGCATACGAAAAGCCGGCGGGGGCGGCGATTTCATGCGGACCCAGCGGGTGCGCACCGTACTCTCCACGCTGGCCGATACCTGCCGCACGATTACCTATGAGGAAGCACGCGCACTGGTGGATTCCGTTCTGCGGCACACAACGCTTACCAACCTGAACGTGGACAGCATGGTGCACGTAATGGACGAGGCCTATGCGCTGCGTGACTGCACCATAGAGGAACTGCGCATTCCTGTCGACGGCGCCGTGCACGCCATCCGCTATGCCGGCATGGCCGCGCAGGAAGTCGACTGGAAGATGTGCCGCGAAGCCATGGCAGACTATCTTGAAAACAGTTTTCTGGTGCTGCACGATGAAGCAGAACTGACACTTTCTACCTTTGAATGAAAGGCGATTTATGAAATGTCCCGCTTGCGGTCAGTGGAACCGCGCGTCCCTTCCCCGATGCATGAAGTGCGGGTGTGCGCTCAGCATGGATGCCACAGGGGAGATGACCTGGAAGAGTACCCTGCGCGACGGGCAGAAGCCCAATGCCTATTACCGGATGGATGAGAACGGGCTTACGGATGCCCAGCCCGACACCCGGGATACACTGGCCGGTGAAATGCAGGAATTCAAGGTCCGTAAGGAGGAAGGCCTGCGGCGTCAGCGGCGCATGCGCTCCACCTCCCAGAACCGCAGCGCACCGACCGGGCGCAGTGTCACCACCAGTGTGGAAAACATCTTTGACAGCGATGTCCCGCAGACCGCACCGCATGCCCGGCATGCGCGCCATACACGCAGCCGTACCATGGTCATACGGCCGGATATGAGCGATGAATACATCAATGATTCCAATGCAGACGAACCGCTGTGGGCGGAACAGGAGATGTACGGAACCCGCTGGCAGAGTCCTCGCAGAGAAACGGAACTGACCGGGATCGTCTCCGGGCGTGCGCGGCGTACGCGCCGGCTCATGCGTACACTGGTGATTCTTCTGATCCTGGTCCTGCTGGCGCTGGTTGGCTTCTTCGGCTATCACTACTGGGAAGAACGGATGGCCCGGGAACGGGAAGCCCGCGCTGCCACCGTTGTCGCATCCATTGTGGATGACCTGGCTGCGCATACCATCATGATTCCCGGAACAGACGGGAGTCAGATCTATATCCGGGAACTGCACACCTCCTATGTGGTCAGTGACGGGTTTGCGACCATCGAGATTCCGGACCATCTCTGGTACGATGATGTGGAGGATTTCCTGAACGAACAGATGGATGTGACGCTCACGCCCTACCTGAAGACCGCTTCCGGAAAGCAGCAGCCGCTGGATACCATTGCCTATACCATTGACATTCCCTTAAGCCCGATTCGCATGACCAAGCCGGATGCATTCCGGACCGACGTATCTTCTACCATGTTCTCCCTTTCCTTTGTGGTGCGTCCGGGATCCCGGGTGTTTGTCAACGATACCGAAGTATCCGATACCGTCAATTCGGAGACCGGCGAGTTCTCCTACAATGCCACTGTACAGCCCATCGGAGACAACCTGTTCACGATCCGCTGCCGGTCCCAGTACTGCCGCGAGAACCGCCTGGATGTCGTCCTCTACCGTGAACCGCAGGAGATTCCGCTGGACCTGGCAGCTGATACCTATACTTCCTATAACGAAGAGTACATGAAGATCTCCTGTACCACGCTTCCCGGTGCCACAGTGACTGTCGAATCCCCTTACTCGGATATGAACATCACTTCCCTGGCAACAACAGGTGCCTTCTCCTTCTATGCGCACTTTGATCACATCGGAGACAATGTGGTCAAGATCCGCTCCTCCTATCCCGGGAAAAAGGACTCGGTGATCAATTATACCGTATACTATCTGCCGCCGGCTTCCGTCTATACGCCCAAGGCCTGGCCGCTCAATGAGGCCGGCTATGCGGAGCTGATCAGCAATATTGCCGTGCGCGCGGAGCATACCCAGGTCTATGTGGTGATGGGACACCTGGATTCCTTTGTCTCGGAGAAACCGCAGATGGCTATCTTCTACACTTCGGAAGATGAAAAGTCCCGCCCGGTTATGGTGGAAAACTATACCAACACTTCCTGGGAACTGGGCAAGTACTACCGCATCTATGCGGACGCGTACTCCACCTACAATTCCATGCCCTGGCTGTGCGGACGATATACGTACCTGAACTAGAGAGGAGTCTTTCCCATGACAGACATTCTGATTCTCGGCGGCGGACCTGCGGCCTGGAGTGCGGCGATAACGCTCAAGAACCGCAACCTGGATTCCACGGTCATTACCACCGGAATGGAACAGTCCGGACTGTACAAGGCCGATAAGATTACCAACTATCCCGGGTTCCCCGAAATCTCCGGGAAGGAGCTCCTGGAAAAATTCCGTGAGCACGCGCTCTCCATGGGCGTGGAAGTAAGGAATGGCTATGCGCGTCAGGTCATGCCGACCGGCAGCGGCTTTATGGTGCTGGTGGGCGATGAAATTCTGGAATGCCGCGCGCTGATCCTGGCGCTTGGTGCTGCCCGTCCGCGTCTTCTGCCCGGGGAAAGCGAACTCCTCGGTCAGGGGGTCAGCTGGTGCGGTACCTGTGACGGCATGTTCTATCGCGGAAAGGATGTAGCGGTGCTCTCGTCCTGGCACGGCGGTGTGGAAGAAGCCGATTTTCTCGCCGGTCTGTGCCGGAAAGTGGACTATTATGCACTGAAAAAGCACGACGGTCTGACCGAGTGCCGGGAAAACCAGTCCGTGATCCCGGAAACCCCGCTTTCCATTGCCAGGGAAAACGGCAGAATGGTGCTCACCACCCGGGAGGGCACGCATACCTATGACGGCATCTTTGTCTTCCGTCCGACCGCCGCACCGGACCAGCTGATCCCGGGACTGGCTATTGAGAACGGGTTCATTGTCGTCGATCGGCGCATGCAGACCTCCGTTCCGCTGTGCTATGCCTGCGGCGACTGTGTCGGACGTCCGCTGCAGATCGCCAAAGCCGTCGGCGAAGGACTTGTCGCCGCTATTTCCTGCAGTGAGGATCTGAAGTAATATGCGCCACCTTTCCTGCCTGCTCTGTCTCTTATATCTTTCATGCATCATCTCTCCGGTTCAGGCGGAAGACGCCGCCCTGGAGGGCACGCTCTTTTACCCGTCCGGAAGCACCGCGGACAATGCAATCCTGATCTATCATTACCGCTTTCCCTGTCCAGCGTCGGATGACATCTGCGCCGAAGGCATCCGGGCACAGTCGGAATATGCATGGAAGGAGCTTTCCGAGTTTACGGTTCCGATCCTGGGCGAAAGCCTGACATTCCCGACGGAAGTAACACTGGACTATGTGTGCACCTGTGACAATGATGCCTATGTCTCCTACCGGTATGAGACCACCACCGTTTCCGAGGATACGCACAGCGTAGTCTGGGCGGCACATGTCTTTGCCAGAACTGGCAGCAAGGCCGGACTGATCATCAGTCTGCCGGACTATCTGGGGCTTCTCACCGCGGAGGATCATAATGACACATGGCTGGAAAACAGGCAGACGGAAAAGTGCAATCGTCTGGTGCGCGAAAAAATGATGCAGGCACTGAGCGGCACGGATCTTCCGGAGCTCGAGGACGCCATTGCCTGGGATTTCTATCCTGAGGAGGATTTCTTCCTGGACGCGGACGGCGAGCCGGTCTTCTTTCTGCAGCCGGATCTTTTTCCCTCAATAGACACGCCCCTGACCCTGAAGCTTACCCGTCAGGCGCTCTCGGACGAGCTATAACAAAAGCATTGAAAAAGGAGGTCTTTCCCTTGAAAACCATCAGCATTCAAAAGACAACTGCCCCCAAGGCCAAGCCGCAGGATGAAAGCAAGCTCGGGTTTGGTCACTACTTTACGGACCATATGTTCCTGATGAACTATGAGGAGGGCAAGGGCTGGTTTGACCCGCGCATTGTCCCCTATGGCGATTTTGCCATGGATCCGGCCAGTATGGTGCTGCACTATGGTCAGGCGATCTTTGAGGGCACCAAATGCTATCGCCGTGCTGACGGCGGGCTGCAGCTGTTCCGCCCGGAAGCCAACCTGGCACGTATGACGCGCAGCGCGCAGCGCATGTGCATGCCCGCACTGGATGAAGAAACCGCACTGGAAGGCCTCAAGCAGCTGGTGCTTCTGGACCAGGAGTGGGTTCCGCATTCTGAAGGCACAAGCCTGTATATCCGCCCCACCATGATCTCCATGGACGTGCATCTGGGCGTCCATGCTTCCAAGACCTATCTCTTCTTTATTATCCTCTCTCCCGTGGGTTCCTACTACAAGGATGGCCTGAAGCCTGTGGGCATCTATGTAGAAGACCAGTACGTGCGCGCGGTCCGCGGCGGCACCGGTTTCACCAAGTGTGCAGGCAACTATGCCGCGTCCATTCTTGCCGGGGACATTGCTGAAAAGAAGGGCTACAGTCAGGTACTGTGGCTGGACGGCGTGGAGCAGAAGTATGTGGAAGAAGTCGGCTCCATGAACATGATGTTTGCCTACGGCAACCGTATTGTGACACCCGCACTGAACGGCTCCATTCTCCCGGGCATTACCCGTGACTCCATTCTCACACTGGCCCGCCAGCTTGGGTATGAGACAGAGGAAGCACGACTGGCCATCGCCGATATCTTTGCCGATATCCGCTCCGGAAAACTTACCGAGGCTTTCGGCACAGGCACGGCAGCCGTCATCAGCCCGGTAGGAAAACTGTGCATGGATGGCGAAGAACTGGTCATCGGCGGAGGCGAGATCGGGGCGATCTCTCAGAAGCTGTATGATACGCTCACCGGCATTCAGTACGGGAAACTGCCCGATGAGAACCACTGGATTACGCGCCTGAGCTGATCACAAAGGAGAAGTTATGCTTCGTACTTTTCCCACAGAGGGAAACGCATGGCCGCAGAAAACCATGTCTGTGATCATGCGGCAATCCATGGACAACTGTCTGCGCCGTCTGTCCCTTCGTCCGCAGGCGGACGTGCTTTCCTTAAAGGATGACGCACAGGCACAGGCGCTTTATCTTGCCTCTTATGACGCTATTGCGCACCCGGCAAGCTCCGTCCTGCATACCGTTCAGGGTATGCAGGACGCATTTGTCAGCACCCTTCCCAGTGAAGCCTATCTGCTGACAGCTCTGGAAAACAGTCTCCTGACCCGACTGATGCATGCAGGCGGACACATTCACCTGCATCCGACAGAAGAGGTCATGGTCGCGGAGTCCCTGTGCATGCGCAATATGGCTTTCATTGAATTCCGCGCAGAAGACGACATAAGCCTGATGATGTCCGACCGTATGCTGGAGACCGTATACCGCCTCGCATACAGCAACGAACAGATCGCATTCCGGGAGCGTCTGCAGGGCTTTGAAGAGAAAGCGCAGCTGCTTTTATACCGGGAGGGCATGATACGGGAAACCGATGCCATGCATGCGCTTTCGCTTCTGGTCCCTCCGTCCCTGCGCTTTCGGGAAAACATGCTGCGCCGTTATCTGCACGCGGCCTTTTCCTATCTCTATGCGCCTGACGGCACATGCATGCTCATCCATAGCGGTGCCAGTGAAACAGACACCATGCTTCGCCATAGGGACGCGCTGTATTCCGCAGCACCGGACGCGCCTTTTTTCCCGCCCTATCTTGCCGCCGAGGACGAGGTTGCCTGGATGATGCAGGGCCAGATCCAGCAGTATATGCGCCCCGAAATCCCCAGTGAAGCCTTTACCTGGGATATGCTGCTCATGGCCAGACAGGGCGCGCCCAGGGAAGCTTTCCTCGAAGTCATGCGGTCCTCTCTGATCATGGAGCCTCTGCCCCGGATGCAGGAGATGATGGATCTCCTGCGCTCCACGGTTATCCCCTGGGCGGTATGCAGCAGAAAGCAGGTGAACTGATGGCACTGATGCAGTATACAGTTCCTGTATCCCAGGAAGGGATGAAGCTCTCCGCGCTTGTCAGGGCCTGTCTCCCGGAACTGGACGCACCGGATGTGCGCGCCATCTTTCAGCACCGTGACATAAAGGTCAACGGAAAGCGCACCGGAAGCGATACCCGCGTCCGGGCCGGAGACAGTCTTCAGATCTATTACATGGATATACGCTCCCGGGCACCGGAAATGATCTATTCGGATGATGATATCCTTCTGGTGAACAAGCGCGCCGGACTATCCGTGTCCGCCGAAGACGGCGACGGCCCCAGCCTGGAGGAAATGCTCCGGCGCTCGGGCTATGAAACCGTGATCCCCATTCACCGTCTGGATGTGCAGACGTGCGGGCTTGTGGTATTCGCACGCCACGCACGCGCCGCAGAGATTCTGCGCAAGGTATTCTCTGACCGTACGCTGGACAAGCGCTATACCTGCATTGTCCGCGGGTCCATGAAACCGCCGGTTGCCAGCTGCAAAGCCTATCTGACCAAGAATGCTCAGCTGGGGAAAGTCACAATCCACGACCATGAAGTCCCCGGTGCCCGCATGATCCTCACCGGCTATGAGACGCTGGACACCAGGAACGGGCTCAGTCTTCTCTCAGTTCATCTCATCACAGGCCGCACCCACCAGATCCGGGCACACATGGCCGCTCTGGGACATCCGATCCTGGGAGATGACGTCTACGGCGACCGTACCCTGAACCGCGCACGGCATGTGCAGGGCAAGCTGATGCTCTGCTCCAGTTCACTGACACTGGATACCAAAGGCCATCTTCCACAGCTGGACGGACGCACGTTTTCCATTACCCCGCCCTTTCAAAAATTCTGGGAACAGCAGGAGGTCTGAGTCATGGACGATATCCGCCTGATTGTCATGGATTTGGATGGAACCCTTCTCACTCCGCCGCCGGTTCAGATTTCACCGAAAACACGGGATGCCCTGCTTCAGGCACATGCTGCCGGGATCGCACTGGCGCTCTGTTCCGGCCGGCTTCCGGATGACGCTTCTGTCTTTGCCAGGAATGCAGCCCTCCCCTGTCATGTAATCGCGCTCAACGGTGCATGTATGCTGAATGCACCGCTGGGCCCTATGGTATACAGCCATCACCTGGCAGAGGAAGACGCGGAGCAGGTCTATGAACGCCTTCGCAACACACCAACCACTTTTGCCATGTTCTGCGACCATGATCTGTATGTGCGCTCTCTGGATACACCGCCTCTGCCTGACCTGGTCTGGGGTACCTATCTGGCATACCCCGGCACGCGCACCCGGGTTTTTACGCGCGAAGCAGACGCCCTGCCGCTTCTTCGCCGCGGAGTCAGCAAGTTCGTCTGTGTCCATCCCCGCGATGACGGCGTTCTGCAGCAACTGCAAGCTGCGCTTTCATCCGATATACCCGGCATTGCACTGACCTCTTCCTGGAAGGATAATATAGAAATCATCCGTCGCGGCGTGGACAAGGGCTACGGCATTCAGCAGCTCTGCGAAAGACTTGCGCTTTCTCCCTCTCAGGTCATGGCCTTCGGAGATCAGGACAACGATCTTCCCATGCTGGAAGCGTGCGGATTCCCCGTTGCAATGGGCAATGCTGCCCCATCCGTCTGTGATGCCGCACGGTTTATCACCCGCAGCAACAGGGATGACGGCATTGCCTGGGCCCTGGAGCAGCTGCTCTTCTCTGCCTCTTCACGGAACTGAAACGGAGGTGCCACTATGAAATACCATCTTGATACCATTCCCGTATGGGACGCCATGAAACTCGACGGCGAGTGTCTCCTGTGCGCACTGGCCCGCAAGATTGAACTGGGGGAAGCCGAGCGCTATCTGGGCGCTTCCGTTATGGAGCCGGATACCCGCATTCAGGTGAATGAGAAAGGTTTCTGCACCAAGCACCATGCCATGCTCTATCAGATGAGCAACCGTCTGGGGCATGCCCTGATGCTGGAGAGTCATCTGGCACGCACCCGTGAAAGAATGAAAAAAGTCCAGGAAACGCTGCTTAAGCAGGCCGATACCCTGGAAAAAGCGCCTCTTGGCAAACTGTCCCGAGGAGGACGCGATGCCAAGAGCGAGATCGAGGAAAGCGGGAAGAAACTGGCCCAGATGGCGGAAAGCTGTATCATGTGCGACAGTATTCAGGAGAATGTGAACCGGTATCTGCATACCTTCTTCCATCTGTACAAGAATGATGCGGAATTCCGCACCAGATTTGAAAACAGCAAGGGTGTCTGTCTGCCGCATATGGCCGACCTGGTCAAGGTATGCTGCGAGGAGCTCAGCGCCAAGGAAAGCGCAGCGTTTCTTCGCATGCTCTGCCAGATGGAGACAAAGAACATGGACCGTATGCAGGAGGATATCTCCTGGTTTATCAAGAAGTTCGACTACCGGTACCAGAATGAGCCCTGGAAGCAGAGCCAGGATGCTGTGCCGCGCACTGTCAACAAACTGCGGTCCTACTGCGTCGGGGACGAACCAAACCCGGAGGAGTAAGCGCTGCATTGCCGGACTCCGCCGGCTGTACCGGGAATGATCTTCTGAAAAAGCCAGAGGTTCACGCCTCTGGCTTTTCGGGTTCATATCGATCCATCTGCACGCCGGCTTCCGAGAGCAGCTTCACGGAGAATGCATCCGGATATCCTTCCTGAAACACAATCCGTTTAATGCCTGCGTTGATAATCATCTTTGCACATACGGAGCACGGCTGATGCGTACAGTACAGGGTTGCACCGTCAATGGATACCCCCAGACGGGCTGCCTGAATGATGGCATTCTGCTCAGCATGCGTCGCATAGCATACCTCTGCCCGGGTTCCTGAGGGAATCTGCAGCTTATCCCGAAGACAGCCGCCCCGTTCACGGCAGGTTTTCAGGCCTGACGGTGCTCCGTTATATCCGGTCGTCATGATCCGCTTGTTCTTGACAATGACGCAGCCGATGGACCGTCCCGGTCTGGCGCAGCTGGACCAGGTGGAAATGACGTGGCTCATCTGCATGAAACGATCGTCCCATTTATCCAAGGGAATCCCTCCTCTCTCAACCTTCTCTATGTTTTCGCGCTCTCCTTCCCCGATTCCTGCCATTGTGCCAGCATCTTCTGAAAAAAGTCTGAAAAAAGTAGCCGGAAAGCCCGAAAATCTTGTGTTTTTCATCTTGACACGCCCTGTAAAAATCTATAGAATACTCGAGGTATTGATCTCCGCTAGCCCCGGTAGCATTGATACACAGGCGTTGCATGCGACCATCATGCGCGCAGACCCTTTTAACTACTTCAAGGAGGAGTTTCCTTTGAAAACGTATATGCCGAAGGCTTCCGACATCCAGCGCAAGTGGTATGTCGTTGATGCCGAGGGACAGGTTTTCGGACATGTTGCCAGCCAGGTAGCCAATGTACTGCGCGGCAAGAACAAGCCCACCTATACCCCTCATATGGATACCGGTGACTATGTCATCATCATCAACGCGGATAAGGTCATCATGACCGGCAAGAAGCTGGATCAGAAGTTCTATTATCATCACAGTGGCTATCCGGGCGGACTGAAGAGCACCTCTTATCGCAAGCTGATTGCTGAAAAGCCCGAGTTTGCCCTGCGCCATGCCGTTGTTGGCATGCTGCCCAAGGGAACCCTGGGTCGTCAGATGGCCAG
Source organism: uncultured Eubacteriales bacterium (assembly GCA_902764915.1). Classification (GTDB taxonomy): domain Bacteria; phylum Bacillota; class Clostridia; order Christensenellales; family Aristaeellaceae; genus UBA2943. The sequence goes on along the minus strand of CACWXY010000010.1, from coordinate 66,002 downwards.
AAAACTGAAGATCTACGCTGGTGCGGACTATGAGCAGGTTGCTCAGAAGCCCGAGAAGCTGGAGCTTGTGTCTTCTGCTCGCGGCGGAAAGGAGTAATTCACAATGCCTAATGTAGTATATAGTGCTGTTGGCCGCCGTAAGGAAGCGATTGCCCGCGTCCGTCTCGTTCCCGGCGATGGCAAGATCGTTGTCAACAAGCGTGATCTGGATGACTATTTCGGACTGGAAACCCTGAAGATGACTGTTCGTCAGCCCTTCACTATCACCGGTGTGAACAACTTCGACGTTCTCGTAAACGTCCGCGGTGGTGGCATCTCCGGCCAGGCCGGTGCAATCCGCCATGGCGTGTCCCGCGCCCTGTGCAAGGCTGATCCTGAACTGCGTACGACCCTGAAGAAGAGTGGTCTTCTCACTCGCGATCCTCGTATGAAGGAACGCAAGAAGTACGGTCTCAAGGCTGCCCGTCGTGCTCCGCAGTTCAGCAAGCGCTGATTGCATCCTGCTTTGTATCTTGAACCCTATCCTTTGGGAGGTGAATGGAGTTGCCGAATATCAAGTCTGCTAAAAAGCGCGTGAAGGTCAGTGCGAAGAAGAGTCTTCGCAATCGCATGATCAAGAATGGCCTGCGTACTTCTGTCAAGAAGTTCGAAGCGAACGTATCTGCTGATCAGCTCAGCCAGACCGTATCTGCCATCGATATGGCTGCCGCTAAGGGCGTCATCCATAAGAATGCAGCCAACCGCAAAAAGGCTCGTCTTGCCAAGGCTTTGGCAAAGGCTTCTGTGTAATTGATTATTGCGGACGGATCTTTCAGATAGCAATCCAGGATATCTGTGAAAACAGATATCCTTTTTTTTGCGCTTTCCCTTATCATGGAGCGTACGTGGATTGAAAGCAAGCATATGCTTACTGTCAAACTGGATTTCGGTCATCCTCTGCATGCCGCTTTTTGCAGCAGTATTTTCAAATGGAGCAGGCCGCGCTGCCTGCAGTCTCTTATGCTGCAATCCATGATATACTCTCCAGGCTGATCTGCTTCAGTTCCTTTACAGTGTTCGGGCCTTTCGATGTGCTTCATGACAAAGCATTCCACCGTTTCCTTCACTTTCCCCGCGCATTGGCGTACACCCCTTCCCCATCCGTTCTTCTTTCTCCTGCTTCTGTCCCATACATCACTCTTCCCCGCCGGACAGGCATGCTGACACGGCACTTGGCCTTTTCCAGTGATTTCACAGATAAGCGCGCAACGCCCTTCCTCTCCTCTGTCTTTCTTTGCACGAAAACCGAATGCATTTTTTTCCGTTTTCCTCGATTTTTCATGGAAAGACTTGGCATCCATCGTGTAATTATGTATAATTTATGACGAATATTTGAATTTTTTGTGAAAGGTTGTAATATGTATAAGACAGCAATTGTCACAGGCGGTGACAGAGGCATCGGTCTTGCGTGTGTAAAAGCCCTGGCAAAGGATGGATATAAGGTACAGATGCTGTATCATACACGGCGAGAAACAGCCCAGACAGAATGCACAGCCCTTCGCGAAAAAGGCTACGATGTAGACTTTTCCATGTGTGATGTATCTTCAGCCGAGAGCGTGTCACGCACTTTTTCTGAAATACTGGCCCGCTTCCGCCGCCTGGATGTACTGGTGCTCAGTGCTGGCATTGCACATATTGCCATGTTTCAGGATACGACAGAAGAAGACTGGGAACGCCTCCTGCAGGTGAATCTTCTCGGCCAGGCGCGATGCATTCAGGCCTGTCTGCCGCAGATGCTCTCCCAGAAGTCCGGAAGCATCCTGACGCTGTCCAGTATGTGGGGCGAAGTCGGCGCCAGCTGTGAAGTCGCCTACAGTGCAACGAAAGCGGCTGTCATCGGGATGACCCGAGCACTGGCCAAGGAGCTCGGACCTTCCGGAATTCGTGTCAACTGTGTTTCCCCCGGTGTCATCGATACGGAAATGAATGCCGGACTGACAGAGGAAGATATGCAGGCGCTGCAGGATGAAACACCGCTTTCCCGAATCGGGCAGGCAGAGGATGTCGGACAGGCCATAGCATTCCTGGCCAGTGAAAAGGCCAGCTTTATCACAGGCCAGGTCCTGGGAATCAGCGGCGGCCTCGTCGTGTGAAAACTTTGTCATAATTCACAGTCCCGCATGAAAAAGTCATTCTCTTTCGTCACATAGAAGGAGAGCTTTATGGTCACCATTGCATTTCATGCAGAAAGGAAGGATCTTATGCGTTACAGACGTCTCTTGCTTCTTACCCTGACGCTGGTTATTCTCATGCAGCCGCTTGCATGTCTTGGCAGTGAAGTCATCGAAGACCGGCTCCCAGCCATTGAACAGGAAGCATTGTTTCTTCGGATTCAGCCGCTGACTGACCTGGCTGTACACGCAGCGCTTCGCTGTTCGGATCAGCCATATCAGCTGGATGGAGTCACACCGTTGGATGACCGCTTTACACAGACCCTGTTCTCCGCAGGCTTTGATCGGCCCGATGTCGGCCTGGGTGAAGCCTATCTCTCGGATACCTCGCTCCAGGACGCGTGGCTGACTGCGAATTTCACCGCACCGCACGCTCTGCCGGCCAGCTCCGTTCTCCCGGATCACACGCCTGAATATATCGGCGTCATGATGATGGAGTGTCAGCCGGACGAAACCCACAGTCAGCTGGCACTGCTCGGTGAGGTCTATTCCGCTCCGCAGCGCTATAACCTTCTGGAGGAAGCCCAGATGAATGAGCTGGCTTTCCTCGACATGCGCGTTGTCATGACACTGTCAAAAGATGAAAACGCCATTGGCGGATGGAAAGTCACCACACTCCTGTTTGAAGATGATCCACTGGCTGAGGATACTGATACTTATGCACCGCTGGCCGGACTTACAACCTATTACTCGCCGGAGCACGCTTTCTCCATCATGTATCCCTCTGTATTTGATGCGGACAGCCTGACAGTGCAGGAGAATGGCATCAGCGGAACCCTTCCCCAGGCATCGTTCTTCATTAGCTATGAGGATCGCAATGGAAATACGCTGGAGAACCTGATCGAAGTTCTCAGACAGGCGCATCCGGATACGCTTCTTTCTGTGGACGAGGCAGAAGAACTCATTACCTTGCAGTCCAGTCTGGGAACCACACAGAATCTGTGGCTTGTACAGCTGACAGAAAACGGCGTCGTTACGGTGTATCTCTCCTGGGATACGCAGACCGGCCCGGATCTGAGTATCTATTCCGGTATCATTATGGATACGCTGCTGCTTGACAGCGGATCCAATGGATAACCCAATCTGTGGAATGTAGGAGGATCCATCCATGAAACGCTTTCTGGCATTACTTCTGACCGTGATGCTGTGCATCACTACAGTCTCCCTCCCAACCGCTTTCGCATCCACCTATACCGCCACAGTAACGGGCGGCTGGCTGCGGATGCGTGCGCTTCCCTCTTTTGACGCGGCTCCTGTGGCAAGCTACTACACCGGGACCACCGTAACAGTGCTCTCTACCACCGGTGCATGGAGTTATGTACAGGCACCGGACGGCCAGCTCGGATATATGTATTCTTCCTATCTGAATACAGCCGTCATCTCTCCCACCGGTCCATCGGGAAGTACGTCTCAGCCGTCTTCCACCAAGCAGACCACTGCACAGTCTACGTCTACGAACACCGCTTATGTCACTTCTTCCAATGGCGGCCGTGTCGCCATGCGCACAGGCGCCAGCAAGAGCTACACCGTACTGCGCTATCTGGATGTGGGGACACAGGTTACCATCCTCTCAGCCGGCACGACCTGGGATAAGATTCAGGTCGGCACTTCCACAGGCTATATGATGGCCAAGTACCTGACTGCGGTGAAACCGACCAGTACCGCATCGACCTCAACCACGACTTCTACCACTGCCTATGTTACTTCCTCCAATGGCAAGGGTGTCAATCTGCGCTCTTCTCCCTCCACAAACGCAGGGATTATCGGCAAGTATGCCGTAGGGACACAGGTCACCATTCTCACGCCGGGCAGTACATGGGACTACATCAAAGTGGGAAATACATACGGCTATATGATGGCCAAGTATCTGACCACCAAAGCGCCCGGAAAGGTGACGCCGGTCACGCCGGTGATTACCGTTCCTGTAACAGGAAGTAATGTGGCCTATGTCACAGCCGCTAACGGTCTGCCTGTCCGTCTGCGTTCCGGCCCTGGCACCAATTATTCCATTCTGGGACTCTATGCCGTGGGAACCCCGGTGAGTGTGCTCAATGCCGGATCCATCTGGAGCTCCGTACAGATCGGTGCAGTCACAGGCTATATGATGACCGCCTATCTGAGCGGCAGTATCTCCCCGTCCACACCTTCCACACCTTCCTCGCCTTCTACACCTTCTTCGCCCTCCACACCTTCCACACCCAGCACGGATACGACCACCTATGTGGCTTATGTGATTTCCCAGAACGGCAATGGTGTGATTCTTCGGGCTGGACCTTCCACAAGCTATGAAGCACTGGATCTGTATCCGGTCGGCACCCAGGTCACTGTACTTCGAAACCTCGGCACCTGGGATTATGTGTCCATCAATTCCCGCACAGGCTATATGATGCACAAGTTCCTGACAACCAGCTATGCTGTGCCCACATCCGGTACCATCAGCGCGGTCGCTCTTGGAAACAATACACCGGTTGTCGGGGAAACACTTTCCGCAGTGATCGCACCGTCCGGAGCCACCGTTTCTTATCTGTGGACCAATGACAACGGCGTCCAGCTCTCCACGGAATCCACCTATGTGGTTCGCTCCTCGGATGTAGGTCGCAAGATCCGCGTCAAGGTCACTGGTATTGGTTCTTTCTCTGGCACAGCAACCAGTGCATACTCTTCCGAGGTCGTAGCCAGTGTCTCTTCCGGAACAGTGTCCAAGTGTGATCTGTCCAGCTATTCACCTACGGAAGGTGACGTTCTGTATGCAGCCTCTGACATCGGTGCCACGGTCAGCTTCATCTGGTACCGTGTTGGCGGTATCACCGTTGGCACCGGCTCCTCCTATACCGTACAGAAGTCCGACGTCAATACCTCTCTCTACTGCGTCGCGATTGGTTATGGCAACTGGACCGGAAGTGCCGTCAGCTCGGCTACATCCGTTGTTGCTGCCAAAACAGTAACCCTCCCTGCTCTCACGGGAACCGTTATCCTGCAGCCGGAAATCACAAAAGGGAAAAAGCTCACTGCACAGGTGGCTGTCAGTACCTCTTCCCTGACCTTCCAATGGCAGCGTACCAAGATTTCCGACAGCACCACGGTCGTCGTTGACAGTGTTGTGTCTTCAGAAATTGGTACCGCTGGCTTCGATGTAGGCGATACACTGGTTCTTACTGTTACAGCGGCAGATGGAAGCGGCTACACCGGAAGTGTTGTCAGCAATGTATGTGTAATCAAGTAACAGAGATCGCTTTGCACAGCTGTATTCCCATGAAAAGCAGGCTACCGGTTCATACCTGGAAAAGCTGATGCAAAAGGCCTCCGGGAATTCCGATACAAAGAGTACGGAATTCCCAGAGGCTTTTTTGACAGGAAGGCAGGCTTCACTGGCCAAACGTCTCATTCCAGGCCCATCACATTCCTTCCCACGCGATCCCATCAACAGCATGATTATTGCGCCGCTGTTTTCGGCCCTCGCCTCTACAACTTCCGCGCTATCTTCTCCGGCAGAGCCTCTGCATCCGTAATGATATCGACTGTCTCCATGCAGTACAGACATTTCCAGAAAAGATCAGCGAGCGCAGAAGGACTTCGGAAAGACCTTATTAACAGTACGCCCGCCAGGTCTGAACGGGAAAGCAGGAAGGCACTGGATGCCTGTCCATTCCGCTTCACGCAAGCGGTTTACCGCCATGACATAGCGGCATACAGCTTCGTTGGGATGCTGAGATCCTGACGATGCCGGGATCCTTCTGCCACAAGACAGTGGAAGCCTTTCATACCACATTCAGCTGCAGCCCTATGCACCAGGGCATCAACAGTGAGCTTTGACTGCACAGGCTGGTCATCTTGAAAGACAGGCCACCCCAGTCCCGGCTGCACGAAACGCATCCGTCTCCTTTTCTTGCCCGCCAAACCTCACAGGACGGCCTGAATGGGGCTTTCAGCCTCCTTGATACGACCCGGACTGTTTCCCCATTGACTGCAATAAGGGCGGTTTTCCAGCCAAAAAAGCGGTGCATGAGACGCCTCATGCACCGCTTCTTCCTTTATCAGGTTTAACTGTCTTCCTTGTCTGCATGGTTTCCCGCAGAATTGCGTTCAATGGAATCGCGCAGCTCTGCCATTTCTTTGCGATACTGTCTCCTGGCCTGTGATGTCTGTCCCTGATTGCCAGTAGCAATCATCATAATCACCAGAATCACCAGAATAATGGGCATTGCCACGATCGGCGCTACAATAATCGCGTCGATCTGTGTTGCCTCTGCAATGACACGGATAATCTTGGCCTGTTCCTGATTGTCCACACGATGGCCGCGTACAAGCATTCGATGCGTGTTAATGCCATACGGGGTACAGGTAACCAGCGTACAGTAGTCCTCTTCCGGATCAATCGAAAGCGCGTCCAGTTCATACGGAAGCACAATCAGAATCTGATCAACCTCATATGTCATGACCTCATCCAGTACACGCAGTGTAAAGATATCGCCCAGATCCAGCTGATCAAGATCGGTAAACAGCTTTGCGGAAGGCAGTCCGCGGTGTCCGGAAAGCACGGTGTGCGTGCCTGCTCCGCCGGTAGGAAGGGATGTGCCCTCGATATGGCCGATAGCAATCTGCAAAACAGCTTCATCGGTACCATGATAGATAGGCAAAGCTACATTAATCTTTGGTACTTCGATATACCCCATGATACCGGAACCTGTGATATTGAGAAGACTGTCATAGACAGCGAGCTGTTCCTCGTCCATAAGGAAACGGTTGCTCATTCCCCGCAGCTGTTTGTTATACTCAATCGCATCTTCCCATTCATGCGTGTAGTCTTCCTCGGAAACACTTTTCAGTGCTTCGCTGTAACTGGCAATAGCGCGCGACTGGTGGAACGAGTTATAGTAGTCACTGACCGTCGGGTACAGCAGGATCGCCACACCCAGAAAAAAGATCAGGACCAAAAGAAGGGTAGATACATGGTTTTTCATGGATCAAACTTCCGGCCTTTCTTTCCCATGAGAAGCATTACTCAATTGGCCCAAATACCTTAAACGGCCAGACCCTGTAGAGAATTTTCCCCACGACCTGTTCTTCCGAGACGCAGCCAACGGCAGTATTACGGCTGTCTGCAGAGGTGGCGCGGTGATCGCCCATCACAAAGATTTTTCCGTCCGGCACCTGATAGGGCAGTTCAATATTGCAGTCGCCCAGTGCCTTTTCCTCGATATACGGTTCGTCCAGCGGTACGTCGTTCACATAGACATTCCCGTTATCGTCAATGTTGACCCATTCACCGGCCCTGGCAATGACGCGCTTGACCAGAATCTTGTTGTTGTAATAAAACGCGATAATATCGCCCTTTTCAAAACTGGAACCGCGCAGCGCCAGGACAATCTCGTTGTGCTGCATGGCAGGTGTCATCGACTCACCCGTGATCTGCAGTACCGGCATTGCCAGCATGGAAATCAGAATGGCGATAGCCGCCACGATAATCAGAGCCGAGATCGTGGACATAAGGGTATGACGATAATTCTTATTATGACGTGTTCTTCCCAGTTCCCCTTCCATCTGGTTCAGACTGGGGATGATTATCTCAGCTTTATTGGCCATGAAACCAGTTTCTCCTTATTCCAAACATTCCTGCTTGATACTCAGGCTTCCTGCTGTGCCTTGTCCAGGATACGAGCTGCTTCCGCACGTGCGTTGCCAACGATTCCTGTAGCCTGACGGGCAGCATCATCCAGAAGGCGTTCCATCTTGGTGCGGCTGGTGCGTTCAAGCTCATCCAGTTCCTTCTCCTGCTGTGCAGTGCGCTCCTTCACATGATCAAGATACATGTCCGCAGCCTTCTGAGCATCCTCAAAAATATGCGTGACACGTAGCGCAGCCTCGGCAATCGAACCCGATGCATCAATATGAATCTTTCTGTCATTCAGTTCTTCCTGTGCCTCTGCCAGCTGGCGCTGGAGCTCCTCAAGCTGACGCTGCTGTTCAATCATGATTTCCAGTAAATCTTCACGGCGCAGTTTACGCAGTTCTCTGTCTGTCATATGTACATCCTTTCAAGCAGAGGCAATCACAAGCTCTGCTGCAACACACGATTTTCACCATATCATTATACCAACTTTTTTGGCAGAACCGAAGCCCCCCAGAAACTTTTTTCTATCTTTTACAAGAGAAACTGCAAATTCATAAAAAAACACAGCCAACAGAAAAAGCCGCCTGCGTCAGGCGGCTGTGTTGATCAATTTAGTTATAAGAGCATTTGTTTTCCAGAGGAAGCTGCACAATCATGGTAGTGCCACGCTGGAACTGGATCTCCTTACCTTCGGCATCATAGAACACAGTACGGGTATTCATTCCATCGCGCTTCCAGTATCCCGCAATATGACGGCCATTCATGAAGATATCCGCATTGCCTGCGCCAGAGTAACCATCTTTCGCCACGTTGTACGTCACAGGCGCATCAAGGCCCTTGTACTCGGTAGGCGTCCACTGCACGATCACATTGGAAAAGGTAATCGGCTGCTGCGTTTCCAGTTCCACCCAAACAACAGGCTTGGCCTTTCTGTTTTTCGTTTCCATGCTCCTGGTGTACAGTCCCTTTTCAGCATCATAGGAGAAAATGGAATTGAAGTCGCCGCGACCCCAGCTGACATTGATGCTGGTTGCCTCATCTCCCTGCGTGCACGGTTCATCGGCAAAAAGGAAAGTATGGTTCGTCGCTGTGTGATCATCCGGAATCAGCTTGGAAATCTCAGCTGCGTTGCCGGTTCGATTGTTCGGCGCCTTGACGGCTTTGTTGCCCAGATAGGCAGAAACATAGGCCTCATAGAACTGTTTCCACGGTTTCGCAGTGCCTGCGGTTCCGGGGAAGAGAACACCCTTGGTGGTAGCGCCCAGGTCCTTGAACTCAGCAGGCACATTGGTATTGGTATACTCCTGCTGACCGAAATACATAAAACCGCAGTCCCATTCTTCCCGCAGCCAGGCATGCCCCAGTCGTGCAGAACGGATCGGTCCCACCGCTTCGGGAATAATATCGGAAAAAAGCGCAGTCAGACGGGTTTCTCCGTTCTTGTGCAGCGGCAGTTCATAGATGATATCAGCATACTGCACACCCCAAGGCGCACGATTGCCGGAACCGGCTGCCTGCGTCTTGTCATCCACGGGATTGCTGATCTGCACAAGCATCGGCATATAGCGTCCCGTCACTGCCAGGCCTGTGGCACCCATCGGTGCGACAAGACTTGACAGCTGACGGCCTGTTGTGGGGCTGATGCCTTCATCGACAAAATTCACCGTCACGCTCTGCGGTGTAATGCCACGGTTGGCGGAACCATTGATCTCGGTATCGGCCAGTGCGCTTCCTACCATCAGACACAGCACCAGAAGCAGTAACAGACATTTCTTCATGAGGGGATTTCCTCCTGCTTTCACATTCATATTCGCATTTTCAGCGACGTCATTATATCGGTTTTCCACAGGACCTTCAACTGAGAAAGCGGCGATTTGCTGAATTGTTACAGTGTGTCATCATTGTGTTACATTCCGTCAAAACGCGTATACACTGTCCGAACATCGCTGTGCCGATTGAGATCTACCGTCATGCTTCCCTTTTCCTTTTCAAAGTGCGGACTTGAAAAATGCTCCACAGGATGCGTGCCAAATTCCTCAATGAACTGAGGAAGGTCACCGGAAGCTATCTGCGGAGACAGCACCTGTGTGTGTCCCTGTGTACGCATGATGCTGTGCGGGACCGTGACGTTGTAAAGACCATGCTGCATGGCATGCAGACCCAGCGCCACACTGCCAAGGTCCGAATGATACGTTCCAAAGCCTTCCAGTTTCAGGAACAGTTCCCTTCGGATCATCATATGACACATGGAAACGGCTGTCACATCTCTGACCAGCCGGTCGTAGAGCTGGAAGGTATGTCCCTTGCAGTTCTCTCCATAGAAGCAGCCCACAGCACCATGGGGCACATCAACAGCATATCCGCAGGCAAGGTATTCCGTGTTCCGGTCAACAATCCCGCCGCCGACCTCTGCAATCCAGGGACGCGTTGCCATCATGAGCATCCGATGCAGCCATACATCCTCCAGAGGGCGCATGCCCTGCTCCAGAAACAGAAGCACCTGGCCCTGGGCCATATGCGCCGCTTCCATGGTATTTTTGGCACTGCGGAACGTCCATCCCTGGGCCTTTGCAGGAATCCGCTTTTTCGCCGGCATGGCATCGCACAGAAGAATACAGTCCTGAATCCTTTCCAGGTCCAGCCCCGTCTTATCCAGAACCGTCTTCAGCCAGTGCAGATTCAGCTGGTGATCCATTCCATGCAGGATCAGTGTCACGCGGGTGTCTTCCGGAATCCTGTATTCAATTTCCGGCTGCAGAAGATTGAGAGAGACACTGCCGCCCAGCTGAAGCCGTTCCACCTGTCCCTGTACTGCCCGCGCAGCCGCATTCGCACATCGTTCCTCCGCCGCATGGGAGAAGGAAGTGTGCAGCATACGCCAGTGATACAGTACCCTCGGAATATGGGCAATGCATTTTGCCTTTTCTGAGGCGCGCAGCGCCAGATCATGATCCTGGCTTCCGTCGCACTCACTGCGCAGACCGCCCAGGGAGCGAAGAAGGGCTGTTGTCATCCCCATGACATGACACATATAGTTCCCGGAGCGCAGCGCATCCGGCGCAAAGTCTGCCTTGAGATGCGGATCAAAGAAATGATCCCCTTCCTCCGTGCACTTGTCTTCGTCGGAGTAAAACAGTTCTGCGCCGTTTTCACACGCGTCCAGAATCCAGTATACAGCATCCCGTGCAAGCAGATCATCATGGTCACACAACGCTACAATGTCCGTCTGTGCCATCATCAGCGCCTTATTGGTATTCCCGGAAATGCCCAGATTCTCCCGCCCGAAAAGCACATGAAACCGTGAATCCAGTCCGCTCAGTTCGCCGAGAACTGCACGTGTCTCTTCATTCGTGCTGTTTCCGTCATAGAAGCAGGCCTCCCAGGCATCACATGTCTGCTGCCGCAGCGATTCTGCCAGCGCGCGCAGCAGATCAGGACGCGTATTAAATGTTGGAATCAGAAATGAAACGCGATGGGAGAATGCACGCCTTGCCTGCAGTGCACACTCGTCTTCTCCGGGTATGCTTTCCATAAACCATTCATGATAAAGCGGATCTGTCTGTGCATGCCGTTCCTCCATCCGGCGAATGGAGGCATACATCCGCCGAAGCGTGCGGAAATCCCCCGTCAGCATGAAATGCCGAACCATCAGTTTCTTCAGACCGTAAAACTTTTCCTCCCGCCAGGCAACCTTGAGCATATTCCATCGCCGCTGAAAACTGTTCATAAGCCCTCCCCGTTGCTGTATGGAATCCTTAGCATTATACGAAACCCCTGCGTGCCTTGCAATCAAATTCCATATTCCCTGCCTTGACGTCCGCATCTTTCCTGATTACGCTTTCCTCAGGACCATTTTCCGGAAAGGAAGAAGAATGCATGCTGATTCGTTCCACGCTCCTCACGCCTTTGGGCACCATGTTTCTGGAAGAGAAGGATGAACAGGTGATCCGCCTGGTCTTCTGCGACAGTCCGTCCGCGGCAGCTTACCATTCGCCGCTTTCCCTTACCCTGCAGACGGAACTGACTGCCTACTTTGATGGCAGACAACCCACGTTTTCCGTTCCCCTGCAGCCGGATCTGACTCCCTATCAGGAGAAGGTCTTTCGAGTACTGTCTTTGATTCCCTATGGGCACCTGACCACCTATGGAGAACTGACACACGCCCTGTCCCGCGGCAGTGCCATGGCAACCGGGCAGGCGCTGAAGAGAAATCCCATTCATATCCTCATTCCCTGCCACCGGGTAGTCGGAAAAGATCATCAGCTGACGGGCTATGCGGGAGGGCTCTGGCGCAAGAAAGCGCTGCTGCGTCTGGAGCACGCACCGGGAATCTGATTCTTGCCGGCCAGACCCTTTCATCGAAAAAAAGAGACCGCTGTGCGATCTCTATTCGTCCGTCATATTCGCCTTGGCATAAATCCCCAAAAGACGCAGCTGGGTAGTAAAAGGCCTGGCATTGTCCATGGCTTCCTCCAGATGGTCCTTGTCCATGGCCCCTTCAAAGTCGCCGGAGAAGAAATACAGAAATGGCGTATCGGGAATCGGCCGGGACTCAATCCGCGTCATGTTCAGTCCGCTCCTGGCAAAGCTGTCCAATACACGCACAAGCGCGCCGACGGTATTATCCACTGTAAAAATGACACTGGCCTTGTTCGGCGTTTCCAGCGGGATGGGATAGCGCGAAAGAATCATGAACCGTGTCGTATTATGCTTCGATGTATGAATATCCTCTGCAATCACGCTCAGCCCAAAAATCCGGGCGGCCTCTTCACTGGCAATAGCCGCCCATGCAGGATCGCCGCGATTGGCAACCTCACGCGCAGACAGTGCTGTATTCCCGGAAGGCACAATCTGAACGCCCTGCAGTGATGACAGAAAGGCTGCGCACTGAGAAATCGCCTGCGGATGACTGGTAATCGTCCGAATCCCAGCCAGCTGACTTCCGGGAATTCCCAGCAGCTGATGCCGAACCGGCTGCTTGCATTCTCCGACAATCCACAGAGGTTCCTTTTCCAGAATGGAATACGTGGTCAGAACCGCCCCTGCTGAAGAGTTCTCTATCGGCAGCACCGCATAGCGCGCTTTCCCTTCCAGAACGCTTCGAGCTGCGTCTTCAAACGTATCATAGCCTTTCCACTGCGCATCCGGAAATGCGCTCCGTGCCGCGCCATAGGAAAAACTGCCTTCCACTCCGGGGTACGCGATTACTGCACGCACGCCTCCCGCTCCTTCCACAGTTCCATAATACCGATGGCTGTCATGGCATCCATCACAGGGACCGCACGCACCGCAATGCAGGGATCATGCCGTCCATGAATGGAAAGCGTAACCTCCTGCCGCCGGACCAGGGATACGGTATCCTGCTCCCGCGATATGGATGGCGTCGGTCGAAACGCACAGCGATATATCACCGGCATGCCATTGGTAATCCCGCCATTGAGTCCTCCGGCGCGATTGCGCTTTGTAACAATCGCATCTTTCGAAAGACAAAAAGGATCATTGGCCTCGCTGCCGCGCATTTCACTGAGTGCAAATCCCGCGCCAAAGCTTACGCCTTTCACTGCTGGCACGGAAAAAAACAGATGACTGAGAACGCTTTCCACACCGTCAAAAAAAGGTGCACCCAAGCCTGCCGGAAGACCGATTACCCGGCCTTCGATTATGCCTCCGACCGAGTCACCCTCCGATATGGCGCTTCGGATCTCCTGTTCCATCGCTTGCCCCGCATCCATGGAAAGCACAGGCAAGCGCATGTCACGAAGACGGCTCAGATCTTCGTCTGCACTGCAGTCCATGATCGGCACATCTGCCGCCTTTCCGATACGCGCAATATGACTTTCGATACGCACGCCTTTTCCCGCAAGCCACTGCCGGCACAGTTCTCCGGCAGCCACGAGCGGTGCCGTCAGACGGCCGGAGAAGCTTCCACCGCCCCGGAAATCTTCAAAGCCGAAATAGCGCACATGCCCTGTGTAATCCGCATGCGATGGCCGGATGCGATCCAGCTCCGTGCCGTAATCCTCGGAGCGCATGTTCTCATTCCGTATCAGCATACCAATGGGCTGCCCGGTCGTCCTGCCCTGCCATACGCCCGAGACAAACTGCACCTTGTCTGCTTCCCGGCGCGGGGTTGTCAGATCACCGCCGCCCTGGCGCCTTTGCATTTCCCTCGCCAGCAACGCTTCATCAATGATGAAGCCGGCAGGAAATCCATCCATGATCAGGCCAATGGCCTCACCGTGGCTCTGACCGAATAGACTCAGGCGCAGATACTGCCCGAACATACTGCTCATGCCCACTGTCCTCCCAGGCGGCGGTAGACGTCCAGATATTCCGGCCAGGACTTGGAGAGTGCGCTGACATCATCGGCATATACAGGGCCTTCACAGACCATGGCCGCCATGGAGACCAGCATGATCATGCGATGATCCCGGAAGGTACTTACTTCCCCGCCTTTGAGAGAGGATACGCCCCGGATCACAATATCGTCGCCTTCCTCGCGGGCATCTCCGCCCAGACGGTTGAGAATTTCCACGGTCCCGGCCAGACGGTCGCATTCCTTGACCCGCAGCCGTCCGCATCCGCGAAGACGGCTCTCGCCACTGGCAAGCTGACAGCATAAGGCCAGTATCGGTGCTATGTCCGGCGTGCCGGAAAGCTCCAGATCAACACCATGCAGTGTATCTGCCTCCACTCGGATCCGACCATGATCACGCACAACCCGGGCTCCCATTTTTTCCAGGCAGGAAAGCACTTCCCTGTCCCCCTGAACAGAGTCTTCCCGAAGCCCTCTGACCCAGACCTCCGCTCCCATGGCATCCGCGCACAGATATACCGCTGCCTGGCTCCAGTCGCCTTCGATCTCGCTGTCCTTCGCCTGATAGTTCTGCAGTCCCGGAATCCGGTAGGTATACGTATCCGTATGTTCCACCGCAATCCCGCTCTCCTCCAGTGCCTGAATCGTCATGTCAATATAGGCTGCCGACTCAACCGGCGGAATCACCCGCAGTGTCGACGCAGTGGGAAGCAGAGGCAGTGCAAAAAGCAGGCCCGATACAAACTGACTGGACACATTGCCCGGCAGTACATACTCTCCGGCACTCAATCGGCCCGCGACCGTAAGCGTCGCTGCGCCGTCAGTGCCCTCTGACATATGCCAGGAAGCGCCCCGCGGCACAAACAGGTCACGATAGACATCCATAGGCCGGCGGGCCAGATTCCCGCGCAGAGAAAAACGGCCGCCTCCACAGATAGCCATGGCAAGCGGTACAAAAAAGCGCAGTGTAGACCCGCTCTCTCCGCACGGAAAAACCGGAAGAAGATCCCATTTGTGCGCAAAACCGTCAATGACAAGGGACTGGTCTTCTTCCTTCACCGAGGAACCTAGCGACATCAGACACAGGGCCGTAGCATGCGTGTCATCACTGGTCATAAAATGTGAAAGGCGTGTCTGACCATGTGAAAGACCGGCACAGATCATCTGCCGGTGTGACTGGGATTTGGATGCAGGAGCAATAAGTTCCCCCGCAAGCCGGGATGATGCAAACGTTACGGACACGGTACGTCCCCTCCCTCACAGGAATTGTTACTTTCATGATACCATGAGAGCATCTTTTTTTCTGTTTCTTTCTTGTTCTTTTTCCCCTGACAGTTATCGAAAATGCATGCCATTTCCACTGCCCGCGCTGCATCCGGAAAAAAAGAGTTCGGATTCTCTTTTCAAAACAGGAATATCTATATTACAATACGGACACGGAAAGGGGAATTCTCACCATTTGTCCGTCTGTCATGCATGTGTCGGAAATTTCCCGTTCAGAGCAGCCACTTTCCTTTGGCTACTATTTTTCCCGGAAAGGTTCGATTCTATGGAGCATTCCTCTTTTTCCTATGACGAGCAATGGATGTCCTTTATGGAGGAAATCGGGCAGCATATGCCGGGTGGATTCTTCGTTTATAAGGCACAGTCACCGGAAGAACTGCTTTTTGTCAATCAGGCCACGCTGCAGATCTTTGGGTGTGAAAACCTGGAGGCATTCCAGGAACTGACACACAATACCTTCCGCGGCATGGTCCACCCTAATGATTATCCGTCCATCAGCGCTTCCATCACCGATCAGATTGATCAGCGGGAAGACAACATGGATTATGTAGAGTACCGTATCATCCGAAAGGACGGAGATGTGCGCTGGGTGGATGATTACGGACATTATGTGCATACGGAAGCTTTCGGCGGCATTTACTATGTGTTCATTTCCGATATTACGGAAAAGCACGAAATGCTCGAAGCCCTGCACGCTTCCATTCAGAAGATTCACGCGGAACATATGACCTTCAGCCGTATCGCCCAGGCATTGGCCAAGGACTATTTCAGCATCTATGTGGTTGATCCCGATACAGAATCCTTTGTGGAATACAGTTCTACAGAAGAATACAATCAGCTCGGCATAGAGAAGTCAGGAGAAAACTTCTTTGCCCTGAGCCGAAAAAACATGGAACGGCTGCTATATCCTGATGACCATGATCGTTTCATGGCAGTATTTACGCGGGAACGTATCATGTCCATCCTGGAGCGGGACGGGATCTTTACCACCAAATATCGCATGATGGTATCCGGACAGCCAACATATATATCCATGAAAGCCTCACTTCTGGAGGATGCCAACGGCCGTCATCTCATCATCGGTACCAACAATATCAATGCGCAGATGACCCGTGAAGCCGAGTTCCAGAAACGCCTTATCGAAGCCAGGGACAGAGCAAAAAGTGACTTTCTCACGAACATGTCCCATGACATCCGCACCCCCATGAACGCAATTGTCGGGTATACCGAAATTGCCCGTGCGCATCTTCAGGATCCGGAGATAGTGAGAGACAGTCTGGAAAAGATTGCCTCATCCAGCCATTTTCTGCTTTCTCTGATCAATGATATTCTGGACATGTCCAAGATCGAAAGCGGTGAAATCCGTATCAATATCGCACCCTGCGACCTGTCCGTGATACTGAGCCGGATTGAGAGCATCACCGTCCTGCAGGCGCAGTCCAAAAAACTGCATATAACCTATGACTGTTCACGCATCCGTCATACCCATGTCATGGGAGATGAACTGCGCATTGAGCAGACGATCGTGAATATTGTCACCAATGCCATCAAATACACGCCTCCTGGAAAGGATGTATCCCTCCTGGCGGAAGAAACCGGTACTGACAGCCAGGGGCGTTATGGTTACCGGTTTGTCATTCGCGATACAGGGATCGGGATCAGCGAAGAATATCTTCCGCATATCTTTGACAGTTTTTCCCGCGAACTGAAAACAACGGTTAACCGTGTGCAGGGCACTGGTCTGGGACTTGCGATTACCGCCAAAGTGGTGGAGCTCATGGGCGGCACAATCTCTGTAAAGAGTAAGGTCAATGAAGGCTCCATCTTTACCGTGGAAATCGCACTGCCCCCGAATGAAGCCGAGGAGCAGATGGAAAAGAGCACCGAGGACATGCAGTCTGCACTGGCGGGAAAACGGATTCTTCTCGTGGAAGACAATGAAATCAACGCAGAGATTGCCATCCTGATTCTTGCGCAGTACGGTCTGCACACAGAGCATGCGTCTGACGGAAAAATCGCCCTGGACTGCATACAGGCCCATTCGCCGGACTATTTCAGTGCTGTTCTCATGGATATACAGATGCCTGTCATGAACGGATATGAAGCCACGCGGGCAATCCGTGCGCTGCCGCACCCTGCTTTCCGCACGCTTCCCATCATTGCCATATCTGCCAATGCCTATGACGAGGATGTCAGAGCCTGCCTTCAGTCAGGCATGAATGCGCATGTGGCCAAGCCATTCCAGCCGGAGAACCTGCTGTCTCTCCTCTATCAGCATATAATCGGTCGGCACGCAGCGCACTGAAATACGGAATGCATCGATACCAGCAGGCGAATTGCTGAAAGCCTTTATGCGTCTGACAATAGACATACGTGGATAGATTACAGTCCACATACGTGAAGCTTTCTTTTCGGTGCTGAAGCAAGCAAGGCGTGGACACGCAGTCTGTATCATGCTGCAAACGAATCAGGCTGCACTGACCCGGCTGCCATGCCAGATGATTGTCAAATGAGGCCATTCCCTGAAGCACATATAGAGCCGGAGAGATGAAGGCTAGGCTGCTGACAGAATCGAACGAAGCTGAACAGATGGAACTGTTCAATTAGGGATGGGCGGGTCGAGCCGAAGGCATCACTGAAACCCTTGTCTTGCTCGTCAAGGATGGATGGTATTTTTTCAATCAGAGATGCTGCCAAACGGGCCGGAATCGCAGAAACAGGCATTGCACAGAAGATGACCTTCCAGCGAATCACTGGAAGGTCGTTTTTATGTCCCGTCAGCATGGTGCAGTACCTGTTAGCTGCGGTTCTGTTCCGGTTACCAGGCAATGCAAATGCCTTGGATCAAGCAGCACAGCTTTCTGCAATCCTGCCACGCTTTCCGTCAGTCACCTGTTGGCATGCAGATAAACGCTTGCGATCAAGACGGCTTCATCACGAACCTGCTCCCAGCCTGCTGCATTCTCTGTATCTATCGGAGGTATACCGTTTCTTCTTCATTCCGACCTGTGCTGACTGGGAATGTCTCTGCCGTCAGGCAGCACTTGATCCTGTCAAGCAACAGTCTGCTTCCATCAGAAAACGGGTTTCCTTCCCTGCTATTACGAAAAAACGGCTTTTCAGCCGTCTTTTCCGTTCTCCATTCAGCCTCTGGGCGCAAAGCCTACCTTCTTCTGTACCTTACGCAGTGTCCTGGTAGCCAGTTTTCCGGCAATGACTGCATTCTTGTCAATGACACCCTGCAGATACGCCTTGTCAGCAATCAGGCGCTTATATTCTGCCTGCAGCGGTGACAGCGCTGCAATCACGCAGTCTGTCACTTCCTTTTTCAGTTCGCCGTATCCTTTTCCCTGCATACCGGCGGCAATTTCCTCCACATCACCAGCCCCCAGTGCACTCATGATCGACAGAAGATTGCTGACACCGGGCTTATTCTCCGGATCAAAACGGATTTCTCCATCGGAATCGGTTACCGCGCGACGAACCTTGCGGCGAATGGTATCCGGATCATCAAGAAGTGCAATATAGCATTCTTCCGGATCTGATTTGGACATTTTCTTTTCGGGTTCCTGCAGGCTCATGATCTTGGCACCGATTTTGGGAATGTAACCCTCCGGAATTGTAAACACGTCGCCGTAAATCGCATTAAAGCGCTGCGCAATATCACGGCACAGTTCCAGGTGCTGCTTCTGATCCACACCAACCGGAACCAGATTGGTCTGGTACAGAAGAATGTCTGCTGCCATCAGTACCGGATAAGTGAAGAGTCCGGCGTTGATGTTGTCCTCATGTGCCGCGCTCTTGGCCTTGAACTGCGTCATACGGCTCAGTTCTCCCATATAGGTAAAGCAGTTGAGAATCCATGCGAGTTCCGCATGCGCACTCACATGACTCTGGCAGTAGATCAGATTCTTCTCGGGATCGAGACCTGAGGCAATATAGATAGCTGCCAGTTCCAGACATCTGCGCCGCAGATCTGCCGGGTTCTGCCGTACTGTAATTGCATGCTCATCCACAATGCAGTAGATGCAGTCATAATCATTCTGCAGCTTCACAAAATTCCGCAGTGCACCGATGTAATTCCCCAGTGTCAGCGTACCGGAGGGCTGAATGCCCGAAAAAATCACCTGACGTTTTTCTGTCGTTTCCATTTTGATTTCTTCCATGATTTCCTTCCTTTCAACAGCCACCAGAAAAGGCAGACCCATCCCCTTTGGGAGACAGTCTGCCTGCGGTGCCACTCCGATTGGATACATAACGTATCCCTCTTTTCATGCCGTTCACGGCGGCTTCCGTTGCCGGATACGCAATTTCTCTTCCCCGGCACCCTCCAGACGCCAAAAGATATCTTCCACCGCCGGTTTCCACCTTTCCCGGCTCTCTGTGTGCTTCCGAATATCCGCACCGTCTGTCATCGGTTTAGGAGGAGTATACAGAAAACACCTTCACTTTGCAAGCCTCAGAAACGGGCCCCCTCTGCGGCTCCTTCAGCTGCCGGAATCCTCGGAGCAAAAAAACTTTTTCGCATCTGCCCCTTTTTTTCTTGACAGCCGCATTCACCTATGCTTTAATATGTCACGTTTTCAGGTTTAGTTTTGCTAAACTTTTAGTCTAGTATTTCCATTTTTTTGGAGGTGACGCAATGGATATCGGACAGGAACTCAAATCTCTTCGTCAGCAGCGAGGCCTGACGCAGGAAGAGCTGGCGGACCGTTGCGAACTGAGTAAAGGCTTTATCTCACAGGTGGAGCGCAATCAGACATCTCCTTCCATAGCAACCCTCATGGATTTGCTGGAGAGCCTCGGATCAAGCCTTTCGGAGTTCTTCCGTGAGCGCACACACGAGAAAACGGTTTTCGCGCCGCAGGACATGTTCGAAAAGCAGGATCCGGACATACTGCGCGGGTCCATCACCTGGCTTGTCCCGGATGCCCAGAAAAACCGTATGGAACCGATTCTCATCGAAATGGGAGAAGGCGGGCAGACCGCTGTCTATCCTCCCAGCGAAATTGAGGAATTCGGTTATGTTCTCTCTGGAACGATCCTGCTCCACGAAAACGGGAATGTGCAGCGCGTACGCACCGGCTGTTCCTTCTGCCTGCACCCGCACGCCGAGCATTACCTTTCCAATCCCGGAAAAGTAAAGGCACGTGTCTTATGGGTTTCGACCCCGCCGAGTTTTTAATCACAGGAGGCTTATCGCCATGATGGAAAAGGAACATCTGATTGACCTGAAGCATATCTCCAAAGAATACGACGGTGTAACGGTTCTGGATGATATCTCGCTGTACATCCGCAAGAAGGAATTCGTTACACTCCTGGGCCCCTCCGGATGCGGCAAGACCACCACGCTGCGCATTATCGGCGGGTTTGAGACGCCCACAAGCGGCGAAGTACTCTTTGAGGGCAAGGATATTGTCTCGCTCCCGCCCTATAAGCGCCGCGTCAATACTGTCTTTCAGAAGTACGCGCTTTTTCCGCATCTCAATGTCTATGACAATATTGCCTTTGGTCTGAAACTCAAAAAAATGTCCAAGGCGGAGATACAGAAGCGTGTGGATTATATGCTGGATCTGGTCAATCTTGCCGGTTACGGCAAGCGCCGTGTCGACGCGCTCTCCGGCGGTCAGCAGCAGCGTGTGGCCATTGCCCGCTCCCTGGTGAATGAACCGGAAGTCCTGCTCCTGGATGAACCGCTTGGCGCGCTGGACCTGAAGCTCCGCAAGGATATGCAGCTGGAACTGAAGAGCATGCAGCAGCGCCTGGGAATCACCTTCCTCTATGTCACCCATGACCAGGAAGAAGCGCTGACCATGTCTGACACTATTGTCGTCATGCGGGACGGCCATATTCTGCAGATCGGAGACCCGAAGCATATCTACGACGAACCTGCCAATGCCTTTGTCGCCGACTTTATCGGTGAATCCAACATACTGCGGGGCGAAATGATCCACGATGAACTGGTTTCCTTCGCCGGCCGTGAATTTCCCTGTGTTGACTTCGGATTCGGTGAACATGTGCCGGTGGATGTAGTCATTCGCCCTGAGGATATCATGCTGGTAGGCGAGGATGTCGGCCAGCTGGTCGGTACAGTACAGTCCGTTCTCTTCAAGGGCGTGCATTATGAGATGATGATTGACTGCGGTACCTTCACCTTCAAGGTACACTCCACTACCATGGAACCGCAGGGCTCCAAGGTCGGGCTGAATGTAGTTCCCTTCAATATTCATATTATGAAGCCCATGAAGGAGGCCGGGAAATGATCAATAATCTCCAGCTCCCGCCCTGGGCGCTGTGGGCCATGGTGCTGGCACTGATAGTCTTCATCGCCATGGTCGTCATCTCCGTCCGGCGCAATCATGGAATCAAGCGTTCCCTGTTTGCATCACCCTACATTCTCTGGATGTTCATCTTTACACTGCTCCCCTGCGTGCTCATTGCCTATTATGCTTTTACGGATGTGAACGGGCACTTTACTTTGGATAACTTCAGTTCCTTCTGGGACAGCAACTACATCATGCGTGAGAATCTGCGCTCGGTAGCCGGGGATGAGATGGCCGCAACCGTCGCCCGGGGCTCGGTCAATGTTGACACGCTGGTCTACTCCCTGTGGATGGCGCTTCTGTGTACCGTAGTATCCTTAATACTGGGCTATCCCGCTGCGCTCTTTATGGCAGACCGGAAAATGAAGCTGGGGCCCACGCTGGTCGTTCTCTTTATTATCCCCATGTGGATGAACTTCCTTCTGCGCACAATTGCCTGGATGAGTCTTCTGGAAGATAACGGTCTGATCAATGCTTTCCTGGAGCGCATCGGCGTAGGGAAGGTACAGCTGATGTACAATCAGCAGGCCGTGCTTCTGGGCATGGTTTACAATTTCCTGCCCTTTATGGTCTTCCCGATCTATACATCCCTGAGCAAGATGGATCCCAAGCTGGCGGAAGCCGCGCAGGATCTGGGCTGCAATGATATGCTTACGCTGCTGAAGGTTACCATGCCCCTCAGTCTGCCCGGGGTGATCAGCGGCATCACCATGGTCTTCATGCCTTCGGTCACCACTTTCTTTATCCCCCGCGTACTTGGCGGCGGAAACACGCGCATGTTCGGCGACCTGATTGAGAGCACCTTCAAGACCGCAGGCAACTGGAACCTGGGAAGTGCCCTTTCACTGATCATGATGGTCCTGATTCTTATCTCCCTCTCCATCCTGCGCAAGGCAGATCCCAATGGTGAAGGAGGCGGTATTGTATGAAACGGGTGTTCAAGCGAATCTATCTTGCCCTGATCCTGATCTTCCTCTATGTGCCGATCCTGGTGCTGATCGTACAGTCTTTCAATGCTGGCAAAAGCCGTGCAAAATGGGAGGGCTTTTCCTTTCACTGGTACCAGGAACTGGTGTCGAACGCATCCATCATGAATGCCCTGTGGGTTACCGTCTCTGTGGCCATTATTGCCACCATTGTGGCAACCATTCTGGGAACCCTGGCTGCGATCGGTATTTACAGTATGAAGAAACGCCCGCAGGCTGTCATGATGACCATCACAAACCTGCCCAACACCATGCCGGATATCGTGACAGGCGTTTCCCTGATGCTGCTTTATATCTTTGCCAAGGTAGAGCGTGGCTACTTCACTATGGTGCTTGCGCATATTACCTTCGATGTGCCCTATGTGGTGCTGTCTGTTCTTCCCAAGCTGAAGCAGATGAACACCCATATCTATGAAGCCGCTCTGGACCTGGGCGCCACACCTGCGTATGCGCTTACGCATGTGATTATCCCCGAGTGTAAGCAGGGCATTGTCACCGGAGCACTGCTTGCCTTTACCCTGTCCCTGGACGACTTTACCATTTCCTATTTCACCACGTCGCCCCTGGTACAGAACCTTTCCACGCTGATTTACTCTGCGACCAAGCTGGGAATCAGCCCTGTCTACTATGCTTTGTCCTCTTTGATGTTCGTGGTACTGCTGGTTCTTCTTCTCATCGTCAACCATCGTACCGGGGACAACAAGGGATAATGAATCCATATGGAGGTTTGAAAACCATGAAAAAGACTGTTTGCCTGCTCCTGACGCTGGCGCTGCTGCTCCCTGTGCTCGCCATGGCAGATGAGGTTGTCAATGTATTCAACTGGGAAGACTACATTGACGAATCCATGCTCGCTCTCTTTGAGGAAGAAACCGGGATCAAAGTCAACTATATGCGCTTTACCGACAACGAAGAGATGGTTATCTCCGTGGAATCCAACCCCGGTGCCTTTGACGTGGTATTCCCCTCTGAGTACATGGTGGAACGCCTGATGAACAAAGGTCTGCTGTCAGAAATCAACTATGACAATATCCCTAACTTCAAGAATATCCGTGATGATCTGCTCAATCCTGCCTATGACGCAAACAATGCACACTCTGTCCCCTATATGTGGGGAACACTGGGGATTCTTTACAACAAAAACCTTGTGGATGAAGCGGATGTACATACCTGGAATGTGCTGTGGAACGAAAAATATGCCGGCCAGATCCTGATGATGGACAGCCTGCGTGATACCATGGCCGTTGCCCTGCTTTTGACCACCGGCGATAAAAGCAGCGTCAACTCCACCGATTTCACACAGCTGAGCGCTGCGGCAGAACTGCTCAAGCAGCAGAAGTCCGCAGGCCTTGTCAAAGCCTATGGTCTGGACGAGTTCAAGGATAAGATGGTTGCCGGAGAAGGCGCGCTGGCCATGGTCTACAGCGGAGATGCCGAGTACGCGATTGAGCTCAATGAAGATCTGGCCTATGTGGTTCCGGACGAGGGCAGCAATATCTGGGTAGACTGCGCTGTGATTCCTGCTTCTGCCCGGAACAAGGAAAACGCCGAAAAGTTCATTGACTTCCTCTGCCGTGCCGATGTAGCCGCGGCGAATGTAGAGGAGATCGGCTACTGCAGCCCCAATAAAGCCGCCATTGAACTGCTGGGCGAAGACTATCAGGAAAGCTCGGTCATGAATCCTTCGGATGAAGTGATCGCGCGCTGCGAATACTATCACGATCTGGATGAAACATGGCTGAATATCTATACCACACTCTATTCTGAAGTGCTCAGCACCAAGGTAAACTGACATCACGTTCAAAGAAGCGGGCCGGCAGGAGAACATCCTGCCGGCCCGCTTCTTTATTATGGGATATACCGCTGATCAATGGACACTACGACGCCTGCCGAAGACAGAACATAATCCAGCTGCCATTTATGCGAGTCTGCTGTATTGTGGATATATCGAATGCGCTTGCCACCGTCTTCCACATAAATCTTCCCACGTCCATAATCATTGGAATACAGTCCCCGGTTTCCGCTGGGACTTTCCACCTGTCCCATGTCCCGGAACTGGGACACGACGCCGTTTTCTGTATCCCCTATGGCTGTGCCGCGCGGTCCTTTGAATACGGGCTGGTCAAAGTACATTTCACACAAGAACTGCCGGTTTGCGTCATCCAGATAGAACGTCACAAAACCCCAGGAATAGTTGTGCTTCTGACAGTTGTCTCCCAGCCCTTCCATACTGACCAGTTCCATGCTTTCACCTTCGCCATAGGCGGCACGGAAGGTATCCCATGTGGTGGCATTGAGCACAATTCCATTCGCTGTATCCTCCACTGTATAGGATTTTTCCGGCCAGGGCTTCTGCTCCACTTTATACCCGCGCTCAAGCGTATTGCTCGCCTTTCCGTAACCGTTGACCGCAACCGCGTGAAGCACAGAGTTTCCGCCCGGAAGCAGGACGCCTTCGCCGTCATAGATCGGACTGTCCGCATCGGGAATGGATCCATCGATCGTGTAATAGATCGTAATATCGTCGTCGTCCTTATTTTCGTCCCCTACACGCAGCTTGACCCGCTGTCGTTTCTGATAGGTTCCCGGGGCCAGCATGGCATAGGGTGACTGCGGGGAGGGCATGATAATGCGATACACCGCGGTCAGCTCATCACTGACCAGTTTTCCCCGGACGCTCACAGCACGCATGCTCCATATGCCCTCATCCAGAAAAATCGGCTCTGTGTACTGTATGCCCTCTTCAGGAAGAACGCTGTCGGCTGAAAACGTGTAATAGATCTCATCCTGCTCCGGGGATGTGAGGCTCACATACTTCTTTTCCTCATACAGGCCGGCGCCGAGACTCGTAACAGGCGCAGCAGGAAGCAGCTCATTGCGCTGACGCGTGAAATTGCTGTTCCCGGTACGCTCATAAGCCAGCAGCATCAGCTCAGCAGCCTCGTCTTCCCTGCCGGTATTCTGAAGAATACGGATTTCATTGGAATAGGCATCGGCTGCAGAAGGCACTACATCTGTATACAGGTAGACATAAATGTTTTCTGCCTCGCTGAAGTTGCCGACGGATTCATAGCAGGAAGCCAGCAGCAGAAGTCCGGCAACATTGGTCTCTTCTTTTTCTGCATCCAGTTCCCTCGCATGTACGAAGTCTGCGATCGCGCCTTCCACGTCTCCGGTATCCATGCGTTCTTCCCCGACAGACCAGTAAGCCGTTGCACCGGCGTCCCGCCCCATTCGCGCCAGGATCATCTGCCCGCGCTCGGTGCGCTGCAGGAAAATCACGGTGCCTGCCAGCAGGACAAAAAGGAGCACACCGGCGACTACCAGCACGGCCATCCAGTTGGTCATATGGTTGCGGAGGAGCTTCTTTTTCCTCCGCTGGCTGCCCGGTTTTTCCTGCGGCACTACAGGAATCCGCTCATCGTTTTCCGCGGTATCGGAATAGGAAGCTGACTCCCTGCGTTCCATGCGCTGGATCCTGGATTCGTCGATATACATGTTCTCATCCGGAGCTTCATCCTGTATACTGTCATCAAAGTATGCTTTTCCCATGCCCTGCCGGCCTTCCGCCATGGGCATTCCGCTCTGAGCCGGTTCACGCCTGTCGGGCCGGCCCTGGCGGATAGACATGACACCGCTGCCAGTTTTTTCGCGCCGCGGCAGCATTTTTCCGCAGCCCGGGCATACCAGGCTCTCCGGATCGGCGTAGGTTTCGCAATACGGACACAGCATCCGCATCACCCCCTTGTGCCTGTATTACTGGGCACCCTGCAGTGCTTCATACTCTGCGTCGCCCTCAAAATCACGCTCCGGCGCCGTGCCTCCCAGGGCTTCAATGGCATTGCGCACCTCCAGGTAATCAATATAGCCCATCTGCGGATCATTGGCCGCTTCCATCAGCGCTTTCAATGCGCGATCATCCCCCAGCTTGGCCAGGTACCCGGCAAACAGCGCTCTGCGGTCCGTATGCTTGCGGAAAAGCCTGAGCGCCAGCTGAAACACCGATTCATTGCCCGGGTATTCCGCCAGCACATCCAGAAGCGCTTCCTGCCCGGCTTCATTGGCCTTGGGAAGAACTTCCAGGATCGGCTGCACGACTGACTTGCCCATGTTCTTCAGTGAGTCCAGCGCGTTTTCTGCCAGTTCATCCTCTGCCTCCCGCTCCAGCTGCCAGGAGATATAGAGCATCTTGGGCTGTGTGGATTCCATGGCCCGAAGAACGCCAATGGCCGTCATCTTGGCCTCATTGTTCATCTCTTCATCCTTAAGAAGGGCAACCAGACGTTTTTCACAGGGCTTGCCTACCGCCTGGATCTGCTCCAGAAGCAGGTCAGGAATCGGGACACCGCGACGGGTATACTCACACATCCAGTCCACCAGATCTTTCGGATCCTCGAACTGAGTAAAATACGCACCGGGCGTAATCCCCTGCAGCCATGGCGCCGAGGTATTGAGGAATTCCATATAAATCCGGGGCATATCCGCTTCCATCGCATCGAAGTTCCGGTACTCATTCCGATGCGCAGGTGTCCACGCAGCGATAAAGTCTGCCAGATGATCGTCAAAATTGATGCATTCAAACATACAAACCCCTCCTTATTGCGCGCTTGCCAGAAGCGAACGCAGTTCATCCGTGGTAAAGAAATAGGTCTTCCGGCAGAAATGGCATCCCAGCTCCGCTCCCTGATCGTCCGCGATAATCTCCTCCAGGTCTTTTCGGCCAATGGCCAGCAGTGCCCGCTCCATACGCTCGCGGGAGCAGGTGCAGTGATAGGCAAGAGGCGTACGCGACAGCAGACGCAGGTCCATACCGCGGAACCAGTCTTCCGCCAGTTCCTCCTTCGGTGCTGCCATCATCTCACGGCTGATCTCCGCAAACATGGGGCTTCTCAGTTCCAGCTGGGAAAGAGTCTCTTCCGAACATCCGGGCAGCGGCTGAATCAGAAGACCTCCGGCTTTCAGAATCGTCGCACCCTGGGTCAGCACGCCCAGTGAAACCAGGGACGGCTGCTGTTCGGAAACGGTAAAGTACTGGGCAAAGTCCATGGCAACCTCACCGCTTACCAGCGGGCACTGGCCCACATACGGTTCCTTCAGTCCCAGGTCCTTGACCACGGTCAGACGGCCTTCGTGTCCGATCGCACCGCCTACATCCAGTTTCCCGTCCTCGCGCGCAGGCATCTGGAGCTGTGCCTCATCAGCGCAGACGCGGACATTCCCCTGTTCGGCAACCGCGACCACTTTTCCCATAGGCCCGTTTCCTGCAAACGTAACAGTTACCGACTCACGCTCCCCTTTCATCATGACACCCAGCATCAGCGTTCCTGTCATGATCCGGCCCATGGCCGCCGCACATACCGGTGTGGCCTCATGGATATTTCGGGCTTCCTGCACAAGATGCGTCGTCTCGCACAGCATAATCCGTGCTTCTCCACCGCACACATCCATGTGCAGCATTTCATCCATTGTCCGTCTCTCAATCATGCTTTCTCCTCTTTTCCCACTTTCCGCGCTGCTATATGCCATCTCTCGGCATGCGCATCCGGGGCTCCCGTCCCGTGCTCTGCAAAAAAGCGGATTGCATCAAACCCGCATGCGGAAAGACACTCCGTCAATTCTTCCTGCGTATGCGCTGCCTGGGTCTGTTCCTCATCAATCCTGCGATAGCGTCCGTCCGGTTCCCTGACAAAGAAGCAGAGCTGCATATCCACCAGACGCGTGCGCTTTTCGTAGTGATTCTGCCATACATATGTGATCCTTTCCGTGTCCTCCATCAGCATTCTGTCCCCCAGGATATGTTCCAGCTTATAGGGAGTCGACACATCAAAGATCAGGCACCCGCCCGGTTTCAGCGCCTGCCAGGCATGGGTAAAGAAAGCTTTCAGATCCTTCTGCGTCAGGAGATAATTCACACCGTCACAGGTGGCCAGGACCGCATCCATGGGGCGATGCAGCTGAAGACAGCGCATGTCCTGCCGAACAAATGGCACCATGCAGCCCGCTTTCCGCGCTTTCTCCGAAGCGCGAAACAGCATATCCTGGCTCAGATCCACGCCGGTCATGTGATATCCCATTTCCTGCAGGCACAGTGTCAGTGACCCTGTACCGCAGGCACACTCGCAGACATTCCCGCTTTTTTGGCCATAAAGGGACATGAGCGAAGCATACTGCTCCGCCCATGCCACATAGTCCACATCATTCATGAGCTCATCGTAAAGCTCGGCAAACTCCGTATACATGCTTACTCCGCGTCATTCTCGTCTTCGTCATCTGCGTCTTCGTCCACTTCCCGCAGACCACGGTTGACCTTCGCGCCGGCAATGCGCACATTGATGAACTTGTCAAACACGCCGTTGGTATAGCTGGCCGTGACAAAACGGCTGAGACTGAAACCAATCAGCAGGTAGTAGACGACACCGATCATATAGGCATAGGCCGGATTCCAGAAGAGTGCCAGCACTGCGAAGATCGCAATCGGCACACAGTGCAGAAGCCGGATGCCCACGCTCAGGGGAAGACGCGCCACAGCCAGCATCAGACTGTTGCGCAAAAGGTCCTTCATTTTCAGCTGATACGATACCAGCATGGGATGCATGTATGTCACCGACAGGGCCCAGATCACACCCAGCATGACAATCAGAACCTGTGGGAGAATCATGATTGCCTGTGTAGCCGCCATGGAGCCGTAGAACTGCCAGCACATGTACACAACAAAGGGCAGAATACCGGTAATCACCGACACCACCAGCGACTGTTTCCAGTTTTCCTTGACGGCATCCTTAAAATCGGACCAGATAAACGCATGCTCATCCCGTGACCAGTTGCGGGTCACATAGGACACACCGGCTGTCGCGGGTCCGGTAATAGCGATACAGGGAATCATGAGCAGCAGTGTCATAAAAATGACGCTGCGCAGCTGTTCCCTGGATTCCTCAAAGGAGAACACGGTCAGGGTCGACGGATCCACAGTCTGCTCGCCTTCCTTGGCAGTTTCTGCCTGCATTTCCGCCTGCATCATATACAGGGACTTTCCATCGCCGATATCCGTCGACTGAACGATGGAAAGCGTGCTCATAAAGCCTATGGACAGCACGACTACCAGTGGAAGCCAGACCACAAAATACATCAGATTCAGCCGAACCAGGGCAGACAGTCGCACACGCAGCGTTGCCAGGAAAAGCTGCCACCGGTTTGCCGGCAGGTCATCCGGTGTAAAATCACCTTTCCCTGCCTTGCCATAGAAATAGCTGTTCATGAGTTTGCCAAACATAATGTACTCCTTCCCGGCAAAAACCGGATTTATAAAGATTACCAGGTCAGCGGATACTCGCTCACGGCGTATTCCAGTTTTCGTCCGTTCGCCTTCAGTGTTGTAATCACCGAGTCAATCGCCGTATCCTTGGTCAGAATCGTGGGAATAAAGTCATTGCGGTCCGTTCTGGAGGATATCCGGATCGGGATAATCCGGAAGCCCTCATTGGTCACCTGCTCGCCGCGCACACGGAAGCGTGTCTGAAAGACAAAGGACAGCATGTCACTGGGCTTGGAATTGCCTGAAAAGCAGAAATTTCCCAGTGAATAGCATATATAGACACCGTTATACTCTTCAATGGGATTCATCCGGTGACTGTGATGGCCCAGCACCAGATCGGCTCCGCTGTCCACTGCCAGACGGCCCATACGGATCTGGTTCTGCGTTGGCGCATAGTCCTTTTCATTGCCCCAGTGGAAAGAAACAATCACGATCGGATAGGTTTCCTTCGCTTTCCGTATGTCCTCCGGAACTTTGTCCCACAGACTGTCATACCGGTCAATGCAAAGGTAAGTCAGCATGGCAATGTCCACGCCTTTGCAGTGATACACGCCGATCTCCGTGGAGTTGGAATAGACAATCCCCGCCTCGCGCAGCGCATTCTTGGTATCCTCGTAAGCGTCCTCCCCGTGATCCATGATATGGTTGTTCTCCAGGGCAACCGCTTCAATCCCGTTCTCACTGAGCATCGCCACATAGGAAGGCGGTGCGCTGAAGAGAAACTGGTTGTTTTTCTTGCTCTGGGGTACAAACGTGGAGTCCGTCAGCGTACCTTCGAAATTCACAATGGTCAGATCATCCGCCAGAAGCGTGTCCCGCATGTTCCGCATGGTAAAATGGATATCCCCGCCCTGACGCTTCAATTCATCGGCAAAGATGTCCGCACGTTTCCGGCTGTCCCCGCCGATGGTAAAGTCCCCGGTGGCCGTTATGGTAATAAGCGCAGAGCCATCGCTTTCCAGCTCCTGAGAGCGTTCCGCCGCATTGTTCTGCGTTTCCACTGCCTCATTCTCGAAAAAGTCGTCAAACAGGATTTCTTCCTCATCCCATTCGATCTCTTCTTCCTCGCACAGTCCCACTGCTGGCAGCAGCAGACCCAGGCACAGCACAGCCATCAGAATATGTATGCGTATTCCTTTCACTTCAATGCTCCTCTGCATGTTCCGGAAGGGACCAGAGAAAGCGTTCCATGCCCTGCAGCGCCTTGGACAGCTTTTCCAGGGCGGTCGCATAGGAGCAGCGTATAAAGCCTTCCCCTGACACGCCGAACGCCGTACCGGGCACTGTTGCGATATGCTGTTCCATCAGCAGTCTCTGGCAGAACATCTCGCTGTCAAGCCCACTGACGCGGATACTGGGGAACACATAGAATGCACCCAGCGGCTCAAAGCAGCTCAGCCCCATATTCCGAAATCCTTCCACCAGAAGCCGTCGTCTGCGGTCATAGCTGTCGCGCATATGCCGGACATCGGCGTAGTTCTTTTCCCGTCCTTCCTTCAGTGCTGCCACAGCCGCTTCCTGACTCATACGGGAGGCACAGAGTATGCCATACTGGTGGATTTTATTAATCTCACTTATGATCTCCGCCGGACCGCATACATAGCCCACACGCCATCCGGTCATGGCAAAAGCCTTGCTGAATCCGTTGATTGTCATGGTTCTCTCCCACATGCCAGGCAGCGAAGCAAAGCTTACATGCGTCTTTCCCCCATAGGTGAGTTCCGCATAGATTTCATCACTGATGACCATCAGATCATGCCGGCGGACAATGTCCGCAATCTTCAGAAGATCTTCCTTTTCCATGATCCCGCCGGTGGGATTGTTCGGATAGGGCAGAAGAATCAGCTTGGTCCTGGGTGTAATCGCCTTCTCCACATCCTCCGGCATCAGGCGGAATCCGTTTTCCTCCCTGGTGACAACCGGCACCGGCACACCATAGGCAAAACGAACACTGGGGCTGTAGGAGACATAGCTCGGATCCGGAATCAGTACCTCATCGCCGGGGCAGATCAGCACACGCATGGTCGCATCAATGGCCTCACTGGCCCCGATCGTCACGAGAATTTCCGTGTCCGGGTTATACTCTGTCCCAAAACGGGAAGAGAGGTACAGCGCGATCTCCCTGCGCAGTTCCAGAAGACCCCGGTTGGCCGTATACTGCGTACCGCCGTCCAGGATTGCATTCACCGCAGCATCCCGTATGGTATAGGGCGTCACAAAATCCGGTTCTCCCACTCCCAGGGAAATCGTGTCCTTCATGGTCGAGGCCAGGTCAAAAAAGCGCCGGATCCCGCTGGGCGGAACCTGTGTCACCTGCGGATTCAGAAAGTCTGTATAATTCACGGAGACACCACCAGCCTCGCATCCTTCTCTGTCTCTTCAAAAATCACGCCGTCTTCCTTATAGCGCTTGAGCACAAAACTGGTTGCCGTGCCCGTCACCATTTCCAGTGTAGACAGTTTCTGACTGACAAAGTATGCCAGATTCTTCAGTGTCGGCGCTTCCACCAGTACCAGAAGGTCATAGGCGCCGCTCATCAGATACACACTCTTGACCTCATCAAATCGATAGATCCGGCTGGCCACAGCGTCAAACCCCTTGTCCCGCTGGGGCATAACACGCACCTCAATCATGGCTTCCACGCGTTCCCGGTCCGTACGGTCCCAGTTGATCGTCGGACTGTAGCGCAGGATAATGCGCCGCTTTTCCATGCCTTCAATCGCCTCTGCCACTTCCGAAAGCGTCGTTCCGGTCATCACGGCGATCTTTTCCAGCGGGATACGGCAGTCCTCATGCAGAAGATCCAGGATCTGCTCTTCCAGTTGCGTCATATGCGATCGTTTCCTTTCCTGCCATACAAGTATTCCAAACGGTCTTCGAAAAGACACTTTCGGAAATAAAGACATTGTACAACACTCCCAGAAGCGATGCAAGCCGGGGAAAAGGAACGCTTCTCCCTCATTACCAGATTCTCCATGCTGCAGGTCATGGCCCGGAACTGTACCAGGGAATTTTCCTGTTTCCAAAAACGCATCAATATGCTAGAATCTTCCTGTTTATGAATGTATCAAAACGGAGGTGGATTGCTTGCCCAAATGGTTTGCGCGCCTGTTTGCGGTAGTGATGCTGCTTGCCTGCGGCGCCACTGCCTACTTTGTCTATCAGCATGAAAAACTTTCCTATGCCGTTGAGGACGCAAGGGTATCTCTGGAAACCAGCCGCGCCCGCGAACGCAAGCAGGAGTATGAATGGGATCAGGTGTCCCAGGCCATTCCGAAGGCGGAGGAAGAGCTTTCGCTTCTTCAGCCGCAGGTGGATGATCTCCTGGCTTCCCTGACCGACCTTCGTCAGACACGCACCGCGCTGGATGAAGCCAACACGGTCCTGACAGAATCCGTCACGCACACACAGACGCAGGTGTCTTCTCTTACGGATTCCCTGTATCTGCGCATGGACGCCCTGGAAGAACAGACCGAAGATACGGAGAATGCCCTCACGCAGGCGCTGGATCAGCTTCTGCAGAGACGCACAGCTCCCTATCCTTCGATTCCCTGAGAAAAGGAGGCGGAATAGATGTCTGATAAGAAGAACACCGACCTGATTGAAGTATCGGAAGAAAAGAAACCGACGCCAGAAATCACCTCCTCTCCCAGAAAACTGCCTGTGATCCTAGCTGTCCTGGTCATGCTGGTAGCCATTGCCCTGGGGATTGTGGTATACCAGCGGAATCATCAGATGGAAGAAGAGATTGCACAGCTCAAAAGCGACCTTACCGAAAGCCAGAATCACTGGCAGGCTGTGTCCGAAGAAAAGGAAGTCCTGCAGAAAGATCTGGACGATATTGAAAGCAGCATCCGTGAGGCCAAGCTGACCATTGAGGAAAGCAGCCGGAAGATTGAGGACGTGCAGGAACAGGTCGCCAGCCTGAGTGATCTGAACACAACGCTTACGGCACAGCTGTCAGCTCTGCAGAGCCGCAGTGACAGCCTGACCCGCGTCCATGAAGCGCTGGAGGATACGGAAAGCAGACTGCACAGTGCCATCGTGGTATTAAAGGATCAGATGGAGAAACGGGACGGGGTTGCTTCCGGCGGGCTCTGGGCCGGTCTTCAGGCGGCCCGGCTGGCAATGCTGGATGTCTGGCGTACCGAGCTGCAGTCTCTCCGAGAAAGCGAAACGCTTGTCGTTTCTCAGCTGGACACGCTTCCTGACATCGGGTTTGAGGCACAGGCCGATGAGCTCTCCCAGACACTCATTGTCATCCGTCAGCGCATAGAGACAGTGGAAGCGCATATTCTGGAATATGATTCCCAGGTAGACTGAATGCAGCGGGCTTCGGCCCGCTTTTTTGTTTCATTTTTGGCAGATATCATTCTTGAATTCTGCATTTCTTTTGCATTTTACCGGGTAATATCGGATAAAACTGCAATTTGCATTGATTAATTTTTCATTTCCTGTTACAATCGTCTGTGTTGGTTCCCCAAGTCACACTGGAAAGGATGTCAAAGATGAAACCTTATTCTCAGATGACCCAGGAAGAGCTCAATGCGGAACTGGTCCAGCTCAAAGCCCAGTACAAAAAATACCAGGCACTGGGGCTGCACCTGGACATGAGCCGCGGCAAACCCTGTCAGGAACAGCTTGACCTGTCCATGGGCATGATGGATGTGCTGGATTCTTCCTCTGACCTGACGTGCGAAGACGGTACTGACTGCCGCAATTACGGCCAGCTGACGGGGATTCAGGAAGCCCGGGAGCTTCTGGGCGACATGATGGAGAATAATCCCAAGGATATCATCATCTACGGCAATTCTTCCCTCAATGTCATGTTTGATACCATCAGCCGCGCCTGGACGCATGGCGTCATGGGAAACATTCCCTGGTGCAAGCTGGACGAAGTCAAGTTTCTCTGCCCGGTTCCCGGCTATGACCGGCATTTTGCCATCACCGAGTACTTCGGCATCAAAATGATCCCGGTACCCATGACGCCCACCGGGCCGGATATGGATATGGTCGAAAAGCTGGTGCGGGAGGATGAATCCATCAAAGGGATATGGTGCGTGCCCAAGTATTCCAATCCCCAGGGCATATCCTACTCGGACGCCACGGTACGCCGCTTTGCGCGTCTGGAACCCAAGGCGCCTGATTTCCGCATTTTCTGGGACAACGCCTATGGCATGCATCATCTGTATGATCATCAGCAGGATTATCTGATTGAGATTCTGGCCGAGTGCAAGCGCGCCGGCAATCCGGACCTGGTCTACAAGTTTTCCTCGACATCCAAGATTACGTTCCCCGGCAGCGGTATCGCAGCCCTCGCCACAAGCCCCAATAATATGGAGGATTTTCTCTCCTATCTGCGCAAGCAGACAATCGGGCATGATAAGGTGAATCAGCTGCGCCACGTGCGCTTCTTCCATGATATTCACGGAATGGTGGAGCATATGCGCAAGCATGCCGATATCATCCGGCCAAAGTTTGAGCTGGTGGAGAGCATTCTTCAGCGGGATCTGGAAGGCCTGGACGTGGGTACATGGACCTGTCCTCTGGGGGGATACTTCATCATGTTTGATTCCCTGCCCGGCTGTGCCAAGGATATCGTGGCACGTGCCAAAAAGGCCGGTGTCGTAATGACCAATGCCGGTGCTACCTGGCCTTACGGCATGGACCCGCAGGATTCCAATATCCGTATTGCACCGACCTATCCCAGCCTTCAGGATCTTCAGACAGCCATGGAGATCTTCAGTCTCTGTGTACGCATTTCCAGCATCAAGAAACTGCTGGCAGCCATGAACTGAAAACGACAAAGCGGAGCGTGTGATCACGTTCCGCTTTTCTCTGTTTCCGTTTGCTGCAGCACAAAAAAAAATTCCCACAGATATGCGGGAATCTCACGCGCAGAGTCAGGGATTTGAACCCTGGGAGGGGTATTAGCCCTCACACGATTTCCAGTCGTGCGCCTTAGACCACTCAGCCAACTCTGCATCGGCTGCTCAAGGCAACATGCATATGATACGGAGTTTTGGCTTTTCTGTCAAGGCGTATTTTTTTCTTTTGTTTTGTGGAAAACTAATCGTTTTCAGGGTTAATCAATATCCCAGGTTTTCCCCTACCAGAATAACATGAATGCGTCCGGGATGGCGGGAGAATCGGGTAATCAGGAACTGACAGCAGATCGTATCCGGTGATTTACAGTCCATGCAGGTGCCGGTTTTCTTGCAGGGCGTCTGTATGGGAAAGCGCTGTGCATTGGTAGGAGCCGCAACGTTTCTTGCGCGCTTCAGTGCTGCATCCACATCGCTGCATACCTTGTTCATTCCGACAATCATGAGCACTTTCCGGGGACCCTGTGCGATGGCAGAAACACGATTGGCATTGCCGTCAATATTGACCAGTATACCGTCATCTGTCATGGCATTGCAGCTGGTCAGGAACACATCCGCGTCGTAGGCCATAAGCATGGCCTGTCGCTTGTCTTCGTACGCGTCCCTGTCAATGAAGTGATAGTTGCCTTTCTTCAGCGCATCTACCAGCCCGATCTCATGGGCACTCATGGCACCACCCATCGTCACGCTCGCACCTTCCGGGATCTGTGCAAGCGCCATTTCCAGTGCTTCCCCGGCATCCCGGGCATAGCTGCCTGTCATGTTCCTGGATGCAAGTCCTTTAAGCACCTTCTCCGCGAGCAGCGCATTCCGTTTTTCCACATTCATATCCATGTTTTACGCCTCCTTCTTCCATGAAATATCGTCATATGTTCTTGATGGAAATTCCTGTTTTCATTGGTCCGTTCCCTTCCCTTCTCAGCTGATAACCAGAACATAAAGAAGAACCAGCAGCATGCCCAGGGCAAACAGGAACAGGGCAAAGGATACGGAGCGTGTGACGCGCCCCAGTTCCGTATCGTTATCCGACAGTCTGGCTGAAAGCACATAGGTAAAGTCCACATCAATGGGATGATGCCGGTAAATGGTCAGGTTCAGAAGGAAGGCAAACGCGTCCATGATATGGCCTGCAACAAAGGCGAACACATAGTACACCGTATGCTTGGGATACAGTCTGTGTTCGCTATTCCTGCGGAAAAGCCCGCGCTTCAGGAACAGCACAATCCCGTCCATCAGTCCGCTCAGGGAGGTAAAAGCACCACCTGCCGCTGCCGGGACAGCCTTCATGAGAACCGGGTTTTCAATGGCCTCGTCAAAGGCAGTACACCCCAGCCGCACCGCGCTTTTCGCCGCCGGAACCGCATCGAGTATATTGTCATGCTCCACGGCATATCCAAATACAGTGCACATTCCATCAATGACACGCTCCGCAAGATGCACCACAGCCCATTCCTGCCAGCGAATGGCAATGCTCCATGCGATATATCCCCGATCCTTCGTATACAGATACCGGCGCACCACGACGAGATAGGTCAGCGTGCCAATAAGCAGTGAAATGGCGCCGCCCTTCAGGTTGGAAAGACTGAAGTAGGCAATTCCTGAAACCCCGGCGATCCCGGTAAAGCCCTGGCTGATACGGGCACAGGTTTCCAGCAGTCCCGGAAACAGCCCCAGCACCGGAATCCATGCCATGGCACTCACAAGCGCAATGCTCGTCTGAAGATTCATATACTTCCCGTTCTTTGCGTCAAACTCAGCCTGGCGCTTGGGATGCGTCTGCCAGAACAGCGCAATATAGATCTTCAGCATATAGCCGGTGGTTATGCCTGCGGCAAAGAGGAATATCCATTCACATACGTTATATATGCTGAAAGCGGACAGCTCATGTGCATACTCCAGTATGCCTTCATGAATCAGTGTCTTTCCCAGGTATCCGTTAAAGCCCGGCACGCCGGCAAGCCCCAGACTGCCCAGCAGGAAAGCGGCATGCAGCAGCGGTTTCCCGCGCCCAAAGCCGCGGATATCATTCAGTTCCAGTTTATGCAGGTTCATATAGATGACACCTGCGCCCATAAACAAGGTCAGCTTAAGCAGAGAATGGTTCACCATATGCATGACGACGCCGCTGACCGGCACATGCCCCTCGTGTCCCAGAAGCACGCTCATGGCAATCCCGACGGTAATATATCCGATCTGCGACATGGACGAGCAGGCCAGAACACGCTTCAGATTGCTGGAAAAAAGTGCCAGCAGCGCTCCCAGAAGCATGGTAATCAGCCCCAGAGCCAGCAGTACATTCCCGAACGCCTTCACATGCAGCATCAGCCGCAGACTGATGACCAGCATACCGAACACGCCGGTCTTGGTCAGCACGCCCGACAGAAGCGCGCTGGACGGCGCCGGCGCCACAGGGTGTGCCTGTGGAAGCCAGACATAGAGCGGAAACAGACCTGCCTTGGCGGCAAAGCCAACCATAATCAGCGCTGCGGGTACAGTCATGTCCGTACGCCCCTGCGCTTCCTGCAGGGCAGTAAACGCCAGTGAGCCCAGACGATTCCACGTCATGAACAGGCCCATCAGTGTCACCATACCGCCAAACACTGCGATGATCAGATACGTGCGTGCCGCGGACATGGCGCTTTCCGTCTCATCATGCGCCACCCATGGATAGGAAGCCAGAGACATGATCTCGAAGAACACAAACGTGGTATACAGATCATCCGAGAGGAACAGGCCCAGGGTGGCCATCAGCGTAATCTGATTGAACAGATAATAGCGCGTACGATTCCTGTAATGCGCGAAATACTCTGGCGACATGAGTCCTGTCATCAGCCACATGAAGGAAGCAATCAGAACATAGAGCGCCCGGAATCCATCCAGACAGAAATGCAGTCCCATACCGCACAGGCCCGGGATGTCGGCGTACACAGTATGTCCCTGCAGTGCCTGAACAAAACCGCAGACTGCCAGCGCAAACACGCACAGAAGCTCCGCCAGATAAGTACTGTCACGCCACTTTTCCCGTTTCGCGCTCAGTGCGGTCGAGAGTACCAGACCGCAAAGGGGGATCCCCAGGATCCACAGTATCACATGCATCACCCCGCAATCAGTGCGTTCATCAGAACATCCGGGCACAGCCCGGCTGCCACCATCAGCCCTGTAATCACCGTCATGGGAAGCACCATTTTCCAGGAAGGATCCTGCGCAGCGTCCACTGGATCCACCGGCGCCACAAACCAGGCCGGCACGGCTACTGTCATGGTGTAAACCGCCGTCAGGATCGCCGAAAGCAGAAGTGCTGCCGGACCGAGCACGGCCCATGCGCCGCCGCTCTCGATCGCGGCAAGGATCAGGGCATACTTGCTGGAAAAACCTGCCAGAGGCGGAATTCCCATCAGGGACAGCGCGCAGAGAAAAAAGGTAACGAATGTCCACGGCATTCTTCGTCCCAGTCCGCGCATGTCCGCTACATGCGTACGGCCGGTCTGCACCAGAACGGCCCCCGCGCAGAAGAACAGTACAATCTTGGTCAAGGAGTGCGCTACCATATGCAGGCTTGCGGCTGCGTCACCGTGCACTGTCATAAGTGCTGCCCCCAGCAGCATATAGCCTAGATTGCTCACCGTCGAGTAGGCCAGGCGACGCTTGACATGATGCTCTCGCACGGCCATGACAGCCCCGAAGACAATCGTCAGCGCCGCAAAGGTCAGTGCAATGTTCTGCCCCCAGCCCCCGCGCAGGCGGTCCGTCCCAAACACATCATAGATCACGCGCTGCACGGAGAACACACCGGCATTGACCACGGCCACGGCATGCAGAAGCGCTGTCACTGGTGTGGGCGCTGCGCTCGCCTTGGGAAGCCAGCGGCTGAAGGGAAATATGGCCGCCTTTACGCCAAAGCCAAGAAAGGCCAGAACAAACGTGGACTGGAGCACACGGTCTGACAGAGAGGCATACATATGCCCGCCAGGAACAAAGGCCAGGGAATCATGCGTTCCCAGTATGACCACTGTCACAAAGCCGAAAGCAGCGCAGCCAATGGAATAGCGTACATAGGAACGGGCAGCAGCAATAGAGAGCGGGTCCTTTGTATGCCATACAAGAGGCAGGGTTGAAAGCGTTACGCACTCATAGAGTACATAGAGGGTAAACAGGTTCTGCGCACAGCAGAACAGGATCATGACGCCATAGGCAATCAGATACCACATGAAGAAAGTGGCTTCCCGCGCCTCATGATGCATGTATTCCAGCGCATACAGCATGGAAAGCGGCCAGAGCACAGCCATGAGGATCAGGAATGCCTGGCTGCGGTGATCCATCCCAAAGGCCAGCGTAAAATGCTCTGCATAACTGAGCACCACGCAGTCCGGCAGCCCGCGTCTGACCAGCATCGATACCAGGAACGATGTAAGGAGCATCAGCGCAACGGCCAGCCCGCCGCGCATGCGGGAAGAGCGCATACGGCACAGCCCGACAAATAGCCCTCCAAGGATCGGACAAAGTACGGTTACAATGAACATACAACACCTCGGCCCTTTCCGTGGCCCATCTCGGTGCTCGGAAAGGGGGTCTCGCTACTCAGAAAATCATTTGACTGATAGACTCGGCATACCCGATCAGCCAGCCCGGGAAAAGGCCGATCACTACGGAAAGCACAGCCAGAACCAGCATAGGTACCCACATCACCGCACCGGCAGCCTTTCCCTTGACTATGTCCCG
The DNA here is from genome assembly GCA_902764915.1 of uncultured Eubacteriales bacterium. GTDB lineage: Bacteria > Bacillota > Clostridia > Christensenellales > Aristaeellaceae > UBA2943. Next base: position 25,356 of record CACWXY010000010.1, on the reverse strand, counting down.
ATCACCAGGGAAAAAGCCATGGATGACAATGACGAGAAGATAGGCGGCTGTCATCAGTGCACTGCACAGAAGAATAGCCGGACCAATCCAGGCTGCGGCACTGTCAAGTGTCAGCGCGCCCTGTGCCAGGTACCACTTGCTGATAAACCCTCCGGTGGGGGGAATGCCGATCAGCCCGAGCGATACAATGGTAAAGGCAATCATGGTGCGCGGCATGACCTTGCCGATCCCTGTAAGGTCATCCACCTGGGTTTTGCCTGTCTCATGAATTATCGCACCCGCAGCCATGAACAGTGTATTCTTGATCAGCGAATGGCAGACAATATGCAGGATGGCGCCCACAAACCCTATGGGCGACATGGTGGACAGGCCAAAGAGCACATAGCTCACCTGGGATACACTGGAGTATGCCAGACGCTTTTTCAGCTGTTTCTCCCGAAGCGCCATCAGTGATCCCATGAAAACCGTAATCAGTGTAAGCACCATAAATGCCGTCTGTGCCCAGGTGCCGCGGAGAAAATCAACGCCGACCAGATAGAAGACCACGCGGATGACGCCGAGCACACCCATCTTGGTGATGACACCGGATAGCACCGCGCTGGCCGGTGCCGGCGCAACCGGGTGCGCAGTGGGCAGCCAGGCATGCATCGGGAACATACCGGCCTTTACGCCAAAGCCCAGCATCATCAGGAACGAAATCGCCACAAGCAGGCTTTCGTGCCCCGCCACCTTCTCCGCGTCCAGTACGCCGCCAGCGGTAAAGCTCAGGGTTGTGCCGTAATGCGCCATAAAGAAGATGCCCAGAAGGGCCGTACTGGCTCCGAACACGGAATAGATCAGATACTTGATGCCGGCACTGACCGCATCCCGCTCCATGGTATGCATGACAAGCGGCAGCGTAATCAGCGTCATCATTTCATAGAACATATACAGCGTAACCGCGTTCTCGCTCAGGCTCAGTCCCATGAGAATGCCATAGGTGGCCGTATAGAAGACATCAAATCGCGCCAGTGCCGGGTCATGCGCATTATATCCCATGCTGTACACGCCCACGGCCAGCCAGACAAGGGAAATAAAGACCAGGTAGATCCGGGAAAGTGCATCACTTTGCAGCGCAATGGAAATGCGGTCTGTCAGTTTCCACACTACCAGTGTCTGCTCATCTCCCAGTGCAACAGCGAGTGCGAGGCATGCTGATACAGACAGTACACCCAGCATGCACGCATGAATCAGTCCGCGGCGATCCTTGGGCAGGCAGGCGATCAGAATGGCGCCCAGGATCGGCAGAAAAACCGGGAATAGCATAAGCATAGAGGCTTACCTCCTCAGATAAGATAAGGAATTCCGGATAAAATCGATGTATAGAGGGAGGATCCGCACACCCCCACCACGACCAGGAGTCCCGCCAGTATCAGCAGGGCCGCTGTACTGTACCAGGGATGATGCACCGGCGCATGGTACGCGTGCACCGGTGTGCGGTAGATCGTGATGACAGTAATCAGGAAGTAAGACGCTGTCAGTGCCGTGCTGATCGCCAGCACGATCAGTCCTGCAAACGCCCAGCGGGAAGGCATGGTAAGGCATGCCTGGGAAAGATACAGCTTGGACGCAAAGCCAGCCAACAGCGGGATACCCGTAATCGAAAGCGCACCGACGGTAAACGCCGCACCGGAAAACGGGGCACGAAAGCCCGCGCCGCACAGTTCATGGAAGTCCGCGTCCTCATCCGATGCACCGATCAGGCGGTCTCCGGACAGGAACAGCAGGGACTTGGCCAGCGCGTGCGCAATAATATGGAACAGCGCTGCCGCAATCCCAGCCTCGGTACCCACGGCAATGCCCAGATAGATATAGCCGATCTGTGCGACCGAAGAATCAGCTATCATGCGCCGCATCTTCTTTTCCAGCAGCGCGTCAATGGAGCCCATAAGAATGCTGCCAAAGGCGCACAGAACGAGCACCGGACGCAGATCCAGCGCATTCATATGCTGAAGGCCGACGACTCGCACCAGTATCTTGATATACAAAAACAGGTAGGTCTTGGAGATCAGACTGGAAAGCATGGCACTGGAAGAAGGCGTGCATTTTTCATACGCGTCCGGTAGCCATCTGTGGAAGGGATACAGCGCACTCTTGATCCCAAGCCCTATTGTCATCAGCGTAACCGAAAGCGTCAGCGACTGCAGATGCTCGCCCGATGCCATCATGGCTTCGATCTTTTCGTGCATGGGCACCATCAGCAGATGCCCTGTCATGCAGTAGAGCACGGAAATGCCCAGAAGATACAGACCGCTCCCCAGCATATTAAAGATCATGTACTGGGTGGCGGCAAACAGCGTCCGCCCGCGGGTACGCGCCACAATCAGGGCGCAGGCAGCAATGGTGGTTATCTCAATAAACACATAGGCGGTAAACATGTCATTGGTAAAGACTTCCGCCATCATGCTGGACAGAAGCAGCATCACCATCACGCAATAGAGCTTTTTCCGTTCCGGTGCGATATGCTCCTGCAGTCGCTTCCACCCGCCCAGAAGGCTGAGAAAAAGGACCAGGCAGAAAGTGCCTGCCATGATAGCTTCCACCGTTCCATAGCGCAGTTCATTGCCAAACGGTGCGCCAAACAGGCCCATGGGAAACGTATAGAAAGCCATATTCCCGGAAACGTGCAGATAAAGCACACCTGACAGCACAGTCCCCAGCGCGGGGAAGAGAAGAATCAGCGCCTGGGATGCCTTACAGGGCAGTACCGCTGTCAGCGATGCACACAGAAGCGGTACCCATACCAGGAAAAATGGAATGTTCTGCCACCACTTCAAGCTTCATCGGCCTCCTTTACCAGAAGCGCGATCTTATCAATATCCAGGGTGTGATATCGGCGGTACAGGCGCACAGTCAGTGCCAGCATAATCGCACTGGTGCTGACAGAGACCACAATCCCGGTCAGAACCAGACCGGCCGGCAGAGGATTGACATACTGTGTCACGCTTGGAGCCGGCACATCGCTTTCCATAATCGGGGCAAGCCGTCCCGCGATGTAGCCGTAAGATGCCAGAAACAAATATATGGCGCTGTCCATCATGGAGAAACCGATGATTTTCTTGATCATGTTACGGTTCAGCAGCAGATTGGAAAAGCCAATGCTGAACAGAATCAGAGCGGCAACCTCTTCCAGATGATCCTTAATGACTGGCAGCATCTTACAGATCCCCCTTTCTGAAGAGTGTGTAGAGTACATACATGGTACAGGCAACCACCAGTCCCACCGCAATGCTCAGCGGCAGAAGCAGACCGCCGGACAGAATGGCACCGAATTGTCCCGTGCCGATGCCGTTCGGAATCCGGTTCGCTCCGGTAAAGAAGATATACCCCTTGCTCAGCGCATAGAACATCAGCGCTGCAGTGGAAACCCGGCGAAATGTATGGATATTAAAGAACCGCTCCGTCTTCTGGAACCCGAATGAAAGAAGATACAGAATCATGCCCGCGCCAAGCACGGTACCTCCGGAGAATCCGCCGCCAGGAGACAGATGCCCGTTGAGCAGGATATAGATGCCAAAGATCATGACCATCGGCACGATCAGCTTAGCGCCCTGCTGCAGTATCAGATCGTTATGCGGTTCTGTCGCCCGGTCATCCGCTTCTGAGGCAAGCCACTCACGCAGATGTTCCGGATCATCGCGGCGGGGTATGTACAGCAGCATCATTACCGTGCACACTGCAATAAACAGCACATGGGATTCTCCCAGCGTATCAAACCCACGAAAATCAAGAATAATACTGGTCACAATATTCGGAGCCCCGGTATGCAGATACCCTTCCTCCACATAAAAGGCAGAAAGCGCATCGTCTTCCACCGGCTTAGCGTCCCCAAACTGCGGCATGTCCGACGTGGTGGCAATCAGGAGCGCACTGATGCCCACACAGATGCATACCACCATGACGGCATAGAGTACCTTCATCAGTCTGGCGCCTCTGTCATGACTCCATGTATGGAACCGTTCATAGTATCCGCTCTCCCGCGGATGCGGACGGGAAAACACGCTGGGCGTTTCCGAGCTCTCCCCTTCCGCGTATTCCTGTATCATCGTGTCATCCAGTGCCTGTGAACCGTCCACAAGCCAGTCCCAGGCCTTATTCTTCTTCTTTGTCATGATCTTTCCCCTGAAAGCGAATTGCATGCAGTTTCTTGAGCGTAATAAACATCAGAAGCGTCGTAATCCCTGCGCCGACAGCGGCTTCCGTAATGGCCAGATCCGGTGCGCGCAAAAGAATCCATACTATGGACATGGCAATGCTCTGTGCCATGAAGAGGATAATGGAAGTGAGAAGGTCCCGGGTAAAGGATACCGCGATCGCACACAGGAGAATAAATATAAGCAGCAGTGTGTTCAGGACTTCCATGTTTCCACCTCCTTTGACAGCGCTTCGTTCGTTTCATACTCCAGTTTTCCGATCAGATGAGAAGCAATCGGCGACGTATTCCATAAAAGCAGCACCAGCATCGCATACTTGAGAAGATTCCCGCTCAGGCCTTCCGCCACAATCAGTCCCAGCACAATAAAGAACAGGCCCATGGTGTCCCCCAGGGCTGCGGCATGCATGCGCCGAAGCGCGGTATCAAAGCGATACACGCCGATGACGGCTGTAATCTCAAAGAACAGGCCCAGGCATATAAAAACCGCGCAGACAATAAAGCGTATCATGTCTCTGCCTCCCCGCCCGATTTCGAATGCTTCTGTGCATATGCGCCGATGAATACCTTGACCAGCACGACCACAGCCAGAAAGCTGAGCATTGCATAGATCAGTGCCACGTCCAGCAGATAGCCTGCGTCCAGCATCCATGCAAGGATCGCGATCATCATCATGGCCAGTGTCCCCGTCATGTTCATGCTCACCAGACGGTCTGCCGTGCGCGGGCCAAGAATGGCCCGGATCAGGCACGCAATCATCAGTATGCCCAATATGACAAGAACACCGGTAAACAGCGTTGTATACATATCCGTCATGCCTTGCCTCCCATGCGCCTGAGATGCTGCTCCATCCGTGAATTCTCCAGGCCTTCTCCCATGGCTTTATCCAGACAGTGAATCACCATCTGGTCTTCATCGCATTCCAGAGTAATGGTACCGGGTGTGAGCGTTATGGAATTGGCCAATGTCTGTCTCTGCCAGTTTTCCGTCAGTGACGGATGCAGTGTCACAATCGCCGAGCGCGGTGCTCGGGGACTGTATACCCGGCGAACCGTCGCCAGGTTTGCTTTCAGTATCTCCCACACCATTTCCAGCGCATACAGTATCAGTCCGGGCATACGCCGCCACAGTGCGATTTCCTTTTGCATGCTCCATTCCAGATAAGCGCACAGGAATGCAAACACAAGACCTGCGGCAACCAGTCCCAGGAGTGCAATTTCCAGTGTCAGACGTCCGTTCAGCACGACAAACAGCACCCACAAAAGTCCCAGCACAAATAATCACCTCTTCCAGCAGCTTTCCGCCTGTCAGTTGTCGGCACGGTTATAGCCGTTCTTCATATGCTCACTGGCATCCTGAAGCACTTTGCCCAGCGTCTCCACCGTTGCCTTCCGTGCCATGGCGGCCAGCGCCTCATTGGCTTTGAGAAGAAGGCCGGGCTCCTTCTTGCGCGCAAATGCCCGGTCATACTCCAGAACCATCTGCCGGCCTTTTGTCAGAACCTGGTTGTGATAGCGCTCAATATTCTGAATACTGGTCGCATAATTCGGATCCGCCAGCGCAGCAATCATGCGGCTGGCCCAGTAAAAGTTCTCCGTTGACGGTTCCAGTGTCACATCACTGAGATATTTCGGCATGCGCTCCACATTGGTATACAGCGGAAGGAAAGCCGCAAAGGTCGTCGAACCGAAACAGACCCATTCCAGTGCCCGGATTTCCTTTTCCACATATGGCCGGATCTGGCATATGGAAGTGACCCCTGTGCGGTTGATGCCAATGGAGCGATAGATGCCACGCTTTCCCGTCTCCTGATGGGAATAGGGATCATAAGGCGTACCCTGGAAGTGTCCGGAGAGCAGATATATCACGTCCTCCACGGCCAGTTTCCGATCCGGTACAAGACACCAGGGAATGCGGTCACTTTCCGGGCCATACTCGGCATTGACGCCTTCCCAGACATGGGAGTCCGGCGTCAGGTATCGGGCCATGAACCAGGCACGGGGCGTATTGTACAGGTGATCGCTGTCCGAATGCGAGCCAAAGATATCCCTCGGGTTCATAACGCCTTTCTGATTCAGGTCCAGATGATATTCGTCAATAAACGTCTTCAGATCGCGGGAGCACATATGGTTTTCCTGCTTGCCCATGGCGTCTTCGAGATCAAAGCTGTCCATGCCGAACTGATTCGGCGCAATCACGCAGGCGTCATCCGGAACACGCCGGGCCATCCAGTGATGCCCGCCAATCGTCTCCATCCACCAGACCTCGTTTTCATCATTGAAGGCGATGCCGTTGGACTCATAGGTGCCATATGTTTCCAGAAGCGAAGCAAGACGGACCACGCCCTCCCTGGCCGAATGGATGTAGGGAAGCACCAGCACGACCATATCCTCTTCCCCGATCCCGCCCGGCGTATCCTTGTCACCGCGCTTCTGTGCCTTTTCCCATACCACCAGTGGATCCGCCGCGAGCACCCGCGGATTGGAGGTAATTGTCTCTGTCGCAGTCATGCCTACATTGGCGCTGTTGATTCCGGTAGCCGCCCAGATACCGTTTTTCCTGTCTACATTGGGACATGCCGTATAGCGCATGGGATTTTCAGGCAGCGGAATCGTGCAGTGTGAAAGAACTGTCTTATATTTTCGCGGCTGTCTGGAGGGCTCGACCACCATCAGTTTTTTCACATCAAAGTGCCCGTCATCCGTACGCGCAATCATTGTCGAACGATCATGGCTGGCCTGTTTTCCGACCAGTACGGTTGTGCATGCCATAGTACTGCTTCTCTCCGTTTCATCTCATGGAATGGTTCTCCGACAGCAGACATTCCTTCTGTCCGATTGCCTCTTCTGACATTTCTTCTCTGCAAGCAAAGAACAACAAGATTGTACGCCAAGTAAAGCTTCCTTACAATCATATTGTTACAAAGCTTTTTCCGCAAAGTCACATTTCCAGAACACCCTGAATGGGAGCGGCTGTCCTGGCATCAACCGTATCCTTTTACCCTGGAAACATCCGACTGCAGATTATTCTCTGTTTCTCTGCGGGGGAAAACTATGAAGCCGTCCCGCATCCAGCACATGCCGCTCATATTTTTCTTGAGTCCGATGATTGACAGATCTGTGTCAGGACGGTTATGATTATCGGGAAGCATGCCCGTGACGTTCACGCTGAGCGCTTATGGCATGCCCTGTTCTACGATATGTCTGAAGCAGAAAGGATGATCTCCGATGATGAAACTCGTGCTGATCCGTCACGGTGAAAGCGAATGGAACAAACTGAACCTGTTCACCGGCTGGACCGATGTGGAACTGAGCGACAAAGGCCGCGAAGAAGCCAAGCAGGCCGGTATCACACTCAAGCAGGAAGGCTATGACTTTGATATCTGCTATACTTCCTATCTTAAGCGCGCTATTCATACCCTGAACATCGCACTGGACGAAATGGACCGTGCCTGGCTGCCAGTAGTCAAGAGCTGGAAGCTCAATGAACGCCACTACGGTGCCCTGCAGGGCCTTAACAAGGCCGAGACCGCCGAAAAATACGGTGAGGAGCAGGTCAAGATATGGCGCCGTTCCTTTGATGTCAAGCCGCCGGCCCTGGAGAGCAACGATGAGCGCAGCGCTTCACGTCAGCCCATGTACCGTGATGTGGATCCCAGCCTTCTGCCCGCCCACGAAAGCCTGGAGACCACCATCGAGCGCGTGGTTCCCTACTTCGAGGAAGTCATCAAGCCCGATATGAAGGCCGGCAAGCGTGTTGTCATCGCCGCGCACGGCAACTCCCTGCGCGCGCTGGTAAAGTACTTCGACAATCTCTCCAGTGATGAAATCATCGGTGTCAATATTCCCACCGCAGTTCCGCTGGTCTATGAGTTCGACGATGACTTCAATGTCATCAAGCACTATTACCTGGGCGACCAGAGTGCTATCCAGGCCAAAATGCAGGCTGTTGCCAACCAGGGCAAGAAGCAGTAAGACCTTACAAAAAAACCGGATGCCAGGCATCCGGTTTTTTTATCGCAGATCGGGGACATCGTCCCAGTCATGCGCGCGCATACGCGCATATTCTTCCTCTGTAATGGGGAGTATGGTGCCATGCTTGAACCCATAGGGAAAGGCAAACTTTTCGTCTGCCCGTACGAACGCACCATTTTCCAGCGAGTCCGACACAAAGGGAATATAGCCCTGCCCGGCCCCATGCACACCGTAATAGTCCAGGAAAAGACACCAGCGTCCATCATCGAGACGCACAGCCGTCGGTGCTTCATACTTCCCCGCATCGATCTGTGCCATGGCCTGATCAAACGCAGGAATTCGCGTAAAGGGTCCCGTAACAGTGTTTCCCCTGAGCAGGATCAGGTTTGCCGGATTCTTCTCACTCTTCACAAACAGGTAGTACCGGCCGCCATCTGCATACATAGCGGAGTCAATGACGCCGCTGTCCGCCTTTTCATACAGCAGCTGCGGCAGGGTATACTGCCTGAAATCCCGGGTACGAACATAATAGATGCGCTTGGGTCCAAAACCATTGGACCGGTGCGAGGCAGAAAAGTGCAGTACATAGTCCTGTGCAGAGGGATCATACAGTATATCCGGTGCCCAGAGACATCCGAAGTCCTCGTCCCCCAATGGAATCAATTCCTCTTCCGTCCAATGGACCAGGTCCGGGCTTTCCCAGTGCGCCAGGTTCTTGCTTCCATAACGCGAAACAGCCTCCCATGAGTGCTGATACTTCCCGCGCATGCCATAAGCCAGGGACAGATCGGTCGCATAGATATGGAACCGACCGGTGGCTATGTCCCGGATAATAGTCATGTCCCGCACGCCGTGATCACCCCGGTATGCCCAGAGCACCGGACGGCCGCCATGCAGTGCTTCCCATGAAAAGCCATCCCTGCTCAGCGCAAAGTATACCTGTTCCCCGTCCGGGGTTGTCGTTTCGCGGAAATGTACGAACAGATATCGGGTCATTCTATGCCTCCGAAGGATCCACATCAATGAGTACTTTCATGACCTGTTCCCGGTTTTCATCAATGTACTGATATGCAGCCAGGTAATCGCGGAAAGCAAAGTGCCGGGTCATCAGCGGCTGCAGCTGTACCTTGCCAGAGGCGACCAGTGCAATCGCCTCCAGGTAGTCCTCATGCCGGTACATCATGGAAGTGTTCAGGTCCAGTTCATGATCATTGAGTACCGCCAGATCACAATTTGCCATGCCTGCAAAAACCGCGACCAGAATAATGGTGCTTCCCTTTCTCGCACATCGGATAGCATCGCCCATGGTCACATCATTGCCTGCGCAGTCATAGATGACATCCGCCTTGTCCGGTCCGAAGAAGTCTTCCAGTGCCTCTGCGAAATCCGTCCTTGCCGTATTGACAGCCTTGTCTGCGCCGACGCGTTCCGCCAGCGCCAGACGATAATCGCTGATATCCGAAATCATGACGCGACGGGCCCCCATCGCCTTCAGCGTCTGCATCAGCAGGATCCCGATCGGGCCTGCGCCAAGCACTACCATATCCCGGTCTCGGACCGTTCCAGCGCGTTTCGCTGCATGTACCGTGACAGCCAGCGGTTCCAGCATGGCCGTTTCATTATATGTCATGCTCTCCGGAACCGGCGTAACCTTTCCGGCATCTACGGCAAAGTATTCGCTGGCCATGCCGGTTGTCTGAAAGCCCATTACCTTGAGCTTTTCGCATAGATTGTACTTTCCGTGCCGGCAGGGATAGCATGTACCACATACCACCTGCGGTTCCACCGTTACCTTCTGTCCGGGACGCAGGTCTGTCACACCCTCACCGACCTTCTCTATCCGGGCAGAGACCTCATGCCCCTGTGTTACCGGATAGCTCGTGAACGGATGCTTTCCGTGATACACATGAATGTCAGATCCGCATACGCCGATCTTCATGATTTTCAATAGGACTTCGCCCGGCCCTGGCTGCGGCATTTCCTTTTCCACAAACATAATCTGCCCGGGTGCTGTCATCACCTGCTGAAGCATGGATACCTCCTGTATGTTGCCTTCCAAGAAAGACCTTATTCTTTTCAATCAGTGCCATGCGCTGGCCCGCACAGTCGGCAGAACAAAGATGGAACGCATAATCGCACACCTGTTTTCTCTCCGTTGCCGCCACATGCAGCCGAAAGCATAATAGATATATGCCCCGGTATCCTCGACGATCGCACCATTGACAGAGAGCGCATTGCTCCCGTGTCAGAAGGGCAGAATATGTCCTGCCGTATCAAGCATATCGTTCTTCATCTGCTCTCTGTGCGCATGGCAAATGCCTTCATCAGTGCCGCAGCCGGTTTTCCATGCATGCAGTATCCATTGTGGACTATTCCCTCCGTATCCGGATACAGCCTGGCCGGCCAGTCCCACCAGCCCGCACCGATCACCCACGGGTTGGCCTGCAGAGCCTGCAGAAAGGCCGCATACCAGTCACTCTGTGCCTTCACATCTGTCGCTCCGCCAAACTTCCAGTCATTGGGCCGGTGTTCGCTGCCCTGCCGGGAAGGGCAACCACACTCCATGAACAGGAACGGTTTCTGCCACTGGCGGCAGACCGACTGGATCCGCGCAAACTCCTTGGAAAGATCGGTGATGGGATAGTAGCCTGAGGAGGAGATCACATCCAGTGCATCCCACCAGGCAACCTGTCCCTCCTGGTATTTATCACAGTTATAGGTCATAGGCCCTGTATAGACCTTCCGGGCTTCACGAATCGCCGCACGCCACAGCTGCTCCTGCCCGTCCGTTCCCACGGTCTCACAGCCCACACACAGCATGTCAGCCTGGTTTTCCTGTGCAAGGCCAGCCGTATAGAGAAGAAGACGGGTATAGCTCTGAAACCATTCCTCAAAGGAGGGTTCACAGCCCACTGGCGGATCAATGAAGCGGATATAAGCGCGCCAGTATCCATCCAGACAGTTGACCATCGTCTTCAGAATCAGCTTCATGCCCAGCGCTCGTGTCAATTCCGCCACGCGCTGCACGTCCTCAGGGGACAGAATCCGGTCTGTATCCAGCGGAATCTCTGTGGAATAGGCATGCTCCTGCCAGCCTACCACCGGGAGAATGACAGCATTGCATCCGGTCTCCTCCTGCATGGTACGAAGCGATGTTTTCCAATTCTCTTTCTCTGTAAATCCACGTCTTTCGCAAAAGGCGAATGTCATTGCATGGAGAAATGTGTCTGTCATGTTCCGTCCTCAGCCGTCAATGGCGTCCAGATAGGCGCGTACAATGCGAATGCACTGTTCCCATCCCATGCGGGACGAGTCCAGACACAGATCATAATCGTCTGCGCACTGCCAGTCATGCCCCGTAAAATAGCGATAGTACGCACCGCGCCGCTTATCCGTCTCCCGGATCTTCCTCGCGGCATCTTCCAGGGACATGCCATACATCTGCATCACGGTGCGGATGCAGACATCCTCCGGCGCATGCACATAGCAGTTGACCACGTTCTTCTGTCCTTTGAGAACAAAGTTCGCGCACCGGCCTACAATCACGCAGTTTTCCGTCTCAGCCAGACGGCGGATGATTCGGGCCTGATAGCGAAAGAGGTTTTCATTGGAGATAAAGTCATCACGGTCCGGCGGAATCACGCCTCCGTCAAAGCAGTCTGACTGTACCTTGAACAGTGTTGTCAGCGAGCGGCGCACGCTCTCGTCCGCCTTGGCAAAGAGCTCTTCGCTGATCCCGCTCTCATCACTGGCCAGGCGCAGCAGTTCCCGGTCATAGTAATTCCATCCCAGTTCCTGGGCCAGCATCTTGCCCATGGTCCGTCCGCCGCTGCCATAGCCTCTGGCAATGGTGATTGCCTTGGTATTCGCCATACGTCTTTTCCCCCTTCTCAGTCGTCCTCATTGATATGCTCGGTTCCCACGCTCAGAAGCAGACGCACATGCTCGTCTGCCAGTGAATAAAAGACGGTCTTACCCTCCCGACGATTGCGGATCAGATTGGCATCCTTGAGCACCCGCAGCTGATGGGATATCGCCGACTGCGTCATGCCCAGGAGATTTGCCAGATCACATACGCACAGTTCCTCTTCAAAAAGCGTATACAGAATCCGGATCCGGGTTCCATCGCCGAAAATCTTAAACAGCTCTGACAGCCTGTTCAGGGTTTCCTCTCCCGGAAGCACACCGCGCACCTTGGAAACAATATCCGGATGCACATGCAAAAAACCACATGTCTCCACATCCCCTGCGGCACGCCTTGTTACATCATTCCACGACGAAACCTTTTTTTCTGCCATCTGTATTCTTCTCCTAGACAATCACAAAATCAAAATAGGTATCCGGGTAGGGTTCGTTTGCCAGGGTATAATGCCACCACTCATACGCATAATCCCTAAAACCAGCTTCCTGCATGAAACGTCTCAGAAGGTTCCGGTTTTCAGTCTGATGCGGCGTGACAAGTTCCGTATCATGGTGGCTTTTTTCACTCATGAAATCAAATCCGGTCCCCATGTCCAGGGGCATCCCGTTCTCTGTCAGCGTCAGGTCTACCGTTGAGCCGCGGGAATGCCCTGAACGGCGCGCAATAAATCCATGAGGAATCAGTTCACGCTTGTCATATTCCGGATAAAACTCTGTCTTTGTACGGCCGTCCTCCGGCGCTTCCCCCCAGCGCATAAAGTCAGCAACAGCGCGGACAGGGCGATAGGCATCATAGATACGCATGCCGTAGCCCGCAGACTGTGCCTGCAGAAACGCTTCCTTCAGTGCCTGGGCCGCTTCCTGGGTAAGGACCGCTTTGCCTGCCTCATAGCCGGACAGTGGTTTTCCGGTCAGGTTGTGTGCTGTGGCATACCGGATCTCCGTCTCCATACCGAGAATAAAGAGTGCCACATCTACGAATCCCTCTTTCATGTTTTCTCCTCCAGTGCACTCCAGTGCACCCTGAAAAAGTCAAAATAGGTGCGCACGCTCCCCAGTTCCTGCCATCGGCATGGCTGAGCCGGCTGACGGTCCATGTCGTATATCCTGGCACCCCGCAGGGAGAGGAAGAACGGCGAATGCGTCGCCATGACAACCTGGCACCCGAAAAAGCGTATGCTCTCCTCCACCTGCTGTGCCAGTTCCTTCTGATGCCTCGGTGACAGGCTGTTTTCCGGTTCATCCAGAAAATACAGCGCCGGTTCGCGGAGTTTTTCCTCAAAGTAAAGCAGACTGCTCTCGCCATTGGAATGCTCTCTTATATCCGCATGCATCTGATTTCTGACATAAGCAGACTGCGTATGCCGCCTGGCGTCCACCGTTCTGCGCACCCTCTCATAATCCTCCAGGCTGCGCATCCGGCTGGTCTCGTGACGAGCATTCACCCACTCCTGGAAAAGCACTTCTCTGCGCGATTCCAGGCCTTCATTCATCGCCCGAAGGTTCAGGACAAAATCAAACACATCATCGCTGGTAATCACCCGGCTCTCCCGGGGAAGTGCCGGAGAGACATCCGCTTCGCACAGCGACAGATAATCCTCGAACAGCGCACTGCGGTTGTACAGCGAGGTATGCTGTACCGCCAGTTTTTCAGCCATCACATGAATTGCCGTACTTTTTCCGCACCCGTTATCCCCTGAAAGGATGGTCAGCGGCTCCAGATCCAGTGCTCCCGAGAAGCGCTCGCCCAGCACGCCAAAAGGATAATGCGATGCATAGCATGTCCTGCGCAGACTGATTTCATACCCCACTTCCGCCTCCCGATCCGGAAAGCGGAACGAACGCAGGTACAGCATATCTCAGGCCTGGCAGGCGCATTCAATCTGCGCCATAAAGCTTTCCGCGTCAAAGCGCGGGGACAGTCCCAGCCATGCTGCAATGGTCGCGGCAATGTCCGCATAGGTTTTCCGCTCACCCAGATCCACAGCCCTGCGCATGCCCGGTGTATACACAAGCAGCGGAATATATTCCCTTGTATGGTCTGTTCCATGGAAGGTGGGATCGCAGCCATGATCAGCCGTGAGAATCAACAGGTCCCCTGTGTGCATGAGCGAAAGGATATCGGGGATCGCGCGATCTATCTCTTCCAGTGCCATGCCAAAGCCTTTCGGATCCCTGCGATGCCCCCAGAGCATGTCCGTGTCCACCAGATTGGTAAAGCACAGTCCGTCAAAATCCGTCTTCATATAGTCCATCCATGCCTTCAGACAGGCCGTATTCCCGGCGGCATGATTGGAACCTGTAAGCCCCGTGTGCGCAAAGATATCCTCGATCTTCCCCACACCCAGGCTCTGCATGCCCGCTTCCTTCACAGCGTCCAGTATGGTCCTGCCGCAGGGCGGGAGCGAAAAGTCGCGGCGTCCGCTTGTGCGCACAAAGCTGCCTTCCTCGCCGATATACGGCCTGGCAATCACCCGGCCCACGCCCAGCGGTCCCTGGAGCATTTCCCGTGCGATCTCACAGAACCGATACAGTTCTTCCCGGGGGAATACAGCCTCATGACAGGCGATCTGAAACACCGAATCTGCAGAGGTATATACAATCGGGGTCGCGTCCCTGCGGGAGCGTTCCCCGAGCTCTTCCAGTATGGCTGTCCCGGAAGCAGGCTTATTCCCGATCACCCGATGACCGATCCTCGCTTCAAAGGCATGAATAAATTCTTCCGGGAATCCGTCCGGAAATGTGGGAAACGCCTGCGGCAGACGCACGCCCGCCATTTCCCAGTGCCCGGTGGTCGTATCCTTGCCTGCGCTCACCTCCCGGCACCGGCCATAGCAACCCCGTGCGTTCTCATCCTTCTCATAATGTGTCGAAGGGATATGCCCAAGCCCCAGAGCAGCCAGATTGGGCAGTTGGGGATGCACCGCATCCACGACATGTCCCCATGTATTGGCACCGACGTCTCCGTACAGAGCAGCATCCGGGAGTTCCCCGCATCCCACTGCATCCAGTACTGTCAGAAACACTCGCTTCATGATTCTACCTTCTGTTCTTCCTATACATTTTGGCCTTCTGAGCCTTCTTTTTTATTTTCGATTCATGCCCGAGAATTCCTTCTGTATAATTGCAAAAACCTTACAGTGTGCTATAATCTACCGTCGCGCCGCATGGTCGGCGACATTTATTCTTGTAAGGACTGATTGTATGACATCCCTGCTGTCAACCGCCTTTGCGCTTTTCGCAGGTCTGATGATGACCCGTCTGTTCAAGAAACTGCATCTGCAGCTTCCTGACGTGACTTCCTTTCTGATCGCCGGCGTATGTGTGGGCCCCTTTCTTCTGGGCGCTCTCCAGGTGCCGGGACTGGGCTTTCCCAGCATGTCCGCGCTGAGCGAGGTCAGTGTGCTGAGCAATGTCGCACTCGGTTTCATCGCCTTTGATATCGGAAATGAGTTCCGCCTGGGGCATCTGAAAACCACTGGCAAAAGTGCAACCGTTATCGGTATTTTTCAGGCCGTCACTGCGACAATCTTTGTGGATGCAGCCCTGATTGCCCTGCACTTTGTGCTCGGTCCCGATGTCCTGCCACTGCCGGTAGCCATTACGCTCGGTGCGATTGCCAGTGCCACTGCGCCGGCCGCCACCCTGATGGTCGTGCGTCAGTATAAAGCCAAGGGTCCGGTGACGGATCTTCTGCTCCCCATTGTCGCCCTGGATGATGCGGTCGGCCTTGTGGTCTTCGCCGTATCCTTCGGCATTGCCCAGGCAATTGACGGCGGGAACCTGAGTATCATCAGTGTACTGGTCAATCCGCTGCTGGAAATTGTCTGCTCCCTGATTCTGGGATCGATCATGGGTGCCATACTCACTCATCTGGAAAAGCTGTTCTTTTCCAATACCAACCGTCTTTCCATGACCATCGCATTTGTTCTTATGACCATTTCCCTGGCCAGTATTGAGATCGATATCACCGAGGAACTGCACATCGGCTTTTCCTCCCTGCTGGTATGCATGATGCTGGGCACGATCTTCTGTAATCTGTCGGAGTATTCCGAGGATATCATGAAGCGCTCCGAACGCTGGACCGCACCGCTTTATGCCGTGTTCTTTGTACTCTCCGGCGCGCAGCTGGATCTTTCCGTCTTCCGCTACCCGGCTGTGATCCTGGTCGGTGTTGTCTATATCGTCGTCCGCTGCCTGGGCAAGTATTACGGTGCCCGGATTACCTCCACCGCCATGCACTGCTCCGAGAATGTGCGCAAGTATCTGGGGATTACCCTCTTCCCGCAGGCCGGCGTTGCCCTGGGTATGGTTGTTACAGCCCAGGAGCTGGGAACGGACATGGGAAACATCATCCGCAACATTGTTCTTTTCTCCGTCCTGATCTATGAGCTCTTCGGACCGATGCTGACCAAGTCAGCCCTGATGAAGGCCGGTGAAATCCAAGCGCCGAAGTCTGACAATCAGAACCGTGAACGCTTTGCCACACCAAAACCCTGAGTGCCGAAAAAGAGCCTGCCGCATGAAGCAGCAGGCTCTTTTTGGCGTTTCGTTATCTTGCGCTTGCCGGTCTGTCTCCCACCACAGGGTTGGATCCTGTATCCGGCTTGGGGATATCGGACTTCCGGGTTGTCGGTGCTTTGGTCTCGTCATACTTGCCTTCGCCGGCCAGGTACTGCGCCACATCCATGCTTGCGCTGAGCATGGGATATATCGTCGGAACAAAGGCACGCTCGCCATCAGAAAGCACAATCTCCGCCGTTTCCTGGAACCCGTTCTTGAACTCGGCGGGCACAGGCATTTTCTTGCGCCCGTCCGGTTTCATACGCTCACTGGCATTGTCCAGACTGTAGCAGAGACTTCCCGGGACCACTCGATTGTTTTCCGCCTTATAAAACCCGAAGTTTTCTCCGTCAAAGGTGCCATAGATATAGCTTTCCTTTTCCCCGAAGATATTGGTGAACTGGAAAATGCCTTTCTTGTTCACCGTAAATCCCTCCGGGACTTCCGGGGCATCTGCCGGTGTAAACTTTCCTACATTCTTCTGGTTTTCCTTGACAGGTTCCACCGAGAGAAGGGCGGCTTCGTACTTTTCCGTCTCCCCTTCCTCATTTCTGACCGGGGTCACCAGCACCGGATACACACCCTTGGTCTTTCCAATGCTTCCATAGATCCGGAACTCTGTCTTTCCGTTCTCTCCGCTGTAGGCAAGCACAGTTGCTTCTATCCCTTCCAGAGAGAGCTGTTCGTACAGCTTATTGGTCCACTTTTCCTTTTCAATAGGAGCAAACCCTGCTTCCTCAAAGGATACAGTCTCTGCAGCTGCCAGTGTCACAACACTGCACATTGCCAGCAGCCAAATCAGGATTTTCCGCATGACATCCTCCTTCATACGCCTGCGGACCTTCTTTATTTCCCATCAATCCGCAGGACATATGTGAATTGTATCATAGGAGAAACACAGGTCCAACGATAAAAAGTAACAATTGCATGACCATGATCCAGCAATATGCTACAATGCTTCCTGAACAGGAGGGATTTCATGTTTCGGGAAATCGCACGTCAAAAGCAGGCTATGTCCCATGAGGCCTGCCTGCAGCTTCTCCGGACACAGCTTCGGGGAGTACTGTCCGTCCTTGGCGACGATGGCTATCCATACGGTATGCCGCTGAATCATTTTTACAGGGAGGAAGACGGCTGTCTTTACTTTCACACAGGCCGAACCGGGCATCGGATGGATGCCATACGCCAGTGCAACAAAGCCTCTTTCTGCGTCATTGACGAAGGCAGACGAATCGGCCAGGCCTGGCCGCTGCATTTCGAGAGCGTCATTGTGTTTGGCCACATTGAAATGATTGAAGACCAGGAGACCATCTATGGAATCGCGCGTGAGCTGAGCCTTCGGTTCACGGATGACGAAGAATACATTGCCCGGGAGATCGCAGTATCCGGTCCGTGGACAGCCATGTTCCGCCTGGTGCCGGAACATATGACAGGAAAACGGGTTACCGAAGCCTGAGAAAGAAATGCGCCTGTCACATGCCCAGGGCTTTTCCGTGCTCAGCGGACCATTGGCCTGCATATCCGGTACTGACCGGCGGGCAGAGCATACGGCAGACGCTTTTGCTGCGCCTGCCGTATGATTGATCCGTATCCTGTTATTGACATGGGGCAGGATATCAAAAAAGGAGTGCAGTGCACTCCTTTGTTTTTTATCCACGGATTTCCTTCACAATGGCAGCTGCTTCACGGACCATCTTCTCGATCTCGTCAAACTTGCCTTCCTTCACCAGTGCACCGCTGACCATCCAGGAACCGCCGCAGGCCACAATACGGTCGTACTTCAGATAATCACGCACGTTATCCGCATTGATGCCGCCAGTGGGCATGAAGTTCAGTCCCACATAAGGCGCTGCCAGAGCCTTGATCATCTTCAGACCGCCGGAGGGCTCGGCCGGGAAGAACTTGAGTACATCCAGCCCGAACTGAAGCGCCGCTTCGATCTCAGTGGGCGTGCATACGCCAGGCGTCATCGGAACGCCCTTCTTCAGCACATACTCGGTAACCTTGGGATTGAAACCAGGGCTGACAACAAACTTGGCACCCGCATCAATAGCGCGGTCAGCCTGTTCACAGGTCAGAACGGTGCCTGCTCCCACGATCATCTCGGGGAAAGCCTTGGCAATACGGCGAATGGATTCCTCGGCCGCGTCCGTACGGAAGGTTACTTCCGCGCAGGGCAGTCCGCCCTTGACCAGACGTTCCGCCAGCGGCAGGGCATCGTCTGCGTTATTGAGCACAACAACGGGGATAATGCCGATCGATTTCAGTTGGTTCATCATTTCAGTCATGAATCTGTCCTCCTTTTGTCGGAAAAGTGGTTCCGTCTCCCATTGTATTCCCTTTTTACGCTTCCATCAAGAGCTGTTCAGCGTTCCCCTTTCAATACTTTCTTGTTGGCGTACATGGCTGTATCTGCACGCTCGAATACGCTGGCCACATCCGTGTCACGTTTCGGGTCATACACGGAAATGCCATTGGCAATGACGATGCCTCCGCTGTCCCTAAAAAACGCATTGTTCCGGGAGAGCTGGGCACACAGTTCCTCCCGGTTATCATAGTCGGCACCGCGAAGAATGACCGCAAACTCGTCTCCGCCCATGCGGAATACCGGGCTGTGCTTGAAGATCCCGCATATCTCCATGCACGCATCCTTGATGAACTGATCGCCAGCTGCATGCCCGAGCGTATCATTGACTGCCTTCAGTCCATTGACATCACAGAAAACGATCGCGAAGCTTCCGATACTGCCATTCTGAATTTCCTGGTTCATCTTTTCTTCTGTCTTCTGATACGCTCGTTTGTTCTTGACGGACGTCAGCGGATCCTTAAGAGCCAGCTCCTGCGCGACAGCGTATTCCTTTTCCCGCTTGATCTGCGCATCAACATTGCTGATGCCCACAATCATATGATGATTGTCCTCCTGATTGTGACGCATAAGCTTGACGGACATATACGTAGGCACACCACTGAGCAGGAAACGCACGGACATGGTGTAGACCGGTTCCTTGTCCAGAATCTGTGTCAGCGTCTGCCTGTCAAAAACACGCAGCGCTTTTCCCACATCCTCCGGGAAAACCATTTCCGGCAGATGCGTCCGCATATAATGGAAGAAATCATCTCCGGCCATGCCCTGCTCCAGTGCCTGATCCCTGGTGCTGAACGTATACTTCACAAACTGGTCGGAAGCAAGGTCCACATAATAGATAGCCAGGTAATCCTGTGCCAGGGTCTGCGCGATCTGCGCATATGTCAGCCGCTCTGCCCTGGTCGCACTCAGTTCTTCTTCCCGCTTCCGCTGCGCCTCTGCATTACTGATCCCGATTACAATATGCTCAGGTTCATCGGCTGTCTGCATGACCTTCGCGGTGACATATGACTTGATCCCGTCCTGCACGCGATGATAGGACAGCATAATCATGCGCTGTTCCCGCAGTGTCTGAAGAAATGTCTCGCGTTCAAAAGCCTGCTGCACCATTGCACGCTCCGTACTCTCCACCGAACGTGCAATGCGCTCCTTTGCCATGTCAAAAAATGCCTTGCCGCTGGCGACCAGGTTCAGTTCTCCGCCCGCACGCGTGGCATACTCAGCATAGGATTCGGTCGTCACATTCAGATCAAATACGGTAATATAATCCTGCGCCAGTGCCTGTGCAATCCGCGCAAATGTGGACTGAAAACCAGTGCGCCGCTCCATCCGGTCACTCCGTTCCATGCGCGACAGACCCACCACCAGATGCGGCGTGTCCGCCTTTCCGGTCAATGTGATACGCATACTGTAGCGGACCGGTGTACCGTCAACCATAACCCGGAAATCCCCGCGCACCTGACCATCCACCGGAAGCGCCTTAATCAGGGCGTCACGGGACAGCATGCGGCGCACTTCCGCCTGATCAGCCGGATGAGTCTGGGTCAGGATATGGCGCTGGGCATCCAGGAAGAAATCCTTGCCCTCACTTTCCATGCCCAGTTTCTGATCATTCCGGCGCGAAGTGAACGCGCCATAGACACCAGACGTCATGTCCACATAGAACACGCATTCATAGTCCGCAGACAGCGCACTGGCAATATTATACAGTTCCTCGGCCCGGCCAGGCGCATCCTCACCCTGCATGGCGGTGCGCATCTGTGCATCCACATTGGACACCCCGATGACAATATTGTGATCATTCTTTCCCATCACGCGGACCGCCTTGAGATTGTAATACATCGGTTTTCCGTCAATCACCAGACGATAGGTCATGGAGAAGACCTTCTGGGAGCGAAGTTCAGAGAGCAGCGTTTCCTTCTGCATGGACAGTGATACCCTGGCCAGGTCATCCGGATAGGCAATCCGCAGAAGATTCTTCTGTGTTTCACCGAAATAATCCAGTCCGCTTCTCTGAATCTGCAGATCCTGATACAGTCCCTTGCCCCCAAACTCCACATAATGACCGGTCTCCGTATCCACATAGAAGATACTTTCAAACCCGCCGGAGAGCGCATGCGCCGCGCTTTCATAGGCTGACCGGGGCAGAACCGTACTGTCATCGGCATTCGCAGTCTGATTTTCCTGGATCTGCTGCCGCTTTTCTATGAATTTTTCATACTCTCTGGCCGGCACAGGCTTGGAGAAGTAATAGCCCTGCACAATATCGCAGCCCATGGCTTTCAGGGCCAGCATCTGTTCTTCCGTCTCCACGCCTTCCGCAATGACAGGCACCTTCAGGTAATCCGCAATATCGATAATCAGCTGCAACATCCGAATATCCTTGCGTTCATTGAATGCATTGCGGATAAATGTCATGTCCAGCTTCAGTGCATCAATCGGCAGGCGGGATATCATGCCCAGTGAGGAATAGCCGGTACCGAAATCATCCATCTCGATGCGGAAACCCTTTTCACGAAGCGCATTGACGGTCTGTATGATCTGCTCCGAATCCTGTGTATAGGCAGACTCCGTAATCTCCAGAAGATACTCGCTGCTGGTCAGCTCATACTCTTCCAGAATACTCTGAAACGTTTCCAGAAGCCGTGGATCATACATATCAATCCTCGATACATTGACCGATACCGGGATAGTCAGATGAAAGCGTTTCTTCCAGTCCCGGATCTGCCAGGCGGCTTCGCGCCACACATATTCATCCAGTTCCCGGATCAGGCCGTGTTCCTCAAACAGCGGAATAAACACACCGGGACTGATGAATCCAAACGTAGGATGAATCCAGCGCACCAGTGCTTCCGCACTGGTCAGAATCGGGATATCGGTGCGGATATCAAATTTCGGCTGATAATACACATGGAACTGATGCTGCGCAACAGCGGTATGAAAATCATCCAGAAGCTGTTCCTGATACAGTTCCCTTTCATGGAGCTGACTGTCATAGAATCCCACCGCATTGGCATAGGCCGATCGCACTGTATTGGCGGCAATCGCCGCATGGTCAAAGCGCTGCTCCACATCCACGCTCTTGTCCACGGAAGCATACACGCCCACCCGAAAACGGATACGTGCGCACGCATCCTCCTCAAACAATGCGTTGGACAGTTCCTCCGGGAGCTGTCTGTAATCCAGGCCATGCGGACAGTAGATGAGAAACGTATCGGCTTCCCTTCTGCAAAGAATACCGCCCAGAGGGCTTATAATAACACGCAGGTGTTCACCGATGCGCCGCAGCATCTGATCACAGTAGCTCTTGCCATAGCGCTCATTGAGCATATGAAAATGGTGTATGTCGATCACCAGCGCATCCATATCAAGCTCATGATGATGCTGGTCAAACTGATCCGCGTAGCGGAAAAAGAATTCCTTGTTATAAAGCCCGGTCAGATGATCCCTCTCGGTGGACTGAATGATCTGTCTGTCTTCGGATAGTTCAATTGTGCGCTGAATCCGGGCCAGGATCACATCCGGATGATCATAGGGCTTGGGAATAAAGTCGATAGCGCCCAGACGCAGGCTTTCCACTTCCGCGCTGCCTTCCGCAGTCATGACGATCACGGGAATCTTGGATAGACAGCTTTCCTCGCGCAATACCCGTAAAACATCAAACCCATGCATAACAGGCATCATAAGATCCAGAAGAATCAGGGAAAGCGTGCGATGATACTCCCTTGCGATTTTCAGTGCTTCCTGTCCGTTTTCCGCAAAAAGCACCTCAAAGCGTTCCTCCAGCATCATTCCCAGCATAGCACGGTTGATCTGTTCGTCGTCTACCACCAGGATCTGACGTTTGACGTCCCCGTCATGTCTGTAAGTCTGACTCATGCCTTGTGCTCCTTTGCTTCGTGTCTCATTGTTCAGTCCATTATAGCAGGATACAGGGCAATCGAGAACAGCAATTCACAAAGTTTTCGCTTGCCGGACATGTTCTTTTGCGCACGCAATGAACACCTCAGGCCATTGTCTTTCTGGTTTTTTATCGGTTTGCGCGAATCAGGTTCTGGTAAAACATGACCGCACCGGGAAGACAGTTGACTGCAATGGTCTCGTTCAGGCCATGCATGCCCTTCATCTGTTCCGGTCCATAGATGACCGGTGCGAAACGCACGACGTTTTCGCTGATCCGTTCATAGTTTCTGGCATCCGTAGCGCCTGTCATTACATAGGGCGAGGAAGGACACCCGGGGAAAGTCTGTGCAATCACCTGCTGCACAAGCGAAAAGCCTTCTCCGTGGATGTCCACCGACCGTGAGGGATCACTGGCATGCATGACTTCCATTTCCAGTCCGTACTTTTCTGTCATTTTCCGAAGAATGCCAAGGCTTTCCTCCATGGCCTGATGCGGGATAAAGCGCACATTCAGTCCCAGGCTGGCTTCCTGCGGCAGTACATTGTACGCATCAGATCCTTTCTGCATGGTACAGGCAACCGTCGTTTTCAGCATGGCACCCGCCTGTGCGCTGATAAGAGGAAGCGCCTTAACCAGAAGCGGGCGGAACAGCCAGAGATTGGAGAAAACATACTTCATGGGAAAGCTGGCATACGGTGCCAGTGTCTCGAACATGGCAGACACTTCCCGGGACATCTTCTGGCGGAAAGGATTATGATGCTCCAATTCATGCACAAAGTCCGCCAGCCTTGCGATCGGTGTACCTTTCGTCGGTGCGCTCGCATGGCCGCCATGGGAGCGAGCCTTTACGAGGATATCCGCTTTTCCCTTTTCAAACACGCCGACCATGGCAAAATTCCCATGGATACCGCCAATGGGCTCTGTAATGATTCCGCCGCCTTCATCACAGACAAGGAAGGGATGCACACCGCGTTTTTCCAGATGATCCACCAGCTTGGGACAGCCATCCCCGGCCCACTCCTCGGTACAGGACGAGGACAGATACACATCCTGTTCCGGTACATACCCTGCTTCCAGGAGCTCTTCCACAGCCTGAAAGAACGCCATTACCGTACACTTGGTGTCGCTCGTTCCCCTGCCCCAGACCAGACCTTCCGCAATGTCCCCGGAAAAAGGCGGGTGCTTCCATTCGCCCTCTGCCGGAACCACATCCTGATGGCTCATGAGAACCAGTGGACGGTCATGCTGCTTTCCCTTCCAGAAAAACAGGAGGTTTCCGTCAATCTCCGTCTTTTCCAGCGATGCATGCACGCGGGGGAAAAGTGATTCCAGGAGTCTGTGAAACCCCAGAAACTGTTCCCGCTGATCCGTCTCAGGAACTGAAACCGTATTGTACTGCACCATCTTGGAGAGCTTCTCAGCCAGCATCTGTGCCTTTGCGTCCGCTTCCGGCGCCTGATAAGCCGATATCCTGGAAGGAATCAGCAGTGTATGCACAAGCGCTGCCAGCAGCAATACCACCAGAATGCCCAGCAGAATTCCCAGAATCATGAGAATCATCATACAGATGCTCCCTTCTGTGCTTTGCGATACCGCACATATGCGAGAAGAATCGCAATGGCACCACTGGGGATAATCATAAACGAAGTGGAAGAAGCCAGTGACGGAACAAGCGTAAACAGAAGTGTCATCAGAAGCAGCGGCACAGCTGCCAGAATTGGCGCCTTCCGATAATACTTGTATGCCATCGCACCAAAAAGTGCCGGCACGACATTGGCAAACGCCGGCTGCAGTGCCTCGCTCTGCAGAATCGGCTGCAGCGGTGCAAGAAGCAGCACGCCCAGTGCCAGTACCAGAATCGTAACAAGCGAGGATGTTGCAATGGAGAGTGTGGAGATAATCTCATTCTCTGCGCTTCCCGTCTTTGCACCGACCATTTCTCTTGCATTCATGGCGCAGGGAATCTTCATATTGATCAGATTCCCTGTGATAAAAGCCAGATAGCTGCCTCCGGCTCCCAGCATCGGTGTATACACCAGAAATTCCACAACGCTTGATACGGTCCATACAAGCCCGACACTGACAAACCCGCGCGCAACAGCGGAAAGATCCGGCATGCATCCCAACACCGCACCCATAAGGAAGGGAGCCCCCAGGAGCATGCACAGTGTAATCCCCGACACAGTACGCCCCAGAAGGTGTGTCATACGGTTATATTTTTCCATGGTATCCTTGCGATCCATTTCAGCATTCCTCCTCACAGACTTCCCAGTATCACGGCTGAAAGCATGCCCAGCAGCATGCTCGCGGCGATGGAGAAATTCTCCAGCCATTGCATCAATGTCAATAAGTTAAGGTTTTACTAATTTTTTCGAGCTGTGCGGTTGAAAGGCACACGAAATATACGGGGTAGAAAAAGTGCCTTATGCTGCGACCA
>CACWXY010000009.1 GCA_902764915.1 uncultured Eubacteriales bacterium | reverse complement strand
TTGCGACATGTTACACGGGGTCGCCGATTGCCAATAAGCAGCTTTCCATATTTGATATCCTTGGCGAGTCGGAGGAGACACAGAACAAGCCATATAAAGCGGTCGTTACTACTGTCTATGACAAGACTGGCGACGGCGGCGTGGATATGTTGGACGTGGCGGAGCTGTTCAAGTCGGGAGAAAATGAGCTGACGGAACTGAAAGGGGATGGGGATTTCCGTTCCCGGAATGCCTGGAACTTCTGGATGAGGCAGACATCGTGGTCACGATTATCTGGAGCCATGCTCCATCCTTTCATAATGTCCACAACGAGATAGAAAGCCCCGCTGCAGCATAAGATTCCACAATATCCGGAAAGAGAGACCGGGAGGGCCGCTCCTACGGAAAACCAAAGCGATAAACCTAAAGTAGGACCACAGATCAGCAGGAAGGAGGCGGGACCATGATGACCCCTGTGAACATTCTGGACACCGGGAAGCTTTTATTTTTGGGCATCCTGGCCGCCAGGCTCCAGATAATACTCAATCCGCCGTTTTCTCTGTTTCGGGAATACTTGGGTACATTGGTGGAGCACAAAAAGCATTTTATCATTATTGGCAATGTAAATGCTGTAAAATATGGCGAGGTTTTCCCTTTATTCATGAGCAATGAGTTGTGGTTAGGTGCAAGTATCCATTCAGGAGATAGAGCATTCTTTGTTCCTGATGATTATCCACTTGATGCTGCAGGATGCGGTATAGATGAGGAGACAGGAAGAAAGTATATTCGGGTCAAGGGTGTACGATGGTTTACCAATTTGGATAACCTGTCTCGCCTGATGAACCAGTATGGCAATGAGTATACCAATGGCACAGTGGTCGGTGAGATCCCTCTGGAAGATGGGCGTACCTATGAGGATATTTATGGCGTACAGGGAACTCCCAACTTCTTCACAGGAATGAAGATGGAGGCGAATTTCACACAACCTCGTGACGGTAAGCTGGACAACGGTGATGAAATGATCTTCAAATTCACCGGTGACGATGACATGTGGGTGTACATCGATGATGTGCTCGTGCTTGACATCGGTGGCATTCACGAGCCGTTAAGTGGAACAATTAACTTTGCAACAGGTGTTGTTACGAATCCGACCGGTTCCAGCCTTGCGGGTACGACGACGCTGTACCGGATTTTCCAAAATGTGCTGACAGCTTCCGGTACACCACAGTCTATGAGTGTCCGGTGACAAATTGGCTTGGTTGCAAACGTCGAATTGTTTTCCGTACTGACACATTCTGAAATGTAATCCGTGTTAACGACACATAACAAGCAGTACCACGTCACTTTTTTACCAGCGTCGTTTCAGGTTGGCCAGCAGAGTAAAATCGGAACCGAAAATACCGGCCCGCATTTCACTGTTGAGAACTCGCCAGGCGCAGCGCTTCCAAGTACAGGCAGCACCGGCACTCGAATCTTTACAATCCTCGGCAGCATCCTGATGCTTGCAGCGGGAGCCATGCTCTGGAGAAAATGGAGTGTGATGCAGCACAGTCAGGCATAAGGAGAGACGGGTCTTTAATCAGCTTCTGATTTCCCGGTGCGAGTGTACAGCCCCTGTCCGTACGCCAAAAACATCATGACGCCCGGGATTGTACCGGAGACAGCGTCGTTTTCCTGGGCAGTCGGCTGCAATGCGCTGACTGTCCAGGAAACGCATGAAAAAGTCCCTGCCCGTCACAGGCGTCTGTGTCTCATCCCTGGACGGATAGCAGCGATCACGGAGAATATAGAGGGACAGGGACAGCAGAGGGAGGTGCCAAGAATTTCCCAACGGAGATGGAAGTACATGATAAGTCTATCATACTGAAAGCGCATACCCGGTGTCCACCGCCTCATAAAACCCGGGGAGAATATGGACATGAAGCAGAACGGTGAACAGGGGAAACCACTTTGTCCATGTAAATACTTCATGCAATCTATTGCAAACCGTTATGAGATCATATACACTTTACGTGTGTATATGGTTACCGTGCAAGTCTTATGGGTATTTGCATGCGGCTGCTTTTCTGCAAGGAACCGAATACGCGATCATCCCCATGTGAAAATGTGAACAGTCCCTGCAGCGCATGTTTTTCCTGGGACACGCAAAACATCCAGCCGTACGCATTTCTGGATTCCGGATATGCATGGATGCCTTGCAAACGGAGAAAGGAGATGCCTTTTCTTTCCCCTGGATGCACGGGAAGCATGGATGGCGGAACCTTTTTATCCGAAAACGCTCTGCGTTTCCCGACATCACGCGCCATGCGGAAGACAGGTGCCTTTCATCCTTCTCACGGGATGTGTGGACGGATGGAAGAAGCAAAGCAGGCGTGGGCCTTCAGAAAGCATTCTGTACCTGCATAATCCAGGGAACCCCACTCTTTTCACTGGTATCTGTTTAATGACAACTTTGGAGCTTGGCTGTCCGTGTTCGAGATTCCAGTTATACGGGACAGCTTCTCGGCGGGATATGAAGGACGGGATGACTCATCCTGTACTGCGGTCTCGTCTATAACGCTCTGTTGCTGTGAAAGCACTTTTATGGATAACAGGGCGAATGGTTCTCATATCGTAATTCTTTTCACTTCTCACTTCCCATCTGCTGTCTCCTCGTGGCCGCGGAGAATGCGATGGACATGGACGCCATCCTGTAGAGAATGTCCCTGCGATCTGCTTCGGGCAGAATGACTCATGACAGAGATGGAAGAGAGGGATCGGAAGATCCCTTTTTTTCGGACGGGAAACTTTAGCATGGCACATTGATAAATCATAAAACCATCGAGGGGCGCCTGCCTGTGAAGCACAGAGTGAACGACATACGGGGCGTTTCCACTGTTTTTTATTGCAGGCGCGTACGCGTACCATCTGTATTTGACATGCGAAAAACGCCCGGTTCCGATTTGCAGACTGCAGAAGAACATGCATGCAGAACAATCCGTATCTATTCTGCGCATACGCTTCACAGTCGGGGTGTTCAGGGACAGCAAGCGGCTTTTCAATGCATGGAATTGAAAAAAACGGGAAAGAAATAAGCATATGAATGCACATAAAGATATCAATAACATATTGCCAAGAGAAACAGAACTGTGTACAATGATACTGACGTACGAGAAGTAAGATTCGCGAGGGCGTGACCCTGGAAAAGCCGGGGACACGCAGAGGAAAGCCGGGAAGGCGATGAAAAGAGAGGCAAAGCAGGACAGGAAGAAAACGGAGAGCGCACACTGTTCCGGATGAAATGAAACCCGATACATGTGCGGAATGTACATGCGCTTTTTTGTGCGCAGATATCCATTTCAGTCCCTGTTTTTCTGCTGCCTCTTTCCAGAGGCGGAGAGCTTTCCTGCACCGCCTGGAACTTCCCTGAGCCAATGGCTGAGAATGCGGATGTATCCTGGCGAACAGGATGCCCTCACTTTATCGGGGCAGAAGGCACTTGACCGGGACATGACGCAAACGGTGTTTGGCACTGTGTCCAATGGCCAGACCGTCTGCAAGAACAGATATGCACGAGGTGACGCTGCCAGCCGTCCTTTTTTCTGCGCAGGGAACAGGAAACGGTGCATATATCGTTTGCCGCCGTAAGGATCAATGCCATGGTTCTGCCGGTTCGTCTATGTTGTCCTGAAAGGAGAAGGCAGGGATTGACGATTTTTCTTTTTCCTAATCATGACAGGGATGTTTCGGATAAAGCATACCAGACAGAAGAACCGCAGATGTCTGCACCTGCCGTTTCCGGAAGGCTTCCTGCGGAAGGGCACGATCCTCTCGGAATGAAGGAAGCACTGGAGCGAAACTTCTATGGGCAAGTGTTTTCCGATACCACCCACATCCAGCTGATCTGTCAGATCCAGGACATGGGAAAGACACTGGCAATGCATATGTCCGGGGTTATGGCCCGTATACAGCGGGTGCTGGATATACCCTATCTGTATACGCTGTCGCCCAGGGAACCCTATGAGGTGTTTCTTGCCAGACACCCGGATTTCCGCAATGTGTTTGAAAATCCACGGCTGGGATACTGGAATCTGTGTGTGGAACACCATGCGTTCCCCAACTGTCTGAAGCTTACAGGCCGTGAATGCTATGAGATACTCGCAAGGCTTTCCGCACTCTATCGCTGCCTGTATGAAGACGGGAATATGGCGGACCTCGACAGCACAGGGGAAAGGGGCATGCCGGGCTTTGTGACACGTGCTGTGGATGATTTCCATCGGACATTCCTGAAAATGTCGGGAATGGACCTGGAGATCCTCTTTCGTGTTCTTGCAGTCCCGGATGAGCGCAGGGAAGCCTTTGCCTGCGATTACTACTGCTTTATCGCCCGGAAAAAGTACAGGCATCAGGACTATTCCATCGCGCAGATTCGCAGCCAGATTCTCAGAAGTGTGCCGGAAGCTATGGCAATGGAAGATGCATCACGCATAACCTTTCGCTTGAAACGGAACAGGCTGCTGGATTATCTGATATACCACTATTACCGGAAAAACACGGAGGAAGCCGAAGCACTGGTGCAAAGGCTCCGCTCTCATGCAGTGGACCGCCAGACCATCTATCGGGAAGCGGCATGCAGGGTCTGGCCATGGATACGCATACCGGTTCTGCGGCGAATGGTGCCGCTTCTCACGGGCGCGGGCATGCAGAAGATGCGCCGTGCGCAGACAGCGGTCAATGGCAGCGCTGACAGCTTGCTGCGTCCGGATACTCTTGCCAAGGTCTGCCTGAAAACGCCCGCCAGCCAGCTGGCTGCCGATGTGGCATATATGACGCTTTTCATGGACGGAAAGGAAAGCAGAAGTCTTCTGTCTGAGCTGATACAGCATCTGGAGAGAATAGCCGATTTCACCCGTGTACTGCAGACAACCGGTGTCGGGACATCCCTGCAGGCGCCTTACCAGATGTTTATGCATCCTGAGAGCCTTCTGGGAGAGATGCAGACACTCTATACCATTACCCGGACTCGGGTGCGGAACAGCCTGGCAACCCGGGAACAGATACAGGACGCGATTCAGTTTCTCGGACTCCCTCCGGATATGACATGGGGCGTTCCGATGACGGGACAAGATGAAACAGCCGGCGAAAATATGGCAATCAGGGAGACTTTGACGAAAACCAGGCTGATCGCCGGGATACGGACAGCTGAAGCACTCGCCGCACAGATGGAAAGTGCGCGTGAGGGCACAGCGGACAGGGAACTACGTCGGTTTCTGGCAAGGCATGTAGTGAATAACGCACGCTTTCGTTATCTGATGACTCTATGCCCGCCGTGCGAGGTGCGGCGTCTCATAACCAATCGTGCGCTGGTGCGGAGCATTATCTCCCGCATGCCGGATTTTCTGATTGGGCGCTATGCCGCATGCATCTTTGGTGCTGAGAATGAAACCCTGGCCAATGCGCGGGAACGGCTCATAGCCGCTGTATATATCTTCCATGCCGGCAGACTCCGGGGGATTCGTCAGAATGACCGCATATCGACACAGGAGGAAAAGACCAGGAAAGCGAGACAGCTGGCCCTTGTCCGACTCTATATGACGCTCGGCTATTTGGCCGTAAAGAGTATAAGCCTGGTCAATGCCCGTTATGCGCTGGCCATGCACTTCCAGGCACGGGATACACAGGTGCTGAGCGAGCATGCCATGGAAACGCTTCTTAAGAGGAATCTTCAGAAGATGCGGAAGACATGCGTTGGCTAGCGTCTGCTGGCCGAGCATCCGCTTTGGCCTGCGGCCGTATCACTAGGCGTTTCGGTTTGCTGTCTGGCTTCTGACGAGATCGCTTCCTCCCCAATCATGTTCTGCTGCTCTTTGATGACAGGCTTGTTTTGTTCCTTTTGGGAACTTCTGGCTTCTTCTCGGGAGACGCCTGCGGTTTTGGAATATGTCCTCGCGACTTCAGGGCCTCTTTTTGAGACGAGTTCAGCCCGATTTGCGGTCATATTTCTCTATCTGAGCAGCCTTCTTGGCGCGATCCATTACAGACATGATCTTTTTCCAGGTGCGATGTTTAGTCAGTACCGGGAAAGAAGAGCCGTGGCTGGCCAGGACGAAAAGGTCCGATTTCAGTCGGATAAGAAGGTCCATTGTCTGTTTTATTTGCGCTGCAGGGGCGTTCTTTGGGTTACGCACCCGTAAACACGTCTGCACACTCTGCGGACAAGGACGAATGATAGCCGGACTCCAACCTGGGAGCATACAATCAGTGGCGGACAGGTAAAGAATCATTTGCCCGGTTCTTTTCCCAGGTTGGAGCTGGTTTTTTCATCCGGCTCTGATTGGCTCTTTTGACCAGGCTGGAATACTATGTCCGCATGTCTTCGTGACTTACCGCTGTAATGCTCTGATATGCGGGGCTGTTTCATGACACAGTCCATCCGTCATGTGCCCGGGAATGTCCCCTGATTGATTTTCCGTCCTATATCCCCCCGGATTCTTCTGCCTGTTTGTCCGATGCAGACATTCTGCATGGCACTGATAGATTTTCCCGAATAGAGAGACTGTCCAGTTCCATTCTGTCACATTGAATCGATGAAAGGTTTTGAGGAGCCTGGGCTGAAAGGTTTCGATTGACGAACGCTGAAACGCTGGTTACAATATATACGAATCAGTCAAGGAATACACCATTCTCCATCCATTGTGCAGAAAGGAGAACGTGGATAATGCATATTTCTCTTCCAACAGGAAAGATCCCAAAACCAGAAAAGAAGACGGAAATACGGGTTTTCCGGCTTCTTTTGTGTCTGGCGGGGCTTATGCTGATCAGTGGCGGCATCTGGTATCTGGCTATTACCGGCATTATCGGGAACAAGAAGTGGGACTTTATGCAGTACGGCCTGAAACCGGCAATTCTGGCTGTTGCGGGAGCGGTGCTTCTGATTGCCGATCTGGTCTATTTCTTTACAGCGCCAGGGCTCAAGTACTGGTCAATACCGGTCGCAAGGGATCTCTGGAAGGACCGCTTCCGGTACCTGCTGATCCTGCCGGGCCTGATCGTTGTGTTTGTCTTCAGCTATATGCCCATGTATGGCATTGTACTGGCCTTCAAGAACTACAAGATCAAAAGCGGTATTCTCTTTTCCGAATGGGTGGGGATGTACCAGTTTGATCGGTTCTTCAAAAGCCCGGTAGCCGGACAGACGATCTGGAATACGCTGTTTATCGGCGTAACGCAGCTGGCGATTACGTTCCCGGTACCGATTATACTGGCACTGCTGATGAATGAGCTTCGGTCCACATCCTATCGGCGTACGATCCAGACCATTATTTATCTGCCGCACTTTATCAGCTGGGTTATCATGTACTCCCTGCTTTTCAGTCTGTTTTCCATTACCTCCGGTCTTGTCAATAAACTGCTGATCTCCCTGGGATACAAGGCCGTGAATCTGCTGTCCGATCCCGGAAAGTTCTATGGCATGCTGTACGGGACCAGCATATGGAAAGAAGCCGGATGGGGGACCATTATCTATATGGCAGCCATTGCCGGGGTGGACCAGGAAATGTATGAAGCGGCCTACCTGGACGGCGCCAACCGCTGGCAGCAGTGTCTGCATATTACGCTGCCGTCCATTGCCTTCTCCATTACCACCATGCTGATCCTGAATGTGGGCTCGGTCATGGGCGCAAACTTTGACCAGATCATGAACCTGCGCACAGCTGCCACCCAGACAACGGTTGCCCAGGTGATTGACACCTATGTCTATGATATGGGCGTGGGCAAGGGACAGTATGACCTGTCCACTGCCATCGGTCTGTTCCAGCAGATTGTGAACTGCATACTGCTGTTCCTGTCCAATTTTGTCGTCAAGCGCATGTCCGGCGAAGGCTTCTTCTGAGAAGCCCGGGCATCCGTATATGGAAGGAGGAAACGAACGTGGCCAGAGCCAAAGCGGCCCATCATATCAAGGCCTCCCTGGGGGACAGGATATTCAATGTATGCAATATTATACTGTTTATCCTGATCGCCTTTATTATTCTGTTCCCGTTTTTCAATATCTTCGCGATATCCCTGACCAGTAATGTGGAATACATGCGGGAGCCGTATATCATCTGGCCCAGTGAGCCGACACTGGAGGCCTATAAGTACATCTTCAGCACTTCCCTGATTCCGCGCAGCTATGTCCTGACCATATTCATTACCATTGCGGCCACACTGCTCTCCACCCTGATCACCTCCATGCTGGCCTATGGCCTGTGCCGCGGGGATCTGCGGGGACAGAAGTTCTTCATGATCTATCTTCTGATTACGATGTTCTTCTCCGGCGGTCTGATCCCCAATTATATGAATATCACAAAGACACTGGGCTGGGGAAACAATCTTCTGGCGCTTATTGTGCCGAACTCGGTCAGTGTTTTCAACTTCATTATTGTGCGCTCCTTCTTCCGGCAGCTGCCAGCCTCGCTGGAGGAATCAGCCCGGATTGACGGCGCGAATGAAGCAACGATTCTCTTCCGCATTATCTATCCGCTGTCCATTCCGACACTGGCGACCGTTGCCATGTTTGTCGCCGTGGGCACCTGGAACAGCTGGTTTGCCGCCATGCTGTACATTCGCGATGAAAAGCTCTTCCCGCTGCAGCTGATTGTCCGCAACTTTGTCGTGCACGAAGCGCGCCCTGCGGACATGCAGAACATGGAAGGCTTGAGGGATGCAGCCGGCAACCGCATCTTCCTCAATGAAACCGGTCTGAAGATGGCCTGTGCCGTGGCAACGGTACTGCCTATGGTGGTGATCTATCCCTTTATTCAGAAGTACTTCGAAAAGGGCATGACCATCGGTGCCGTCAAGGGCTGACCTGAATCAGGTTGTAAGCCGTCTGCGGCTTCAATAGAATCATTTTTACAAGGAGGAACATGATCCATGAAACTGTGGAAACTCTTGGCAATGGTGATGGCACTTACACTGCTCTTCACTGCCACGGCGCTGGCTTATGATGGGGAAATCCTCACCATTACTGCTGACTCCGACGATGATCCCTTTACCTTCGACCCGGCGAATGATGCCCTGGCTGCGTACATCCGCGATACCTTCGGGATCGAGTTTGTACAGAGCGAGACCAACTATTACAACAATGATTTCACTGTAACCCAGCTGGCCGCCAATGAAGGCAAGCTGCCGGATGTCTTCACTGCGGATATCCTGTACTACACCCAGGAAATCACCCAGTTCATTCCCGAAGAACTGGTTGCGGAGATTCCGGAAGAACTGATTGAGAAGTATCCGCTGATCAAGGAACGCCTGGAAAACGACGCTGTGTCCCAGCTGGTGCATTCCATGTATGATGGATACTATTTCCTGCCCAAGCCGGACTCTGCCGATCCCAGCATTTACCTGGCTGAGCGCAAGGGCCTGTTCATCCGCAAGGACTGGCTGGAAACCCTTGGCCTGGAAATGCCGAGCACCTGGGAAGAACTGTATGAAGTCTGCCATGCCTTTACCTACAATGATCCCGACGGCAACGGTGTGAACGATACCTTCGGCCTGACCGGCGACGGTCTGGGCACCCTGCGCTATTTCTTTGCTTCCACCGGCGTATCCAACCGCTACTGGAACAAGGATGCCGACGGCAACTGGTTCTTCGGCGCGCTGGATGACCGCAACATCGAGCCGCTCAAGTGGCTGCGCAAGATGTATGAGGATGGCTCCATTGATCCGGACTTTGCCGCGACCACATGGAAGGAAGGTCTGCAGAAGTTCTCCTCCAATCAGTTCGGCGTGTGCGTGCGTAACGCGGACGCGGACTGGATCAACAGTGTAATGGTGAAGTACTACGGCGCGGCCAATCCCGACGTCAATCCCTTCGACCGTGTCAGCTTGATCGGTGCCCTGGGCAACAACAAGGGCGATGAGCCGCGTATGGAAGCCTACATCTCCTGCATGGTGGCGGTACAGTTTGCACCGGAAATCACCGAGGAAAAGATGGACCGCTTCCTGGCCTTCTATGAGTACCTGCTGGGCGAAGGCAAGTATATGCGCATGGGTCTGGAAGGCGAAGACTATACCATCGAAGCAGATGGCTCTGTCAAGAAGATCCGGGACGAGAACGGCAATGCCTCCAATCTGGCTGTGAAGTATCCGTCCATCCCTGTGACCCACTGGACCAGCTGGGGCTTTGAAATGGCCGCCATGCCGGAAGTGGAATACTTTGACGAATACAATGATGAAACCAAGGCACTGAACGCTGCGGTGTGCGCAATCCGCAATCAGAACCCGGTATATCCCGAGGTCGGCCCGATCCTGATTGACGATGACGCCGTGACCGATGCGGCTGCCTTTAACATCACCAGCGAATACTGGCTGATCATTTCCGGCACGGATCCTGTGGAGGATATGTTTGCCGATATGAAGGCCCGCGCTGCTGCGTATTATGAGCCCGCGACCGCCAAGGTTACTGAGATTGCCGCCGAGTACGGCTGGTAAGACAACGTGATCCAGGGCCACTGCTTCCGGAATACAGGGGAGCAGTGGCCCCTTTTTGAAGGAGAAAAAAAGAGGATAAGGCTTATGCATACGTCCACATGTCTGAAGCTTCTGGATGCCCAGCGCATTGAGGCGCATGGCAAACTATGGTGTTTTGATCCGTTCTTTGAAACGGCCATTCTCTTTGCAGGCGGGGAACAGGTACCGTTCTCTGCAGCGCAGGAGAAGCGCGAGCAGCCGATCCAGACCGGGCTCGGGGATGGAATCCGCCTGACATGGAGCCAGTTCCCGGGCCATGGAGACCTGACACTGGAGGCGGATATCCTGCTGGTAGGAGACCGCGCTGATTTTTCACTGGTTACCGTGCGGGAAGGCAGAGGCACGATACAGGAGATCGCCTGGCCGGCGCCGCTGATGGCCGATGATGCGGCGGACTATGCCGTGGTCAATACCATGCAGGGTCAGCTGATCCCCAGCCATTGGCCGGAACAAGTGGCGGAAAAACTGCCCTTTGACGGACAGATGTGCTCGGAAGCGGCCTACATGCCCTGGTGGGGCGAGGTTACGGAGCAGGGCAGTTATCTGGCCGTGGTGCAGTCGCCCTGGGATACGAAGTATACAATCCGGCATCCCGCCGGCGGTCCGAACCGGATTTATGCGCGGCATCTGCCGTCCCTGGGCAGGATGCGCTATCAGCGGACCGTCAGCTATTATTTCCTGCCGGCGGGCAGTGATTATGGAACGCTCTGCAGGACCTACCGCCATATCGCGGATGAAAAGGGAACGCCCATGACGCTTCGGGAGAAGGCTGCGGAAAACCCGAACGTGGACCGGCTCATCGGCTGCGGGGTCATGCATGTGGATGGGAAGACGCATGTGACGCCGGACTCGCGGTATTATAATCAGGAAGCGCCGGAAAAGAATGAGCGTCTGGTGCCGTTTGCGCACTGGGAAGAGCGGGTACGCATGCTCAAGGAAAAAGGAGTGACACAGCTGTACCTGCACCAGGACGGATGGGGCCAGCCCGGGTATGACAATCAGCACCCGGACTATCTGCCGCCGTGCCGCGAGCTGGGCGGCTGGGACGGCCTGCGCGCGCTTTCGGAAACGGTGACGGGCCTTGGCTATCTCATGGGTCTGCACGACCAGTACCGGGACTATTATCTGGATGCGCCGACGTATAGCGCGGACTCCGCCTGTCAGAACCCGGACGGGAGCATTTACGGGCACGCCATATGGGCCGGCGGCAGGCAGAATTACCTGTGCGCGAGCCTGGCCCCGGACTATGTAAAGCGGAACTTTGATCAGCTGTTTGCCGCAGGCATTCAGCTGCAGGCGACCTATCTGGACGTGTTCACCTGTAATGAGGCGGACGAGTGCGCGAACCCCCGGCATCCCATGACGCGTGCACAGTGCCTTCAGTATCGCGCGCAGTGCTTCCATTACCTGACCGCCCACGGGGTTGTGCCGTCCTCCGAGGAGGTCAATGACTGGGCGATGCGCAGTCAGGTGTTCTGTCACTGGGCGCCGTACCTGACAGGCAGCGCGATTCCGGTCCCGCTGTTTAACCTGACCTATCACG
Organism: uncultured Eubacteriales bacterium; assembly: GCA_902764915.1. Lineage (GTDB taxonomy): Bacteria > Bacillota > Clostridia > Christensenellales > Aristaeellaceae > UBA2943. The sequence goes on along the minus strand of CACWXY010000009.1, from coordinate 90,712 downwards.
ACTGCGTAATGATCCCCTGGAAGATGGATGCAGGCGAATGGGGCATCCCGGAGGGCACTACAGGCTTTATGCATGCGCTTCTCAATGGCGGCATGGGCTATATCAGCGACCAGGCGGAAGGCGAAGCCCTGGCGCGGAATATCGCGCAGTGGCGGATTCTTTCCCGGCTGCAGAAGCAGGTGGCCTATGAAAAGATGACGGAGCATGCGTTCCTGACACCGGACAGAAACCGTCAGGAGACGGTGTTCTCAGATGGCACACGTGTGACGGTGGACTTTGCGACGAACGGTTTCCGGATCGTATATCCGGACGGGGAGGTTGTGGATGGCGAAGCTGACAGTTTCTGAAATGACCATCAGGGCAGCATCACTGGGAAGGGAAAACCCGCTGCCGGACCTTGGAAGCACCGGTGATGCGCATGCGCGCATTGCGGTGGACTACGAGACCGTCACGCCGGAGGAAGCCCGGTACATGGGCTGGGGACGGGTGCATACCATACTGCCCTATACCCTGCAGGACGGGTACGACCGTCACCGCGAACCGCGCAGGCTCAAGACAATTGAACTGGAAAATGCGCATATCAGGGCGGTCTTTCTGCCCACCCTGGGCGGGCGGCTCTGGTCACTGACGGACAAGGACCGGGGGCAGGAGCTTCTGCACCGGAATCCCGTCTTTCAGCCGGCGAACCTGGCTCTGCGCAATGCGTGGTTTTCCGGGGGCGTGGAGTGGAACTGCGGGATTATCGGACATACGCCCTACACTTGTGATGACATGTGCTGTGAGGCGCTGACGTTATCGGACGGCACACCGGTGCTGCGCATGTATCAGTACGAGCGTGTGCGGCGTCTTCTGTACCGGGTGGAAGCCTTCCTTCCGGAGGATGCCCGTGAACTGTATGTGCGGGTGCGCATAGACAATACACTGCCGGAGGAGACGGCTGTATACTGGTGGAGCAATATGGCGGTCAATGAAGGCGAAGACATCCGCGTGGTTGTGCCCGCAGAGAAGGCGTTCCGATATGGCTATGGCGGCAAGCTGAGCAAGATTCCCGTGCCCTACATGACGGCGGAAGCGGACAAGCTCCGGGGACAGGCGGCGCGTCTGGCCAGGGAGAACGGGGGTACCCTGGACTGGGACATTACGCGGTCGCTGACACTGCCCCAGAGCATGGACTTTTTCTTTGATATCCCGGACGGCACACGGCCGTTCCTGGCGGCACTGAACCGGGAGGGCTACGGCATCTGCCAGACATCCACGGGTGAACTGCGGGGACGCAAGCTTTTTGTATGGGGTAATGGCCAGGGCGGCCGCCACTGGCAGACCTTCCTTTCCGAGCCCGGAAGCGCATACATTGAGCTGCAGGCAGGGCTTGCCCATACACAGCTGGAGCATCTGCCCATGGCAGGGCATGCGACGATCTCCTGGCTGGAATCCTACGGTCCGCTGCAGGCGGACGGGAATGCCGTACAGGGGGCGGACTGGAGCGCCGCTGTCGGCTCGGCCGCACGCGCGCTGGATGCGCAGCGGCCCGCACAGGTACTGGAAGCCTATCATCAGAGGGTCCGGGAAGAACTGGACAGTGTGCCTGCAGGCAATGTACTGCACAGGGGCGATGCTTTCGGCATGCTTGACAGCGCGCTGTACGGCGACGCGTTCTCCTCTGCCGGCCTGGACATGGCGGCCATGCGCACAGGAGAAAAGACAGAGCCATGGGAAAGGCTGCTGGCAGAGGGCGTGCTGCCCTGTCCGGACCCGATGGCGGCACCGCTGAGCTATCAGACAGGGAAAGCCTGGGAGGACAAGGTGACGGCCAGCCTTCTGCAGACCGGCGGCGATCACTGGTTTGCATGGTATCATCGGGGGGTTATGGCGCATGCCAGAGATGACCGGGGTACGGCACAGGCGGCATATGAGGCATCGCTTGCGCGCAGTGAGAATCCCTGGGCGCTGCGCTGTCTCGCGCTTCTTTCCAAAGCGGAAGGCGACAGGGAAAAGGCCGCGGAGCAGATGCTGCGCGCTGCGCGCATGCAGCCGATCCGGCCCCTGGTGATTGAGGCCATGGAAGCCTTAATGGAAGTGGGGCAGTTTACGGAAATGCTCGCCTTCTATCAGACACTGCCGGAGCGTCTTCAGAAGGAAGACGGGCGCGTCAGAACCTATTATGCCGCGGCGCTTCTGCGCACAGGCGCGCTTTCGGAGGCGGAAGCGGTGCTCCAGGGGGATATTGTGCTCACGGATGTGCGCGAAGGGAACACGCTGCTGACGGATCTATGGTTTGAGATCGCTGCGCTTCGCCACTTCGGGCGTGCGGATGCGGAAAGCCTGGCTTGGGCGGAGGCGCACACACCGGTGCCGGAGCATCTGGATTTCAGAATGCTGTAAACAGAGAAAGGAAGCATATATCATGGACAGAAAAATCAGAATTGCCGTAGCGGGGTGCGGATCTCGCGGGCAGGATACCTATTCCAAGATCCTGATGAACATGCAGGACAAGGCAGAGATTGTGGCCGCGGCAGACATTGATCCGGAAAAGCTGGAGGGCATGCGCCGTCTGACGGGGATTCCGGAGAGCGCCTGCTATGCGTCCGCGGAGGAAATGCTGGAGCAGCCGCGCTTGGCGGACGTGATGCTGATCTGCACACCGGACCGCTGTCATTATACCGAGGCGAAGGCCGCACTGGAGAAGGACTATGACCTGCTCCTGGAAAAGCCGATCGCCACACAGGCGGACCAGTGCAGGGAACTCAGTGAACTGGCGCTTTCCCGGGGAAGGAAGGTTGTCGTGTGCCATGTGCTGCGCTACACCCCGTTCTACCAGGAGATCAAGCGGCTGATTGACAGCGGTATCATCGGACGCGTGGTCAATATCCAGGCCATGGAGCAGGTATGCTACTGGCATCAGGCCCACAGCTTCGTCAGAGGCAACTGGCGCAACGCGGACCTGTCGTCCTGCATGATTCTCCAGAAATGCTGCCATGACATGGATATCCTTCTGTGGCTGACAGGCAAGCACTGCCGGCGGGTGTCCTCCTTTGGCGATCTTTCGCTGTTCCGGGCGGAGAATGCGCCCGAGGGAAGCGCGGCACGCTGTGTGGACTGCAAGGCCAAGGACTGCCCGTACAATGCGGTGGACTTCTATCTGAGCGAGTACCGGCGCACTGGTGACGAGTGGCCGCAGAATGTGGTGGCCTTTGCGCCTGACGAGGAAAAGCTGATGGCCGCTCTGCGCGAGGGACCGTATGGACGCTGTGTCTATCACTGCGACAATAATGTGGTGGATCATCAGGTGGTGAACCTGGAACTGGAAGACGGTGCTACCGTGAACTTTACCATGACTGCGTTTACTGCCCACGGCGGACGTACGCTGCGTGTCGGCGGGACCATGGGCGAACTGTACTGCGAGATGAAGGCGAACACGATCCGCGTGATGCGCTACGGACAGGAGGACCAGGTGATTGACGTACGGAAACTGGCCGATGATTTCTCCGGGCATGGCGGCGGCGACGCACGGCTGGTGCAGGAATTCATGGAACTGATCCGCGGGGAGATCGGCGTGAGCGGTACACTGACCTCGATTGACCGCTCGGTGGAGAGTCATCTGGTAGCGCTTGGCGCGGAGGAAAGCCGTCTCGCGGGCGGAAAGCCGGTTGTGTTTGCATAAGACCCGCACAGTCCCTGCCAGTGATGCAGGCATGCACCTGAATCTTCGAATGATTCCGGTGCATGCTGTGCATGACTTTCCATGATACGGAACGGACAGGTCAGACAGGAGCGAAGCAGCATGATTATACGGAATGCATGGATCCATGATGCGGTGCATCGGGATGCCTTTGAGGGCGATATTGTCATAAAGGACGGTAAGATTGTCAGTATAGGCGGGACAGCAGCGGGTGAGGATACGGTTTTCGATGCAAAGGGCCTGAATGCATATCCCGGCTTTGTGGACGCGCACAGTCATATCGGACTGGACGGGTATGGCGGAAGCACCGGGGGCACATATGACTACAATGAAATGAATGATATCTGCTGTCCGCAGCTTCGGGGCATGGACAGCTATTATCCCATGGATGCCGCGATTCCCATGGCACTTGCCGGCGGCGTGACGACCGTAGCGGCTGGGCCCGGGTCTGCCAATGTGCTGGGCGGGACATTCCTTGCGGTAAAGATGTATGGCCGGACCGTGGAACAGGCGATGATACGGCCTGAGGTGGCCATGAAATGCGCATTCGGGGAAAACCCGAAGCGCTGCTACAAGGACAAGTGTGATTCCGCGCGCATGACGACAGCGGCCAAGCTGCGGGAAATGCTGTTTGCCGCCCGGGACTACATGCTTCGCAAGGAAGCGGCAGGCGATGATATCTCCAAGCAGCCGAAGTATGATATGAAGATGGAAGCCCTGATCCCGGTCCTGCGAAGAGAAATCCCGCTGAAAGCGCATGCGCATCGGTGCGATGATATTATGACTGCGATCCGGATTGCCAGAGAGTTTAACGTAAAACTTACGATCGAGCACTGTACGGAAGGGCATCTGATTGTGGACGAACTGAAGGCAGCCGGTGTACCGGTTGCGGTCGGACCGTCACTGACGCATGCGTCCAAGCTGGAACTGCTGCATAAATCCTGGACAACCCCCGGGATTCTGGCGGCTGCCGGACTGCAGGTGTCCATTATCACCGATGCGCCGGTGATACCGCAGGAGTATCTGCCGCTGTGCGCCGGACTGGCTGTGAAAGCCGGCATGGATCCGTTCCAGGCACTGCAGGCGATTACCCTGAATCCTGCCAGGCATATCGGGATTGAGGACCGTGTCGGCAGTCTGGAAGCGGGAAAAGACGCGGATATTGTACTGTGCGCCGACAATCCCATGATCAGCGATGCGCGCATCAGAGCGGTGATTGTGGACGGAAAGGTGCTGGTGGAGAACGCGTGATGGCGGTTTTCAGGCATACGTGAAGTTACCTGTGTCCTGACAGTCTGGCTGTGACAGCAAAAAAGCAATACAGGAAAAGCCGGGAAGAATGCGTATCCTCCCGGCTTATTCTTATGAAAGGTCCGATCAGGTGTCCTTTTCCCAGGACACGTCGGTATGATCGCAGTCCTCCATTTCGCACAGTGTGCCATCCCAGGCCTCCTTTTCACCGCAGAATGTGACGGTGCAGTGATTCATATGCAGTCCGTTTACAGAACGCGCGTACAGAGCCGGTATGGTGTGGGGATAGACATGCCGTCCCGACGGCTGCTCATCAAAGAGGCCTCCGGGCTGTGTTCCGGTATGCCGGAATGTCATCTCAATTTCATTCAGGCGCACATTTTCAATCGGTGCATAGCTTTCGCCGCCCAGGAACAGACTGCTCTCACAGGTCAGGCGTATATTGGAGAAGGAAAGGTTGCGGATGACGCCGGGGACCTGGCCTTCCTTGCCCTTGCGCGGTGTACAGCTGACAAAGATAGGCTCACCCTTGCCCCACCATCCGGGATTCCCGGGAATCGCATATGCATCGGCATAGCGGCGTGTCGAACCGGTCAGATGATGGACGGAAATGTTTTCGACGCTGCCGCCGTCGCGCACCCAGAGACCGACCGCACGGGAACAGCGATCCACAATACTGTCGGAGAAGATGACATCGGATATGGTTCCGTGGGTTTCGGTTCCGATCTTTAAGGCGGAATCGCGGGAGTGGAGCACGCAGCCGGTAATGACAATATTCCGGCAGTCGCCGTAGCGCTTGGCCATGGGACCGGTTGACTTGAGCACAATAGCATCGTCTCCGGTAGAGACCATGCAGCCGGAGATAATGACATCCTGACAGCAGTCAGGGTCAATCCCGTCATTGTTGGCGCCGCGGTCATCATTGAGGATGCGGATATTCCGCACCTGCACCCGGCGGCAGCCTGCCATATGCAGTGTCCAGAAGGCGGCATTGAGGAAGGTGATACCGGTGATCGTGAGATCCTCAATATTTTCAAACAATGTCATCCGCGGACGGAAGGGAGCACAGCGCTTCGGACATTCATGGAAACCATGGTCCACATCCGGATCCGAGAATACTTTCTCGCCCTGACCGGCAAGCGTGCCCTCACCGGTTACGGATATATCCGCAGCGTCTCTGGCACCCAGGAAAAATCCGCCGTTCCATCCGTCGATCCCTTCCTCATCCTTGGGTGTCGGAAAGGGAAGGATATCCTCCGGGTTCAGACTGGAGCGCAGCACAGCGCCTTTCTCCAGATAAAGATTCACATGACTTTTGAGAAGCACAGACCCGCAGAGAAACACGCCGGCGGGTACCGTGACACGTCCGCCGCCGGCTGCGCTGACCTCGTCAATCGCCTTCTGTACGGCGGGGGCACAGTTGATTTCGCCGCCAGGGACTGCACCATAGGAAAGAATCGATACTTGCATATTTCTCACTCCAGGAAAAACATTTGCTTGAGCTTGGGCTGCGCACCGGTTACCGGGTCCATGACAAGTTCCAGGACGTCGTCCATGTATGCATTCCAGCGGTCGACAATGGGACTGCCTGCCTGTGTTTTCTCGGCAAACGCGATGCCTTTCTCACACTCATAGTATCCGAAGACATCGCGCCCATCGGACCAGATGGAGTAATTGCCGATGCCTGCGCTTTTCAGCAGTTCCTTCATTTCGGGCCAGATTTCATCATGGCGACGCTTGTACTCTGCTTCCATGCCTTCCTTAATGCGGCCTTTCCAGGCAAATCGTTCCATAACTTGTATCCTTCCTTTGTCATTATAATCTCGGGAACCTCCCGGGGTCAGCAATAGGGGTAACGAACTGTGCAGTGATGAAGAAAGCGACAGGAGATGCATACGGGAGACACTCTGGCGGCATAACGCGTTTGCGCATTTCTTCATACCGTGTGAAGCGGAAAAAAATAGCGAGCGGGGATGCCATCCATCTGTGAAAAGCGCATCATCCGGTAAGCATCAGCGCCATTTTGCAAAGGCACTGCGGTCTTCCGGAGGCATTTCCCGGGCGGCCATGGCATCATTGGCAGATCATGGCAGATTCTGCATTACGTAGTGGATGCAAGGCAGTAAATACTCTTTTTGTGCCTCCATCATCCCTCTGCTCTCTTCTTTCCGGAATTTCATCGCTTTTCCTGATCAGCCATTGTAATTCTCGTATTTGCCATCTTATCCTTTGACAGACAACGGATGAGACACTTTTTCGTTTCGCAGGGATGACTCCCTATCCTGAATCAAATCCCGAAAAAAAGATTCCCTGCTTTCTTTCTGCCTGCTTCCATGCTGGGATTGTAAATGCATTGCCAGAAAGATGCGGACGTACAAGAAGATACAATGCAAAAAGAAGCAGCGGGAGATTGGAAAAGGAGGGGATTAGAGCAATTTCGCAAAAGCAGCTTGCTTATCCGCTGGAATGCAGAGGGCATCCATTGCCTGCTTGGCGGTCATCTGCATTGAACGCATTAAAGTTTGTACAGAAATGAAAAGACCTTCCTCAATCCCTTCGATTTTTCCTTCCGCTCTGCCTTCGATTTTTCCTTCCGCTCTGCCTTCGATTTTTCCTTCCGCTCTGCCTTCATTCCGAAGGTCTTCTTCCCAGAACTTCTTTGCTTTCTCCTGATCAGCCATTGTAAACATAATATTTGCCACCTCTTCTTCTGCAAGGAAGCTGCTGAGCACGTTTTGGTCTCTGCAGATCCGAATAGTCTCATCGACTGCTTTTCGGGTATATCCCCATGTCGTTACCTGCGCATCAAATACTCTTGCAAAAGTAACATACTGGTTAATGATATCCCCCTGCTTACTGTCATACAGGATCTTTGCTTTCACATCAACAAAGGCCTGACTGGCATCATCCAATCCAAAAATCTCTTTGGACAACTTGATTTCGTCCGGTTTGCTTTCTCGGTTCTCGGGATAAAGTACATATAGTTCAGGCAAGGGGAGAGTGATTCGTTTTGAACCGTAGATATTCAGATTCATACGGTTTATGTATCGGTTATACGTTTCCGCAAGATAGAGAAGAAAACGGACCAGAATATTGACAGAGAAAGTAGACTGTGCTTCGACCATGACAAGCAGGTGATCGCGAACAAGGAATCCCAGATCATTATAGCGGTCCTGCGTCATGAGACTGTTGAGCGTGACCAATGTCAGGTCGTCTTCTGTCACATGGGTATCTTCGGGATGCAGTGCCTGATAAAGCTGAAGGCAATAAGCCGGGCGGCTGAATAGCTCACAGAAGACACTGTCCTTGGAATTGCGATTCACATTTCCGTCGAGCGGTTCCATGATCGCTGCAGCGGCTGTCATTCCGTTCTCTTTTTCTGACATGGTTGCTACCTCCTGTCTCCCTCGGAAACCTGTGCATATTGTACTAGAACTATGTGTAAAATCAAGAAATCACAAAATGGCAGAAAACCAGGAAATTGTGCATCTGTAAGGACATGGTCATGAAAGTGTGATCATCATTTCCGAGGTATACAGGCATGTCCGGCTGCATACCGTGGGATCTCTTTAGCATGCAGGACCGGCATAGGGCATCCGACGGAAAACAAGCCTTTCATACAGATGTTATGTTTATGCATCACAGACGCTGCGGCACAGGGCCGCAGGATTCTCTTTCCACCAGCTTCCATTCTGCGCGCTGCCTCATGTCTTCCCCGCAGAGCAGCAGATCAACAGCCCGCTTTCCCAGGGCCTGCTGGCACATGTCAATCGTGGTTAACGCGGGGGATAGATAGGCAGCGCTGACAATATTGTCACAGCCCATGATGGAGAGATCATTCGGTATGGAGAGCCCGTGCTTTTTTGCGCTTCGGTACAGTCCCATGGCGACCAGATCATTCAGTGCCAGTACAGCGGTGGGCCAGTAGGCGGGCATGAGCCCGTCGAGAATCGCATCCAGGGCCTTTTCTCCCTCCTCAGGTGTCCCGCGGCAGAAAACACGATAGCTGGATATGAAGGGAAGCTTGTGATCGGCGAGACCTTCCAGGTATCCCACATCGCGTCTTGACTCATCCTGGTCTGCTTCCATGCCTCCGATGAGCGCGATTTTCTCGTGCCCGAGCTCTGTCAGGTAAGAGACGGACTGACGCACAATCTCAGCCATATGATAGGTAATGGCAGGATACTGGAGACACTGCGGCACACAGCCTATCAGCACCACGGGCATATAGGATCGAAGCGCTTCCAGAGACCGGATCAGGGTTTCTCCCTGGTTTTCCGGTGTATACTCCACGCATATGATGACCCCGTCCAGACGCCAGCTGGCCAGAGTGAGCGCCTGATTGCCCTGGGGATCGATAAGGCTCTGCCAGGGAAACATGCTGATATGATACCCCCGGGAGCGGGCTTCCTCGCTGGCGCCGGTAAAGATCTCGGCATAGTTGGGATTGGTGAGGCGGGGGAGTACAATCCCCAGTGTATAGGAACGGCGGCTGGACATGCCTCTAGCCAGAGAGGAAGGCATGAAATTCCGCGACTGAATGACAGCCTGAACTTTCTCCCGCGTCTTTTTGGAAACGTTTTCTTCCCCGCGTACAACGCGGGACACGGTAGCAATGGAAACACCGGCTTCCCGTGCGATATCATAAATGGTAGGGGTTCCTTCCGGCATACGGACACCTCCCTTGCAGGCTGATCCTTTCTATGGCGATCATAGCAGAAAGCGCAGCGCGGTTCAACCAGTATTGTAAGCGTTTTCATCAAAATTGTACAGAAAAACCAGTAAAATGCACAATTTGAGAAAAACAAAAGAATTTTCAGCAATCCATTGACAGATGGCCCCGGAGAATATAGAATGAAAGCGCTATCAATTGAGAAGAATCGAGGTGAGCCCCATGGATTACAAGGCGCTGGCCGATAAAGTATTGGGCATGCTCCAGCACGCGGACGGCAATGACCCTTCCAATGGCCATCTGACAATGAACAACTGGGAGTGGCCCACCGGCGTGGCTCTCTATGGGATTTACAAGACGTATCAGCAGAGCGGGGACAAGAGCATTCTGGATTATCTGACGGGCTGGTATGATGACATGCTTTCCCGGGAAACGCAGCCCCACCGCAATGTCAATACCGTGGCACCGGTGCTGACACTGGTGTGCCTGTACGATGAGACGAAGAATGAAAAGTATCTGCCGGTCATTGAAAGCTGGCTGCACTGGGTGCTGGAGGAAATGCCGCGGACGGAATACGAAGGCCTGCAGCACTGCACCGTATGGAACAAGCATTATCAGCAGCTGTGGTGTGATACCCTGTTTATGGTGGGACTGTTCCTGGCCAAGTGCGGCGTTGTTCTGCAACGTCCGGAGCTTGTGGAGGAAGCGGAGTATCAGTTCCTCATGCATATCCGGTATCTGCAGGACAAGGTGACAGGGCTGTTCTTCCACGGATGGACCTTCGACCGCCGGCATAATTTTGCAGGCGCTTACTGGGCACGCGGCAATGCATGGTTTACAGCAGCTGCCATTGAGCTGTATGATATTACCAGGAGTCACAGCGCGGCCATGCATATGATCCGCTCCGCATGGAAGGATCAGGTGCTGGCACTGTGGAAATACCAGCGGGTCAACGGACTGTACACAACTCTGATCAATGTAGAGGAAACCTACTGCGAGACGAGCGCAACGGCGGGCATTGCCTACGGTGTGCTCAAGGGCGTGCGTCTGGGATGGCTGCCCATGGAGCCGTATGCGGATATGGCCATGCTCTCCGTGAACGCAGTCATTGATCAGATCGATGAAACCGGCGCGGTACAGGGTGTATCCGGCGGAACCGGCATGGGACATGACCTGGAGCACTACAAGAAAATCATTGTAACGCCAACCGCCTACGGGCAGGGGCTGACATTCCTGATGCTGACGGAAATGATGATTCGGGAATGAAATCACCATAGAGAAAAACCAACCTGAAGGGGGAATGACCCATGGCCAAAAAACAGGCGGAAGCAAAAGCCATACATGGCACCGGATCGGAATACTGGCGGCGTCTGCTGGCTGACTGCAAGCGGGATAAGTGGCTGTATCTGCTGCTGATTCCGGGTCTCATCTACTTCATTGTTTTCAAGTACCTGCCCATGTTTGGCATCGTCATCGCCTTTGAAAACTACGTGCCGTATTCGGGCGTGCTGGGAAGCCAGTGGGTCGGACTGAAATGGTTTGAATATTTCTTCAAGTTCCCGGCCTGGATTGATTATCTGAAGAATACGCTCATCCTTTCACTGATGAACATTGTGCTGTTCTTCCCGGCGCCGATCATACTGGCGCTTCTGCTGAATGAGATGATGAATCTGCGGTACAAGAAACTGCTGCAGACACTGCTGTATGTACCGCATTTTATCTCTATCGTGATCGTGGTTTCCATTACCTTCGTCATGTTTGGACCGTCCGGAATCGTCTACAAGCTGACGGAGCGGGTGCTGGGGCATCCCATCAACTATATGGGAAGTCCGGATACCTTCCGCTGGATGATCATCGGACAGACCATCTGGAAGGAAACCGGATGGGGAACCATTATCTTCCTGGCGGCTCTGACCAATGTGGATACCCAGCTGTATGAGGCAGCCATGGTGGACGGCGCCGGACGTCTGCGCCGTCTGTGGCATATTACGCTTCCCGCGATCCGCTCGACCATCGTACTGATGCTGATCCTGCGCATGGGCAGTGTACTGGACACAGGCTACGACCATCTGATACTGATGGCCAACCCGCTGAACCGACGCGTATCCCAGACACTGGACGTGTTCGTGTATCAGCAGGGCATTCAGTCCGGTCAGTTCAGCTACGCATCGGCCATCGGTCTTATGAAGTCCATTATCAGCGTAAGCCTGGTGCTTGCGTCCAACAAGATTGCTCACATGCTTGGTGAGCAGGGACTGTATTGAGGAAGGAGGAAGAAGCATGAGTGAAAAAGCAATCTTTTCCCCCCGAACCAATAAGCCCATGAAGATTTCCTCCGGCCCGGTGGGGCAGAACAGAACGCCGGGGAGCATTGCATTCAATATCTTCAATTATACCTTTGTGACCCTGGTGGCCATTATCACGATTATTCCGTTCATCTATCTGATCGGTGCATCCTTTGCTACTGAGTATGAAATCGCCACAAGGCCTATGTTCTTCATACCGCGGGATGTATCGACAGCGGCCTATGAGTACATTTTCTCCTCCAGCAAGATTCTGCGCGGTTTTGGCAACAGTCTGTTCATTACCGCGGCCGGTACCGCAATCAATCTGTTCTTTACGGTGACCATGGCCTATGCGCTGAGCAAGACCCGCCTGCGCGGAAGAAACTTCTTCCTGAACATGGTTATCTTCAGCATGTTCTTCTCCGGCGGCATGATCCCGGGATACATCGTGGTTGCCAATGTGCTGAACCTGAAGAACACCTACTGGTCTGTTCTTCTGCCCGGTGCCATCAGCGCCTATAACATGATGATCGTGAAGAACTTCTTCCAGGGCATTCCGCAGGAACTGGAAGAGTCCGCTTCCATTGACGGATGCACGGACCTGGGCGTTCTGTGGAAGATCGTTCTGCCGCTGAGTCTTCCGGTGCTGGCGACCTTCGGCCTGTTCTATGCGGTGGGCCACTGGAATGCGTACTTCGGTGCCATGATCTACATGACCGGCGCGAAGGAAAAATGGCCACTGCAGGTGCTGCTGCGCGAACTGATTATCATGAGCAACGGTACGGCCGGTGACCTGACAAACATGGCGGATGACTTTGTGCAGCCGCCTGAGCAGTCCATTAAGATGGCCGTTATCGTGGTTTCCACGGTTCCGATCATGTGCATCTATCCTTTCCTGCAGAAGTATTTCGTCAAGGGCGTTATGGTCGGCGCACTGAAGGGATAAAGCCGGTTTGGATTTCCGCGGCTGTATGCCGCTAAATCAAATAATATAAGGAGGCCAACCCAAATGAAGAAACTCGTTTCCCTGTTCCTGGTCCTGGCACTGGCTCTGAGCGTAATGAGCTTTGCCACAGCGGAAGAACCCTTCGAGATCAGCATTCTGCTGCCTGAGTTCCCCGCTGATATCGACTTTGTCATGGACAACAACCCTGTCCTGGAAAAGATCCAGGAACTGTCCGGCGTAAAGCTGAACATCCAGTGGGGCCCGAACTCCACCTACGGTGATATCCTCAATACCACCCTGGCGGACAAGAATCCCCCCATGCTGATTGCTGCCACTGACGCGCGCGCGCCCATTATTGTGAACTCCGCCCGCGCTGGCGCTTTCTGGGATCTGACGGAGGCTGTCAAGGACGAAGCAAACTATCCGTACCTGGCTGCCGGCAATGACGGCGTGTACAACAACATCGCTGTAGACGGCCACGTCTATGGCATCTACCGCAGCCGTGCCTTCCCCCGCGGCGGTATCTACTATCGCTGCGATATCGCCAAGGAAGCGGGCATCGAAAAGACCCCCGAAACCCTGGAAGAGCTGACCGCTCTGGCTGAAGCACTGGCTGCTTACGGCAAAGAGCATGATGCCTATGCGCTGAATATGTGCTCCTATACGGCCGGCACGGTCAGCGTTATCACCGTTGCTTTCGGCGCGCCCAATACCTGGGGTGTGGACGAGAACGGCGACATCTATCCCGCTCACAAGTCTCCCGCTTATCTGGAAGGCCTGAACTGGCTGCGTCATCTGTATGAAATCGGCGGCATCGATCCCAACTTCGTACAGATTTCCACCTCTGACTGGGATACCATCGAACGCAACAACAAGGGCTATATGCGCTTTGACTGCCTGGACAACGCACATCGTCAGCAGGAATGGTTCGAGAACAACGCGGGCGTAGAAGAGCAGATCTTCCAGACCGTGGGACCGCTGGCCAAGGCTGACGGCACCATTTCCGTGTGGCCGCAGAATGCCGGCTTCAACGGCGAAATCCTCGTGACCAAGAGTGTTTCCGAAGCTGACCTGCCGAAGGTCCTGAAGTTCCTCGACTGGTGCAACAGCTCTGACGGCCAGACCATCATCAATGCCGGTCTGGAAGGCCTCACCTATGACGTGAACGACGCTGGCTTCCGCTATGTGCCGGAAGAAAAGGTAGAGGAATACACCAAGAATTCCCAGATGTATCACAACAACATCAACCAGATGGGCATGGGCGTTCCCGGCAACCTGGAGAACCCGAAGTCCGATCCTACCTATGGCAAGAAGACCCAGCTGCGCCAGCGCTATGAAGACCTGAATGCTGAACTGGCTCAGTATGCGGTTCTGAATCCCTGCTATCCGTTCGTAAGCGAGACCTACACGGCCTTCGGTTCCGATCTGGATACCAGAATCAATGACGCTGCTGCACAGTATATCGCTGGCATGATCGATGAAGACGGCCTGCGTGCTGCGTGGGATGAATGGGCTGCCATGGGCGGCGATCAGGTGACCGCTGAATTCAACGAAGCCTATCATGCTGCACAGAACTAATGCTGACAGATGAACCTTAGAGGGCTGCCACTGCTTGCAGTGGCAGCCTTCCTTTTGAGAGGCGTATGAAAAAGTATTTCCACCATGGCTGGCGGTTCTGGCTTTCTTCTGTATATCCGATGGATGCGGCGATCCGGGAAAGCCGGGACCCCGCGGGCCGGTCCTTTCAGGACCCGGATTTTGATGACAGTGCGTGGGAGACGGTTTCCCTGCCGCATACGTTCAATGATGCGGATCTCTTTGCCACACCGATCGAGGATGCCGGAAGTGCACAGAAGCGGACGGTGGCGTTTTATCGCAATCGTCTGGTGATTCCGCCCCTGTACAGGGCGTGGCGTGTGATTCTCGCCTTTGAAGGCGTCAGACAGGCGTGCTATGTGTATGTCAACGGACAGCTGGCGGGCTACTATGAGATGGGTGTCGGGCCGTTCGGCATGGATCTGACGCCTTATCTGTCCGCGGACGGCGAGAACTGCATTGCTGTCGCTGTCGATAACACCAGTACACGGAATATTGCTTTCTGTATCGCGGAGACACCGAACAAGCCGGATGTGATGCCCGGATGGTACCTGCAGTCCCAGGATGAAAAAGTGCCTGCCGCCAGGGAAGGGACAGGCTTTCAGTGGAACTGCAATGATTTTAACCCGACAGTGGGCGGGCTGAGCCATCCGGTAGCCGTATACCTGAAACCGCCGGTGCATCTGACGCTTCCGCTGTATGCAAACCTGCGAAGCCGCGGGACCTATGTATATGCCACGGATTTTTCACAGGAAGCGCATGCTGCCTGCATTCATGTGGAAGCAGAAGTGCGGAATACCAGCACCCGGCCTGTCTCCTGTGCGGTGCGCGTAAGCGTTGAGACCATGGACGGAAGACGGCTTGGAAGCTTTGCGTCGCAATGCTGTACAGTGGCGCCTGCTGCGCCGGATTTTCTTCCGGAGGTCACGATTACGCCGGAGGATGCGTATGAATGGGATGCCGTTGAGCAGAAATATGTGCCTGCCGGAGAGGACCAGGTTGCACCGATGCGCATGGATACGCCGGGGTGCAGCGTGATTGCCTGCAGCGGGCGCTTTTCCGGACTTGCGTTCTGGGAGCCTGCCGCGCCTGTGCTCTACCGCGTGCATGTCACGCTTGTGGTGGATGGACAGGAAACGGATGCGGAAATGATGGAAACGGGATTCCGCGAGGTTGCCTATGATCCCATGCGCGGTGTCATTCTCAATGGACACCCGGTGTGGCTTCGGGGGTATGCCCAGCGCGCGGCAAACGAGTGGGCGGCAGCCGGGATCGTGCCGCAGTGGATGCATGACCGGGATATGCAGTGGGTCCGTGAGAGCGGTGCCAATCATATCCGCTGGATGCATGTGGCAGCATGCCCTGAAGACCTGCGGGCCGCGGACCGGCAGGGGGTTGTATGCACACAGCCTGCCGGGGATAAGGAACGGGAGACCTTCGGAAGGCAGTGGAACCAGCGCAGGGAACTCATGCGCAATATTATCCTGTCCGGGCGGAATCATCCAAGCATACTCTTCTGGGAAGCGGGAAACAATGTCATTTCTGCGGCGCACATGCGTGAGATGCGTCTTCTGAAGGAGGCACTGGATCCTCACGGCGGGCGGTTCATGGGCTGCCGTACGATTCATACGGAGGACGCGCTGCAGGAGAGTGAGTATGTCGGAACCATGCTGAACCGGCATGCCGCGCGGTTCCTTGCTGAGCATGGACCGATTACGGAAACGGAGTATGCGCGCGAGGAAGCCCCCCGACGCGTGTGGGACGATGATTCACCGCCGGATTATGACTATCGGAACCGATACCTGGGAAAGGGCGGGCGCAAGCAGAAAGGCCTGGACTTTTATGACCTGACCAGTGAAGAATTTGCCCTGGCCAATATACGCGGATACAGCGAATTCTTCCATGACCGTCTGGGCGGTGCGTCCGGGAAAAACCTGTACAGCGCGTGCGCCGCACTCTGCTGGACGGACTCAGCGCAGCACGGCCGGCAGAGCTACAGCGAGAACGGGCGAATGAGCGGGCGTGTGGACGCGATCCGCGTGAAAAAGCAGAGCTTTGATGTATTCCGTGTGATCCAGAGCGTATCGCCGCAGGTGAAGATTCTGGGGCACTGGGACTATCCGCCGGAGGGCGAGGGACGATACCTGGCGCGGGAGAAACGGTTTAACGGGCTGTACTTTGAGGAAACGGATACATATGTCCGGCGGGATCCGAAGCACAAGACGGTGTACTGCGTGGCAGGCTATGGGGTCAGCCGCGTGGTGCTGTACCGGAATGGCGAAAAAATCGGGGCGTGCGATGAACCGGAGGACACCTTTGTGTTTCCTTTCCCGGATGTGGATGTGACGCGTTCCGGATGGATCGAAGCGGTTGGCTTTGATTATGAAGGCTGTGAGGTATGCAGGGACCGGATCGAGAGCACGGGACAGCCTGCCCGGATCCGGCTGCGTGCGCATACCGCACCGGGCGGATGGAAGGCGGACGGCACGGACATCGCCTATGTGGACGTGGCGGTTACGGACGCACAGGGCCGCGTATGTCCGCTGTGCGATGCGCGGATTGATTTTCAATGGGAAGGGCCTGCCGTATTCCTGGGCGGATACAACAGCGGCCGGTTCCAGGGAAACGGCCGGGATGATTCCGTGATACACAAGCCCTTTGTCTATGCGGAATGCGGTACGAACCGTGTGCTGATGCGCGCGGAAACGGTCTGCGGACAGGTGCGGCTTTCCGCATCCTCGCCGGGGCTGGAACCGGACAGTCTATGCCTGGAAACGGCAGCTGCGGACACCGGCGTTCTGACAGAGCCTGTCTGCGATGGAATCTATCCGAAGCCCGGCTCCCTTCCGCCGCGCAGTGAAGACTGGTTTGCGCGTATTCTGGAAGCGGATCGGCAGAAGTATGTGCCCGAGACGGAGGACTACTGCAAGATTATGGTGAACGGACAGGAGCCGGACTTTCGCGGTGTACGGGCCGTGAATCATGAAGGGCGCGTCTGGGGCAATGTCCTGTGTATCCTGGAGCGGGTGCGTCAGATGGATCCGGCACGCCTGGACTACACATGGGATGCTCAAAGTGGTATCCTGTGCATGCACTCAGGCGGGCATGAGATTGTAGCGGCCAAAGGGGCTACGCATCTGCTGGTTGACGGCAGGGAAAACCTGATGGACGGACAGCCCTATGTCACAGAGGAAGGTATTCTGGTTATGGAAGCGAATGCGCTGCTTTCCTGGATTCAGGGCGCTGAGGTACAGTATGATGACAGGATTCATGCACTGCGCATGACGCTTGTATAAGAAAGAGGAGTGAAGGAACAATGAACCGTATTTACTGCTGCTATCCCGGCGGCAAGCACAAGGCACTGACCATGAGCTATGATGACGGACGTACGGCGGACCGCCGGCTTGTGGAGATCTTCAACCGGAACGGGATCCGGGGCACCTTTAACCTGAACAGCGGGCTTTTCGGGGATGCACGGCGGATCGATCCCTCGGAAATCCAGGAACTGTACAAGGGACATGAAGTGGCCTGCCATACCGTCACGCATCCGACCATTGCCCGCTGTCCGCTGACGGAAGTGGCACAGGAAGTGATCGAGGACCGGAAGTGGCTGGAAGATAAACTGGGGATGCCGGTTCGCGGTCTGGCCTATCCCAATGGCTCCGTCAGCCCGGAGATCGAACGGCTTCTGCCTGACTGCGGCATTCGCTATGCCCGTGTGGTCGGGTCTTCGGATTCCTTTGCGCTGCCGGAAAACCCGTACCGCTGGCAGGCGACATGCCATCATAATCATCGGCTTCTGGAACTGGGCGATGAATTCCTGGGACTGTTCAAGAGACAGTACCTGTATCTCATGTATGTCTGGGGACACAGCTATGAGTTTGATGACAGGGACAACTGGGATCTGATGGAAGCGTTCTGTGAAAAAATGGGCGGCAAGGATGACATCTGGTACTGCACGAATATTGAGTTCATGGACTGCATGGATAATTTCAGGCGTCTGCAGTTTGCCGCTGACAATTCCTTTGTCTATAACCCGAATGCGTGCGAATGCTGGATTTCTGTCAATGACGGGACACCGATCGCGGTCCCGGGCGGACAGGTGACAAAACTGTAAGAGGTGCAATACAATGACTGAATATGTTGACAAGGTAACCGGATATACAGTGCGGCGTTACACGGAAGGCCCTGAGCGCAATGCCAAGCTGTACTTTACCTGTGAGAACTTTTCATGCGATGACCGGTACTTCTTCTTCATGAAGCAGGATACGCCCGGACAGCACAATGGCGGATGCTTCCGGGCAAACGTGGAAACAGGAGAGATCGAGCGGGTCACGGATGCCGCATACCGCGGATTTGCCACGGACAGGGAAAAGAATATCGGCTATACCTGCAAAAACGAAACGGAAGTCTATGCGGTGGATCTGAACACCTGCGAGATGAAGAAGGTCGGGGACCTGCCCAAAGGCGGACAGATCACGGGCCATCTGACGGCGGCGGATACCGGCCGTATTGCCTGCTCCTATCATCTGGCGAACAAGCTGTATGCGCTGGTGATCCTGGATCCGGGCAAAGAAGCGGAAGTGGTCTATCAGTCGGACTATCGCCTCGGACATGCACAGATCTGCCCCACGGATGAGAACCTGATTTTCTATATCCATGAGACGGAAGGGGATGCGTTCCAGCGCACCTGGATGTTTGATGTCAGGGAACGCTATGTACGGCCGTACTATGTGGAGCATCCCAGCGAGTGGATTACGCATGAGGTGTGGGCTGCCGACGGTCAGGAAATGGCGTTGATGAAGCTGGATCCGGCGGGACATGTGGACGGAAGCAAGGGCGAGGTCCATACCGGAAACATTATTATCGGCGACAAGGATGGAAGACACTTTGATGTGGCGGCTACGTCCGTTCAGCTGCTGCATCCGTGCCTGAGCCGCGACCGGAAGTGGCTGTGCGCGGACAGGATCAGCTATCTGGGAACGGAGGTTCAGGAAGGCGTCGTGCTGATAGAGCGCGCGACCAAGAAATGCAAGCTGATTGCGACCACCGGCTCCTGCAAGACAGGCGCGGACCATCAGCATCCTTCCTTTAACCGCAAGGGCGACCGGATCCTCTTCTCGAATCCTGACGAGAATGGGAATGCACAGGTATGCGTGATTGATCTGGAACAGGTGAAAAAGGACTGGTAAGGAATTGTGCTCTCAAAGAGGCGGCGGATGATATCTGCCGCCTCTTTTTCAGATAGATGCCAGGAAAGAGCGGCGGCATGCATGGCCTGCGGTGCCTTCGGAAAACATGGTTCCCTGGATTTACGGGCTGGAGCACAGGGGCGTTCAGTGCATGAAAAAGGACCGCTGCGAGGGAACGTACGGTTCCTGTCAGAGCGGTCCCGGTTTCTGTATTCACGGCTTTCCGGCAGATGCCGGTACAGCGGCAATCCCGGAGTGCACTGCGCCTGAAGGCAGCGCGTGAGGAAGGTACATCTGCGTTTGGCAGGGGTGTGAAGATGATACAGGCTGGCCGCTTTTCCTTACGTGGCCTGCATCCGGATCTTTTCCCGGTACAGGTCATCGGCACAGATGACGTCCTCCATGGCAAGCCCAAGCGAGTCAAACAGCGTGATTTCCTGCATGCTCTCCCGTCCGCGGGCTTTGTCTGTCAGTACATCGCCAATGGAACCCTGAATATGGCTTTCTGTAATCAGGCCTTCCTTCAGCGGTATCAGGTATTCGCCGCTCTCCGCTCTGCAGGCTTCCACCTGGTCCACATACAGTCTGGCAGCGGCTACCAGGTCGGAGGATACTTCCCGGGAGACAGGCGAGCATGTGCCGACAGCATTGATATGTGCGCCGGGCTGCACCATATCCCTGGTGAGGAAAGGATCCCGGCTGCGGCATACGGTACACAGGATATCCGCGTGCTGCGCGGCCTCCCGGGGGGATGCGCACAGATGCAGGGCAAGCCTGGGATAGCGTACAGCCATGCGCGCTGCATAGTCAGCGGCATGACTTGGGGTCGGGCTCCAGACATAGACATCGCAGACAGGACGGACCGCCAGCATGGCTTCCAGATGCGTGACCGCCTGCGCGCCGGAGCCCAGCATGGCCAGTGCATGCGCGTCCGGCCGCGCCAGAAGATCGGTCGCGGCGGCACTGGCAGCTGCTGTGCGGATTTCTGTAATGGCGCAGGCGTCAGCCAGTGCCACCGGTGTGCCGTGCGCGCTCTCAAAGAGCAGGACTTCCCCCTGATGCGAGGGATACCCGTCCTGGCTGTTGCCGGGATAGACGGAGATGATCTTTGCCCCGAAGGTCCCGCGTTCGCCCAGCGAACAGGGCATGAAGGCCAGCGCGCCATTGTCCAGGCGCATGCCGGTGCGCACGATCTGGGTATTCACACCGCGGGCGAGACCGGCAAACGCTTCCTTCATCAGCGAAATGCACCGGGGCATGGTCAGTTTTTCATACACCTCGTCGCGATCGATCAGTATCATGGGTGTCCTCCTTCCGCGGCCGATGTGGAAAGACGGTTCTTTACGATTTTTCCGTCTGCGATGACAAGCGGAATATGCTGTGCGTCGGCAAGACAGGATATGTTTTCCAGAGGATTGCCGTCCGTTACCGCGATATCGGCCAGGCAGCCTTCCTTCAGGACGCCCAGGTCATTCATGCGCATGACGGAAGCGGCTATGCTCGTGCCGCCGCGGATGGCTTCCATGGGTGTAAGCCCGCCTTCGACCATGGCCTCGAACTCGCGGCCGATGGTCAGGTAGGATGTATTCCGGGAATTGCTGAAATCCGTGCCCAGAGCAACGGGAACGCCGTACTGCCGGCACAGGGCAATGGTCTTGCGGTTGTATTCCGCACAGGTCCGGGCCTTTTCCCTCGCGAACGCAGGCATGCCGGGCAGATTGGCCACATTAAGCGATACCCAGAGCGTGGAGACCAGGGGCACATGCTTTTCCGCCATCAGAGCGACCTCGCGCTCGGTCAGCATAACGCCGTGCTCAATACACTCAACGCCGGCCAGCAGTGCCTGATAGGCGCCCTCGTAGCCTGTGCAGTGCGCAGTGACATAGCTGTGATGCCGCCGGGCCTCCTGTACCATGGCCCGGAGTTCTTCGGGGGAAAACTGGACATCGTCAATCCGGTCGGTAGGCGAGGAGACACCGCCGGTTGCGCAGATCTTGATGAACTTGGCGCCCATGCGGAACTGTTCGCGCACTGCCCTCACGCAGTCATCCGGTCCGTCGCAGAGGTAGGACAGCGGATCAAGGCGGTTGATCTCTTCCCGGGTCCATTCCGGATGCATGTCCACATGCCCGGACGTCATGCCGATGACGCGGCCGCCGGGGACAATCCGCGGTCCCGGGATCGCGCCGCGTTCCACACCCCGGGACAGGTAAAGCCCGGCCAGGGACATGTCTCGAAGGCCGGTGAAGCCGGCTTCCAGCAGCAGTGTCAGTTCATGCACAGCCCCGATCAGCTGATCGCCGAAGAGCTGACCGCCGGCATAGCTCCCGGCATCCTCATAGCCGGTGAGATGCGCGTGCACATCGATAAACCCGGGGAGTATGGTGCCGCCTGCGCAGTCCAGGACAGTCGCGTTCTCCGGCGGCGTGTATTCGTGATCCGGTCCCGCATAGACAATGCGGTTGCCCTGTATGGCGACGCATCCGTTTTCCAGTGCTGTGTCCTGGATGCCGTCAATCATTCGGCCTTTGAGCACATACGTCATCTGTCATCATCCTTTCTGCTTCCATCATAGCACGGATAGAGAGAAAGCACACGGAACAATACAGGATACGGTATGTTTTTCCGATGCATTTCCTGTATCATGCCTTGACGCAGGTGAGGGTATCTCCTACAATCGACAGCAGTGGCTGCATGATAACCCGCGAAATTGCGCCATTCGCCTGAAAAAAGCCGTGACCGGCTTGCATACTGAACGAGAGGAAGGTAGCCTCATGCTGAAAAGAATGCTCTCCTGTATCCTGTGCCTGTGTCTGGTGTTTGGATGCACATCCCTGTCCGCCGCAGCGGAAAACGATACGCTGAATATCCTTATTTCCGCCGAGCCTGTGACGCTCAATACACTGGAGTCCAAGTCTAATCTGGACACCTATGTATTCTATCTCACCAGTGCGCTTCTGTACCGCTCCATTGGCCTGGAAGTGATCCCGGAATTATGTGACACCATGACCGTGTCCGAGGATGGGACAACCTATACCTACACGATCAAGGATGCCCGGTATTCCGACGGCACGCCGATTGTCGCGGATGACTTCGTATACTTTATGATCAAGAACTACCTGACCGGCGACAATGCGTGGATGTTTGTGGGCGGTGAGGATACGATCAACGGCAGTCTTGACACCTGCGAGGGTATTTATGCGTTGGACGACAAGACATTTGTGGTAACCCTTGCCGCGCCGAACGTCACCTTTAACGGTAAGCTGGAGATCTATCCCGTGAACCGCGCGTTCGTCGAAGCAAAGGGCGCTGCCTACGGCGGAACGCCTGCGGACCTCCAGTATTCCGGACCCTATATTCTGGATGACTGGACGATCGGCACATCCCTGACACTGCATAAGAATCCGGATTACATCTATGCGGATACCTATTTCCCGGTGCGGAATGTCGGGCTCTACTATTCCGCCGATATCTCCTCCCGCTACTCCATGTGGCAGAATGACGAAGTGGATGTCATGGTCAATGTGCCCAATGAACTGGTGGAACTGCTCGGAGAAGAAAACTGCAATAAGTATACGGCCGGCAATGTGGTCGGCATTGAGTTCAATACCACCGGCTTTACCTATACCGAGGGCGACGGCTTCCAGAGCCGCGGCGAGGACGTGACCGCGCTTCTGAAGAACAGGAATTTCCGTATGGCGCTGTGCTATGCCGTGGACCGCGAGGCACTGGTGGATTCCATTTCTCCCAGCGAAACCGCGTTCAACCGCTATGTGGACCCCAACATTCCCTATGGCGAGAGCACGTATGTGGACAGTTTCCCCATGGAAAACGTGATCCCGCTGACCGGGGATGCGGACAAGGCCAGGGAATGCCTGCAGAAGGCACTGGAAGAGCTGGGCTATGCGAGCGTATCCGAGCTTCCCAAGCTCAGCTATCTCTGCTTTGAGACGGATGTGCAGAAGATGTTTGCCGTGACCATGGTATCCCTGTGGAAGAGTATCCTGGGACTGGAAAACATTGAGATCAATATGCAGCCTATTCAGTCTGCCATCATGAGCATGGTGTTCATGAACTATGACCTGTATACCCAGCAGCTGACGCTGAATCCGGACAATATGCTGGAGCTTCTCAGTTACTGGGAAACCACCGGCGGCGTGTCCGACGCAGCCGGTTTCCAGGCCAGCGGTGTTCCGAGCTTTATGGCTTCCATACATGCGAATGCGGACTATGACGCGCTGGTGGAATCCATGTATGCCAATTTTGACGAGGCCAGCCGGTATGCGGATGCCGCGAAGGCCGAGCAGATGCTCTATGATGACTTCGTCTTCTTCCCGCTCTATGCCGGCGGCGGGTTTGAGATTGTGAAGCCGTACGTGGAAGGCTGGGTCAATCCCTACCTGGAAAACGGCTACGGCATTGCCAACACGACAGTGGCGGCACACTGAGTGAAAAAAACAGAGCAGGGCAAGAGGAGGGGCATATGTCCCTCCTCTCGTCCGTATCATGGAAAGGTTGGGACAGCATGCTGCGATATATACTGAGGCGTTTTCTGATCTCACTGGCAACCGTGTGGATGATTGCCACGATCTGCTTTTTTCTGATCCGTATGCTGCCCGGCAATCCGTTTATTGTGGCCAATCCCCTGGATATGACCAATGCGGAGCGGCTCATGGACTACTATGGGCTTTCGGATCCGCTGTGGCAGCAGTATGTGCGGTTTCTGGGCAATCTTGTGCATCTGGACTTCGGGTATTCCCTGGCACATCCCGGGCGTTCGGTCAATGATGTGATTATCCAGTATTTTCCGGTGACGGCACAGCTGGCAGTACAGGCCATACTCTTCGGCATTCCCACAGGCATTCTTCTGGGCATACTCTCCGCTTACCGGCGGGGCAGCGGGCTGGACTACGGGACGCAGATGCTGACCATACTGACCACCGCAATCCCATCCTATGTACTGGCCGCGCTTCTGCAGCTTCTGTTCTCGGTACAGCTGCACTGGTTCCCGGCCAGCGGATGGAAGAACTTCTCCTATACCATTCTTCCCACGATCTGTCTGTCACTGGGGCTGATCGCCGGGTACTGCCGCTTCATGCGTACACTGATGCTGGAAGTGGGGCAGCAGGATTACCTGCGCACGGCGAAAGCCAAGGGGCTGTCCAATATACGGATTATTGTGTTTCATCAGATCCGCAATGCCATACTGCCCCTTGTGACCAATCTGGGGCTGGAGATCGCGGGACTGCTCATGGGTTCCTATGTGATCGAAAAGATCTTTTCCGTGCCGGGACTGGGCAAGTATTTCGTGACATCGATTAATGAACTCGATTATACCATGGCGCTGGGGCTGGTCGTGTTCCAGGCAGTCGTCGTGGTAGCGGCCAATTTCCTGGTAGACCTGCTCTACGGGATTGTGGACCCGCGGGTCAAGGTAGCGTAAAGGAGGACGAAGACATTGGATACCAGGGAATTGGATTTTACCCCGGTCCCGGAGAGCAGCCGGGATGCGGACCAGATTGTACGTCCTTCCACGCGCTACTGGCCGGAGGTCTGGAAGCGGCTGTTTCGGAACCGGCTGGCCGTGTTCTGCCTGATCCTGATCGCTGTCATTGCCGTGCTGGCGATCGTGGCGCCGATACTCTCGCCCTATGCGTATGACGAGGCTGACCTGATGGCCTCCAATCTGGCACCCTGCAGGGAGCACCCTTTCGGCACGGACAAGACCGGACGCGATATGTGGACCCGCGTATGGGTCGGTGCCCGGGCTTCGCTGCTAATCGGGTTCCTGGGTGCGCTGGCGCCTTTTCTTCTGGGAACCGTGATCGGGGCGACCTCCGGATGGTGTGGCGGATGGGTGGATATGGTTATCATGCGCATATGTGACATTATGCTGTGCATTCCCTCCATGATCTACCTGATTCTTCTGCTGATTGTCATGGGCGGCAGTGTACAGTCCATGGTACTGGCCATGGCGCTGTCGGGCTGGATGGGCTCAGCACGCGGTTTCCGCGGGCGTGTCATGCAGTTCAAGAACCGCGAGTTTACGCTGGCGGCGCGTCTGCAGGGCGCCAGCGGTGCGCGGATCGTATTTCGGCATATCCTGCCCAATATTCTGGGGAATATCGCCGTGGGTCTTTCCAGTGCCGTTCCCGGCGCCATCTTTATGGAAGCCGGCATGAGCTATATCGGCCTTGGCGTGACCCCGCCCCGCACATCCCTGGGACAGCTGTCCACGGAGGGCATTAATTTCTTTATGCTGCCCTCCAAGTTCCATCTGTTCCTGTTCCCGGCACTGGTGATTTCCCTGATGATCTTTGCCTTCTTCATGTTTGGCAACTGTCTGCGGGATGCGCTGGATCCGCGGCTGCGGGATGAAGAATACAATGCCCGGCGGCTGCGCAGTCTTCGGCGTGCCCTTCGGCGGGGAAAGAAGGTGCAGGCATGAGCGAGCGGCTTCTGACAGTCAAGGACCTTCGGGTCTCCTTTATGACGGCCTCCGGCGAAGTCCAGGCCGTGCGCGGCGTGGACTTTACACTGGACCGCGGGGAAACGCTGGCGATCGTGGGCGAGAGCGGGTGCGGAAAATCCGTGACGATACAGACCGTCATGCGGCTGAACCCGGAGCCGCCGGCCCTGATCCGCGGAGGGTCCATTCTCTATGAAAACGGCTCGGTAAAGGCGGAGATCACAAGGCTATCCGACCGGGAAATGCGCGCCTACCGCGGAAAGGCGTTCTCCATGATCTTTCAGGATGCCATGACCAGTCTGAACCCGACGACCCGGGTGGGCAGGCAGATCGTGGAAGGTATACTGCACCATGAAAACGTATCGCGGGCGGAGGCGAAGGCGCGCGCGATTCAGCTGCTGGGAAAGACCGGACTGCCCAGTCCGGAGTCTGTGTACGGATGCTATCCGCATACACTGTCCGGCGGCCAGCGCCAGCGCGCGATGATTGCCCTGGCACTGGCCTCCAATCCTTCGATCCTGTTCGCGGATGAGCCGACCACAGCACTGGATGTGACGATACAGGCGCAGATCCTGTCACTGATGTCGGATATTCAGAAGGAAAACCATATGGCCATGATCTTTATCACCCATAACCTGGGCGTTGTGGCGAAAATGGCGGACCGTGTCGCCGTCATGTATGCAGGACAGATCGTGGAATCGGGTACGCTTCGGGATATCTTCTATACACCCCGGCATCCCTATACCTGGGGGCTTCTGGGGAGCATTCCCAGTCTTCGGATGGACCTGGGTACGCGGCTTTCGTCCATTCCGGGTACGCCGCCGGACCTGTTTGCGCCGCCCAGGGGCTGTGCGTTCGCGGCCCGGTGCCCGTACTGCATGCAGGCATGCCTGAGCGAGGATCCGGGATTCTATCAGGTGGACGCAGGGCACAGAGCGCGGTGCTGGCTGCTGGACAGACGCTGTCCGCGGGAAGTGGAGGCGCCGGTCGGGCGTGACCGGACAGTGCGCAAAGCGGAAAGGGAGGCGGAGTAAGATGGCAGACCAGCCGATACTTCTGGATGTACAGAACCTTCGCAAGACCTTCCGCGTGGGCCGCGGGAAAACGCTGTATGCCGTGGATGACGTGAGCTTTGCCATCCGCCGGGGAGAAACCCTGGGCCTGGTCGGGGAAAGCGGCTGCGGGAAAACCACGGTGGGGCGTACGCTGGTCAGGCTTTATACCCCGGACGCCGGAAAGATTCTGCTGGACGGAGAGGATATTGCGGGCTATACCGCCCGCCAGATCCGCAAGGCGCACCTGCCCCGCCGCATGCAGATGATCTTTCAGGACCCGTACGCGTCCCTGAACCCGTACTTTACGGTCGGGGAGATTATCGGGGAAGGCCTGGAACTGCATCATATCGGAAAGAACCGGGAAGAACGCATGGAGCGCGTATACGCGCTTCTGGACCAGGTGGGACTGCACCGGGAGCATGCCAATCGCTTTCCGCATGAGTTCTCCGGCGGACAGAGGCAGCGCGTGGGCATTGCCCGGGCACTGGCCATGGATCCGGAATTCATTGTGTGCGATGAGGCGACCTCTGCGCTGGACGTATCCGTACAGGCGCAGGTGATGAACATGCTCATTGATCTGAAGAAGGAGCGGAACCTGACCTATCTGGTGGTGGCGCATGACCTGTCCCTGGTGCGATTCATTTCAGACCGTGTGGCGGTCATGTATCTGGGAAAGATCGTGGAGATCGGGGATGTGAGAAGCGTATATGATACGCCGCGGCATCCGTATACCATAGGGCTTCTGGACGCAGTGCCGGTGGCGGACCCGGACTATGAGGCCACGCATGACGTGCGTCTTATGCAGGGGGATATCGGTTCCCCGATCAATCCGGGACCCGGCTGCCGGTTTGCCAGCCGCTGCCCGTATGCGACAGAGCAGTGCCGGAGGGAAACACCGCCGCTGGCATCTGCAGGCGGAGATCACAGTGTAGCCTGCTTTCATCCGGTCGTATAAAGGAAGAAGGCAGGCTAACGGGGGAAGAGAGCATGTTTGATTTTGAGACACTGGTGGACCGAAGGGGCACTGAAAGCCTGAAGGGGAATATGGCACCGGCGTGGGTGCAGGAGAAGCAGCTCGCCAATTTCTGGGGCGCGGAGTTTGATTTCCCCACCTGTCCCGCGTTTTCCGAGGGCGTCATGGAGTGCGCGAAGCGCGGACTGTATGCCTTTACCCTGCAGGGGGAACAGTATAATACGCGGGTGCAGTGGTGGATGAAGCATGTGCGGAACTGGGATATTGAAACGGACTGGATCGTTCCCATGCATGGCACGATCTTTTCTCTGGCAAGCCTGCTGCGGCTGCTGGTAGGGCCGTCCCAGCACATGCTGGTCCTTACGCCGGGCTACAACCGCTATAAGCAGGCTGCGGACCGCATGGGCAAGGAAACACGGCTGTGCGCCATGCGCTATGACAGGGAACATCTGCGCTATACGCTGGACTGGGAGAAACTGGAAAAGGCCATGGCGGACCCGGACTGTACACTCCTGGTTTTCTCGCAGCCGAACAATCCCACCGGACAGGCGCTGGGCGCAGAGGATATCCGAAGGCTTGACGCGCTGTCCCGGAAGCATGAGGTTGTGGTCTTCTGTGATGAGATCTTCGGTGAACTGGGACTGACTGCGCCTGTGGTCCCTTATCTGAGTGTTGTTGATGCGGATACGCTGTGCGTGTGCAGTACATCCCTGGGCAAGTGCATGAGCCTGACCGGGGTGAACCATGCGAACCTGATCATTCCCCGGAGAGAACTTCGGGAAAGAGTGATTCATCAGAAGTATGCGGATCATTACGGGAGCCTGGATCCCATGCTGCACGCGGGACTGATGCGCGCGTTTACCGAGGAGGGAAAGGCATGGCTGGAGGCGCTGCTTACGGTGCTCAGGGAAAACGCGCAGGTGCTCAGGAGCGGCATAGAATCGCTGTTTCCCGGGGCACAGATGCTGCCGCCCCAGGGCGGGTTTGTCGCGTTTGCGGACTTTACGCGCTGCGCTCTTTCGGATGAAGCGCTGCAGGCGCGGCTCAGCAATGCATGCCTTATGGGCGACTGCGGGTCAGAGTATCATACATCAGCGCAGTTTTATCGCTATGCCTTTGCCATGCCCCTGTGGCAGATCCAGCGTACACTGCAGTATGCGGCAATGGTGGAAAAAAGAGAGACAGTGACGGGAGGAGAACGGGAATGAGAATCCTGGAAGAGGCGCAGGTGCGCCGTCTTGTGCCGGCAGGCACCTGTGTGGAACTGATGCGGCAGGCGCTGCGTGATCTGGAAAACGGAAAGTGTGATATGCCCCAGCGGCTTCTGTGCCATCTGCCGAACACGGCGGTGCTGGGCTTTATGCCTGCCTATATCGGCGGGAACTTTGGTGCGAAGGTGCTGGCAGCGTACGGTCCGAATGCCGGGACCGGGTATCCCACGCATATCGGCTATGTGATGATGTTCGAAGGCGAGCACTGCACGGTATCCGGGCTTGTGGATGCGACAGCCGTTACAGAGATCCGCACCGGCGCGGTCAGTGCCGTGGCGACAGACCTGCTGGCGCGAAAGGATGCGGAGCATCTGGCTATCATTGGATGCGGCGCCCAGGGACGCAGTCATCTCGCTGCCATCAGCTGTGTGCGCAGCATCCGGCACCTGACGGTGTATGACCTGCGTGCGGAGGCGGCAAAGGCCTTTGCGGAGGAAGCGACAGCGCGCTATGGGATTCCGGTGACCATCGCGGACAGCGCGGCCTCGTGCGTGCGGGAGGCGGACATTATCTGTACGCTGACGCCCTCAAAGGCGCCCTACCTGACCCGGGACATGGTGAAGCCTGGCACGCATGTGAATGCTGTGGGCACGTTTACGCCGTCGACCCGGGAAGTTTCCAGTGATCTGGTGGCAGCTGCCCGGCTGTATGCGGACCAGGTGAGCGCCATGGAAAAGGAGAGCGGCGAATACCTGATCCCGCTGTCCGAGGGCCTGATCACGCGTGCGCATATCGTGGGAAGCATCGGCGGTGTGCTGTGCGGAAACGTTCCGGGCCGGGAGAGCGATACGGAGATCACGCTCTTTGACGCCCTGGGGCTTGCGGTGGAGGATGTTGCCTGTGCGCAGTATGCACTGGAAGCAGCTGAGCGGGAAGAAGGAAGGGCTTGCTGATGGCGAAAACCCGGCATCCGTTTACGACGGAAAACATGGGCGAGATGGTCTATCTCTCGGACCCTTCCTGGTCCGGCGATGGGAAAAGTGCCGCGTTTGTGCGCTGTACCGCATGCGTGGATGACGGCACGTTCCATCCGGAAGCCGTGCTGCTGGAACTGGAAACCGGCACGCAGACAGGGCTTGGCGCGGACACGCGCGCACCGCGGTTTGCGCCGGACGGAAGCTTTGTAAGTTTTTTGCAGAAAACCCCTTGCGGCGATCAGCTGATGCTAAGGACCGGGGACGGCGTTATTCGTAAGCTGACTACGCTGCGCCATGGCATTGAAAACTATGCGCTGTGCGATAACGGTGCACTGTTTGTCTTTGAGGCCAGGCTCTGGCAGGATGAGATAGACAGTGCGGTGGCGTTTGAGGAAAGAGACGCGCAGGCGCAGCAGGCCTGGGAGCAGGAAAGACAGATGGCACCGCTGGAGATCACGCAGATCGATTACAAGCGGGATGAATGCAAGGGTGTGCGCGATGGCAGCATAGGCGTGATTGGTACGGTTACGCTGCAGGGCAAGCAGAAGCTTCTCACTTCCGGGATACCCTATCATCTGCCGGCCGTCTCTGCGGATGGCAGCCGGGTCGCCTGCTACGGTCAGCCCTATACCGGCGCACGTTATTCCCGGGAAGAGCTGTTCGTGATTCCGGTGCGCAGCGGCAAGCCGAAGCAGCTGACTGAGAACGGGTTTCTGACGGCGGATGTACCGCCTGTCTTTACCGCGGACGGTCAGGAAATCATTTATCCGAACTATGTCTTCCAGGACGGCGGCATGGCTGTCGGTCTGCAGGCTGTCGGCGTGGACGGTAAACATACGCGCGCACTCCTGGACTTTTCCAGGAAAACATCCGGCAGCGGTGTATACGGAATGCCTCTGTGCCGCACGCAGTACGGTACGGAAAAACCATACTTTGCCGTTTCAGGGGATACGGTCTATTTCCTGTCCATGCATGCGGGGCATGAAGCGCTCTACAAGGTTGCGCTGGCCGGTGGACAGCCGAAGAAGGTACTGGAAACCGCGGGTTCGGTGCATGAGTTCTGCGTGCCGAAGGGGAACCGCATACTCTTTACGGGCGGGGACACACAGACGATCCTGAGCCTGTACCTGAAGCCGTCACTGAAGGCGGAGCCTGTGTGTGTCTATGACCCGAACCCGTTCCTGAAGGAGCTGGAGCTCGGCGAAGTAACCGCCTATGATGTGCCATCCAGCGATGGCAAGGTCAGTGTACACGGCTGGGTATGCAAGCCGGCAGGATGGAAGAAAGGCGTGAAATATCCGGCGGTGCTTTACCTGCATGGCGGGCCGACGGTCTGCTATTCCGAGGACTTCTGGCATGAGGTGCAGGCGCTCTCCGGTGCGGGGTATGCGGTCGTGTACTGTGATCCGCGGGGATCCACCGGGTATGGTCCGGCCTATGCCGCGGAGGAAGCGTCCTGGGGCGAGGAAGCGTATGACGACATGATGGGCTTTCTGGACCATGCCATCGGTCTTGGGTTTATCGATCCGGAGCGCGTGGGGATTACCGGAGGCAGCTATGGCGGGTACATGACATGCAAGATTATTATGAAGACCAGCCGTTTCCGCGCGGCGGTCGGCCAGCGGGTCTTTGTCAATAAGGCAACCAGCTATGGTACGGGCGATATCGGGTTTTATTCCGCACGTGCGAGTGATGAAAAGCCGGACGTGGAGAAATGGCTTCTGCAGCGCTCACGGACCAGTATTATCCGGGATATGGACCGGATTGAAACGCCGCTGCTGCTTCTTCATGGGTATCAGGACTACCGCTGTTCCTTTGAGCAGTCCGAGCAGATGTTCATTTCACTGCATGAGCGAAAGCCGGAAGTGCCGGTACGCCTGGTGATGTTCCCCGGTGAAAACCACAATGTATCGCGCACCGGGCTTCTGCACTTCCAGAAGCGGCATGTGCAGGAGATGATCGACTGGTTTGACAGATTCCTGAAGGAGGGCGCACAGTGAAGCGTTTGACAAGTTTGGAAGACCTTGACCGGAAGGAAAGCCTGGCCTTTGGGGAATACCTGCCCAAGAGCGGACAGCTGCTGATGGCGGACAGGCTCTTCAGTGAAGAAAAGGGACGCATGGTGACACAGATCGTCCTTGTGACTGTGCAGACCGGCGCACGGGACGTGCTGGTGGACGACTGTCCGGGACTCGGCAATCCGGTGCTGTCCCCGGACGGGAAAAGGCTTTTGTACCTTGCTGCGGCGCCGGGCGGGCGGCAGGTGTATGTCATGGACCTGAAGACACGGGAAAGCCGCGCGGTCACACACATGCGCTTTGGCTGCATGGATCCCCTGTGGAGTCCGGACGGAGAAAAGATACTCTTTACCTCCATGTGCTCGGATGCCATGGAGGACGAATGGCTGCAGACCATGCCGGACCCGGCGGAGGCGGCCGCGTATGCGCGCGAGCGGGCCAAGGAACCGGTCGTGATAGAGGACTTCGGGTATAAGTTTGACGGTATGGGCTTTGCGCAGCCCGAGGTCATGCAGCTGTTTGTGGTGGACGCGGACGGGAACGGGCTGGCGCGGCGCATTACACAGGGGCATGCGAATTTCATGCATGCCGCATGGGCACCGGACAGCCAGAAGATTGTATGCGAGTCGAACCTTTACTGCGATAAGGCAATCGGCATAGCGATGGATCTGCTGCTCATTGATATAAGGACAAGGAAGATGCAGCAGGTGACCCGGGAGCGCATGCTGGTGTCCTATCCGAACCCGGTGCGTCCCGTGTTTACCAGGGATGGACAGTATGTGGTCATCGGGATACTGGATTATGCGGACATGAAGCATCTGGGAGGCACCTATCCCTCGGTCACGCTCCATAAGGTGAGCCTGGACGGCAGGGAATGCATTCCGATCTCCGAAAAGACCGAAGACTGCCCGGATACAGTGCAGTTTGCGTACAACGCGGGCTGCGGTCAAGGCCTGGAAAAGGTGCGGATCTCATCCGACGGCAAGTGGGTGCTGTTCCATGCCTCCTGCCGCGGGGAATGCCGGATCTGGAAGGTGGCGCTGGACGGAAGCCGTAAAAAGCCTGTCGCCGTGACAGAGGGCAAGTATGCGCACAACGGTATGGGCGTGCCGCAGAAAGGCCAGGTGCTGATTTCCGAGAGCGAGACCAGCAAGCCGGAGAGCTACTGGCTGCTGCATGAGAAGACAGGAGAAAAGACGCTTCTGTACCAGTCCAACCGGGAATGGGTGCGGAATGTGGCGCTCTCCCAGGCGGAGGATTTCTTCTTTGAGACACTGGACGGCTGCAGCCGTGTGCACGGGTTCTGCCTGCCGCCGCAGGGCCTGAAGAAAGGGGAGAAAGCGCCGTGCATTGTCTATGTGCACGGCGGACCGCATCCGTTCTATACCTATGGGTTTGACATGGAGATGCAGATGTTTGCCGGCAGCGGGTTTGGCGTACTGTTCTGCAATCCCCGCGGATCCTCCGGGTATGGGGATGAACACAGGCAGCTCAGCTATGCCTTTGACGGGAGCGCGTATACGGATATCATGCAGTTTGTGCACGAGGCCGCACAGCGCTATGCCTGGATCGACGAGAACCGTCTGGGACTGACCGGAGGCAGCTATGGCGGATACATGACGAACTATGCGGCGACGCGCACGAAAAAGTTCAAGGCATATATCACCCAGCGTGCTGTGGTGAACGAACTGATCTCCTATGCGTCCTCGGACATGCAGGGGAACTCAAAGGACTATCCGACCTACGGGGAGTTCATGGATCATGCCGTGGAGCATTCCGTGATCTGCGGCATGGAAAAGGTGAATGCGCCGTTCCTGATCATGCACGGCATGGACGATCTGCGCTGCCCTGTGGAAGGCGCGCATCAGCTGTTTGTGGCGCTGAAGGATTCGCACCCGGAGGATTTCCCGGTGAAGATGATCCTGTATCCGCATGTGGCGCATAATCAGCCGTCAGACCCCGCCCAGCGCATGCATTATTACCGGGCCATGCTGGCCTGGTTCCAGAAGTATCTGTGAGGATGAGAGCAATGGAAATTCAAGTGCGACTGACCCCGGACTGGGATGGAACCACGATCCGTCATCTGAGGGTGGAGATCCGTGCGGATCTTGCTGCACGTGCGGGCGAAGACCTGTTTGTGATCAACCGGGTGACGATTTTCAAGCCGTTTGCGGAGCTTTCCGAGCCGTTCTGTCTGACGGACGAGCAGGGCGAGATTCCGCTGCGCTTCCGGCATGAGCAGGAAGGCCCGGTTAAGAAGGAAGTCTATGCGGCAGAGCGTGACAGCCGGGGAATGCTTCGGCTTACCTATACGGCACAGCTGCAGCCCTGCGGGCAGAACCCGACCTTTGACCTGGGGTACGAGGAAGGCGGCATGACCGGCGCGGGCATGGGTTTTATGCCGGGGTTTGCATTTGAGGGCAAGGCAATGCATACGCTTTCCTGGGATCTTACGGCACTTCCCCAGCGTGCCATGGGCGTGTGGAGCTATGGCCAGGGTACAGTCAGCCGGGAGGGCGGGAAGGAAATGCTGATGACCACCTTCTATGCCGCCGGGCTTCTTGATTGTGTGCGCATGGGCGCGTTTGGCTATTACTGGTTCCCGGATCGAAGGATTCCGGAGACGGCCATGGTGACATCGCAGATCTTTGACTATGAGAGCGCGTTTTTCCAGGACCCGGGAGACGTGTATACGATCATCGGGCGGCATACGTCTGATCCGGCCACCGTGCGGGCCGGCGGAACCGCGCTGGACCGGTCCTATATGTTTATCTATCGGGAGGATGCGCACATTTCCCGGGAATGGTTTATTTTCCTCTTTGCCCATGAAATGGTGCACAACTGGATTCACCTGAATGATGTGCCTTTCGGGACCTGCACATGGTATGTGGAAGGCATGGCCGAGTACTATTCGGCGCTGCTGCCCTGGCGGATGGGGATTGTGGATGCGGACGCGCTGTGCCGTGAACTGAACAAGCGCGCGGGGCAGTACTATGAAAACCCGATGATCCATGAGAGCAATCTTTCCTGCGGCGAAGCGCTGATGAAGGATCCGGAGAAGACACGGATACCCTATGGCCGCGGCTTCTTCTATCTCACGCATGCGGATGCCATGATCCGCCAGGCCACCGGCGGAGACAAATGCCTGGACGATCTGGTGATGGAGCTGAATGCGCGCTTTTGCCAGGACCAAGCCATCCGCAATGAGGCCTGGCTGGAAGTCTATGGACGCTATGTGGGCATGGAGACTGCCGAACGCGAGCATCAGGCGCTGACCGAGGGCGGTGTCGCGGAACCGGACATCACATGCTTCGGCGGCGGGATCCGGATGGAAAAGACAGAGGGACGGACACGCGGAAGCGAGGAACCCTGTGTGCTGTATCGATTCCTGCCGCAGGAAGGAAACGCGCAGTCATGATTGCCAAGGCCTATCGGGATGAGTTTTCGTATATGAACGGACGGGCATACCTGGATGTTTCGACCATGGGTATGGTGCCGGAGCGTTCACGCCGGCGTGCGCGCACATATCTGGATGATTTTACCATGGCGCTGGGCCGGTCGGATGCGCTCAGCGGAAGGCAGATCATGCAGGAAGCCAAGCAGGCAGTGGCTGCGCTGATCCATGCATCCCCGGAGGACGTGTTCCTCACCCGGAATACGACGGAGGGCAATAATCTGCTGGCGCGCGGGCTTCCGCTGGCGCCGGGTGACGAAGTGATCGTGTGCAGCGGTGATTTTCCGGCTGTATATATGCCCTGGACGACGCGCCAGGCGGAAGGCATCCGGCTGACGGTGGTCCCGGGGCATGACGGCGTGGTGGATGCGGAAGCGCTGATCGCGGCGATATCGGAGCGCACACGCGTGATCGCGCTCTCACTGGCACAGTCGTCGTCCGGGTATGTCGCCGATATCTTGCGTCTGGGGGCTGTCTGCCGGCAGCGCGGGATTCTTCTCAGCGTGGATGCCATACAGGCCATGGGCCGCATGCCGGTATATGTGGATGCACTCCCGGTAGATGTGCTGGCCAGCGGCAGTTTCAAGGGAATGCTGGGCGTAATGGGCATCGGGTTCTGCTATGTACGGCATGGGGTCATGCCAAGGATTGCGCCGGCTGTGGTCAGCGGGAATATTGACTGGTCCGTGTATCCTATGGAGAAGGATTTTCACGCGCTTGCGGTGCCTTCCTTTCCCCCGGACAGCCGAAGAATGGAGACCGGAACAGGGAACGTGTACGGCATGGCGGTCATGGCCGAGAGTCTGCATATGCTCTCGGAGATCGGGCTGGAGGCAATACAGAAGCAGATCCGGACAGTGGAAAGCTATTACAGGCAGCAGCTGGCGGCGGCCTGTCTTCCGGTTCATGTGCTGGGATCGAAGGAGCCTGCGACGTGGAGCGGCACGGTTTCCTTTACCTATGACCCCAGGAAGAAGGAGGCACTCTCTCTGGCCCTGCAGGAAGCGGAGATTTACGCGGCCGTGCGGGATATTTTCCGGGTGAGCCTTCATTACTACAATACGTGCGATGAGATCGACCGTCTGATGGATGTGCTGTCCCGTGTGCTCTGAAGACGGACGCGGATGAATGCGTGCATGGGAAAGACCGCGGTACGGCCCCTGTTTCATGGGGTGTACCGCGGTCTTTGCATGTGCTGCTGCACTGGCGAAGCTTTGCCTCTTACACGCCGCTGCCGCCATAGTTGGACAGCACCCGGGCAGAAGGATCATTGACCTGGCAGCCGGGCCAGGCACGGTTCGGCATCCAGAAATCGGCAATCATTTCCGCCTGACCGGGATAGTATGTTTCAAAGAGTTCACGGTACAGAAGGCTTTCCTTGGTAAACGGGGTGGCGTACGCGTAGGCGGCGGCTTTCCGGCGGAAGTCCTCATCGGTATAGGTTTTTTCCGCGTATGCTTTCAGATCATTGACCATGGAGTGTCCGACGGCGTCGGAGAATGCAGCCTTCTGCCGCCAGAGAATGGCTTCCGGAAGCATGTGATCTTCGGCAAAGGCCTTGCGGATGAGATATTTGCCCATCTGATGGCGGTTCATCTTCAGGACCGGATCAATGCTCATGGCATAGCGGACAAAAGCGAGATCACCGAAAGGCACACGCGCTTCCAGTGAGTTCACGGAAATGCAGCGGTCAGCCCGGAGCACATCATACATATGCAGTTCAGAGATCCGTTTTTCTGCCTCTGCCTGGAACGCCGCCGGCGACGGCGCAAAATCGGTATACTTATATCCGAACAGTTCGTCGGAGATCTCGCCTGTGAGCAGCACACGGATGTCGGTATGCGCATGAATCCATTGGCAGACCAGATACATGCCGATGGATGCGCGGATGGTCGTGATATCCCATGTGCCGAGGATCTTTACGACCTGAGGAAGTGCTTCCAGCACATCCTTTTCGGATATGATGACTTCCGTATGCGCAGAACCGATGAAGTCAGCCACCATACGCGCATACTTCAGGTCAATGGCATCCGTATCCATGCCAATGGCGAAGGTGCGGATCGGTCTGTTCAGGATTTTCCGGGCGATGGCGCATACCAGGGAGGAATCCAGGCCGCCGGAGAGAAGGAAGCCCAGCGGGGCATCCGCATCCAGACGCTTTCTGACGCCTTCGATAAGCAGATCATGCAGACGATGGCAGACGGCATCCTCGCTTTCCATAGTGAACTGGTCCACATGGGCCGGGTCGGCATACCGATGGAAGCTGCCGTCGGTCCAGTAGCATCCGGGCGGGAAGGGAAAAATCCGGTCACACAGGTCCAGAAGGTTCTTGGCTTCGCTGGCAAAGGCAATCCCGCCGTCCTCTGTATAGCCGTAGTACAGAGGCCGGATGCCGATGGGATCGCGGGCCGCAATAACACGGTCGTGTTCACCGTCATAGAGGATCAGCGCAAACTCTGCGTCGAGCACGCGGAACATATCGGTTCCGTACTCATGGTACAGCGGAAGCAGGATTTCACAGTCGGACTGGGAGATCAGGTCATAATGGCTCATCAGCCTGTCCCGCAGGGGGCGGAAATCATAGATTTCCCCGTTGCAGACCAGGTAATCCCTGCCCATCCGGAAAGGCTGCATACCGCGCGCATCCAGTCCCATGATGGCGAGGCGATGAAAGCCCATATATCCGCAGGGCAGTTCAATCAGCCGGGACATATCCGGACCGCGGGACTGGGTTCGCATGAAGCATTCGCGGAGCTTCTGCTGGTCGACTTTCTTGCTCAGTACAAAGAAACTTGCGCACATAAAATGGCACCTCCGTTTGGGTCGGCTTTCACTCCTGATATTTCAGGACGAATGCCGCCTATCCGTGGTGCCACCTGATTTGCTTCTCTTTTTCGGGTTCCAACAAACCCTGGAAACGATAACGTGTTTCCGCTCCGCCGCCCTTACTCGGTTGCCCTTTCTGTTTGGACTTGGAAGTGTTCTTCGCATGAGGGGCTATACGGGACTTACACCTGTCTCCCGCTCTCTGGGATAGCGCGTCTCATGGTACTTTTCTTCCGCAACGCTTTGGCTTATGAAGTTGTTTTAAAAAATACGCGCTTCGGAAAAATGCGTCAAGGGGCAGAACACGAAAAGTACAATCAGGTATCGATGGGAACCTCCAGCTGCCGGATCTTCTGCAGCAGCAGTTCTTCCTGGGTAGGCATGTTCTTCCCGGCTTCTATCTGCTTGCGGATTTCCAGCATTTCGTCGTCAAGCGCCGCGATACGGTCCGCGCACTGCCGCAGGCGTGCAATGATATGCTCCTCGTCGGCGATCTCCTGTTTATACTTCATCTGATGCTCCAGGGAGGCCCAGAAGTCCATGGCAATGGTCCGAATCTGCACTTCCACGGGCACCTGACGCGTGACATTGGAGAAAAAGACCGGGACGGAGACTATCAGGTGCAGACTGCGGTACCCGTTCTCCTTGGGTTCCTGAATATAGTCCTTGCGCGCGAGCAGGGTAACGTCGTCCTGCCGGAGCAGGGAATCCGCCAGCTGATAGATATCGTCCACATAGGAGCAGATGATGCGGATGCCGGCAATATCCTCCACATGCTTCTCCATGTTTTCAATCGTGAAGGGAATGCCTTTGCGCGCCATTTTCATGACAATGCTCTGGTTGCTCTTCAGACGCGTGGTAATGAAGTTAATGGGATTGCGTTGATAGCGCACATTGAACTCGGTATCCAGTACCTCAAACTTGGTGCGGATTTCCTTGATCGCGCAGGTATAGACCATGCGGTCTTCCTTATAGCCGACCATGAGCTCCATCATTTTCAGTGCTTCCTGCCAGATCTTCGGATCATTCAGGGAAGCCAGCTGCATCAGGCTGGACGCCATATCATCGTCATTATTGGGAATCATGGGAAGGTTGTCTTTACGGACTGCCATCAGTGTCACTCCTTTTCCGTAAGCGCTTCACACTCGGTGAGCCAAAGCAGGGCCTCGGCATCGCTGGGCATACGCCAGTCCCCGCGGGGAGAGAGTGCAATGGAGCCGATCTTTACGCCGTCAGGCATGCAGTTGCGCTTGAACTGCTGGGTAAAGAAGCGGCGGTAGAAGTTCCGGAGCCAGTGGAGAATCTCCTCGTGTGAGAACATGCCTTCAAAGGCCAGGCATGCATAGGCATAGATTTTCCTTGGCGTGTATCCGAGACGGACCACATAGTACAGGAAGAAATCGTGCAGTGTGTAGGGCCCGACGAGATCTTCGGTCTTCTGCAGGATCTGGCCCTGGGTATCCGGCGGCAGAAGCTCCGGCGAGATCGGGGTGTCCAGGATATCCAGGAGACAGTCGCGTGCATCACGGAACGCGGCTTCGTCGCAGACGGTCTGTATGATCCAGCGCACAAGCGTCTTGGGAACACCGCTGTTGACACCGTACATGCTCATATGATCGGCGTTATAGGTGCACCAGCCCAGGGCGATCTCACTGAGATCACCGGTGCCCAGCACAATACCGCCGAAGTCATTGGCCACGTCCATCAGCACCTGGGTGCGTTCCCGGGCCTGCGCGTTTTCATAGGTGACGGAATGGTCGCGCTCATCGTGTCCGATATCCCGGAAATGCAGGCGTACAGCCTCATGAATCGGGATTTCCCGGGAGGAGACGTGCAGCTTGTCCATCAGTGTCAGCGCGTTCTGGTAAGTGCGATCCGTGGTGCCGAAGCAGGGCATGGTAATTCCAAGGATATGCGTGCGCGGCAGCTGAAGACGATCCATGGCGCGGCAGGCAGCCAGCAGTGCCAGCGTGGAGTCCAGTCCGCCGGAAATCCCGACCACCACCTTACCGCCGGTAATCGCAAGACGCCGCGCCAGGGCGGCAGACTGCAGGTCAAAAATCTGACTGCAGCGCTCGTCACGCGCATCGCTGTCTGCGGGAATAAAGGGATAGGCGGACGGATGAATGGACGGCGGAATACGGTCGTCCAGCATCAGCGGCAGCGGCAGTGCCTGCAGAGCGGACGGACAGGCGAGCATGCGCTGTGCCGCATCCAGGAAACTGGTCTGGCCTCTTCTGTCAGCGCGGATCCGGTCCAGATCGATATCGGCATACAGCCGGTAATCATCGTCGAGATAGTGCGCGTTTTCCGCGAGCGTGCTTCCGCAGGACGTCACCAGGCTGTGCCCGGAGAACACCAGGTCGGAGGTGGACTCTCCCAGGCCTGCGGAGACATAGGCATAGGCACACTGCAGACGCGCGCTCTGCTGACGGACCAGGTCAGTGCGGTACTCACGCTTGGTAATCAGCTCATTGGATGCGGACAGGTTCAGCACCAGCTCGGCACCGGCCAGCGCCAGGTAGGAACTGGGCGGGATGGGGGACCAGAGATCCTCACAGATTTCAATGCCGAACATGACCCCGTCCTGGCTGCGGAATACAGTTCGCGGCGAAACGGCAAAGGGCATGCCGCCGATTTCCATGGCGTCGCAGCAATCCCTGCCGCTCTGGAAATAGCGTTTTTCGTAGAACTCGTGGGAGTTGGGAATATACTGCTTGGGTACAAACCCGTAGATCGCGTGGGATCCCAGGACAAACGCACCGTTGAGAAGGCCGGTTTTCGTTTCCAGGGGCGCACCGACCACGGCGATCATGGAATCGGGCAGGGACTGCGTGAGGCGGACAATGCTCTTCTGGACGGCCTGAAGCAGTGATGCCTGATAGAACAGGTCTCCGCAAGTGTAGCCGGTCATTGAAAGCTCGGGGAACAGGATCAGCGAGGCATGGTGCGCCTGGGCGTCCTGTATGGCCGATATATGCGACAGTGTATTCTTTTCCGGATTCCCCAGATGAACATGGGGAACGGCAAGCGCGATGCGAAGCATATGTTCCATGGAAAAAGGAACCTCCTTGCTGCAGGATTCTATGTGCATTATACCAGAAGATCCGTGACATGGAAAAGAATCACAGCGGAATATGCGAAACAGGCCCGTGCCTGCCATGCTTGTAAGCCGCGCAAAGGATTGTATAATGGAAGACAAATCGGGAAAAGAAAGAGGGTAGCGCATGCTGGTATTCTTTGATGTGGAGACGACCGTCCAGTCCCGGCGGCTTCAGGATATCGGTGCGCTGAAACCGGACGGATCAACCCTGCATACCGACAGTCGAACGGCGTTTGCGGACTTTGTCAGAGGCGAAAAGTATATCTGCGGGCATAACATTTTTTCCCATGACCTGCTGTATGTGCAGGACGAAATGCCTGCAGGCGAACATGTATGCATTGATACGCTGCCTTATTCTGTGCTTCTCTTTCCGCGCAAGCCGTTCCATCCCCTGGTCAAGGATGACAAGCTCGTGTCGGAGGAACGCAATAATCCGCTTCTGGATGCCAGGCGGGCCATGGATCTGTTCTTTGATGAGGTGGAGGCATTCATGCGCCTTTCAAGGAACATGCAGGAGATTCTGTATACTCTGCTTCAGGGACAGGCGCATTTCTCCGGTTTTCTGGAATACCTGGCCGAGTGCCGGGATCTCGTCTGCGAACGCCTGCCGGAAGACCGCTGCGCGGACGCCATCCGCGAAGCACTGCACGGGCGGATCTGCGAGAGTGCAGCGCTGGACATTCTCATCCGCGACAGGCCCGTTGCGCTTGCCTTCTGTGTTACCATGATTGCCTCGGGTGCACAGCGCCCGCTGTTTCCGCGATGGCTGGACCACCGCTATCCGCAGGTCACCGAATGCATCCAGATGCTCTGCCTGACCTCATGCCGTACATGCGGCTACTGCCGCTCGCATCTGGATGTAACGGCCCAGCTGCGGGATATCTTCGGATTTCCCGCCTTCCGGCTGTACGCGGGCGAGCCGCTTCAGGAAAAGGTGGCGCGCCTCGGGGTGGAAGGGGATTCCTTTATCGCGGTCTTTCCCACAGGCGGAGGCAAGTCCGTGACATTCCAGCTGCCGGCCATTATGGCGGGCATGTGGAGCGGCGGTCTGACACTGGTCATCTCACCGCTCGTCTCCCTGATGAAGGACCAGATCGATCATCTGGAGATTCAGGGGATTACAGACGCGGTTGCATACAACGGGGATCTGAGTCCGCTGGAGCGTTCGGAATCGATTGCAGCAGTGGAATCGGGGCGGGCCAGCATGGTTTACCTGGCGCCGGAATCCCTGCGCAACGGAAAAACGTTTGCCCAGCTGGCAGCGCGCAATATTGTGCGCTGCGTGATTGATGAAGCGCACTGTCTTTCCGCCTGGGGCCAGGACTTTCGTGTGGATTATCAGTATATCGGACCCTTTCTGCAGGAAATGGCGAAACGCCGGGGGCGGGCCAGGCCCATTCCGGTCTCGTGCTTTACGGCCACGGCGCGGCCGCAGGTGATTGCGGATATCCGGGACTATTTCCAGAGGAGCATGGGCCTGGATATGGAAATCATTGTGGCAA
Source organism: uncultured Eubacteriales bacterium (assembly GCA_902764915.1). Lineage (GTDB taxonomy): Bacteria > Bacillota > Clostridia > Christensenellales > Aristaeellaceae > UBA2943. The sequence continues at coordinate 47,503 of CACWXY010000009.1, read as the reverse complement.
AGGCGCAGCGGGAGAATCTGACGCACCATGCCATTCGCGTCAGTGACAAGGAGGACAAGTATCGGACACTGCGTGATCTGCTCACGGAAAAGCACTGTCCCACGATTGTCTTTACCATGAACACGCGTCTGACGGAAGAACTGGCGCAGCGCCTGCAGTCGGATCATATAGACGCAAGACCGTATCATGCACGGATGGACGCCAGGGACAAGCATGCGAACCAGGATGCTTTCATGCGCGGAAGCGGGGACGGCGGCTGTGACACGATTATTGCCACGACAGCCTTCTCCATGGGCGTGGATAAGCCGGACATAGGACGAATCATACTGTATGACGTGCCGGACTCGCTGGAAAACTATGTGCAGGAGATGGGCCGTGCCGGGCGGGATCCGGAGATTCACGCGGACTGCTATACACTGGTGGAAGAGGATGCACTGGATGTCAGCTTTACTCTGCTGAACCAGAGCAAGATTACCCTGGATGACGTGCGTCAGCTGGAAGGCGCGCTGCGAAGGCTTGCGGGAAAGCGGCAGGATGTTCTGTGCTCGGCTCTGGAACTGGCCAGGGAAGCGGGCTGGAATGACGCGTATACCAGCGCAGACACCAAGGTCACGGGCGGTCTTCTGTGGCTGGAAAACGGAGATGTGCTGAAAAGACAGGAGAATGTGCCGCATGTCTATGCATCCGGCATTCTTGTGCACACCATGGCTGAAGCATCGGAAATGATTGAGAAAAGCCATGAGTTCAGTGAACAGGAGAAGGTGCATGCCAAGCGTATCATGAGCTTTCTTTTCTCGCGCTACAGTCATTTCCGTGCGGGCAATGATGAGGCGGAATCGCGCATTGACTATATCGCGGACAGGCTGGGGCTGGAAACGGAATATGTTGCCGGCATCGTACAGAGACTGCGCATATCAGGCATACTTGCCAAGACACAGGACATGACGGCATACCTGGAAAAGAGTGAAAAGGAAGCCCGTGCGCATATGACGCAGTTCGTTGCGCTGGAAACCTATCTGATGGATGTGATGCCCGAGAATGCGGATGTGCGCTTCAAGGAACTGAATGAGGAAGCCCTGCGCCGGGGATATCCGTCCACCGTGCGTTCCCTGCGTATTCTGATTGTCTACTGGATGGTACGCGGTTTCATGAAGAAGGTTCCAGCCTCACAGGATCTGCTGACCGTGTCCATGCTCTGGGACCGGGAAGCCATGCGCAGGGATCTTTCCATGCGCTATGAGGTATCCTGCGCGGCGCTGGAATACCTGTACGGTAAGCTTGCGCAGCGACAGGAGAAGGACACGTCAGACCGAGAAGTCATGTTTTCGCCGCTGCGCATGCTGGAGTACTACCATGCGCAGCCGAACCTGATCAAGGATCAGTTTACCGTGGATCCCAAGGCAGTGGACCGCACGCTTCTGTATCTGGCGCGCACACGTACTGTGGAGCTGGAGGGCGGATTCTTTGTGACATACAATGCCATGAAGATTCATCTGCAGCAGGCCGGAAAGCGCAGCCGCTTCCGCAGCACAGCCTATGCGCTTCTGGCACAGTACTACAGTCACAGGACAGAGCAGATCCATATCATGGGCCGATACCTGGAACGGCTGCTGAAGGATCCGGCTCAAGCCCAGCAGCTGATGACCGATTATTTCAGTATGCCGGACAGGACATTCCTGCGCACCTATTTCCCGGGCGATGAAGCCAGCATGCTGCATCTGAGCATGTCACGGGAACGCTATGACCGTCTGATCGCCGCGCTTTCCCGCTCTCAGAAGGCCATACTGGATGCCAGGGAGAACCGCGTGATCGTCGCAGCCGGTCCGGGAAGCGGAAAGACACGGGTGCTGGTGCATAAACTGGCCTCGCTTCTGCTGCTGGAGGATGTGCGTCCCGAACAGCTGCTGATGCTGACCTTTTCCAGGAGCGCGGCTGCCGAGTTTACCCTGCGGCTGAAGGAACTGGTGGGCAACCGGGCGTACTATGTGGACATCAAGACATTCCATTCCTTCTGTTTTGATCTCCTGGGCCGGGTAGGTAATGTGGAGGACTCCGGCCATGTAGTGGCGCAGGCGACGGAATACATACGTGCCGGTAAGGCGGAAGGCAATCATGTATCCCGGACATGCCTTGTCATTGATGAGGCGCAGGATATGGACGAGGATGCCTATCAGCTGGTCTGCGCGCTTCTGGAGCTGAATCCTGCAATGCGGCTGATTGCCGTAGGCGATGACGATCAGAACATCTTTTCCTGGCGCGGATCCAGCGCCAGATACATGGAAGCGCTGCTGAAAGACGGCGGGACCATGTATTCCCTTCTGGAGAACTACCGCTCGGATGCTGCGATTGTGGACCTCGCGAACCGGTTTGTCACCCGGCTTGCTCACAGGATGAAAACGGAGCCAATCCGATCGGTGACCGGGGAAAAGGGGCGCGTGGAGATTCTCTCCTGCACATCGCCGTATCTCACCATGGCGCTGCTTGATAAGCTGAAGAAGGATCCGCCCCAGGGCTCTGCCTGTATCCTGCTTCGGACAAACGAGGAGGCTGCGCTGATGGCAAGCCTGCTGAATTATCATGGGCTGAAGGCGTTTCTTGTACAGTCAACCGATGGGTTCAGTCTGCCCAGTCTTCTGGAAATCCGCACCTTCCTTTCCTGGATCGGGAATGAGCAGGCGAAGATTTCCGAGGAGACATGGAACGAACTGCTGGCGCGTTTCCGTCAGACATTCTCGGAAAGCCCCAACTATGCCGCCTGCCGCCAGCTTTTTCATGTATTTGGTAAAACGGTGCAGCAGAAATACCGTTCCGATCTGGAAACATTCCTCTATGAATCCAATGTACAGGACTTTCTGACGGGCGGCAGGAAGGCCATCTGGGTTTCCACCATTCATCGCGCCAAAGGCCGCGAATACGACAGCGTCTATATGGGGCTGGAGGCCTGGGACTATGACGGACAGGAAGCCCTGCGGGCGATGTATGTGGGCATGACCCGGGCGCGGCATCATCTGACCATTGTATGTCACGGCAATCTGTTCGATGAGCAGCCCCATGAAACGGATACGACGGTATATCCGCAGCCGGACACGATTCTCTATCAGTGCACCATGCGGGATGTGTATCTGGGCTATGCCTATACCTGTCAGAAAGCTGTGTGCCGTCTTCATGCGGGCATGCCGCTGTTTCTGGAAGGGAAGCGGCTCTATGCTGTGCTGGACGGATGCAGGGAGAGCGTGGCCGCGCTTTCCAGGAACTGCCAGGAAAAGGTGGAAAATTATCTGCATAGCGGATACCGGATCGAACAGGTGCAGGTGCGGTATCTGGTGTACTGGAAAGAACGGGATGCGGCAGAGGAAGCACTTGTTGTGCTTCCGGATATTCAGTTCATCCGAAAGGGCGAGGACAGCTATGAAAACACTGATAGAACTGTATGATGAAAGACCGATCGAAAATGTACTGGGAACGGAAATGTTTCATCCGCAGGAGACGATCTATGTCTGTCCGCCGGATGTGGCGGAGAACCGTGCACTGCATAAGGCGCTGGAGGCGTATTTTGCGCACCGGGGATGTAAGGTGCATCTGACGTTTGCCGCGGTCAGCCTTCTGAATGCCGGAAGCGTGGAGAAAGTGCTGAAGGAGATTCTGCAGAGCCATGAGGACTGCTGTGTGGACATCTCCGGAGGCACGGATGCGGCCCTGTTTGCCGCGGGCAGCGTATGCCGGGATATTCCGGTGATTACCTACAGCCGGAAAAAGAACGCGTTCTTTGAAATCCGGAATGCACCATTTGCCCGCAATCTTCCCTGCAGGGTACGCCTGGATGCCGCCTCCTGTTTTCTGATGGCCGGAGGGCAGCTTCTGCCTGGACGCGAGGATTCGAAAGCCCTGATTGATCAGGAAGCATCCATTGATGCGCTGTTTTCGGTCTATGCGCACTACCGCAGGGTATGGAACCGGCAGATCAGTATGATACAGAAGATATCCCGCGCCGATGATGATACGCTTATGGCCAGGGGCAGTCCCTGCGTCAAGGCAGACCAGCACATGGTCACGGCCGACCGCGGAATGCTGGAAGCGCTGGCCGACTGCGGACTGATCCTCGATTTTCAGTGGAATGATGAAGGCTTTTCCTTCCGTTTTAGGGATCCCATGGCACGATTCTGGCTGCGGGATATGGGATCGGTGCTGGAACTGCAGGTGTTCCGGGCCTGCCGGGCAACGGGGCTGTTTGACGATGTGGTTCTCAGCGCTGTTGTTAACTGGGAAGGCGGGAAAAAGCAGGACGCCGTGACAAATGAGATTGACGTCATGGCAGTGCGCGGCGTACAGCCGCTGCTGATTTCCTGCAAGACATGCGAGATCCGCACGGAAGCGCTCAATGAGCTGGCCATACTGCGTGACCGGTTTGGCGGGAAAGGCTCCAGAGCCATGATTGTGACGTCCGCCAGCGCAACCCGTGCCAGAAAAGTCATGCGCAACCGTGCGCGGGAGCTGGGCATTGAGATTGTGGAATGGGAGGACTGTGACCTGATCCATCTGAAAAAACGGCTGAAGACCACGGAAAGCATGGACCTGACGCGCTGAAGGGAAGCGGTTCCCGGGAACTGCGCGGTATGCTTGCTTTCAGCGGAACCATGATTCCTGAAACAGCAATGCCGGAAATTGGAAGCGCACCTTCTTTGATGGCCGCATACATGGCCAGGAAGAAGGTGCGCTTTTCTGCGTGGGTAAATTCTGCTTATCGGGCAGAGCCGGCTTTTTTCTTTGTGCCGAGAAGAAGACGCTCGATCACGGTGGAGAGAATGCGCCTGTCGTTTTCAGAAAGCCGGCGAATCTTTTCCAGCATCTGTATGTCCTGGGCAGGATCAGGCGCTATTTCCGGATGCATCTGCAGAAGCTCTGCCACGGGAACGTGCAGAACAGCGCATAGGGTGGGAAGCGTGTCCAGGTCGGGACGGGAAAATCCCAGTTCCCAGTTGCCCACGGCCGACTTGGTTACGCCGAGCCGGGAGGCCAGTTCGGCCTGCTCCATGGAAGCCATGATGCGATATTTGCGGATCACCTGGCCCATGTATCGCCTGCGTGCCTGATTGACTTCCGGACGACTGACAGGTTTGCGGGACATGAGATGCACTTCCTTTCCTGTGACTGGGACCATTGTATCACAAATTTAGTGTTATAACAAACAAATAATGTGTATTAGCACAGTAAATTTGTAGAATAATGAATACGTTCAGACGTGCGGAGAATGCATGGAATGGCAGCCGACCGTCCCGGCAGTGAGGCAGGGAAGGCCGGGCAGCAGAGGCTTTTCACGGGACGGAAACAAAAAAACCGGCTCCTCGAATGGGAGCCGGTGTACAGGAATCACGTGTTCAGTTCATGGAGGCATCCGTCACTACTTCCGTCATGACCACTGCAGTTGCGGAAATGCCTTCTCCGCGTCCTTCAAACCCCAGGTGTTCCGTAGTGGTTGCCTTGACGGACACGCAGGAGAGGGGAAGTGCCAGGGCATGAGAAATATTCTCGCGCATGGCCGGGACATAGGGAGCTAGTTTCGGGCTTTGCGCGACAATGGTAAGGTCAAGCTGGGAGACACTGGCATGGACAGCATGCAGTGCTTCCCGGCATTTCTGCAGAAGCACCATGGAGGAAATGCCCAGATATGCATCGTCCGTATCCGGGAAGAGATGACCGATATCGCCCAGCGCGACGCTTCCCAGCATGGCATCCATGAGCGCATGCAGCGCCACATCCGCATCGGAATGCCCGTCAAGGCCTTTTGCATACGGTATTTCCACGCCGCAGAGAATCAGTTTACGCCCGTCCGTCAGACGGTGTACGTCATAGCCGTGGCCTACATGCCATGCCTTCTCCATGGGTCTGTCCTCCTTTGCCAGGATTCTCTTCGCCTGCTCCATATCCTGCGGGCGCGTGATCTTCAGGTTATCCGGATCACCGGGACTCAGATGAACCTGCATGCCGGCGTGCTCCAGAAGGGAAGCATCGTCGGTCCCCAGAAATGCATCCTGCTCTGCTGTCTGCATGGCGCTTTCCAGATCCCTGCGCGCAACGGCCTGCGGGGTCTGCATGGCATAGAGCGAGGCACGGTCAGGGGTCTTTCTTACCCAGCCGTCTGCAGAGGCAATCTTGATGGTATCGATCACAGGTACGGAGGGAATACCGCTGCCATAGCGCAGCGCACAGGCTTTGGCCTCTTCAATGACCGTGTCTGTCACAAGACAGCGGGCAGCATCGTGGATAAGCAGGTAATCAGCTGCTTCCGGCAATGCCTTCAGGCCGTTTTTCACGGAAGCCTGGCGGGTATCGCCGCCTTCTGCAAAGAGCAGCGGACAGGGAAGCGACAGGCTTTCCAGGATAGCCTTTGCCTGGGGCATATCTTCCGGACGGATCACAGCGACCAGGCCGTCCACATGCCGGGAGAGTGTCAGAGCGGAGCGCGCAAGAATCGTCATGCCCTGAAGCGGCAGCAATACCTTATTCATACCGGCCTGCATGCGGCTGCCGCTGCCGCCGGCAAGAAGCAATGCGTACCACATATCAGGAACGCTCCGCTTCCACGCCGGCGTCCTCAGACAGAACCCTGTACATGCTGCTGGCGGCATCCTTGCGCACGGTCTCCTGGACAGAGAGAATCTCATAGCGTCCCAGCTTGTCACCGAAGCGGATCGTCATGATATCGCCTGCCTTTACCTCGGCACCGGGCTTGGCTACCTTATCGTTCAGTGTAACGCGGCCGCCGCTGCAGGCTTCATTGGCTACAGTGCGGCGCTTGATAATACGGGATACCTTGAGATATTTATCAAGACGCATGGAAAATCACCTTCAAAAAAAGCCCGCAGGGAATGCCTGCGGGCGAATGGATTACTTGTTGACAGCATCCTTCAGAGCCTTGCCGGCCTTGAAGACGGGTGCCTTTGCAGCCGCAATCTGGATTTCTTCGCGGGTGCGGGGATTGTGGGCCACACGGGCGGGGCGATCCTTGACTTCAAAGGTGCCAAAGCCAATCAGCTGAATCTTTTCGCCGGCAGAGAGTGTCTCGCTGACAACTTCGATAAAAGCGTTGACAAATTTATCGGCATCCTTCTTGCTCAGCTCGGTCTTATTTACCAATGCGGTGCTCAGTTCATTCTTGTTCATGGAAATATTCCTCCTTCAATTTCCGGATGCAGCATGCATCCCTAGATGATGTGCCAAAGCCTGCAGCGTATTGGCTGACGCCTTTTCAGGGCTCTGCTGTTTTCGCACCCGTCCAGTATACATCCATTTCGCTCAATGTCAAGGCGTCAAATGTCTTTCCGTCCGAAAGAATTTGTCTCTCCATGGCGGAAAACCGGCGAATGAACTTTTCTGTGGCACGCGTGAGCGTCTCTTCAGGATCCTTCTGGGAAAGGCGTATCACACTGACACAGGCAAAGAGCAGATCCCCCAGTTCTGCCATGGGATCGCGCCCGGCTTCCAGCTCTGACTGGACTTTCTCCGTTTCTTCCCTGACTTTCCGGAGGGCATCCAGAGCAGATGACCAGGTAAAGCCGACCCTGGCGGCCCGTTTCTGCACTTTTTCGGCGCGGGTGAGAGCCGGCAGCGCACGGCTGACAGCGGCGAGCATTTCGGACTGCGAGTGAATGCCCTGCTCTTCCTTTTTCAGGGTGTCCCAGGTTACGGATGCGTCCTCCTCTGCGCCGGCAAACACATTGGGATGACGATGGATCATCTTTGCGGATATGGCGGTGGAGACATCGGTATCGGAGAAACTTCCATGGGACCGGGCAATGGAGGCGTGGAACACAATCTGGAGAAGCACGTCTCCCAGTTCTTCACACAGATGCAGGTCATCATCCTCATCAATGGCACCGGCTGCCTCATAGGCTTCCTCAAGGAGATACGGGCGCAGGGACTGGTGTGTCTGCTTCCGGTCCCAGCTGCATCCGCCTTCACCCCGGAGACGCTCCATAATGGCCAGCAGGTCTTCATAGCGGTAGCGCGTGCGTGCAGAAAGGGGCGATGCGGGTACAAAGAGCACGGTCAGGTGATCGTAGGTTTTCTGACGGTCCAGGGTATACAGCGGAATGGAACGCATCTGTCCGACACGTCCAAAGGCGACCGGCATCTCCTCCGGGTACAGGTCCAGCAGCTGCAGTTTAACCAGCCCGGCTGTTTCACGGGTCGTAAGCTCCGTGACAAGAAGCGGCAGATCCGGGTCCGGCGGCATGCCTGCGGCGCGGGAGGCAGTGAGCATCCGTGCACTGGTATCCGGCACAAAGCTGTCGGGAAGAGAAGCAAGGGCTGTATCCCGAAGACTGGGGGAAGGACACACGCGGACCGAAGCGGGGTAGGCCTTTCGAAGTGCCATCACGGTTTCATCGCTGAGGGGATCCATGACAGCGTAGTGTACGGGACTGGTTCGCGCAGCAGCGGCTACTGCGTTTACAACGCCGGATGTGAGCGCATCAAAGTCATCGCTGCTTTCATACAGGTCATCCAGACTTTGAAAGAGTATGCCTTTTTCCCTCAGCAGATCAGCGACAGGATGCACAGCGGTGCGCAGTACCAGGGGCTGTCCGGAAAACAGCCGCTCCTGGGTTTCCTGTGTCAGAAGACAGGGATCACCGGGCCCGAGGCCCACAACAGTAATCGGGTACATGCTTTCCTCCTCAGGACTTCCGGGGCTTTCTGCGCCGGAACGCTTTCAGGTCTTCCTTGGTAAGCGCATGACAGGCCAGGGCAACGGCAAGATATACGGCAATGCCTGCCGCGATCTCAAGAATTGTGATGACCCTGTGCACAGGGAGCAGGGATTTCATGATATAGACGACAAGTCCCATGCAGCCAGCGGCCAGGCCTGGACGCAGAATCCATTTCTGCCAGGAGAAGCGCATACCGGTCTTGCGGATGACAAAGTAAAGATTGGGAACCATGGAAACGGTATAACACACAAGACTGGCGACCGGACCGCCATGGATATGGAAGCCGGGAATGGCTACCAGGAAATAGTTCAGGGCGATCTTGCATACAACCCCGAGAATCAGGGTGTACATGGGAATGCGCTGGTACTGGAGGCCCTGGAGAATCGCGCTGGTGGCCTGTACAACCGTAAAGAGAACAACGGTAAGGCTGGATACCGACAGGAGTTCACTGGTCACCTGCACTTCCGCTGCCGTAAGCGCTCCCTGATAGAAGAAAAGCACGATTTCCCGGGAGAGCATACTCATGCCGATGGAGCATGGAAAACCGATGAGGAATGCAAAGCGAAGTCCCAGGTCGCACTGGTGAATCACGCCCTCCCGGTCATTGACGGCATAGGCACTGGAAATGGCAGGCACAAGGCTCATGGAGATGGAGAGCGCCAGTGCGGTGGGAATGTTGATCAGACGAATCACCAGGCCGGCAAACAGTCCGTACAGCGGACGGGCCTGGGAGAGTGACAGACCGGAAACCAGCATACGGTTGACCAGCATGGCGGAGTCCACAAAGGAAGCCAGTGGAACGATACAGGCACCGATGGTGATGGGAATGGAGATATGCAGAAGCTGAGAAGCGCATTTCCCGGAGGAAAGCGGTGCCATTCCGGACTGCTGAGGGAGCTGATCGAAGGCGGGCTGCTTTTTCAGGTATACGAGAAGCATATACAGGAGTGCAATGCCTTCCACAATGGTTATGCCGAGCAGGGTATAGCTGGCGCCATAGACAACGCCCTGCTTCATGCCCAGTGCGGCGAGCGGCAGCGCAATACATACCTTCCCGATCTGTTCCACGATCTGGGAGATGGCAGTGGGAACCATGTTCTGCTGCCCCTGCATAAAGCCGCGGAATGCACTGAGCAGGCATACCAGCGCCACACAGGGAGATATCATCTGAAAGCCCATCCGCGCTTCCGCCTGGTCAACGCGTCCGGCCAGAAAACCGGAAAACAGGAACATCATCAGGCTCAGAAAGCATCCAATGACAGCCATGAGCAGCAGTGCGGTTCGGAACACATGCTTTGCATTCCGCGGATCCTTGAGTGCCAGATAATGGGAAACCAGACGTGAAACCGCTACAGGGAGTCCGGCGGATGAAATGGTGAGCAGCAGGTTATAGGTGGGATACACAGCCTGATAGACCCCCAGACCGTCTGCGCCGATCAGGTGTGTCAGGGGAATGGTAAAGAGGACACCGATCAGTTTACAGACGATCCCGGCGATGCCCAGTACGGTCATCCCGCCGATCATGGATTTCGTAGTGGATTCGGACATGCTTATACTCCTTTGAAGCCTGCAAACAGGCAATGGGTGAGGTCCACATGATCATTGTCGAGGAACGGCACCTGCTCCCGCAGAAGAAGTTCTCTGTGTGTCTTTTTTCCGAACGGGGAAAAGGCGGCACTGAGCGCGCCTGTGCGGGAGACGACCCGGTGACAGGGGAGACTGTCCGGCGCTTTCTGCAGGGCATATCCTACAAAACGCGCAGCACGCGGGCTTCCCAGGGCGCTGGCTATCAGGCCGTAGGTGGTCACATTTCCCTCTGGAATCATGGCGACACAGGCGTATACATCGGCATATGTCATCAGGTTTTCCTCCAGATCGCGGGATGGAAGAGCAGCAGCAGCGGGTAGAGCTCCAGACGGCCGGCGAGCATAAGGAAGGAACAGACGATCTTGGCAAAAGGACCATAGCCCGCAAAATTCCCGGAGGGACCGACAAAGTGGAAGCCGGGACCTACATTGCTGACGCATGTGAGCGCCGCGGTAAAGTTGGTAATCAGATCATACTTTCCCTCCAGCGCAATCAGGAAGGAGCCAAAGAGCACAAGGGCGACATAGACAAAGGAGAATACGGCAATGGAATGCAGCATGCTCTCATCAATGCCCTTGCCATCAAAGCGCACGATCTGGACTTTGCGCGGCTGGAAGGTGCGATGGATCTCACGCTTGCCTTCTTTCAGCATGAGTGCCACGCGGATGATCTTCATGCCGCCGGCAGTGGATCCGGCGCAGGAGCCAATAAAGAGCAGTACAAAGAGGACCATTTTGGCAGATACCGGCCACAGGTCAAAGTCTGCGGTAGCAAACCCGGAAGTGGAGATAATGCTTGCCACCTGAAAGGAAGCATAGCGAAGCGACGTGGAAAATGTATGGTAATAAGGGAGAAGCAGCACGGTAAGCAGCAGCATGGCGCCGAAGACCAGGCCCAGGTACCAGCGGATTTCCTCATTGGCCTTCAGGTCATGCCAGGAACGGTTAATGAGAAAATAATAGATGGCAAAGTTAATCCCGAACAGAACCATAAATACGGTCATGGTGATATCCACAGATACGGAGTGGAAGTGCGCCACACTGTCGCCGTAATTGCTGAAGCCGCCGGTTCCGGCTGTTCCCATGGCATGGATGGCGGCATCATACGGGTTCAGTCCGCAGAGCATCAGAATCATGAACTCGGCTACAGTCAGTACGGTATACATGAGGTACAGGATCTTTGCGCTGTCACCCATTTTCGGCACAATCTTGCTCAGGGAGGGACCGGGGCTTTCCGCACGAACAAGATGGGATGTGCGGTCGGAGAGCTTGGGAAGCAGGGCAAGCGTCAGAACCAGTACGCCCATGCCGCCGACCCAGTGCGTGAAGGAACGCCAGAAGACCAGCCCGTGGGGCATATTTGTAAAATCGGTAAGCACAGTGGCCCCGGTTGTGGTAAAGCCGGAAACCGCTTCAAACAGGGCGTCCACATAGTTGGGGAGAAAGCGTCCGAATACAAAGGGAAGCGCCCCGAAAACACTCATGAGAATCCATGACAGTGCCACCACCACAAAGCCTTCACGCGCTCGGAGCGAGCGGTCTTTGGGTTTTACCAGCAGATAGATCGGCAGCGCCACAGCCAGGATAATGCCGATGGACGCAAGAAGCGGTACCAGATCGCCATCCCTGTGAAATGCAGCTATGATGGCGGAGGGAACCATACTGGCACTTTCGACCAGAAGAATGACGCTCAGAAGTCGAAGGACAAGGGCAATGTTCATACAGGTCACCGGGAGACAATCTCTCCCGCCTCCTTTGCTGGAATCGTCCGAAGACAGACAAAAATCCTCAGGCCCTCCGGCCTGAGGCAGTATCAGGCATGAATATTGGTACCCTGGATGATCTGATTGATATCATGGATGCCGCTTTCACAGGCCATGAATACCACCGAGTCTCCGGCTTCAATGGTATCGTTGCCGAAGGGGACAATGACCTTTCCGCGGCGCACAATCACGGCGACCAGGGTATTTTTGCGCATGACAAGGTTTTTGAGCGGAATGCCCAGCCATTTTTCACCGGCACGCACGTCAAACTCGAGGGCTTCGGCTTTTCCGTTGAGTACGCGGTACAGCTTTTCCACGCGGGTGCCCTGCGTGCGGGCACGTGCACGCACATAGCGGAGAATATTGGCACTGGTGATCTGCTTGGGACTGACCATGGAGTCAAGCCCCATTTCGGAGATGATGTCGGTATAATTGAGATGATTGTTCTTGACAATCACTTTCGGCACTTTCTGATGCGCGGCAAAAAGCCCTGTCATCAGGTTTTCTTCGTCACGGTCGGTAAGACAGACCAGCGCGTCCGTGCTCATGACGCCTTCCTGCTCCAGAAGCTCCATATTGGTGCCGTCACCGCACAGGACAGTCACGTGGGGGAGTTCTTCGGAAAGCTTTTCGGCCTTTGTCGGATTGATCTCGACCATGGTGACATGGATCCCGGTAGGCACGATCATCTTGGCCAGATAATAGCTGATGCGCCCGCCGCCCAGAATCATGACATTCTTTACGCGCAGCTTGTTCTTGCCAAGGGCGTCAAAGAAGGATGTGACAGTCACGGTATCGCCGGTGACAAACACGCGGTCCCCCGGACGGATGATAAAGTCACCGGAAGGGATGGTCACCTGTCCGTCGCGTTCCACAGCGGCATAGAGCACGCGGGGAAGATGCGAATGACGGCCGGTGAGCACGGAAAGCGGAACGCCCACAACGGAATCACCGGGCTGGGCACGGAATTCCACCATTTCCACGCGGCCCTTGGCAAAGGATTCAATATTGGACGCAAAGGGAAAGCGCAGCAGATGGGAAATCTCCAGCGCGGTGGCGCGCTCGGGGTTGATGACCATGTCAATGCCCAGTTCCTGCTGAAGAAGCGTCAGGCTTTCGTTGTACTGTGGATCACGGATACGCGCGATGGCATAGCGCGCGCCCAGACGCTTTCCGATGAGGCAGCAGAGCATATTGACCTCATCCCCGGCAGTGGCAGCTATGAGGACATCGACTTTGTCCACGCCGGCATCGATCAGTGTCTGCGCGTTGGCCCCGTTGCCGTTGATGCACATGATGTCCATCATGTCCTGGCAGTCTTCCAGCACATCTTCATCACTGTCAATGACGGTCACATCGTGCTGCTCCTGCACCAGATGCTCAGCCAGGGTGGCCCCTACTTTGCCGGCGCCTACAACCAAAATCCGCATGTCGTATCCTCCCAAGGGGCCCATCACCGGGCTGCCAAAATGGTATGACAGGGAGGATTGTAGCACGAAGTAGGAAAAATGCAATTGATAAACCGGGAAGACGCGATTTCCGGGCTGCACTTTCCCGGAAAATGCGGATTTATCTTTGTGTTCCCTGCGGCTTCATGCTATAATGGCAGGGCTTTCCCGCAAAATGGAAAAGCAGAACCTAGTAAATAAGAAAGGATACTTTGGATTCCATGGACCCTGAGCTAGGACTTTTTGTCTTCTCACTGCTTGTATGTATACTGCTTTCCGCTTTTTTCTCCGCTTCAGAAACGGCTTTTATGGCCGTGAACCGCGTGAAGCTGAAGACACTGTCGCAAAGCGGCAACCGCAAGGCAGGCAAAGCCCTGACCCTTGCAGAAGACTCCGATCGGCTTCTGACGACTGTGCTTATCGGAAACAATATTGTCAATATTGCGGGCACAGCGCTGGCAACTGTGCTGTTTACCCGTCTTTTGGGCAATCACGGACCGGCAGTGTCCACTGTTGTCATGACCCTTCTGATCCTTTTTCTGGGTGAGGTAACCCCTAAGACTATGGCCAAGCGCTTTCCGGAACGCTTCGCCATGGCGGTAGCGCCGGTTATGCTGTTCCTTCAGAAACTGCTCATGCCGCTGAGTTTCCTTTTTTCCCGCTGGCAGGCCTATCTCTCCAGGGTCAGTCCGGAGGAGGATGAGGAAACGGATACGGATATTGAAGACGAGATCATGACCATGGTGGATGAAGCCCAGAGCGATGGAGACATGGATGCCAGCGAAAGCAAGCTGATCCGCTCGGCACTGGAGTTCCGGGACGCGGATGCGCTTGACATCATGACGCCGCGGACGGATGTGGAAGCGCTGGAAAGCACGGCTACCATGGAGGAAGCGGAACAGATGTTCCTTCGGACCGGTTATTCCCGTCTTCCCATCTATCGGGAGGACATGGACCATGTAATCGGGATATTGCATGAAAAGGATTTTTATCGGGCCAAGCATGCCGGCGTGAAATCGCTTACGGGGCTTTCCATGCCGACTGTCTATGTATCTGCTTCCCAGAAGGTATCCAATCTGCTCACCATATTCCAGCAGACACGGACACATATGGTGATTGTACTGGATGAATTCGGCGGTACGGAGGGTATTGTCACGCTGGAGGATGTTCTGGAGGAACTGGTCGGAGAAATCTTTGATGAGCATGACGATATTTCCCAGGATATCACCGAGGCCGGAGACGGATCGCTGCTGGTAAATGGCGGCGTTCCCCTGGAAGATCTGTATGACCGCTATCATCTGGATAATCCGTATGAGAGCGATACGGTCGGCGGCTGGGCAGCGGAGGTCATGGGCTGCATACCTAAGATCGGAAGCGTTTTCAGGGCGGAGGGCTTTGAAGGCGCGGTGACAGGCATGGATCGGCTGCGTGTGACCCAGGTGCGTGTCAAGCGGATCCAGAATACCGATGAAGAAAACGGAGAACACAGTCCCGGAAAGGAATAAGAGAAAGGACGGAACCATTGTATGGCCAAGAAAACTGAAAACAGCCGCAACAGCAGCTTTACTCGGATTGTCTGCCTTGTACTGGCGGGGCTTATGATTATCTCGACCCTGGCAGCGGTGATCTTTACGCACTGATGCACCGCAGAGGAAAACGCGGGGTATCTGCGGGTACCCTGCTCATGAGCGTGATTACGCTTATGGTGCTGGCGGGAACGGGCTATCTGCTTGCCAGGCTCTCCGGAGGAACCGATCTGCATACGTTGCCGGCGACAGTGCTGCAGGAAATCCCGCTCGTCAGCGGAGCTCCGGAAGCAGTTGCGGAGATACCGATCCAGCCGGAAACAGAAGAAAGCACTGCATCTGTCACATCCCCGCCCAAAGGGGGACGCGTTGCACTGGATTTCACCGGAAGCGTTGCCCTGGAGACATCCGTAAGGCAGAGCGGATATCACAAGACAGACGGAACCTATGACTTTTCGGATATTCTTCTGGATATCAGCAGCGTCTGCACCGGTCAGATCACTACGATGCCGCTGGAAAACCTGATACTGCCCTCGCATAAGGTATCGGATCTGGTGGCACCGGAAGATGTCTGTGCCATGCTGGTCAGCGGCGGCGCAGACCAGGTGACGCTCGGCTTTTCCAAAGCGTTTGACCTGGGAAGCGAAGGGATTGACACGACTGTTCTTTCCCTGCAGGGAGCCGGACTTGAAACCATGGGCGCCTATCGCTCAGAGGGGGATGCTGCGCTGTCACAGCGCATACGCAGTGTGGGAAATCTGCGCATTGCCTTCCTTGCCTATACACAGAGCCTGTCGGATACCGGAAAAAAAGCGGTCCGGAAAACGGAGCGCAGTTTTGCCGTACCGCTTCTGGAACAGGCAGAGAAGGATATTCCGGTTGTCCGATCCATGGGGGCGGATCTGGTGGTTGTGTGCATACATTGGGGCAGTGTAGGCCAGACATCGCCGACAAAGGCACAGCGGGAGACAGCGCAGGCGCTGGCAGATGCAGGCGCTGATCTGATTGTCGGAACGGGCAGCCGCAGGGTACAGACCGCAGAGATGATTGACACGGTGCGTGCCAGCGGACGCGCCGCACAGGTGCTCTGCGCCTATGATCTGGGGAGTCTTCTCTCGTCCTCGACCAAGTCGGGGGCACTGGAAAGTGCGCTGCTTCATGTAACCTGCGAAGTCAGTGCGGAGGGGGACGTGCGTTTCGCCTCCATTACCTGTACTCCGACCTATCAATGGCGCTATCGTTCCGGGAGTCTCTATGTCTACCGTATTCTCCGCAATCTGGGAGAAGCACCGGAAGAGATGAGCCAGGGTGAAAATACCAAGATGAAGAAAGCAAGAGAACATCTGGAGACAGTGTTTGCCGATACGCCGGTTCGCATTGCTGAGTAAGGAAAAAACCAGCCGCATGGCTGGTTTTCCTTTTCAGGAGCAGCTTTCGACAAAAGCGGAGAATAGCGCACGGCTGGCATCATCGTGGGAATACATGCGTTCCGGATGCCACTGTACACCCAGAAAGAACGGATGCTCCTGAAGATAGATTGCTTCCATGACGCCGTCCGGTGCTACGCCGCAGGGCACAAGCCCTCTGCCGAGCCTGCGTATGGCCTGGTGATGCAGGGAATTGACCCGGATTGTGCCTGTGTGCACAATGATATCCAGCGGAGAGGACATGGTGACAATGACATCGTGGCTGGGGTACTGCCCTGGCTGATGCTGGCGATGGGCAATGACATCATGCGGATAGTCTGTGGGCAGATCCTGGTACAGATCCCCGCCGAGGGCAACGTTCATGACCTGCATTCCGCGGCAGATCGCCAGTACAGGGCGATCCCGCCGTTCTGAAAGCATGCGCAGGAGCGTGAGCTCCATCTCGTCACGCAGCGGCGAGATGCTGCCGCACTGTGGCCGGGGAAATTCTCCATAGACGGAGGGATCGACATCGGCGCCGCCGGAAAACACAATACCGTCACAGCGTGCGATGCTTTCCTCCAGAATGGCGGGATCACTGCTCAGCGGAAGAAGAACCGGAAGTCCGCCCGATGCCGTGATACTGTCCATATAGCCGCGGTGGACCAGAGCGTAGACTTCATCATCCTGAAGACCGGGCGTAATGCCGATAAGAGGTTTGGACATGGTATGACCTCCTGACCATATAGGATACTGTATATAAAGTTACACAGACAGATCGGTTTTCCTGCAAGAAACCGGGAAAGGAATGGACATATGGATCTTCTGATCGGAGAGATGGAGCATGGAGTGCATAATAATCTGTGCGATGTAGCAGGCGTTACGGTGGGGCACAGTACAATTGATGAGGGCAGCTCGCATACAGGCGTGACGGTTGTCATGCCCTGTCCTGAGAACCCTTTTCTGCATCCGCTGACGGCAGGATGCAGTGTTTTCAACGGATTCGGAAAGACCACAGGCCTGATCCAGGTCGAGGAACTGGGAACATTGGAAACACCGATTGCACTGACCAATACATTGAATGTGGGAAAAGTCCACGATGCCATGGTGGGCTATATGCTGGAGCGATGCAAAAAGGACAATATCAAACTTCGGTCTGTCAACCCTGTGGTCTGCGAATGCAATGACAGCGGTCTCAATGATATCGCACTTCGCGCGGTGGAGGAAAAGCATGTGCGGCAGGCGATTGAAACAGCGTCTGTGGACTTTGCACAGGGTGCTGTCGGAGCAGGAAGAGGCACACGGTGTTATGGACTCAAGGGCGGCATTGGATCTTCCTCGCGTATCTTTTCACTGGATGGGCGCACCTTTACGGTTGGAGCGCTGGTACAGAGCAATTACGGGGCATCCCGCGACCTGCGCCTGGCCTGTCTTCCGGAAGGACTGTCCGCATGCGATCTTGGCTCCATCATACTGATTCTTGCCACGGATCTTCCTGTGGACGCCAGACAGATGAAACGCATTACGAAGCGTGCCAGCGTGGCGATGGCCCGTCTGGGGTCCTATATCGGTCATGGGAGCGGGGAAATTGCGATCGGCTTCACTACGGCCCGAGCGAAAAAGGTATCCGAACACTTCCTTATAAAGGAAACGGTGGAGGAAGCGTCTCTGAATCTGGCGTTCCGTGCGGTGGGCGAAGCGTGTGAGGAAGCGATTGTACAGTCCATGCTGCATGCAAAAAGAGACCGGACGCTTGGCGGCGAAACCGTGCACAGTCTCCTGGAATACATGGAAAAGAAGGATACGTAAAGGAAGTACGACTCCTTCGAAAGAAACAGGACAGCCTCAAGAATACTGGTGAGGCGTCTGCCGGAAAAGAAGCACACAGAGGGGTAACAGCCCCTTTTTTTGATACGATCCGGCACATAAATGGAACGGTAAAGGTGGCTTTTGCAATATGGTTTGCAACAATTGTGTAAAAATATGAAGAAAATGTGACAAAACAAGGCATATTGGAATTGAAATGGTTGTACCACATGTGATATATTAATGTAGCGGATTTCTGGGGTTTTTGCGCCCATCCGTAAGATAACCATGACGCTATGCGGAGGAAAATAATACTCCGGTATACGCATAAAACCATGTAATTCAACTGTCGCTTTCCGACGGTTTGTGGAGTGAAAGATGATGAAAGACACGGGAAAAACGGTGAGGTCCAGAATTCTTTCGGTGCTGCTCAGCGTCAGCATGCTGGGAAGCCATGTGGGAAGTTTTGCCCTGGCAGAGGGCCCAGCCAGTGCGATGCCTGGAAACGGCCCCGGTGAATCCTATTCCACTGGCGGCGGTTCGCAGGTTATAGCCTGTTCTTTCCACGGGCATGTGCACACAGATGCCTGTTACTCCGGCGGATCGCTGGTATGCGGGTATTCCACGGAATACTTCCATACGCATGATCAGTACTGCTATGACGATTACGGCAATCTGATCTGTCCGCTTATGGAAAACCCGCCCCATTTCCACACGGGCAGCTGCTATACCACTGTACAGGAGCTGGCCTGCGGCATGGAAGTGGGGGAAGGCGCTCATGTGCATACCGATGCCTGCTACACGCAGGTCCGCGGTCAGACACCGATCTGCGGACAGAACGAGAATCCCGGGCATCAGCATACGGACGCCTGCTACGCTGATCTGCTGGTCTGTGGCAAGGAGGAAAGTGCGGGACATCAGCACACGAACGCCTGCTATACCACAAGACTGAGCTGCGGCCGGGAAGAGTCGGATGGACATCGTCATACCGACAGCTGCTATGTGGCGAGACTGAGCTGCGGACAGGAAGAGTCCAGCGGTCACCAGCACTCCAACAGCTGCTACACAGCGTATCTGAGCTGCGGCATGGCGGAAGATCCGGGACATACCCATTCGGAAGATTGCTATACCACAAATCTCGTATGCGGCATGGCGGAAGATCCGGGACATACCCATTCGGAAGCCTGCTTTAATGAAGCCGGTGAGCTGGTCTGCGGACAGGAGGAGCGTCCTGCACACTTCCATGACGGCAGCTGCTATGAGACGGTTCTCACCTGCGGTGAGGCGGAACGCCCGGCACATTATCATTCGGAAAGCTGCTATTCCTACGAACTGACCTGCGGAATGGCTGAGGGGCAGGGAGCCCATTATCATTCTGACAGCTGCTACAGCTATGACCTGGCATGCGGACATGCAGAAGGCGAAGGTGCACATCACCATGATGCCAGCTGCTATACGACCGAGCTGACCTGCGGTATTGCGGATGGTGCAGGAGCACACACCCACAGTGCGTCCTGTTATAAAAAGGAATTGGTCTGTCAGACCAAAGTCGGTGAAGGCGCGCATTCCCATACAGAGGCATGCTATCCGATAGAAAACATCCTCACATGTAATCTTGTGGAAAATCCGGGACATCAGCATTCGGAAAGCTGCTATATGACACAGCAGGTGCTGGCATGCCGGTATGCCAATGTTCATCAGCATGATGCTTCCTGCTTTTCCGTTGATCAGTTCGGAAACAGAGTTTGCATCTGCGGGTTTGTGGAAATCCTCGAGCATCAGCATTCCTCTTCCTGCGTTCATTACGTGCAGGACAATAGTCAGCCCATTATAGTAGAAGAAACGCCGACGCCGACGCCGCGGCCGACCAAGGCACCTACGCCGGTGCCCACCGCTACGCCGACTGCCGAACCAACACTGACACCGACTCCAGCACCGACCGCTACGCCGACTGTCGAACCAACAGCTACTACTGAACCGGAAGCAGTGACAGATTCCACAGAAGCGCCTGTTACAGATGCACCGGTGATAACAGAAGAAACAGTTGAAAACGGTCCGACAGGTGATGAACCCGTAACAGATACGGAGCTGACCGATACAGAAACGAAGACGGAAACAGGTGCTGAAAATGCACAGCCGACTTCAGCCGAAAACACGGTCAGTGATTCGAAGAAAGCCGATACCGCAAAGAATGAGGATGCAGCTGCATCTTCTGAACAGAACAGCCAGGAAGCGGAAAAGAGCCAATCTGGAACAGCAGGCGTGACAGATGCTGAAAAATCAGAGGATAAGCTTACGGATGCGCAGGAAACCGGCTTGTCGCAGGAGCATTCAGACACCGAAGAGACACTGACATCACAGGACGAGTACGGACCGACGTTCGAAAATGCGCCAGGCGGGAATCTGAACACGGATGCGAGCGCTGGTGCGCAGGACCTGGAAAATGTATCGGATGCGCCTGCTTCTGTCAAAGATGACGTGAAGTCGGAGAATACTTCGGAGAATACAGAAGAAAGCACATCTTCCGAAAAGGAAGAAGAAGAGGAAGAATCAGAGCCCTATGTCAGCGAAGTAGGATCGAAGCTACAGGTGGAAGTATCCGAGAGAACGCTGAAGAAGATGGGCGACCAGAGCGTACAGACAAGCCGCAGAACACTGGAGGCACAGGCAAAGGCTGCGGAGGAGGAAAAGAAGGAAAGCACTTCCGAGTCCGGCGAAGATACGGACAAGGCGGAAGAAAATCAGGAAACAAAGTCTGATACCACCTCTGATAATACAGAGGAGAACAAGGAAGAGTCCAAAGAGGACGGTCAGGAAAAGACCGAGGATGGGGAATCGTCCGAAAAGGAAGACGAAAAGAAGGACGAAGAAAAGAGCCAGGACGCTGCAGAAACGGTTACGATAACCTTTGTGACCGGTCTGGACGAAACTGCAATTGAGCCCCTCGCTGTGGAAAAGGGGAAGATGGCAGCACTTCCTGTATTCACGCCACCGGCTGGGATGACTTTGATTGGATGGTTCACAGACGCGGAAGGTGAGCATCCGTATGATCCCACACAGGCAGTGGAGGAAGATATTACGCTGTATGCAGTCTTTGCCAAGGCACAGACGGTTATCTATACAGACGGGGATCCGGAAAAGGAAATATTCCCCGATGAAACCTATACCTATGCAGAAGGCGAAGAAATGCCGGCTTTTATGGGAAGCACGGAGCGGGATGATGGCTTCTACTTCCAGGGCTGGGATATGACAGCAGATGAGGAAACGGCAACGACAACCATGACAGCTCTGTGGGTGGAAGCCGTTGTAGTAACTTATGATACTGTCTATGATGCACGGCAGAACAGGACGTTTACGGTTATGCCGGGAAGCAGCGCGGAGACGTATGCCTATGGCGAAAATCCTGTGGTGGAAGGCTATGTGTTTACGGGCTGGGATCAGGAAGTTCCTGAAGCGATCGAGCAGAGCATGACCTTCACGGCACAGTGGAAAGAATGCGAGCCGACAATCGGTACAATCTACGCACAGGTTGTTCTGGAAAAGACAGCTGAAGCTGCGAAAACCACGGAAACAGCAGACAGCGAAACGGAAGTAACGCAAACACAGGAAACAGAAAACGAAGCATCTTCTGAGGAGACAGTCGAAACATCTACCGAGGCAGCGGCTGAAGCATCTTCTGAGGAAGCGGATACTGAGAATACAGAAGAAACCGAAGAGAAGGAACAGGCGGTTCAGGAAGAATCCACTGCCGAAGAGCTTCCTTCCTTCACCGTGGAAGTCTTCGGAAGCGGTGCTTCTGACGGACGCGTGATTCCTTTCCCGATGGATGCGGAAGGCCCCGTAAAGACAACAGCCGTTGACGCGAACAGCACTTCCCCGGTTGCACAGATCCAGTTCACGAAGACAGGCTATTATGATTACACTGTATCTCTTGGCAGTGCCCGAGTGGATGGTGTAAAGCTGGATACGACAGTGTATACTGTGCGCTTCAATGTATACCAGGAGGGCGAATCCCTGCGGGCAGTCCAGCATATTTATGCAGACGGAAATGAAGTCAGCGACATTACCTTTGTCAATAAGGCCAGTGCTGCCACAAGAAAAGCCGTCAAAACAACGGCTCTACGGGCCAATCCCACTGCCTATAAAGTGACGTACATGGTAGGCGAAACTGTCTTTGGTACGGAGAACGTTGCCATTCCTTCCGAGGGCGACGCAACGATCCCGGCACCTACTGCCGGAACGCCGACTGCACCGGACGGGAAGTACTTCGTCGGATGGTATTCTGAAGACAGAGCCCTGACTGTGGACAGTGTTATTACAGGGAATGTCACACTGTATGCGTGCTTTGTGGAAGCAAAGACAGTCAATGTGCCGAAAGTCAAAGTAACCATGGAGGCAGAAGGCAAGGACGTGCCGAGCGGTTACCGGTATGCTGTCAGTTATACTTCTGCGGGCGGCGTAAACTTCTCCATTCCAAACCCGACAGCCGTAGATAACGTACTGGATTTCGGGAAGGTTACATTTACGGCGCCTGGTGAATACGAGTATGTCTTTACCCAGACAGCAGGAGCAGACATTACGAAAGATGCCAAAGACGCGATTACGTTTGATGAAACGCCGCGTACCCTGCACTACACCGTGTCGCTGAACGGCGACAGCCTGAGAATCAGCACAAGACTTGACGGTGAAACAGCCAACAAAGACACAGTCATTACATTCACGAATAAGTGGAAGAAGTACAAGGTCACTTATGTAGACAACAGCACCGGTACCGAAGAAGTGCTGCAGTCCAGTGAAGTCTTCCCGGGAGATGCTACGCCATCGATCGCAGATCCTGTGCGCACAGACAAAACATTCATGGGTTGGAAACCGGCTGTCGCGAAAAAAGTGACAAAGGATGTCACTTATACCGCGCAATGGGGCTATACAGTCACCTATAAGGATGGCGCCGAACAGACTGTCTTTGCCGACAAGGTGCAAGTAGTAACCCCTGGCAGCGCTACACCGACAATGGAAGATCCCAAGCGGGACGGCTATGTTTTCCTGAAATGGGATAAGGAGATCGCTTCTACCGTCACTGAAAACGTGACATATACCGCAACCTGGGGACACACTGTGGTCTTTACGGATGGCGTCAAAGACGAGGAACTCTTTGCGGATCAGACCATGACAGTGGATCATGAAGCGACTGTGGAAGTGCCGGATGATCTCAAGGATCTGAAAGGCAAGAGAGAAGGCTATGCCTTTGACGGATGGGACCCTGTAGTGGGAAGTCCGATTACGGAAAACACCACTTATGTGGCGCGATGGTATTCAACGGGACCCAAACAGACGATTTCTGCCAAGGTTACCGTGAGCGGCAGCAAGCAGGTTTCCAAGGATGACCAGTTTACGGTAACACTGAGCGCTCTGCAGGGAGCACCCATGCCCGCAGAAGTTGGTGACGACACATCCGTTTCTGTGATGATGACAGCCGGAAAGACGGTAAAACTGGGCACGATTCAGTTTACCAAGGCCGGTACCTACAGTTACATTGTCAGAGCTTCTGCAACCGGACTTACAGGCTATACAGCCAGTACCTATCCCTACTATGTGCTAACTTATGTTGTTACCGCCAGCGAGGAAAAGCTTACGGTCAGCAGAACCATTACCAGGTATGAGGGTTCGGATAAGCGCTCCAAGGCATATGATCCTATCTTTACGTTTGAATTCACTTCTTTCAAGGTAACCTATGCGGATGGCTGTAAAGGAAAAGTTTTTGCCAATGAAGTACATACAGTCGCCCAAGGTGATGCGACACCTGCATTTGAAGGAAAGACAACACGGAAAGGATATGCGTTCATTGGCTGGGACAAGGCTGTAGCGGCTACTGTGACAGAAGATGTCACCTACACAGCCAAGTGGGGCTATAACGTAACCTATACTGACGGTGTCTCCGATGCAGTCGTGTTTGAAGATCAGACATACCCGGCAGAGAGCGGCGCGGCAACACCGAAGTTTGTGGGAGCGGATGGCAAGGATACACCGACCCGCACGGGATACACGTTTGCCGGCTGGAAATCCTCTGTAACCAAAAAGATAGGCGTGGATGATAAGGTTACGGCGAGCGTTACCTATACGGCACAGTGGTCCAAACCGCTGACACAGGAAATCAAGGTACGCGTGAATCTGTCCAGCGGTATGACCGCGACAGGACCGAGCGCAGCAAGCTCCGGTATTTCCGGCGCACCTGGCGGTACTGTATCGACCGGCACTACGGCGGGCACAACCACGGGTACCAGAGTATTTACCGTGAACGTTACTCCTGGCAATCCAACGAATCCTATGCCCGCCGGCATGACTGCTGCAGCGAATTCCAAGACAGTCACAGCGGATACCGAGACAGGCCTTGGTGCGATCTCCTTTACCGCCCCCGGCACTTATGAGTATACAATTCAGCTGAATACATCCTCACTTAACTCATCGTATAATCTTACTCTGGTGCGGGTGTACAAGGTGAAATATGTAGTTACGCAGACAAATTCGGGACTGAAGGCGGAGCGTACAGTAACCTTTACGCTGCCGAACGCAACGGCAGAAACGGTAGCGGGTGACAACCCGACATCGGC
Organism: uncultured Eubacteriales bacterium; assembly: GCA_902764915.1. Classification (GTDB taxonomy): domain Bacteria; phylum Bacillota; class Clostridia; order Christensenellales; family Aristaeellaceae; genus UBA2943. The sequence continues at coordinate 22,652 of CACWXY010000009.1, read as the reverse complement.
TCTGCAGATTGCGATTCGCGGAGAAAACAATTACATTTCCGAAGTCCTCGTATTCACTCTCCAGCCGAAGGCTACGGCGACGGCAACGGCCAAGGCAACGGCATCACCGACACCGACTAAGGCTGCCACGAGTTCCTCCGGAACGACAAGCCGCTCCAGCGGCGGCGGAAGCAGTTATCGCGGTGGCGGTTCTGCAGCGGTACCGGTACCGACATTGACACCGACACCCACGCCGGAATTGCCTCCGGAAGAGGAAACGGTCAATGAGGAACTGGAAGAAGCCGCCTCGAAACCGCATACTGTTGTTGTTCACTATCAGTATGTGGGTGGACATATCGCAGCCGGTGAGCATACGGAAACACTGATGCCTGGTGAAACCTTCAGTGTGGCATCTCCCGAAATTCCCGGCTATATTGCCTCCAGAGCGAAGGTGGAAGGCGAGATTGGCATTCGCAACGAAGAGTACACGGTCTTCTACATTCCGGAAAACGGATGGCGCGGACGGCATTATACGATTCGTGAGACGTTTACCATACCGCTAGGCCTGGGCAGCATACACCTGAATGGCGGCATCTGCTTCGAATAACGGATTTCAATCTCCGGTCACAGGAATTATCCTGTGACCGGCTTTTTTATGTTGGGAAACACACAAAGAAGTTTCGCAGGATTATATCTTCTGGAAGGAATTGACAGGTCGACGTCGAATGATTGATAGCCTGTGGCTCTTTTGCCAGAAGGAGGTTTCCATTTATGCTGAGCATCCAGAGGATGAAACAGCAGGCTGGAGAAGAGATTTTCCAAGCCGGAGAACGCCTTTTCTCACAGGGAGGCGTTCATGAAAATCGCCTGGACCAGAGATCGCTTCGATATAATGTTCATGATGACGCTATCTACCGGGTGACCATTGAAGGCAGGAGTAATCCGCACTGTACCTGCCATGAATTTGAAGAAAAAGGGATCTGCCGACATATTGTAGCTGCTGCACATATGGCGCAGTATACAGGTGCCTTAAGTGAACTGGCCCACCGTAATGCAATGGAAGTCGGACCGGAACTGTTTTCTGTTCTGCGTGCTCAGCTGCCAGACAACGGAACTGTGCATATGGAACTGGAAATCCATCTGGAGCAGGAACCCAATCAGCTGTTCCCTCAGAAACGACTGAGCATGCGTGTCGGGGAGGAACGGCTGTACGTTGTCCGCAGTATTCCTCAGTTTATTGAGGCCATAGACAGAGGAGAATCAGTGGATTTTGGGAAAGGTTTTCTTTTTGAGCCTTCCTGGATGCATTTTGATCGAACCGGCGAGGCTATTCTCCGCATTCTTCGGATTGCGAATCAATCGCAGCGACTGGCCGGCATCTCGCTCAAAGGCATTGAAGCGCGCAGTCAGATGCTGCCGGAACCGCTGTGGGGAGAACTGTTTTCTGCGCTTTCCTCCATGCCCTTTGTTCTTGATGACCATGGAGAAAAGACGGCATACAAGCGGGTCGTGAAGGCGCATATGCCCATTGTGATTCGATGCTCCGGGTCCATTCGCGGCCTGTCCCTGCAGATTGTCTATCCGAAGGATTTTCTCCCGCTGACGGAAGACTGTGCCTACGCCATGGTTGGCGGCAGTATTGTCGAGGTGGATCCGGCACAGCGGGAACTGATGGATCGGTTATACCGGTATGGCGAGTTTGGCCGTGCGAGTTTTGAGTATCCGCTGGCTGAAACGCCTCGCGTGATTGACGAACTTCTTCCGTTTCTCAAACAATTGGGAACCGTTGAAATATCGGAAGAGCTGGACCGGATGCTGGTGAGGGAACCTTTTCTTGCCAAGATTTATCTGGACCGCGTTGGCCGCGATGTGGAAGCGGATGTGATCTTTACATATGGAAGCAGGGAAATCCATCCGTTTGCGGGGAAGCAGGATACGGAGTTTGTATATGAACGCGGGAAAAAAATGCTTCTGCGCGATTCGGATCAGGAACGGCGTATCATGGACCTTTTGGGAAATGGCGGATTCTGTCTGAATCGCGGCAAGGTGATTCTCAGCGGGCAGGAAGCCATTTATCGGCTGATGACGGATATCGTTCCGCGGCTGCAGGCTTTGGCGGAAGTATACATGAGCCGTGATTTTCTGAAAATGAGTCCACGCACGCCGAAACTTCGTGGGAACCTGGGCTTTTCAGACAATGGTACTCTGCGCTTTATTCTGGAGGGAATCAAGCTGGAGCAGGGCGAAGTCCTGGGGCTTATGGAAGCACTGGCAAGACAGCGCAAGTATTTCCGGCTCAGAGACGGTTCGTTCCTGGATCTGCAGGGACTGGATGCCTGGCAGGAACCGGCGGAGGCCATTCTGGACACCGCATCGCAGGAGCGAAGCAGCGCTGGTGGAGACGGTCTTGTGATACAGAGTTACCGCGCGGCATATCTGTCAAAGCTGCTTGACATAGCTGGCGTGGAAGCAGAGCAGGATGATCGTGTGCGCTCTCTGGTGAAGGAACTGACGGTTCCTACCGAGGAAACGCCGGAGGCGCGGCTTACAGTGGAACTGCGGCCTTACCAGAAGCGTGGCTATGCCTGGCTGCGAACATTGGACCGGCTGGGCATGGGTGGCATTCTTGCCGATGACATGGGCCTTGGGAAAACGATCCAGATGATTGCGCTGCTGAGGCAATATGCGGGAAGCGGAGAACTGTCCCTGGTTGTTGCACCGACATCCCTGACCTATAACTGGCTGAATGAGATGTACCGTTTTGCGCCGGAACTGCGGGCCGTCGTTGTCTCCGGTGCCGGGAATGTGCGCAGCCAGTTCTATCAGCGGCTTCGGGAAGGCACGGACCTGGATGTGGTGATTACATCCTATCCGCTGATCCGGCGTGATGTGAAGGAAATGAAAGATCTGCATTTCCATTTTGTTGTACTGGATGAAGCCCAGCAGATCAAGAATGCGCTTTCCAGCGGTGCCAGTGCTGTCAAGCAGATCCAGGCAAAGGCTCGGTTTGCGCTGACAGGCACACCCATGGAGAATCATGTGGGCGAGCTCTGGTCGGTGTTTGATTTCTGTCTTCCCGGCTATCTCGGACCTCAGAGCAGTTTCCTGCACCGCTATCAATATGGGAACCGGGACGAGGAACTGCATCGTAGAATCGCACCGTTTCTTCTCAGGCGCATGAAGAAGGATGTGCTTTCCGAGCTTCCGGATAAGATCGAAGTAGAGATTATGGCGCAGATGACACAGGAACAGAACCTGGTCTATCAGGCGTCTCTGATGCGTGTGCGTGAAAAAGTGGATGAAGCCATTCGTGAAGGGCACAAGATCCGGGGAAGAATGGATATTCTTTCTCAGATTACGGAGCTTCGGGAAATCTGCTGCCATCCGGCGCTTGCCCTGGAAAGCTATACCGGGAGTTCCGGAAAGCTGGAGCTGCTGATGGATATCCTGCCGCAGGCGATTTCGGAAGGACGGAGAGTGCTGGTATTCTCCCAGTTTACTTCCATGCTGGACATTATTGTCAAACAACTGCAGGTGAGCGGCATCAGTTACATGTACCTGAGCGGCAGTACACCGGCAGAGGAACGACTGGACATGTGTGACCGGTTTAACCGCGGGGAGGGAGAAGTGTTCCTGATTTCTCTCAGAGCCGGAGGAACCGGATTAAACCTGACAGGGGCGGATATGGTGATCCATTACGATCCGTGGTGGAATCCGGCGGTGGAAGACCAGGCGACAGACCGCGCCTATCGTATCGGGCAGAAGCATAAGGTCGAAGTCATTCGGCTGATTACCCGTGAATCGATTGAAGAGCGTGTGGTGCATATGAGCAAGGCGAAAAGGGTGCTGTTTGATCAGCTGATTACGCCGGGTGAGCACTCTGTAGCGGGGCTTACCGAGGAAGATATCCGGGAACTGTTTCACTGAGAAAAAGGAGAGCGTGGATGATGGCAGACTGGGAGATGCGGGTGATTGCAACGATACATACCCCTTTTCCCTCCAAGTTTGGGATCCCGAGGCAGAGCGGACTGGTGAAGGAAACAAGGGCAGAGATTGTCTTTGAAAAGGAATACCGGGTTATGGAAGCTGTTCGGGGACTGGAAGGATTCAGTCATCTGTGGCTTTTATGGGATTTTCATGCATCGCACATCAGCAAGTGGGAACCGACAGTTCGACCGCCGCGGCTTGGCGGAAATCAGCGCGTTGGCGTGTTTGCCACGCGCTCGCCTTTTCGACCAAACCCCATTGGACTCAGTGTGGTGGAGCTGATCGGGATCCGCAAGGACCCAGCGCGCGGTCCCGTTCTGGAAGTGGGCGGTGCGGATCTGCTGGATGGCACACCGATCTGGGATATCAAGCCTTATCTTCCCAGAGTGGATTCGATACCGGAGGCACGGGATGGATTTGCCGGAGCGGTCGCCGGGCATGCGCTTGCCGTGGAGATTCCGGAAGATATGGAAGCGCTGATTCCTATGGAGGAGCGTGCGGCACTGCGGGCAATTCTGCGTCAGGATCCAAGGCCCGGTTATCAGCGGGATCCGAGCCGTATCTATGGGTTTCCCTATCACAGATGGGAAGTGCGGTTTTCTGTGGAAGACGAAATACTGCGGGTGCTTGCAATCAAAGAGAGGGATGAGCACGAGTGATGACACTGGATGACATCTGTGCCGCGCATCCGACGCGTGTGACGGAAAAGGAAAAAGAGGATTTCCGCAGGGAAATCCTGTCCTATGCAGAGCAGCAGGGGTATCACGCACAGGTGGAGGAAAACGGCTTTCTGAAACACAGGAATGTGGTGATTGGAGATCCGGAGCATGCGGCTGTGCTCTTTGTCGCACCGCAGGAGACGGACAGCCGGGGACTGCTTCCCAGACGAACGTATCTGAATCATATACCGGTGTTCATTCTTCAGCAGCTTCTGTCTGTGCTGCTACTGATGATTCCCTGCCTTATGGTGGCTGTACTTGTGACGAGTCTTACCCATAGCGCGCAGTTAGGGCTGGCGCTCTTCCTTCTGTGCTATCTGGGGCTTTTATTCCTTGAACGATTCGGACCAGCCAGAAAGGAAAACCGTGCGGCCACATCCGCACCATATACGCTGCTGGCGCTTATGGAACGGATTCCAGCGGACGCCAGAAAGAAAGTGGCCTTTCTTTTTCCGGATGCGAGCTATCATGGCAGAGGCGGCGCAAAGGCCTATGCATCTGCCCACGAAAGTGTGAGCTACACCCGTCTGACTGTGAACCTGGATGTTCCGATCCTGGGTGAGTCGGTTATTCTGGTGGCACGCCCCCTGGCAGAAAAATGTACAGGATACCGTGCTTTGATCCGCAGCCTCTCAGAGCACCTTCCTCTGGTGCAGCTTCCAAACCGGTTTACGGTCATGCAGACGGATCAGAAGTTCTTCAGGTGCGGCGTGGAGATCACCAGTGCCACGCAGAAGCCAGGAATGGGCTATGTACAATCGTTCGGGCAGGAGCCGTGTTCGGAGGAACGTCTGGGAGCGCTGATAGATGCACTGTGCGCATTTGTATGTTCGCTTACAGGAACAGAAGCTGTGCAGGAAAAATGAAACGTTGAAGCACAGCAGCATTTCCGGTGAGAAGCGCGGCATTTGTCGAGAGACTTGAGGCGGTCAGAGAGAATGGATGGTTCTGCCCGGACGCGGTTTTCGCGAAGATGAGGCGACATCTGCAGATTCAGGAAATGCTGGATCAGCCTTCCATTTCTCCCTGCAGGCATCTCTTCTCCTGAAGCGTGAAAAAAACTTGCCGGCACAGGGAAAACACAGGGATTCCCATGTAAAAAGAGATTGACGCCGGCAGTCGCATGCTCTATAATCGATTTATGGAATGCGATGTGAAGGGGGATAAGGATGCAATACACACAGTCAAATCATGTTGTATTCAGCTATAGCTATACCCCTACCGTTCCACGTATCAGTCCCAATGATGGTGGTTTTTCCGTCAATCTGTATGATAATGATATTCTGGAGTTCTCCTGGCGGGATACCAGCAGCGCACCGCTGGGCACCCAGTGTTTTGCATTGCCGCCTGCAGCACGCATGCGGTATCTAGCTCTGGTTCAGTCCAATGCCGGATGGCTTGCCTCTTTTCCGCAATGTATGCGGCTGGACAGAGAACCCCGATACACTTCCTTTATCGGCGTTGATGGATATCCGCTTTTCCTGATGGAGGAACTGCCGCAGCTTATGCAGTGTCCCTTCCGAAGCATTCGGGGACATTATGCACGTGTCATGTATAATTTCTTTGAGGATATCTCCTCGATTTTCTATCATTTCGGAGTCAATATCACCCTGGAGGGCTTCTCTTGGGATGCGAATATCGTAACGCCAATGCATATGGCAGGACCTGGCATTCGGCAAAAGATTGGGTAACCAGCAGCCGGACATATTCCGGCTTTTTTATGCATCTTGCGAAAGGAAAGGATTGAAGAAAGTATGAGCAAGGAAAAAGCCCGCATGTGGCTGGAAACGCCCGGTATGCCTGAGGAACTGAAAGACATGCTGCAGCATATGACAGAGGAAGAGATCAGTGATAGTTTTTACCGTGATCTCGCATTTGGCACAGGCGGTCTGCGCGGGGTACTGGGACCTGGTACGAACCGCATGAACGTATATACTGTGCATGCCGCAACGATGGGACTGGGACAGTATATTCTTTCCGCATCGGATACGCCCAGCTGTGCTATTTCCTATGACAGCCGTATTCATTCCAAGGATTTTGCTGAACTGACAGCCGCCACCCTGGCAGGACTGGGCATCCGTGTCTATCTCTATCCAGCACTTATGCCTACGCCTATGCTTTCCTTTGCTGTGCGCTATTATCACTGCACTGCCGGCGTAATGATTACGGCATCCCATAATCCGGCCAAGTTTAACGGATATAAGGTCTACGGTGCCGATGGCTGTCAGATTACGCTGGAAGTGGCAGAGGAAATTCTGAGCCTGATTGAGAAGCAGCCGATTCTGGTGGATGCACTGCCTGTGCTGCCGCCTTATCTGGAAAGCGGAATGGTTTCCTATATCGGAGAGGACACAATAGAGGCATACTATGCCTGTATTGAGAAGCTGAAGGTGGCACCGACCGAGGAAAAACTGAAGGTTGTCTATTCTCCGCTGAACGGAACCGGCAATGTTCCCGTACGTGAAATGCTGCGGCGGATGGGAAATGTGGATGTCACAGTTGTCAAGGAACAGGAACTGCCCGACGGGCATTTCCCGACCTGTCCTTATCCGAACCCGGAGATCCGGGAAGCGATGCAGCTTGCCATGGATCTAACCGTGGCAACGGGTGCCGATTTCTGTTTTGCCACGGACCCGGACTGCGATCGCATGGGCGCTGGCGTGCGTGTCGGAGAGCAGGTGCAGCTGATTTCCGGGAATGATATGGGTGTTCTGCTTCTGGATTATCTCTGCCGGCATGGGAAAATGGATACGGATCTTCCGCGCGTAGTTGTCAAGACCATTGTTACCACCGAAATGGCGGTACCCCTTTGCCGCAAGTATGGTGTGGAACTGCGCAATGTTCTGACCGGGTTTAAGTTTATCGGGGAACAGATCGGCATGCTGGAGAAGGCTGGACAGAAAGACCGGTATCTCTTTGGTTTTGAAGAGAGCTATGGATATCTGTCCGGAACCGATGTGCGTGACAAGGATGCGGTAAATGCAGCTGTACTGCTGTGCGAAATGGCGGCAAACCTCAAGCGGGAAGGAAAGACCATGCTGGATCAGCTGGAAGCCCTTCGCGCGGAGTTCGGATATTACGGGCAGCGCTTGCTGACATTTGCATATGAGGGCGAAAAAGGCGCGGCTACCATGCAGGAAATTATGAACAATCTGCGCCGTTCTCCCGAGGCATGGGGAGATCCTGCGCTGAATGGATGCCAGGTGACGGATTATCTGCATGATGATACGGGACTGCCGCGTTCGGATGTATTATCCATGACGCTTCCCGATGGAAGAAAGTTCATTGTACGTCCCTCGGGTACAGAGCCAAAGCTGAAGGCGTATCTGTTTGCCAGCGGTGAAGATACTGCGGCGGCAAACGTCAGGCTGGACGCACTGGAAGCAAGCGTCCGCAAGCTATGCGAAGCATGATCATAAGTGGTTCTTTTCAAAGAAAGAAGGCAACTGAAAAAGGAGGAACGGTATGCTGAATACGAAGTTTCCCGGTATTGCGCGGGAAAGCACAGCGCTGGGTTTTGGATGCATGCGCCTTCCGATATTGCCGGACGGCAAGATCAATGAACCGGAAGCGATTGCCATGATTCGCCATGCCATTGACAGCGGTGTCAAGTATGTGGATACTGCATATCCCTACCATGGCGGGCAGAGCGAAGTGGTATTGGGCAAGGCTCTCAAAGATGGCTATCGCGATAAAGTGATACTGACAAGCAAGCTTCCATGCTGGGCTGTGCAGTCTCATGAGGATATGATGCGGCTGCTGGATGAGCAGCTGGAACGCCTTCAGGAAGACCATCTGGACTTTTATCTGCTGCATGCGCTGGATATTGACCGCTATCATAAGATGCAGGCACTGGATTTCAAGGCGTTTTATCAGGATGCGCTGGCACAGGGCAAAATCCGGTATACCGGGTTTTCCTTCCACGATGAAAAGGCGGCATTCCTGGAGATCCTGGAAGATTATCCCTGGCAGATGTGTCAGGTGCAGATGAACATTCTGGATGAGAACAATCAGGCGACGATTGAAGGCATCCGCAGAGCGGGCGAGAAGGGCATTGGCGTTGTAATTATGGAGCCTCTTCGCGGCGGTCTTCTGGCTGATCCACCTAAAGAAGTCCGGGAAAAGTATGCAGCATTTCCGGTTCAGCGCAGTCCTATAGAATGGGCTTTCCGCTATCTCTATACAATGCCGGAAATCGTGACCATTCTGTCCGGAATGAGCAATATGGAACAGGTGGAGGATAATCTTCGGATATTTGCAAAGGCTTCCCGGGAAAGCCTGTCGGCAGAGGAAAAGCAGCTGTATGCGCAGATCCGCGAAACGTATCTCCAGCGCATGAAGACGCGCTGCACAGGCTGTGAATACTGTCAGCCGTGTCCACGCGGTGTTGCGATACCGCGTATTTTCCAGGGGTATGACCGGTCTTTGCTCAGAGAAAATGGAAGCTTTAAGGAAGGCTATGAAAAGATCGTGGCCAGTGAAGCAGATGCATCACGCTGTGTGCGCTGCGGAAAATGCGAAAAGACCTGTCCGCAGCACCTGCCGATCATTCGCTTCCTGCAGGAGATCCGCGCAGCCGTGACAGCCTGAAAAATGAAAATGCAGGCAGAGAATGGTTCAGCTGATATATGTGCTGAACCATTCTCTGTATTTCGAGTCTATGAGAGGAGAAATGCGCGCATGGAAAACAAGCTGCGTCTTGGTTTTGGTCTTATGCGTCTTCCTAAGCTGGAAAATGGCGAGATCGATGTGGAACAGGTAAAGCAGATGGCCGATCTGTTCCTTGAGGCTGGCGGTACCTATTTTGATACGGCTTTTGTTTATGACGGAGGAAAGAGTGAAGCGGCGTTTCGTGAGGCTGTGGTAGAACGGTACCCGAGAGAACGGTATACGATCGCGACCAAGCTGCACGCGACGGCAGCCAACTGTCATGACGAGGAGACCGCGAAGGCCGAATTTTATACGAGCCTTGCCCGAACAGGAGCCGAGTATTTCGACTATTATCTTCTGCATGCGATTCAGAGATCCAATGTGGAAAAGTATGATGAATATCATCTCTGGGATTTTGTCAGAGAGCAGAAAGAAAAGGGACTGATTCGGCATTGGGGTTTTTCATTTCATGCGGACCCGGAACTGCTGGAAGAACTTCTGGATAAGCATCCGGATGCTGAGTTTGTACAGCTGCAGATCAATTATGCAGACTGGGAAAACCCTGGCGTTGCCTCTCGAAAGAACTATGAGATCTGTCGGGCGCACGGAAAGCCAGTGGTTATTATGGAGCCGGTGAAAGGCGGTATACTGGCAGATCCGATTGATACTGTCAAACAGGCACTGGATGCATCCGGACGTGGCTGGTCCTATGCCAGCTGGGCGCTTCGGTATGCATGCAGTCTGGATGGCCTTCTGGCAGTGCTCAGCGGCATGAGCAATCTGGCACAGATGAAGGACAACCTGGAATCCATGAAGGGCTTTACGCCCTTTGGAGAGGCGGAGTACGCTGTGATCCAAAAGGCACAGGAAGCCTTGAACCAGGACAAAATGATTCCATGCACTGCATGCCATTACTGTACAGCAGGCTGTCCCATGAATATTGCGATTCCGGAAATCTTTAATGTTATGAATCGGAAGAAGGGGAGTGTTCGCTTTCGGACAGTGCGTGAGTATGGCATCGTCACCCGGGAAAAAGGAAAAGCCAGCGACTGTATCGGCTGCGGACAATGCGAAAGCGTATGTCCACAGCATCTCCCGATTATTCAGCTGCTAGAAGAATGCCGGGAATGGGAAGCGTAATCGTGACCAGCGGATCAGCGATGATCCGCTGGTTTTTTTGATAAACAAAAACCGTGCCCCTTGTGCGGAAGGGCACGGATCATTGCTTTGATGTGTCTGAAGATTAATTATACGAGCTCAAGGATGACCATCTCGGCAGCATCGCCGCGACGCGGGCCAACCTTATAAATACGGGTATATCCGCCGTTTGCCTTAGAGGTCTTATACTTCGGCGCGAGTTCGCGGAACAGCTTTTCCACGACGGGATGCTTGTTATCCTTGGTGCGAGCCTTGAAATCAGCCTTGTCTTCATCGGGAAGGCGCGCTTCCTTAAGATCATAGACATAAGACATGATCATGCGGCGAGCATGCAGCTTGGACGGAAGATCGTTTACGCTCTCCACTGTCATGAGCTGACCTTTATCATTGTGTGTTTCTTTGGTTACGGTAACAGTATTATCGTATTCCTTGACAGCCAGTGTGATCAGATGTTCTGCCACACGGCGGACTTCCTTCGCCTTGGCTTCAGTCGTCTGAATACGACCATACCAGATGAGGTTTGTCACCTGGCTACGGAGCAGAGCCTTACGCTGATCAGCCGTACGACCCAGCTTGCGCTGATGTGCCATAGGAAATTTCCTCCTTAAAGGGTCCAAACAAGCCCGTAGGCGTTCGGTTCCTGGTATTATTCTTCGTTGGGTCTAAGGCCGAGGCCAAGCGCTTGCAGCTTCTGCTCGACTTCCTCAAGACTCTTACGTCCCAGATTGCGGACCTTCATCATGTCTTCCTGATTGCGCGTGACCAGTTCAGCAACTGTGTTGATATTGGCCCGCTTCAGGCAGTTGTAAGCGCGAACCGACAGATCCAGCTCTTCAATGGTCATTTCCAGAATCTTTTCCTTGCGGTCATCTTCCGGCTGCACCATACTGACCGGGATTACCTGATCGGTCAGGGATACGAACAAAGACAGATGCTCTGTGAGGATCTTGGCTGCACCGCTGATTGCTTCTTCCGGCTTCAGGGTACCATTGGTCCAGATCTCCAAGGTAAGCTTATCAAAGTCCGTCATCTGCCCCACACGCGTGTCCTCTACGGTGTAGTTGACTTTGCGGATGGGGGTGAAAATGCTGTCAATCGGGATAACCCCGATGGGCATGGATGGATTCTTGTTCTTGTCAGCACTGACATAGCCACGGCCGCGATCAATGGTCATCTGCATCTGAAGATGCGCGTCCTCGTTGAGCGTGGCAATATGCAAGTCATTGTTGATGATTTCAACCTCGTCGTCCGCCTTGATATCAGCGGCAGTGAGTTCGCATGGACCGATGGCATCAATGACAACGGTTTTCTGTGCGGATTCTTCGCTGTACAGCTTTACAGCCATACCTTTGAGATTGAGGATGATTTCTGTGACGTCTTCCTTCACCCCGGGTACAGTCGAGAACTCATGCTGCACACCTTCGATATGTACAGATGAGACCGCAGCTCCAGGGAGGGAGGAAAGAAGTACACGACGCATGGCATTTCCCAGCGTCTGACCAAATCCGCGCTCCAGAGGTTCGACGACAAACTTGCCATAGTTCTCTCTGGAATCGACACATTCGATCCGTGCCTGTTCGAATTCTCCGATCATATCGTTGTTCCTCCTCTGTGGGGCCCTCGATGGTGGACAGATGTCCAGTTACGTACTTCCTGTCGTCGGACATCCGCCTCTCAGACTTAACGGGAGTAATATTCGACGATCATGTTCTCCTGCACCTGCAGATCGATGTCATCACGGGCAGGCATGGCATTGACGGTGCCGGTAAGATTGGGGGCATCGAAAGTAAGCCACTTGGGTGTGACAATCGTGGTGCCTTCACGCAGTGCCTTGAACATATCCTTTTCAGCAGAGCGCTGACGCAGGGTGACTACGTCGCCGACCTTTACGGAATAGGACGGAATATCGACTTTCTGGCCATTGACGCGGATGTGACCATGCACAACCACCTGGCGGGCCATACGACGGGTCTTGGCAAGGCCGAGACGATACACGACGTTGTCCAGACGCAGCTCCAGAAGACGGAGCATGTTTTCACCGGTAATGCCCTTCATGTTGGAGGCCTTGAGGTAATAGCGATGGAACTGCTTTTCCTGAACGCCATACACAAACTTGACCTTCTGCTTTTCCTTCAGCTGAGCACCGTACTCAGAAACCTTCTTGCGACGGTTGCCGCCAGGATTGCGGGTAGATTTTTTATTGCCATAGCCCATGACTGCCGGGGATACATCAAACGTACGGCATTTCTTGGCAATGGGCTGCTTGTTGGTAGCCATGTTGTTTGTCCTCCTTCAAAACCTTACACACGACGGCGCTTGGGTGGACGGCATCCGTTGTGCGGAATGGGCGTGACGTCTTTGATCATGCTGACGTCCAAACCGGCGGCCTGCAGGGAACGAATCGCTGCTTCACGTCCGGAGCCCGGACCCTTGACCATGACTTCTACGGACTTCAAGCCGAAATCCATAGCGGCTTTCGCAGCCGTTTCGGCAGCCATCTGCGCGGCAAAGGGAGTGGACTTTTTGCTGCCGCGGAAACCAAGTCCGCCGGCGCTGGCCCAGGACAGGGCATTACCCTGTGTATCGGTAATCGTAACAATCGTATTATTGAAAGAAGAGGTGATATGGGCTGTGCCGCGCTCAACCAGCTTACGCTCCTTGCGCTTACGGACAACCCTCTTCATCTTGGTCTGTTTGGGTGCCATGAATATTCCCTCCGTGCCCGAAAACAACGGGCGTCATTCACTTAAGGCTTACTTGGTGGCCTTTTTCTTGCCTGCAATGGTCCGCTTCGGGCCCTTGCGGGTACGAGCATTCTGCTTGGTGTTCTGACCGCGAACCGGAAGCCCGCGACGATGACGAACACCGCGATAACAACCGATTTCGGTCAGGCGCTTGATGTTGAGGGAAACCTCACGACGAAGATCGCCTTCTACCTTCAGGTTGTGCTCGATGTAGTCACGCAGCTTGCTGATTTCGGTCTCGGAGAGATCCTTGACTCGGGTGTCGGGGCTAATGCCGACATCTGCGAGCAACTTCTGGGAAGTCTTGAGGCCAATGCCATAAATGTAGGTCAGGCCGACCTCCACGCGCTTTTCTCTGGGCAGGTCAACGCCCGCAATGCGTGCCATGTGTGTTAAACACCTCCAAAATGTGCTTCGCTGTTCTCTGAACAGCTATTCCTGGGAAACGGGAACAACCTCTGTCCCGGGCAACCCACCCCGGACAACATGTCCCCGCTGACTTGCCGTCTCCTGGTGAAAGCAGGCGCGCGGCGGCATCCCTTCGCCTGTCAAAGTTGGAAGGAACAGGGAAGAAATGCACCAGTATCTATCGGAAAGACCCATGGAGAACGCGCAGGAGATACGCATACAGCCGCCCACAGGTCAGACCTCGCGATAACCAACCCATATTAACATAATGAAGAAGTTTTGTAAACCGATTTTTCAAGGATTTTCTGCGGTTTGTAAATTTTTTTTGGATTTTTTTTCAGGCTTTCTGCAAAGGCAGCGAACATGAAATTCACCCTGTGCATGCTCTTCTTTTGACTTTCCGGCAGCGCGTGCAGTACAATGCATCTGCTGATATCCCGAGAGGGGGAAAGTCATATGTATGAAATCAGAGGAATTCCGGTCCCGGAGGATGTCATTGCTGTCATCCGACGCCTGGAATCCAGCGGCTATGAGGCGTGGGCCGTGGGCGGCTGTGTGCGGGATGCCATGCTGGGACATGCGCCGAAGGACTGGGACCTGTGCACCAGCGCTTCGCCCGCGCAGATGCAGGCAGTCTTTGCAGGTGAGCATGTGGTGGAAACGGGCCTTCAGCATGGGACACTGACAGTCGTGCTGCATCATGTTCCGTATGAGATTACAGCGTATCGCATTGATGGAGAATATACCGATCATCGGCATCCGGACCGGGTTCTGTTCGTGAAGGACATTCGGCAGGACCTTTCTCGACGGGATCTGACTATCAATGCCATGGCATGGCATCCGGAGCGTGGACTGGAAGACCCGTTTGGCGGAGAAAAGGATCTGGATAGAGGCATTATCCGCTGTGTAGGGCACGCCAGGCACCGGTTCGACGAGGATGCCCTTCGGATTCTGCGGGCACTTCGCTTTTCTGCCGTCCTGGGCTTTCCGCTGGATGCGGAGACAGAAGAGGGCGTTCGGACGTTGGCGGGAACCCTGGATCAGGTGGCAGGCGAGCGGATTTATACTGAGCTGGGCAAGCTTCTCTGCGGCAGAAATGCTGCAAGTGTCCTTTCGCTGTATCCGGATGTTCTCAGTGCGGTTTTTCCGGATCTTGCGAGGGAAGTACACTGCCCCTGGACAGGCGGCGGTTCCCTCTATGATTATTCTGTCCGGTGTGTGAAACATGCACTTGCTGACAGAAAGATTCGACTGGCGCTTCTGTTTCATGCGCTCGGATTTACGGACGCTTCTGTATCCGAAGCGGTATCGGTTCAGCGGTCTGCCGAAATGGCAGAGCGGATGCTGGCACGGCTTCATCCTGAAAGAGAACTGCAGACCGTAGTGCATTCATTGATTCTGAATCAGCTGCTGATGCTTTCTGCTGACAGAATACAGCTTATCCATCAGCTTCATCAGCTGGGCGAAAAGAATCTGCGGCATTTGATCGATTTTCAGGAAGCGCGCTGGCTGACGGAACGTGACGGAGAAGCTGAGCAAGTCCGGAAAGAAACAGATGCGATCCGTAAAGCCCTTGACGGGCTTATTGCAGATCATGTGTGTTTTTCTCTGCGGGACCTGGCGATCAAGGGACGTGATCTCATGAATATCGGCATCCCCAGAGGACCGGAGATCGGCATTGTGCTGGACAGGCTTCTGGAAGAAGTCATGAACGGTACGGCTTCCAATGAAAAAGAAGCATTGATGAATCTTGCTTGGACAAAATATCGGGAGTATGAGCTATGCGGGACAGAACCATTCGAAAATTCGCACTGATTGGGCTGGCTGTGAATCTTGGGCTGGCCCTTGTCAAGGCAATTGTGGGCATGCGAAGCCAGTCTATTGCCGTAACAGGCGACGCGGCGAATAATCTCTCGGACGCTTTCGGCTCAGCTGTGATCCTTCTGTCTGCGTATATTGCAGGAAAACCGGAAGACCGGGAACATCCCTATGGCCATGGGCGTATGGAGTATATCTCTGCGCTGGTTGTGGGATTTCTGATATTCATGATGGCGCTGGAAGTGCTGCGGTCCTCTCTGGCTTCCATTCGGGCCCCGGAAGAGAAAAGTATTTCACCTGTTCTGATCATAACGCTTCTGTGCTCTGTTCTTGTGAAGGTGACACTGTTTTTTATGCAGCGGCATGCGGGAAGAAAGCTGGATAGTCTGTCATTGCAGGCGGAAAGCCGGGATTCGCTTTCTGATGCGGTGGTCACCTTTTTCCTCCTGCTGGGTCTTGTGGCAGGCGCACTTGCACATTGGCCGCTGGACGGATGGCTTGGCCTGGCTGCAGGTGTGATGGTTTTGTGGGAAGGAATCAGCGTGCTGCGCGAGAGCGGAAACCGTCTGCTGGGTGGAACGCCCAATCCGGATATCGGCAGGCGGATCGTGGAAATTCTTTCGGCATTTCCGGAAGTGCTGGGCGTGCATGATCTGCAGCTCCATGACTATGGACCGGGACGTACCATTGCTATCGTGGATGTGGAGACGGAGGGCGAAAAAACGGTGCGGGAGATGCATGCAGTCATTGATCAGGCGGAGCAGCAGATCCGCAGAGAACTGGGGATTACTATCTGCATTCACGCAGATCCTGTGGACGAAACGGATCCAAAGGAAAGGGAAATGCATATACGACTGGAACAGCGCGCCTGGGAAATCGAAAGAATGTCGCATGTGCATGACATTCATATTGAAAAGGAAAACGGGGAAGTCCGGGTAAGCTTTGATGTATCCATACCCACTGATTCGCACAGCGGGCCGCGCATGAAGGAAGCACTTTCAGGAATTGTCCGGGAATATTATCCGGAATGTACGGTTTTTGTACATCTGGACCTTGACTATTTCAGCGAAGTGGCGGAAAATACCAGAGAACATTTGCCCTGATACAGCCGGTTTTTCGCTGTGCCTTGCACTTCGTGCGCCGGTGTGCTATCATAGGCAGGATTTCTTTGAGGGGGTATTGTCATGACCATCGTACTTTCCATTCTGGTGATTTTAACGGCATTGTTCATGATCGTCACCGTCCTTCTTCAGTCCTCCAAGTCGGCCGGTCTCGGTACGATTGCTGGACAGGTGACTTCTAATATGTCCAAAACCAAGGCTGCAACCGTGGAAAGCAAGCTTCAGCTTGGCACCAAAATATCTGCGATTGCCTTTGTGGTGCTGTCCCTGATCCTGTGGATCATTGGATAAGGAAAAATCTTCAGAACAAAAAAACGTCCGTGTGAGCGGACGCTTTTTTGTTCTATTTCTCTGGAAGAGGCAGGGAGAGAAGCGGATGATAGCCAAGCGCGGCCATCCGTTTTTCTGCTTCTTGGCGTACATGCAGATCCGTCAGCTGCGACGGTGCATGGGCATCGATGCCGATAATGGTCTGTACAGGGTAGCGCGTGCAGTAGTGCCAGAAAGCGGACGACGGATAGCCGCAGGCTTTTCCGTCCAGCTGCAGATGAAGGCCCAGGACGTTATATTCCAGTGGCGTTCCTGTTTCCATGGCACACTGACAGATCATGTCGGCAGCCTGTTCGCAGGCATGCGTAAAGTTTTCTTCCCGGTAGCGCATGAACAGATCTGGATGCGCGAGATACGTATACAGACCGGTCTGCATGGCAGTGCAGACTTTTTCGGCATAGCGCAGTACACCGTCATCTGTCATACTGTCGTTTCCTACATAGGGGCTGTCCTCATCGGAATCCAGAAAATGCTGACCGAGAATCAGATAATCAATCCCCTGGTCAGCAAGAGACTTGAGATAGTCGAGATAACGCGGAAAATACTCGGCTTCAAGGCCTGCATGCAGCCGAATCTGCCCGCGGTAGCGATCTGCCAGATGCTGCATACTGTGCACATATCCGGAAAGCGCTTCGGGAAGCATGCGGATCCGGCTGACGAAACCGGTCCGATAGGGAAAGGGACAGTGATCAGAAAAACCGAGGTCCGAATACCCCGCCTCCAGTGCGGCACGCACATAGGCTTCGTCGGTCCCCTCGGCATGATGGCAGCGGGCTGTGTGAGTATGATAGTTGGAAAGACTCATGTGAGATTCTGCTCCTTGCGCTGCAGTTCCAGACCTTTCAGGCAGCTCTGCTTGCTTTCTTCAATGTGATGCTGCATAAGCTGACGGAAACCTTCCAGATCCTTCTTTTCTACCAGTTCTACCAGCTGATAGTGCTCTTTGTGCGCCTCGGCAAGACGCGGATACTGACGTATGGCCATGGCAGAAAAACGGCGGATATATTCGTCCTGACTTTCGATGACACGAAGAATCCGGTTCTGATGACAGATCTCGGTCAGCTGACTGTGAAAGGCGCGGGTTAGAGGAGACAGGTTTTCCACGTCATCCCTTGCAATGAGCGTGTCCATGGCAGCCAGTATCTCGCGCAGAGAAGCGATATCTTCTGCGGTTGCTTTTTCGATGATGGCCGGCAGGGTAAGCATTTCCATAGCATTTCGGATGGTATAGATTTCTTCCACATCGGAAATCGTGAAGGCGCGGACAATCACACCCCGACGCATTTCATATTCGACCAGCCCGTCGCGTTCCAGCTTTCTGAGTGCTTCACGCAGGGGCGTCCGGCTGATGTGCAGCCTGGAAGCGTACTCTGTTTCCACAATCCGTTCACCGGCGGGTATTTCACCTGTAATAATCGCATGCTTGAGAATCTCATAGGCAATCTCGCGAATGGGACGTGACTCAAGCATAGGTTGAAAACTGATCTGTGGCATGTGTGTAACCCCCAAATGGAATCCCTGTACAGAAAAAAATGTTTTTCTTCTGTACGACGAATACAAAAATAGAACAAAATGCGTTCACTGTCAATGTTTTTTTTGGTGGGACGGAAGGGGGAAACATGTATTGTCAGAAAAGCTTTGCTTGCAGTTTTGCGGGAAGTATGCTAAGCTTTGCGACGGTTTTGAAGGAACCTTGAAATCGGTCCCGTGAGGCTGATAAGGCGACGTAAAAATGATGTTTGCTGTGTGCGCCTTTTTGCCTGCGGGGAATAAGGCTTTTTTTCATGCCTGCAAGGAGCATAGACAGATGATGGCAGACAACAGCATGGTGAAGGCAAAAATCATGGATGAGACAGCCATGCGCAGGGCGCTGACACGCATGGCACATGAGATCATCGAACAGGTGGAGGCACTGGATCAGGCTGTGCTGGTGGGTATCCGGCGCAGAGGCATACCCCTGGCGGAAAGGCTGTCCGATCTGATGACACGCTATGCGGGTGTGAAAGTACCGGTCGGACATGTGGATATTTCCATGTATCGGGATGACCTGACAAGGATTGAGGATGCGCCGCGGCTTGGAGGAACCGGTATTCCCTGTGCGGTTACGGGAAAAACGGTGATTCTTGTGGATGATGTGCTGTATACAGGACGCACGGCGCGGGCCGCCATGGAAGCGATTATGGATGAAGGACGTCCCGCATGTATCCGTCTGGCTGTTCTCGTGGACCGCGGACACCGCGAGCTTCCGATCCGTCCGGATTTCATCGGTAAGAATATACCCACATCCCACCTGGAACGTGTCGGCGTGCATGTCATCGAAGTGGACGGTATGGATGACGTGGCTCTGTATGCCATGGAATGATGTTACTCCGGGAAACCGGTGGACATAGGAAGAATCGGGAAGGATGATTCTTCTGAACTGAAACTGTGGAAAGGATGGTTTTCATGAACTCAAAGAAACAATCACTCTCCGGTGGAAAAATGGCCATACTGGGTGTTCAGCATGTGTTTGCCATGTTTGGGGCGACAGTGCTGGTTCCGACACTGACAGGACTGGACATCGCCACTACGCTGCTCATGGCAGGTCTTGGCACTCTTCTGTTCCATTTCCTGACGGGCAGAAAGGTCCCTGCGTTCCTGGGTTCCTCCTTTGCGTTTCTGGGTGGTTATGCTACAGTACGGGCGCTGTGCGAAGGCAATGGTCTGACCGGTACGGCGTGGATACCTTATGCCGGCATTGGCGTAGCATGCGCTGGACTGATCTATGTACTGGTTTCCTTCCTATTTAAAGCATTTGGTCCCAGCAAGGTCATGCGCTTTTTCCCGCCTATTGTGACAGGCCCCATTATCATCTGCATTGGCATTACGCTGGCGAACAGTGCCGTGAATAACTGTGCTGCCAACTGGTGGATTGCCCTGCTGGCTGTAGTGATTGTTATTGTCTGCAATATCTGGGGCAAGGGTATGATCCGTATTATCCCGATTCTTCTGGGTGTTGTCGGGTCCTATCTGGTCGCTGCACTGTGCGGTATGGTTGACTTCACGCAGGTGAAGGAAGCAGCCTGGTTCGGGATTCCGCTGCATAAGAGTCAGACTGTTCTGGCACTCTTTGGCGGAGCCGATGGTTCCCTGATTCTTTCTGCTCTTGTGGCCATGGTTCCGATTTCTCTGGCTACCATGATGGAACATATCGGCGATATCTGCGCGATTTCTTCCACGGTGGGAGAGAACTTTGTATCAGATCCCGGCTTGCACCGTACCTTGCTTGGTGACGGTCTGGCTACAACCATGGCAGCGGTTTTCGGCGGGCCTGCGAATACGACATATGGTGAAAACACAGGTGTTCTGGCACTGACCAAGGTCTATGAGCCGCTGGTCGTGGAAATTGCAGCCGGCATTGCCGTCCTTCTTTCCTTCTGCCCGAAGTTTGCAGCACTGGTCCGCTGCATGCCGACAGCCACCATTGGCGGCGTATCCCTGATTCTGTACGGCATGATCTCCGCAGTGGGTGTCCGGAATGTGGTGGAAAACCAGGTGGACTTTACCAAGTCACGCAATGTTATTATCGCCGCGCTGATCATGTCCCTTTCTCTGGGAATCAGCTTCTCCAGTGCAGGTGCTATCAGCTTTGCCATCGGTTCTGTGAACGTTTCTCTGTCCGGTCTGGCTGTGGCTTCCCTCGTGGGTGTGCTTCTCAATGCGGTGCTGCCCGGAAATGACTACGTTTTCGGTTCCAATGCACTGGGCGACAAGTCCGTGAACTTTGGGAAAGTGTAATGTATCAATGGCCGCAGGTCTATCTGCGGCTTTTTTCTTCTAAAACATTCCACTCATGACGGAATAAGCTATACTTTCATAATGAACAGGAACTTGTCTGCAGAGCGGACTGTATAAAAGGGAGGTGGAGAAAATGAAGAAACTGTTATTGCTTCTTTTGGGATGTGTGCTGCTGTGGAACTGTGCGGCTATGGCGGAAGAAACGCCTGCACTTTCCAAAAATCTGGTGATTCTCTATACCAGTGATGTGCACTGCGGCGTTGACCAGGGATGGGGCTATGCCGGACTGTACGAAATCAAGGAAAGCCTGAAGGAAAACAATCATGTGCTCCTCGTGGATGACGGCGATGCGATTCAGGGGGAAACGATCGGTACCGTGACGACTGGTGAGGCCATCATCGATATTATGAATACAGTAGGTTATGATATCGCCATTCCCGGAAATCATGAATTTAATTATGGTATGGATCGTTTCTTGGAACTTGCTGAGAAAGCAGATTTTCCCTATATCAGCTGCAACTTCAACAAGGAAGGCACCCTGGTTTTTCCTCCGTCCATTATCAAGGAATTCGACGGTGTGAAGATTGGTTTTGTCGGTGTCACAACGCCTCTGACGCTGCGCACTTCCACGCCGAAATACTTCATGAATGAGGACGGAGAATTCATCTATGGCTTCCTGCAGGATGAGAACGGCGAAGCCGTATACAATGCAGTGCAGAAGGCAGTGGATGATGTTCGTGCGCAAGGCGCGCAGTATGTTGTCGTAATCGCACATCTGGGCAACGAGAGCGAGTCTACGCCATGGATGTACAGCGATGTAATTGAGCATACCAATGGGATTGATGCCTGGCTGGATGGTCACAGTCATGATACAGAACAGGTTGTCATGAAAAACAAGGATGGAAAAGATGTTGTCCGTTCTGCCTGTGGTACAAAGCTTGCTTATGTCGGCGCGCTGACGATTGCCACCGATGGAAGCATTTCTTCCGAACTGTATGCGTGGAATAACTCCATATCAGCTCCGAAGCTGCTGGGGCTGAAGAATCCAGTTGCGGATGCTGTACGCAGTGCCTCTGATGCACTCAGTGAACAGTTGAAGGAAGTCATTGCGAAGACTGCTGTGGATCTGGTTATCTATGATCCCAATGAGACCACCGAAGATGGCAGACCGGTGCGTATTGTTCGCAGAACGGAGACCAATCTGGGGGATCTGTGTGCAGATGCATATCTCGATCAGTCCGGTGGTGCTGACGTTGCGTTTGTTGGCGGCGGCGGAATCCGAATGCCGATCAGTAAAGGTGATATCACCATAAACGATATCCTGAATGTGTATCCGTTTGGCAATCAGCTGATGGTTGTTGAGGTAACCGGTCAGCAGATACTGGATGCGCTGGAGTGGTCGGTACATTCCATGCCCGGAGAATTTGGCGGGTTCCTCCAAGTGGCCGGCTTGACCATGGAAACAGACCCGACGATTCCTTCCCCCTGTGTGGTCGATAGTAATCAGATGTTTGATCATGTGGATGATTCGTTGCCTCGCAGAGTTCGCAACGTACTGATTGACGGCAAACCGCTGGATCCTGAAAAGGCATATCGGCTGGCGTCCATCAACTATTATCTGTCAGACAATGGTGATGGATATACCATGTTTGCTGGATGCACTGTTCTGCAGGACAATGTAAAGCAGGACATTCAGGCGCTGATTGACTATATTTGTAACACCCTGGGCGGTGTGGTTGGTTCGGAATATGCAGATCCTTATGGACAGGGCCGCATTGTTGCCGTGAACGAGTAAAGAACATGATTCCATAAGCAAAGGCCGTGCCTGCTGAAAGGCACGGCCTTTTGCTTATGGAATCATAGTAAGCGTAAAATAGACACCCGTTCCCAAAACTTTCAGATGCTGCTGCAAATCAGCAGTGTCCGAAAGTTTTTTTCAGTTTTTTGAAAAAAGTACTTGC
>CACWXY010000008.1 GCA_902764915.1 uncultured Eubacteriales bacterium | reverse complement strand
TTTGTGCTGTATTTATGCATGCTTATTATCTTTTGCGTGAAAGCATCATGCATTTTGACAACAAATCATACCGCCGTTCCATTCGTGAAATCGTCCTGAGTGAACCTGGTATTCTGGTTGACGGTACCCGAGAAATCTTTTATCATATGCGTGTTTGGATTGGGCCGAAAAAGAGAAATGTCTTGTTTCGGCAGGCGTGAGAATAAAGGGGGCACATTCCTTGTCAAAAGAGCATGTGGATATGAATGTTCCTGTCATTGAAATGCGAAATATTGTCAAGCGTTTTGGCGATTTCGTGGCCAATGACGGGATCAATCTGACTGTACATAAAGGGGAAATTCATGCGATACTCGGCGAAAACGGGGCCGGAAAATCAACGCTGATGAATCAGCTGTATGGTCTTCTGAAACCGACATCCGGTGACATTCTGGTCAAGGGTCAGAAAATCGACATGAATACGCCCAGAGATGCCATCGAAGCCGGTATCGGTATGGTTCATCAGCATTTCATGCTGGTACAGCCTTTTACGGTTACCGAAAACATCGTTCTGGGGACGGAACCGGTCAAAGGCATCAAGCTGGATATGGCCACAGCACGGAAAAACGTGGTGGATATCTCTCAGCGCTATGGTCTGTCGATTGATCCGGATGCCAGGATCGAGGATATTTCAGTGGGCATGCAGCAGCGCGTGGAGATTCTCAAAGCGCTCTACCGCGGAGCGGATATTCTGATCCTTGACGAACCCACATCCTCTCTGACACCGCAGGAGATTGAGGAACTGATCGGCATCATGCACAATCTGACAGCGGATGGGAAGAGCATCATACTGATTACCCATAAGCTGAAGGAAATAAAGGAGTCGGCAGATTTCTGCACTATTATCCGTATGGGAAAGTATATTGATACGGTAGATGTGGATAGCGTCGACGAGAATGACCTGGCCAGCATGATGGTCGGACGGAAAGTTACCTTTCAGGTCGATAAGCCAGAACAGGCACCTGGAAAGGTCATACTGGACGTACGTGACCTCCATGGCGTTGACTATCGCGGCGTAGAGATTCTGAAAGGCCTGAATCTCCAGGTCCATGCAGGCGAAATCGTCGGCATTGCAGGCATTGACGGGAATGGCCAGACCGAGCTTGTCGAAATTCTCACCGGTCTTCGCAAGGGAACCCGGGGAGATGCGACAGTAAACGGCGTCAGCATTTTCAATAAGAGCCCCGATTTTGGATTTATTCACGGTGTTTCGAGCATTCCTGCTGACAGACAGAAGCATGGCCTTGTGCTGGACTTTTCGATTGAAGACAACCTGATCCTGCAGAATTATGAAAGGAATCCTTTTTCCAGGAAAGGATTCCTCCAGCGCACACCGATCTTTTCCCATGCGTCGCAGTCCATCTCACAGTTTGACATTCGGCCGGCAGGGAGTGAAAAGCGCCCAGCGGGCACCTTGTCCGGCGGGAATCAGCAGAAGGTCATAATTGCCCGCGAAGTGCAGAATGATAAGGACCTGCTGATTGCAGTCAATCCTACCCGCGGTCTGGATGTCGGTGCCATTGAATATGTGCATAAATACATTGTTCACCAGCGCAACAAAGGCAAGGCCGTGCTTCTAGTTTCCTTTGAACTGGATGAAATCATGAGCCTGTCCGATGTGATTGATGTTATTTTTGACGGTAAGATTGTATGCTCCATCCCGGGCCGGGAAGCCAATGAGAACGATCTGGGGCTTATGATGGCAGGAGGGAAAAAGGAATGACCAAGAAAAAAGGGCTTCTGGATTTTGTTGCGGAAACAACATTTATCCATATTCTGTTTTCCATTATTCTCGGCTTTGCGGTCGGTGCAGTATTCCTGGCTGTTATGGGACTGAGCATTGGGGAAGCATATGGAAGACTGGTCAGTTCCGTGACCAGTCTCAAGGGTTTCACCTATGTTGTCGTTTATTCCGTGCCCTACATTGTAGCAGGCCTTTCTGTGGCTTTCTCCTTTAAGACAGGCGTGTTCAATATCGGCGCCGAGGGGCAGTTCGTTATGGGATCGATTGCAGCGGCATGCGTGGGCATTCTCTTTGGCAATCTCCCGAAGATTCTCCTGATCCCCATGTGCTTTGCAGCTGCCATGGCGGCCGGTGCCCTGTGGGGCATTATTGTGGCTTTCCTGAAGACAAAGTGGGGCATCAATGAAGTACTGAGCATGATTATGTTCAACTGGATTGCTTTCTATCTGTCCAATTTCATTGCCGGTATTCCAGCCATACACAGTGACGGCAATGCGGAAGCGACCAAGAACATATCCAGCAATGCCAGCATGCTCTTTTCCAAGGAGTTTACCAAGAGTGCGGGTCTTGCTCCGACATTTAACTGGGGTTTCATTATTGCGATTGTCATTACCATACTTGTATGGCTTGTGATTGAAAAGACAACATTGGGATATGAACTCAAGGCTGTCGGCGCCAATCGCCATGCTGCAGAGTATGGAGGGATCAATGTCAATCGATCCATTCTTACGGCCCTTGCGATATCCGGTGCGCTGGCCGGACTGGCAGGTTCTCTGCAGCTGATGGGCATGGGAAACCGTATCAGTGTCTTTTCCTCGCAGGAAGGCTTCGGCTTTGCAGGCATTGTAGTCGCCCTGATGGGGTGTTCCAATCCCTTTGGCGTTCTGATTGCCGGCGTGTTTTACGGCGCTTTGATCTATGGCGGCAGTAAACTGAACCTGGTAGGTGCGCCGACACAGCTGATCAACGTGATTGTAGGCACGGTTGTCTTCTTTATCTCCATTTCCGTGATCTTCCGGAATCTCAAGTATCTGAAGAAGACAAAGGCTACAGGCACGAAAAGCGGGGAGGCAGCAAAATGACGAACTTTATCAATGAGCTTGGGATTGTTCTGTATGCAACGCTGGTATATACCACACCCCTTCTCTATGCCGCTCTGGGCTCCTGCTTTTCAGAAGTATCCGGCGTGGTCAACATTGGTATTGAAGGCATGATGACTGCCGGGGCCTTTACGGGTACTGTCATCGCGTATTTTACCGGAAACCCGTGGATTGGCTTTTTATGCGGCGGACTGGCGGGTGCCTTATTCGGCATGCTGCATGCTTTGGCGACGGTAAAGCTCGGCGCGGACCAGACGATTGCAGGTACAGCAATCAACATGCTGGGACCGGGCATTGTCATTATGATTGCCAAAGTCATGTTCAATTCTACCGATACCGTTCCGCTTACGGCGACCCAGAAGATTCCGAAACTTTTTACCGGCCTTTTCGATACCTCTACTGTATTCGGGCGGTTCATGGACAATGTCTTTGCCACCTATGCCTCCACCTATCTGGTTTTTCTGGCTGTGCTGGTGGTATGGTTTGTTTTCTATAAGACGCGCTTTGGCCTTCGTCTGCGTGCCTGCGGTGAGCATCCGCAGGCCTGCGAAACATTGGGCATCAACGTCATTGCCATGAGGTTTGGCTGTGTGTGCATTTCCGGTTTTCTCTCTGGCCTGGGCGGCGCATGCGTGACGATGGCCATTTCCACTCAGTTCCGTCCGATTTCCATTGTCGGGCAGGGATTCATTGCCATTGCAGCCGTTATCTTCGGCAAGTTCCGCCCCCATGGTGCGCTGCTTGGGTGTCTGCTGTTCGGATTCTGTTCCGGTTTAAAAGTCGTGCTGGGCGGATCTTCCGGTGTCAACATGCAGCTTATTTCCATGATCCCGTATGTGGTGACGGTGCTTGTACTCATTCTGTTTGTCGGCAAGTCCCGCGTGCCTTCTGCGAACGGAAAGCCCTATATCAAGAGCAAGTAAAGATCATTGTAAAAGAACCGGCGTCTGTCGGTTCTTTTTTTCGACAGACAGAACACGATGCGCGATAATGTTCGGAAATTTCTTTTTTCTCCAAAGGTAAAATATGGTTGATGTTATCTGAAATGCGTGCATCTTTTGGTTTTTCCGGGGTTGACACAGGATGTAAGCCTCGTTACAATGCCCATGGCCGTTCGGAAATAGCCCATGTTTTCGGCCTAAGCCATGGTAAATGTTCGTATTTTTTAGAAAGGAAGATGTGTATGAGACGAGTGGGCATCGTCATGGGAAGCGACAGCGATCTGGGGATTGTTCAAGGTGCTATGGAGACGCTTCGTCAGCTTCAGATTCCCTATGAGGTACATGTGTATTCCGCACATCGTACACCGGATGAAGCGGCTGCATTTGCGGAAAACGCTTACCAGAACGGAATCGGTGTACTGATCGCGGCTGCCGGAAAGGCAGCGCATCTGGCCGGTGCACTGGCGGCTCGAACCGTGCTTCCGGTCATCGGAATCCCGGTATCTTCCAAGACACTGGACGGCATGGATGCCCTGCTTTCGACCGTACAGATGCCAAGCGGCATTCCGGTTGCTACAGTGGCCATTGACGGAGCAAAAAACGCGGCAATTCTGGCTGCACAGATCCTGGCCGTTGAAGATCCTGCATTGCATGAGAAACTCAGTGACCAGCGGAAGGAAATGCGCGAGACGGTGATTCGAAAGAATGCTGATCTGCAAGAAAAACTGAATGCATGAGAAAGGAGCACCGCTCTTGCGGTGAAACACGAACATGAAAAAACTGGAACAGCTCTATGAAGGAAAAGCCAAGAAAGTCTTTGCAACGGATGATCCGAACCTTGTCATTGTCTCTTACAAGGATGATGCAACGGCTCTTAACGGGAAAAAGCGCGGAACGATTGCAGGCAAGGGCGTCATTAATAATCAGATGTCCAATCATCTGATGAAGATGCTGGAAAAGAATGGTATTCCGACGCACTTTGTCGAGGAAATCAGCGGCACTGACACGGTTGTCAAGAAGGTGGAAATTGTTCCTCTGGAAGTGATTGTTCGCAATGTGGCGGCCGGTTCTTTGTCCAAGCGTCTTGGCCTGCCGGAAGGCACTCCCATGCGTAAGCCGGTCATTGAATACTGCTATAAGTGCGATGCACTGGATGATCCCATGGTGAACGAATATCATATTGCCGCGATGGGCTGGGCAGACGATCTGACCATGCAGACCATTGCGAAGTATGCGCTGAAGATCAATAAGCTGCTTCTGGCCTATTTCAAAAAACTGAACGTGGATCTGATTGACTTCAAGATTGAGTTTGGCACAACGGCTGATGGAACCGTGGTGCTGGCCGATGAGATCAGTCCCGATACATGCCGCTTCTGGGACAGCACAACCCATGAGAAACTGGACAAGGACCGCTTCCGCCGCGATATGGGTGGCGTTGAGGAAGCTTACGAAGAGATGGCCCATCGGCTGCAGCTGGACTGAGAAAGGATACACATGCAAATTCGAAAGCTTGAAGAACTGCTTGCAGGAAACGCATACCCCGGCCGGGGCATTGTGGCAGGCCGCAATGAAAAGGGAGAGACTCTCTGTGCCTATTTCATTATGGGCCGTTCTGCCAACAGCCGGAATCGGATCTTTGCCTGGCGCGACAGTGATACGCTGGAGACGCGTGCTTTTGATGAAAGCCGCATGGAAGACCCAAGCCTGATTATCTATGCGCCGGCAAGGCGGCTGCCTGACGGACGCGTGATCGTTACCAACGGGGATCAGACGGATACGATCTATGATTTTCTTCGGGAGGGTAAATGCTGGGAAGACGCGCTGCGCACCCGTGTATTTGAACCGGATGCACCGAACTATACCCCTCGGATTTCGCTTCTTCTGGAAAGCGGAAAGGGAAAGCCTCTTTTTCGCTTTTCGATCCTCAAGTCTCTGGACGGGGACGACAGTGTGATACAGCGGCAGTTCTTTGAGACAGAGAATGCCAGATGCGGGGAAGGCTTTTTCCTTCACACTTATGCCGGAGACGGTTCTCCGCTTCCCAGTTTCGGGGGAGAACCGGAACGCGTGACAGTGGAAGGAAGCCTGGATGCGTTTACAGAGAATGTCTGGAATCATCTGAATATGGACAACAAGATTTCCCTTCTGACGTTCCGCTTTACCAGTGAGGGAGAATGGGAAACACGCGTGATCAATAAGTATCAGTAAGCATGATATCCGGCCCCGAGTACGCTCGGGGCCTTTCCAGAAACAGGAGGTCATATGGCACACGATCAGTACGTCAGTCCTTTTTCTACACGTTATGCAAGCCGGGAAATGCAGTATCTGTTTTCCGAGGATAAGAAATTCCGTACCTGGCGGGCGCTCTGGATCGCACTGGCACGGGCGGAGCAGCATCAGGGCCTGGATATTTCCGATGAGCAGATCGCAGAGATGGAAGCGCACCGGGATGACATCAATTATGAGGATGCGCAGAAGCGGGAGCGTGAAGTCAGACATGATGTGATGAGTCATGTCTATGCCTATGGCCTTCAGTGCCCGAAGGCTGCCGGTATCATTCATCTGGGTGCTACCTCCTGCTATGTGGGAGACAATACCGATATACTGATCATGCGGGACGCTCTGGAACTCCTGCAGAAGAAACTGTACACGGTGATGGGGCTTCTGGCTGATTTTGCAATGAAGTATAAAGATATGCCGTGCCTTGCCTATACACATCTGCAGCCGGCGCAGCTTACGACTGTGGGCAAGCGCGCCACGCTTTGGCTCAATGAACTGTATATGGATGCGCTGGAACTGGATCACCGGCTGGAGACACTGGCGCTGCTGGGGTCCAAGGGTACTACCGGTACCCAGGCAAGCTTCATGGAACTTTTCCATGGGGATGCACAGAAGGTATGCGCGGTGGAAGAGGAAATTGCACGTGCCTTCGGACTTTCGCGCGTAGTGCCGGTATCCGGACAGACCTATTCCCGCAAGGTGGATTATCAGGTCCTGTCTGTTCTTTCCGGGATCGCGCAGTCCTGTTCCAAGTTCGCCTATGATATGCGGCTTCTAGCCAGCTTCAAGGAAATGGAAGAGCCCTTTGAAAAGAAACAGATCGGCTCTTCAGCCATGCCCTACAAGCGCAATCCCATGCGCTGCGAACGTATTGATGCACTTTCACGTTTTGTAATGACGGACGTACTGAATGCATCCTTTACATCGGCAACGCAGTTCTTCGAGCGTACGCTGGATGATTCCGCCAATAAGCGTCTGTCTGTGGCAGAAGGATTCCTAGCTGTGGATGCGATCCTGGGAATCATGATCAATGTATGTGACGGCATGGTTGTCTATGAAAAGGTCATCCGTCAGCGTGTCATGCGGGAACTGCCGTTCATGGCTACGGAAAACATCATGATGGACGCCGTTGAGAAAGGCGGAAACAGACAGGAGCTGCACGAAAAACTGCGGGTTCATTCCCAGGCTGCGGCGCGCAATGTCAAGGAAAACGGCGGGGAAAATGACCTGATTGACCGTGTATGCGCGGATCCGGACTTCGGTCTCAATCGGCAGGCGGTGGAAGCAATTCTGCAGCCGGAGCGCTATTGCGGACGCAGCAGTGAACAGACAAAAGCGTTTGTGGAAGACATCATTCGGCCATACCTGGGCAGGCATCCGGAATGGCTTCATGAGAATCAGGTACTGACAGTGTAATCTTCTTTTTCCGGCTGATTGCAGCCGGTTTTTTTCTGGAAAACACTGTAAAAAAGATTTCTGAAACTCGCAAAAAAATCCTGTTATTTACCGCTGGATTGTTGTATACTTTACAGGCAATTGACAATCCTGTGAAAGGGAGGAGCACGCCTTGAGTTTTAATCTTCAGACATGGCAGAATGCAATATGGAACGTGCTGCACCGTACGGGATTTACGGATGTTCTTGATATTCTGATTGTTGCTGTCATTCTTTATGAGATTCTGATGCTGGTTCGCCATACACGCGGCAGTGCCGTTCTCAAGGGACTGGTCGTCCTTGTTCTGGCAGGGGCTGTGAGCCAGCTGCTGGGCATGACAGCACTGAACTGGATACTTTCCAGCATGATGCAATATGGTGTGATTGTGCTGTTTATTCTCTTTCAGCCGGAACTGCGGCATGCTCTGGAGCAGGTGGGCCGCGGTGCCATGCTGGACAGCGGAACGCATGTGCAGGATGAAGACAATGAGCGGATCATCCGGGAAGTGATACAGACACTTCTGGATCTGAGCCGTCGCAGAGTCGGTGCCCTGATCGTGTTTGAACAGAAGACAGGGCTGCAGGATCTGATTGAGACGGGAACCCGGATTGATGGAAGAATCTCTGCACCGCTTCTGGAGAATATATTTGAACCGAATACCCCGCTGCATGATGGTGCTGTGATTGTACGTGGGCAGCGTGTCATTGCCGGTGCCTGTATTCTGAACCTGACGGAGAACCGTGATGTCAATCGTGAACTCGGTACTCGGCACCGTGCGGCTCTGGGCGTCAGCGAAACAACAGATGCGATAACACTGGTGGTATCGGAAGAGACCGGTGTGATTTCCATGACGAAAGCCGGCGAGATTACACGTAATCTGGATGAAAAGAAGCTCAGGGACATTCTCAGTGAAATGTATCTGAAGAAAGATCGCTTTTCTCTCTCGTCCCTTATTCAGCGGTTTCGGGGGAAGGGGGCAGTCAGAGCATGAGCGAAAGAAAGAATGATACCCGCCTCCATGCGGTGTCCTCGTTTATGAAGCGCTGGGTAACGCATAATATTGGATATAAGATTTTCTCTGTTCTTCTGGCTGTCTTTGTATGGGCTTATGTGATTTCGCAGGATCCGACACTGACACGGGACAAAACCATGAGCGGTGCTACGGTTACGATATCCGGCGCTGATACGATTAAAAGAAACGGCTATATAGTCACGTCCTCACTGGAAAACCAGCTTCAGGATGTGACGGTGCGTGCGGCCGTTCCGCAGACGCAGTATCAGAATGCAAGCGCTTCCAATTACAACCTGCGCATTGATCTGAGCCGCATTCGTTCAGCCGGGGAGCAGGAAGCGCGTATACTGTGGACCAATTCCACGAATTATGGCTCTGTTGTGGAGGTGACTCCCGCGTCAGTGACAGTGAATGTGGAGGAATATATAACACGTTACCGCATTCCCGTGATGCTGGAAATGAATGGAAAACTGGCAGATGGATGGTATACGACGGCTGCCACACTGGATCCGCCCATGATTGCTGTCAGCGGCCCGCTGTCATTGGTACAGTCCATCGTCAGAGCGCGGGCCAGTCTGGATCTTTCCCTTCTTTCCGGTGAAGAGGGAACGGTGCTTACCGCAGTTCCCTTTACACTGCTCAACAGCCAGGGTGAAGAAGTAGAGAGCAGTCTTCTGGAAGTCACAAGCGAATCGGTGCTTCTGGACTCCGTTATTGTGGAACAGACACTGTATCCTGAAAAGGAACTGTCTTTTTCCGATATCGGGCTTGTCACAGGCACGCCGGCTTACGGATATGAAATCAAGAAAGTCACCATTTCCCCTGAACAGGTCATTGCAGCAGGGCATGCCGATGCACTGCAGGAATTTGAACAGGTTTTCACGGATGCGCGCATCGATGTGACAGACCTGAACGAGTCCTTTACACAGATCCTTCGGCTGCGCCGTCCCTCCTCCCTGGTATATCTCAGTGAGGAAACCGTTACGGTGGCGGTAGAGATTGGAGAAAAGATCGGAACCCGTACATTCAATGATGTGCGTCTGAATATGATCAACACGCCTGCCAATTACAATGCGTCACTCTCCTCGCGCTATGCCAATGTAACGCTGGAAGGTCCGGTGAACTGGCTGGATTCACTGCGGTCTGCCCGCATTACCCTGTCCGTCAATCTGGCGGGTCTGGAGGAAGGCGAGCATGAGATTCCTATCCTGTGCGAGGTCAGCGACAGTGATGGTGTGGACTATGATGTACAGATAGACCCCGCGAATGTTACCGTTAAACTGAAGCATAAATAGACGATATAGAAGATGGGTGAAAGAAGTGGCGCAGTTCCATAAGCCACTTCTTTCATTATCTGGAGTTTCATAGAAAGGGGAGCTGTATGATTGCGCTGGCATCAGATCTGTATCAGATTTTTCTGGGCTGGGTCAAGAACCTGGCAGCGGAAGTATATCTGTTCGTGAGCGAGGGAGAATGGACCGGCGTGCTTTCTCTGCTTTCCCGGTCCTGGGGCGTGATCCTGCTGGCTCTGCTTCTTTTCGGACTTCTGGCGGATAATGCCGTATACTGGTTTCGCTGGCGGCCCTTCGAGGTATGGAAGAGCTTCTTCCGGCGGCTGCGCAGCGGAAGAAGGCACGAGGAGGCGGCGCCCATCCAGCGTGTCATGGAAGTCAGCCAGTCATATGTACCTCCGGAAGATGATGTCTATCATCCGCCGGAGGGAGCAACGGTATATACACCGGATCAGCTGACATATGCACCTTCTCCGACAGATATTGTCTATAACTATGAAGCCAAAGCGTCCGAGGATGATCCGGAGATGCTGGATGATGCATTCTACGAGGAACCTGCACGTCCGCGCAGCAGACGCGCACACCGTCGATCTTTCCGTCTGCCGAACATCCTTGCGGATACAGAGGAAGACGGTCCACAGCTGCGCTATCGTGCGCCGCGACAGACACAGATGCGGGGGGAAGCTTTTCATGCGCCTTATATACCGCCGCAGTATCAGCCGCCGAAAGTATCCTCATCCATGACGGGACTTCGCCGAAGACGGGAGAAAAAAGCATGATGTGGCCGGAAGCGTTTGTGCAGCGCATGAACCGGGAACTGGGAAGTGAAGCGGAAGCATTCTTTTCTGCGCTTGAACAGCCGCCGGTACGCGGGATTCGTATGAACCCCATGAAACCAATACGCAGAGAATGCCTGCCGGATATAGGGCCCCGCGTACCATGGACAGAACAGGGCTTTGAACTGGATATCGCATCCCGTCTGGGGAATACTGTCCCGCACGAGGCCGGCGCATTCTATCTTCAGGATCCCTCCAGTATGCTTCCGGCTTCGGTACTGTCGGCGCAGCCTGGAGAAAGGGTTCTGGATCTTTGTGCGGCACCGGGAGGCAAGAGTACGCAGCTTGCTGCACAGATGCAGGGGCAAGGCCTTCTGGTCTGTAATGAGGTCATTCCCAAGCGTGCGCAGGTTCTCTCGAGAAACCTGGAACGCATGGGAGTAACAAATGCGCTGTGTATCTCAATGCGTACGGATGCACTGGCACAGCGCTTCCCGGAAGCATTTGATGCGGTCCTGGTAGATGCGCCATGTTCAGGGGAAGGCATGTTCCGCAAGCATCCTGAAACCGTCGCCAGCTGGAGCCCGGAAATGGCTGACGGCTGTGCTGTACGGCAGAAGGAAATACTGGAGTCTGCCGCGTGCCTGCTTTCTCCGGGTGGGCGTATGGTATATTCAACCTGTACCTACCACAGGCGTGAGAATGAAGAACAGGTGAAGGACTTCCTGAAGCGGCACCCGGAATTCTCCCTGGCTCCTTTTCCGGGAGGACCGGAAGGCATGCTGACATGCTATCCGCACCGTATGCGCGGGGAGGGACAGTTCTGTGCACTGCTTGTGAAAGCGGATACAGGCCATCGGGCGGAGATGCCGCTGATGAAGGACCGGGTCGGTAAGGAAAGTCTGAACTGTCTCCAGGCATTTTCTGCGCTGCCGCATTTGGGAATCCATGCACTGGGAGACACACTCTTCTATCTGCCGGAATGTCCGGAGCTTGCCGGAATGAAAGTATGGCGTGCCGGTATTCATCTGGGTACGGTACGGGCGGGCCGCCTGCTGCCGGACCATGCCTGGGCGGTTTCGTGGATGCCGCCGTCTCTTCTGCGGCTTGCGGCAGAGGAAGACAGCGCCCTGGCCTTTCTGCGCGGTGAAACGTTTGATGAAGCGACAGACAAAGCAGGCTATGTGCTGGTGACATGGCAGGGACTGGTACTGGGCCTGGGAAAGGTCAGCGGCGGGACAGTAAAGAACCATTATCCGAAAGGGCTTCGCCGTGCAAACCTTGACAGACTGACCAGCACGTGATATCTTCCCGACGATTTGGATTATGGGACGGAGGCATTCATGGTACAGATTGTAACCGACTCCATGTCGGATCTTACACCTTATGAAGCAAGAGAAATCGGAGTGGTGCTTCTTCCGCTGACCATACGCTTTGGGACGGAGGAATACCGCGAGGGGATTGATATAAGCCGCGAGGAGTTCTTTCAGCGGCTTCGGCAGTCAGACGTTCTGCCCAAGACAAGCCAGATTCCGCCGGATGGATTCTATAAGGCTTTTACGGACATTCTGTCACAGAAAGACACGGAGATTCTCTATATTGCCGGGTCTTCACGGATTTCCGGATGCTATCAGTCCGCCTGCATTGCAAGAGACATGCTGGATACTCCGGAGCGTGTGGAAATCGTGGATTCCCTGATTGCCATTTCCAGTCAGGCACTCCTGGTGCGCATGGCCGCACAGGAGCGCAGCCAGTATCCCACAGCTGCAGGACTGGCTGAATATGTAGAGGGGCTGCGCAATCACCAGCGGTGTTTTGGCATGGCAGATGACCTGAAATACCTGGTTATGGGAGGACGTCTGTCACCTTTGGTCGCCAAAGTCGGAACAGCGCTGAGCATTAAGCCGATGCTCAAGTTTGAGGGCGGAGAGATCCTGCAGGCCGGACTGGTGCGCGGAAAGCATAAAGCGAATGCATGGTATGTGGAGAAGCTGAAGCAGTATCCGCCCAGAGAAGACATTCCGATTCTGATCGCCGGATGTGACTGTCCTGCTGAGGCAGAAAAACTCAAGGAGCATATTGAAAATCAGAAAATGACATTGCCGCCTGTAAGCACCATGGGTGTCGGAGCTGTGATTGGCACGCATGTCGGTCCCGGCCTTATGTCAATTTCGTGGATTGAAAGAGAAACAGCCTCATCCGGTCGATGAGGCTTTTCCCTTTCCCGGAAAGTCAGGAGAAAGCTATGACAAAGCGTGACCATTTCTTTTCCGTTTGGGCACGGGGCACAGGACTTGTATGTCCTGTGTGTGCGGCAGGCATACAGCGCGACAGGGAGAATCTGCGATGCGGGGAAGGCCATGTACTGAGTGTTAATCGAAAAGGATATCTGAATGTACTTTCACGTCCCGTGCACGGTGCATATGATACGGGACTGTTCACAGCCCGCGGTCTTGTGCTGGACAGTGGACTGTATCAGCCGGTGCTTCAATGCATACAGCAGTCTCTCCCTTCCGGATCTATCCGCCTGACGGACTGCGGGTGCGGGGAAGGCTGGTGGCTGCAGAAGGTCCTGGAAATCCGTCCGGACGCTGTCGGCATTGGGATGGACCTGAGCGCGCAGGCCATTGCACTGGCCACCGCGCGCGAGGCACAGGCTCTGTGGCTGGTGGCTGATCTTCGGAACATACCGCTGGCAGATCACAGTCAGGATGTGGTCATGAATATTCTTACACCGGCCAGCTACAGAGAGTTCAACCGGATTCTGAAGCCGGACGGCTGTCTGATCAAGGTCTATCCGGGCGGGCGGTATCTGCGGGAAATCCGTGAAAAGCGCGGCATGACACTGTACGAAGACGGGGATGTGGAAGCGTATCTGCGCATGCATTGCCGTGATATGCATACCACGCGTGTGTCCTATGAGCAGGCGCTTTCGCCGGAACTGGCAAAGGCAATGGTTCGTATGACCCCGCTGAATCAGGATATGACAGAGGACATGCGGGAACAGCTGGAGGAAGACGCGCCGCAGACAGTGACCATTGATCTGTATGTCAGCGTCTGCTATCTGTAGAGAAAGGGGTTTTCCATGATCTTGCAGGATTATCACATTCATACCACATTCTGTGATGGCGCCTCATCCCCGGAGTGCATGGTGCAGTCGGCGATGGAAAAAGGACTGCAGGCGCTGGGCTTCTCGGCCCATATGGACCCGGAAATATCGCTGGACTATCCTGCATACCGTCAGGAAATCCTGCGGCTGCGGGAACGCTATGCGGAACAGCTGGACATTTTTCTGGGCGTGGAGCTGGATCAGATGTATCAGGGCGCGGTACCGCAGGATCTGGATTATGTGATTGGATCCACGCACTACCTTGACGTCCCATGCGATCAGAGCACTGCGGTGGATGATTCCCTGGAGAAACTCCGATATATGTGCGAGACCTGCTTTCATGGGGACGGATACGCGATGTGCAGGGCCTATTATGCGCTGGAAGCAGAGGTCTATGCGCGCACGGGCTGCACGTTTGTGGGGCACTTCGATCTCATAAGCCGCTTTAATGAGCAGTGGCATTTTGTGGACGAGGAAGACGAGCGCTACCTTGGACCGGCAAGGGAAAGCATGAAATGCCTTGCAGAGGAAGGTGTTCCTTTTGAAATCAACTGCGGTGCGCTGAATCGGGGGCGGAAAACGGAGCTCTATCCCCGCATGTCGCTGCTGCGGGCACTGCACGACATGGGCGGACGGATATTTCTGTCCTCTGACGCGCATGACAGCGCGCATATTGCAGCCGGGTTTGATGTGGCACGGGAGCGGGCAAGAGCCTGTGGCTTCCGGGAATATGCAACACTGAAAAAGTGCGGCGGAAAGACGGTAGTCTGTTCAGCCGCACTGTAATTACAGCATCTGGTCTGCCTTCAGTATGAAATGACTGACCTTGGAGAGCAGTTTGGGGTCCTGGCGGAAGGCCAGGGCTTCTGCTTTATAGATGGGATTCTGCAGGGCGGAATTGCTCAACGCATCCCGCATGATACGCACAGCCTCATCCCATTCTTTCGGCGCGACTTCCCGGCCACCGATATGTTCGATCTTCCCCAGTACATTGCATCCGATCATGAGAATACTGTCATTGGCAAGCCCGACAAACTCCGGATAATGCTGCTGCATGTATTCAACGGTAGCAAGCCGTGCACGGAAACCGTCCATCTGACGGGATATATTGACATTATTGCTGGCGGAGCCGCGGCGGATCATATAATTGTAGACAACGCGGTTAATGACGGTACAGCTTCCTGCGGCATCTATAATACGGGGCATCATATACATGTCTTCGTAGATCATGCCCTCCGGAAACCGCAGATGATCAAAGACATCCCGCTGAAATAGCTTTGTCCACATATGATTGCAGTCCGCTCCATAGGTAAGGAAGTATCGCTGCATGTCCTTGGCGTTATTCAGCACACAGGGCTTGGCAGGTACTCTGCGGGTGAAAGCCAGCGGGCGGGACGTATGGCATTCATTATAGGCGCCCATGCTCATGCGCGTATTGTGTTCTACACAGGCGAGGTAGAGCATTTCAATGGCTTTGCGGGGAACAATGTCATCGCTGTCTGCCGAGGCAATCCAGCTGCCACGGGCGGCTCGTATAGCTGTATTCCGGGCACAGGATACACCGCGCCCGGACAGCCGGTGGATGGTGCGGAAGCGATGATCACGCAGTGCATAGGCATCAATGATATCGGATGAACCATCCGATGAGCCGTCATCCACCAGAATGATATCCAGATTGGGGTATGTCTGGTTCGATAGGGAATTCAATGTGCGTTCAAGATAGCGTGCTACATTGTACACAGGAACAACCACGCTGATCAGCGGAAGATCCTGTGCACGAAAATCACGCAGGGAAATCTTGCTCAAGGGAATACAGTCCTCCATTTTAGCTCGGTCATTCGAAGAGATTATAGGAAAGGCTGAGAAGAATTGCAAGGCAAAAGTTGGGCTGGCGAATATTCACAGAGGGAAAATCATGATACAATGTTTGTGCCGTGAAATGCGGCAGGAGGACATATGCGAGAATTCAAAGTAATGCTGCAGGTTTCATCGTCTGCCGTTTCCGATGATGCCCCGGAGAAGGAAGCAGAAGAAACACAGTCGGAGAACGCACAGAAGGATCAGGAGAACAGTCAGCCCAGAGTCCATATGGTTGTAGACCTGCAGGGCGATACACGACGCCGTTTTCTGATTCGCAAGGATATTGCGGAAGAAACCGGTCATCCGGTGCTGGATGCCATGAAACCCATGAATGTCATGATTCACCAGATGCAGCCGATGGATGACAGCGATATATGGTCCGCCCGGCTTGTGGTCATGCACCTTCTGGGCATGGCTGAGGATAAGGAAAGCATCCGGGACAGACTGTGCATGCTTCTGATAGGCCCTTCCATGACGGACGAACTGCGCAGCGAAGCGGAAAGCATGGGCTATGCACTTACGGCATGCATTCCCGGCCTGCATCAGGGAGAAGCAGATGGGCTGCCCCGTCTTGTGATCGCAGAAACGGACATTCTTTCGGACGGTCTGTGTGAGTCGCTTGTCGAAAGAATCGGCGGAGAAAATGGTTTTGCGCTGATGTGTGTCGATGATGAGGACGATATGCCGATCTGAACGGACTTGCCAAGGCATGGGGAATTGTTTATACTGTTTAGTGAGTCCGTCTGTTCTTCGGAATAAGCGGATTCCATCAGATGGGAAAGCAGACTGTCTGAGGTAAGGAGGCTGTGTATCACATGGAATGCAAGATTAAAAATGATATCGGCACAATCTATATTACAGAAGATGTCATGATGAAGGTCGCTGGCTATGCGGCACTGGAATGCTATGGTATTGTTGCCATGTGCTCCAAACGTGCTACGGATGGTCTGGTGGAATGGCTGGGCAAGGAAAACCTGGCCCGCGGCGTGCAGATCCGCAATGTCGGGAACTGTCTGGATGTGGATCTGTTTGTTGTGGTGGAATACGGGATTTCCATTGCAGAGGTATGCAAGACGATTGTGGATACCGTGCGCTATAAGCTGGAAAATATGACGGGCATCAAAGTTCGTAAGGTTAATGTGAATGTGGAAGGCGTCAGAGCCTGAACTGAAGCAGGATCATCAGCATTTCATGCCCTTGCATGAATATGAAATGGAGGATTAAACCATTGATTCAGTATAAAGTTATCGATGGCCTGCTTCTCAGGGATATGGCCATTGCGGGAAGTGCGCTGCTTGACCAGAACCGGGAAGCAGTCGATGCGCTGAACGTGTTTCCTGTTCCGGACGGTGATACCGGAACGAATATGTCATTGACCATGCAGAGCGCCATTCGGGAAATCAACAGTAAGGAATTTCTCCGCGCAGATGAAGCGGCATCGGCATTGTCCAAAGGTGCCCTGAAGGGTGCTCGCGGAAACTCCGGCGTTATTACATCCCAGCTTCTGCGTGGGTTTGCCAAGGCGGTCAAGGGACAGGAAAAGCTGACGCCTGTGCAGTTCGCAGAAGCGATGAAAGCGGGATCGGAGCTTGCCTATAAAGCTGTCATGAAGCCCAAGGAAGGTACCATTCTGACGGTAGCCCGCGTGATTGCAGAGGATGCCGTGCGGCAGGCACAGAAGAATCCCGAGGACTTTGGCGAGTTTTTTGATGTGATTATCCGCTCCGGTTATGCCATTCTCGAACGCACGCCGGAAATGCTTCCGGTTCTGAAACAGGCCAATGTAGTGGATTCGGGCGGCAGCGGACTGATGTATATCTATTCCGGCTATGCTGCCGTGATTCAGGGCAAGAGCGTGGAAGAGATTCTGGCGGAAGCCGCCAAGAATGACGGGCGCTTTACGGATGACCATGACGCGATTACCGATCTGCATCACATCTATCATACAAAGTATGCTCTGCTGCCTCTGGAAAACACGGAGGAAGGGGATATCGATTCCCTGCGTCGCCGCCTGAACCGTATCGGCAGTTATGTCCACGTGGAAGGGGACCTTACGCGTGTGAGCGTTCATGTTCACACCAATCATCCAGGTACCGCGCTGGAAGATGGACGCGAGCTCGGCGCGCTGTGTGATATTGAAGTGGAAAACATCGAGGAGACCCGCCGGCAGCGCGAGGAAGCCAGCAAGCCCAAGGAAGAGGAGAAAGCGTTTGTGCCGGAGAAAGAGTATGGCATGGTTGCTGTTTCCCTCGGGGATGGCTTCTCCCAGATCTTCCATGATCTTTCCGTGGATGTGGTTGTCGAAGGCGGACAGACCATGAATCCGTCGATTGACGATATTCTCAGTGCTATCCGCAGTGTTCCTGCAAGCACGGTCTTTGTTTTCCCGAACAACGGAAATGTGGTGCTTGCCGCGCAGCAGGCGGCCAATCTCTCCGAAGAGCAGAAAGTATATGTGATCCCCACCAAGAATGTGGCGATGGGCATTGCTGCCGCTGTCGCTTTCCAGCCTGATGTCAGTGCCGAGGAAAATGCACAGCACATGGATGAAGCGGCACAGCACGTGAAGACCGGAACGGTTACCTATGCAGTGCGTGACAGTGAGTACAATGATATCCATATCCATCAGGGGGATATTATCGGTCTGCATAACGGAAAGATTGAGTATTCCGGCAGCGATGTCAGAGAAGTATCCCTGAAGATGATGGAAGCGATTGTAGATGATGAGTCCGAACTGATCAGTGTCTATTATGGACAGGACACGAAGGAAGAGGACGCGCAGGCTCTGACGGAGGAGCTGGCACAGGCATACCCGAACTGTGATGTCGAGTGTCACAGGGGCGGACAGCCGCTGTATTATTATCTGATTTCCGTGGAATAACGGAGGGGGTCAGGCTTTGGAGTTATCATCCATCCGTGGGCTTGGTCCGGCACGTCTGGAAGCATTACGCGCAGTGGGCATTGTCTCGCTGCGCGATCTTTTGATGTATCTGCCGGTAGCGTATGATGATCTGACAGAAAGCGCACCGTGCGCGCTGGATATGGAAGGCATGTTTGCCTTTCGGGGAAGAATTCTGCAGCGGCCGACGCTGTCCTTCCACGGCGCCCTCTCCCGATGCGAATGCGTTCTGGAGGATACCAGTGGCCGTCTGCGTGTGGTATGGTTCAACCAGCCATGGATGCAGAAGACTCTGCATCAGGGAGATATTGTTACACTGTACGGAAGACTGGTCCGTACCAAACAGGGACGACGGGAACTCCAGAATCCGCAGCGGGTGACACTGGGAGAAATCCGCAGCCAGTACAGGCCGATACCCGGTATACCGGGAAAGACACTGCGGGATATGATACTCTCCGTACTTCCGCTGGCCGACGAACTTCTGGAAGAAACGCTTCCGCCTATGATTCTTTCGCGATATGATCTGCCGGGCAGAAGTGAGAGCGTTCGTACTGCGCATGCACCGCCTTCGCTGGATGCGGTCCGGCGTGCGCGCCGGCGTCTGGCACTGGAAGAAATGCTCATGTACATGACGGCTGTTCATATGCAGCGCGATGAGAAACCGGAAGGCTATCCCATGGAGATTCCGGAGGAGACACAGACCCGTTTCTGGAAGGCGCAGGGCTTTGCGCCGACCGCCAGTCAGAAAAAGGTGCTTTCGGAGATCCTGTCCGATTTGTCCCGGAAAACAGCCATGTCACGTCTGGTTCAGGGCGATGTGGGATGCGGAAAAACCGCCATTGCCTTCGGAGCGATCTATGCTGCCGTAATGGCGGGATATCAGTGTGCCATGATGGCACCGACAGAGATTCTGGCCAGGCAGCACTTTGCGCAGGCACAGAAAGTGCTGGGACGGCTGGGAATAACCTGCGGTCTGCTTGTGGGCTCTTTGAAGGCTTCGGAAAAACGGAATGCCCATGAACAGCTGAAAAGCGGCACATGGCAGGCAGTGTTTGGTACACATGCACTGATCTCAGAGGGCGTGGAATATCAGAATCTGGGACTGGTGATTACGGATGAGCAGCATCGCTTCGGCGTTCGGCAGCGGTCCGCACTCTCGGACAGGGGTATTGCGGGACAGAAGCATCCCCATGTTCTGGTGATGTCTGCCACGCCGATCCCGCGAACCCTGGCGCTGATCCTGTACGGTGATCTGGATGTATCGGTTGTATCGGAGCTTCCTGCTGGACGAAAGCCTGTCAGAACGCGGCTGGTACCGGAAGAAAAGCGGCATGATATGTATGCTTTCCTGCGGCGGGAGGTTGAGAAAGGGCACCAGGCGTATGTGGTCTGCCCTTTGGT
This sequence comes from uncultured Eubacteriales bacterium, assembly GCA_902764915.1. Taxonomy (GTDB): domain Bacteria; phylum Bacillota; class Clostridia; order Christensenellales; family Aristaeellaceae; genus UBA2943. The sequence goes on along the minus strand of CACWXY010000008.1, from coordinate 97,451 downwards.
AGAGGACTCTGAACGCACCGCAGACATCCGCTCCGTCCAGGCAACTTATGAGGACCTGACACAGACAGAACTGAAGGGACTTCATGTTGGCCTGACATGGGGACAGCAGAAAGCGGATGAAAAGGAACAGACACTGTCCGCCTTTGCCCGCGGTGAGATGCAGGTACTGATTTCAACAACCGTGATCGAGGTAGGGGTTAACGTGCCCAATGCTACTGTCATGGTTGTGGAGAATGCAGAGCGCTTTGGACTGAGTCAGCTGCATCAGCTCAGGGGACGCGTCGGACGCGGGAGCAAGGAGAGCTGGTGCTTTCTTTTGGCAGATGCCTCCCAAAAACTGAAGATCATGACACAAACCAATGACGGGTTTGTCATCGCACAGAAAGACCTGGAAATACGCGGTCCCGGGGATCTGCTGGGAACGCGGCAGTCCGGTCAGGAATCTCTGGGCTTTCTGCTGGATGGCGATGTGCGACTTCTGGAAAGTGCGAAGCACTGTGTCGACTATATTTTTGGCGAGAAAAGCCTTGCATCAGAACGGGAAGTACTTGTAAAGAATGCATCAGAGAAGTATGCTTCCCTCGTAGGGTGTATGGCCCGCAACTGAAAAAACAAGACAACAGAGAGAAGTTGATTGACCTATGTCCCTTTCTTCCTGCTTTGAGAACAGAGAGCTTTCATGGCTGCGCTTCAATGAACGCGTGCTGGAGGAGGCCGAGGATACCCGTGTCCCGCTTTGCGAGCGGCTGAGTTTTCTGAAGATCTTTCAGAGTAATCTGGATGAATTCTTTATGGTGCGCATCGGATCCCTGCATGATCAGATGCTTCTTGACCGTGAAGCGAGAGAAAACAAGACGCATATGACACCCGGTGAACAGCTGGACGCTTGTCTGATACGTGTACGTGAACTCTGCCGCAGACGGGATAAAACATATCGGGTACTGATGGATGCACTGCAGGAACAGGGGATTACGCTGGTGGATTTCCATTCCATTTCCCCGGAGAGCGAGCCATATCTGTCGGAAGTGTTTACCACCGAATACCTGCCGCTGCTCTCACCAAATGTTATCAGCAAGAAACAGCCTTTTCCGTTTCTCAATAATAAGGAAATCTATGCCATTGCCGTACTGAGCACGAAAACGGAGAAAGAGCGGATAGGCATTGTACCCTGTTCCGGGGCTGCTTTCCATCGCCTGATTGAAGTGCCGGAGCGCAAGGGCTGTTACATGCTGGTGGAGGAGCTGATCCTGCATTATCTTCCTCTGCTGTTTCCCAACTACCGTGTGATCAGCAAGACATTGGCACGTATTACCCGCAATGCGGATATTGATGCGGACGAGACATACGATGAAGATCTGAACTATCGGGATCATATGGTGGAAGTCATTCGCAGACGGCGTAAACTGTGCCCTATACGTATGGAGCTCAGCCGTCAGATTGATGCTGCCATTGTCGCCAGACTGTGCGAACAGCTTCAGCTGGATATCGAGCAGGTATATGAGTATGATACCCCGCTGGATGTATCCTTCTTTTCCATGTTCTCTGATCAGCTGCGCGGTCATGCAGACCTGTTTTTTGCGCCGCGTCATCCTCAGGATTCCCCGCAGCTGGAGGAAGGCCGATCCATTCTGGACCAGGTGGAAGACCATGATGTGCTTCTGCATTATCCCTACCAGAGCATCCGGCCTTTCCTGCGTATGCTGGATGAAGCCGCACGGGACGCCTCGGTAACCTCGATTCGAATGACACTGTATCGACTGGCTTCCGATTCCAAAGTGGTGGAATACCTGGTGGAAGCGGCCGAGAACGGAAAGCATGTCGATGTACTGGTCGAGCTGAAAGCGCGCTTTGACGAGGAAAACAATATTGAGTGGAGCCGCCGGCTGGAGCGCGCAGGCTGCCATGTGATCTACGGCATTGAGCATCTGAAAGTACACAGCAAGCTCTGCCTGATCACACGAGTGCGGAATGGCATGCCGTTCTATATTACGCAGATCGGTACAGGCAACTATAACGAAAAAACCAGCCGTCTGTATACGGACCTGAGTCTTCTGACGTCGGATCAGGAGATCGGAAAAGAGGCACTGACTGTATTCCAGGCACTTCTGCGGGGAGAAACAGTGGATCATGTACAGGAACTGCTGGTGGCACCGCATTGCCTGCAGAACAAACTGATTGACCTGATTGACGGTGAAATTGCCAAAGCACAGGCTGGGGAAGAGGCGCTCATTCGCATTAAGGTCAACAGTCTGTCAGATAAGCTTCTGATGGACAAACTGGTAGAGGCGAGCTGCGCGGGCGTTAAGATTGATATGATTGTTCGCGGCATCTGCTGCCTGCGTGCCGGTGTGCCCGGGTATACGGATAATATCCGAATCATGTCAGTTGTGGGACGTTTTCTGGAGCACAGCCGCATATATGCCTTTGGAACCGGGGAGCGGACCCGCTACTATATTGCCAGCGCTGACTGGATGACACGTAATACAGTGCGCCGGGTTGAGGTGGGTGTGCCGATCAAGGATGCCGGGCTGAAGCGACGCCTTGAGGGAATTATGGACCTGATGTGGAAAGACAATTCATCCGCCCGTGATCAGCAGAGCGACGGAAGTTATGTGCGCAGGATGCCCGGTGCGGAAGAAGTTGTCAATTGTCAGAATATCTTTTATGATGAGGCTTACCGTATGGCGAGCCAGACAGGAAGAAAATGAAAAGAAGCTCACGCCATGACGTGAGCTTCTTTTTTACAGGCATGCAGGAACAGACAGGAGAGTGTATTATGAAGCGATGGGGTATCTTGTTGATCGTTGGAATCTGTCTTCTGATAGGCACCGCTTATGCTGATGAGTCCTATAACTGGTATGAGATATTTGTTCGCTCCTATCAGGACAGCGATGGCGATGGTATCGGGGACATCAGGGGCGTGCAGATGCACCTGGCAGATATTGCGGACATGGGGTATACAGGACTGTGGCTGATGCCTGTTATGCCAAGCCCGTCCTATCATAAGTATGACGTGACTGATTACATGCAGATCGATCCGGAGTACGGAACGCTTGAAGACATGCAGGCATTGATTGCACAGGCGCATGCGAGGGGAATACGGGTTATACTGGATCTTCCGATCAATCACACCTCTGTGCAGCATCCGTGGTTTCAGTCGGCAATGGAGGAGATCCGGAACGGACAACGCGGTGCATGGACCGAGTTCTACCGGTTTACGCAGACACCCGGGGATGGGTTTGTGCCGCTGGAGGATACAGGCTGGTATTATGAGGAGTCTTTTTCCGGCGGCGGTATGCCGGATCTGAATCTGGATTCACCTGCTGTAAAGACGGAGATCACCCGGATCCTGACTTTCTGGCTGTCAGAAATGCAGGTGGACGGTTTTCGCCTGGACGCCGTGACGAGCTATTTTACAGGGGAGCCAGACAGGAATATTGCATTCCTTTCCTGGCTGAAGGAAACCTGTGAGTCGATTCATCCGGATTCATTCCTTGTAGGCGAGTGCTGGGCAGGTCTTGATACCATTGCACAGTACTATGAGAGCAAGGTGGATGCGTTCTTCCTTTTCCCGGCATCGCAGGCGGAGGGCTTTGTCATCAGCAGTCTGCGTGGACGCAGCGCGCATGCGGAGAAGTTTATCAAAGCCTATGAGCGTGTGCTGAGTACACTGGATGGCTGCAAACTGGCTCCTTTCCTCTGCAATCATGATACGGGTCGAACGCTTGGCGCGGTGCAGGGAAGAAGTAATCTGCCGGCTGCCAAGTTTGCGGAGGGCATCCTCGGCATGATGCAGGGGTATACCTTTACCTATTATGGCGAAGAGATCGGTATGGTTGGCAGCGGAGAGGACCCCAACAAGCGGCTTGCCATGAACTGGAACGAGTCAGAACGTACGCTGCAGCCGCCGGGTGCGGCACAGGCGGAGTACCCATATCCTTCCTGGGATGTACAGAAAGAAGATCCTGATTCCCTGCTGAACTATTGCAGAAAAGTGAATCAGATTCGTCTTCAGTATCCCATGATTGCGCTGGGAAAGAATTCGGTTGCATCCGTATCGGGCGATGTCTGCCTTCTTTCCAGAACATGGGACGACAGCATATGCTGGATTGCCATGAACTTTTCACAGAAGGAAACCCTGGCATGTGATGTGCCGGAGAATGTGATGCTCTGCGAGGAACTGCTGACCGGGGCTGAACATGTATCTCAGACAGGAACAGTGCTTTCCCTGCCACCCTACAGTATTGCGATCCTGGAAAAGAAGACGGAAGACAATCCGCTCTATGTGAGGAAAATTTCCGACCTCCCGGAGGATTTTTATCTGGGGATGGATGTATCTTCCTGTGCTGCCCTGGAGGCTTCCGGGGTTGTGTATTATGACGATGAAGGCAATCGCGCGGACCTGTTTTCGCTTCTGGCGCGGAACGGTGTGAACCTGATTCGTTTGCGCGTATGGAATGATCCCTATACGGAAGAGGGGAAAGGGTATGGCGGAGGCAATAATGATGTACAGACTGCCATTGCCCTCGGAAAGCGCGCGACAGAAGCAGGCATGCGTGTTCTGATTGATTTTCATTACAGTGACTTCTGGGCGGATCCATCCAAGCAGATGACACCAAAGGCGTGGGAAGGCATGAAAATACGGGAGAAAGCTGCTGCGCTTTACGACTTTACCCGGGACAGCCTTCTTGCCATGCGGGATTCTGGGGTGGATGTCGCCATGGTACAGCTGGGCAATGAAACAAACGGGAAACTGTGTGGAGAGCATACATGGATGAATCTGTACAAACTGATGAATGCAGGTTCAAAGGCAGTCCGGGAAGTGTTTCCGGAAGCGCTGGTTGCGCTTCATTTTGCGAATCCGGAGAATGCTGACAGTTATCGCACATATGCCAGTAAGATGGATTATTATCAATTGGATTATGATGTGTTTGGCACCAGCTATTATCCCTACTGGCATGGAACACTGGATAATCTGGCATCGATACTCTCCGAGATAGCGCAGCAGTACGGGAAAAAGGTCATGGTTATGGAGACCAGTTATGCATGGACACTGGAAGACGGGGACGGGAGTGGAAATACCATCGGGGAGGGCGGCGGTTATGCCATGCCGTATCCTGTGTCACCGCAGGGCCAGGTGATTGCCTTTGAAAAGATAGCAGAGGTCATGCGCGACATCGGCGGGATTGGCGTGTGTTACTGGGAAGGCGCCTGGGTTCCGGTTCCGGCTGGGTCCCAGTCGGAGCGCATGGACAAATGGGAAGAACTGGGCAGCGGATGGGCGGCAAGCTATGCAGGAGAATATGACCCGAATGATGCCGGCTTATACTATGGCGGCTGTGCGTGCGAGAATCAGGCACTGTTTGATTTTCAGGCACATGCACTGCCGTCCCTTGCCATGTTCCGCCTGATCCGGGAAGGCAACCAGGTCCCCCTGTCCATTGTCTCGGTGCAAGAGATGTCCTTTACAGCCGACATTGGAGAAACCATCCTTCTTCCGGAAACACTGCCTGCCATGATGAATGACGGAAGCCAGAGAAATGTGCGTGTCGACTGGGATCAGAGTACGGTTGTTGCGGAAGATGGCGTGAGGGTAATCCATGGGAACGCGGAGCAATTGCCTGTTACGTGTACGGTGCGCGGTACGCAGTGGAACTATCTGAAAAATGGGAGCTTTGAGGATACGGATGTATCCATGTGGGTCTGCGAAGATCACAAGGCATGTGAGGAACTGTACGCGGAGGAGAAGACACTGGATTCTCTGACAGGTGATCGGCATTGGCATTTTTATTCCTCACGGGCACAGAACGTGGATTTTACCCTGATGCAGACCCTTGATGACCTTCCGGAAGGAATATACACATATTCCATCAGTGTTATGGGAGGCGATGCGGGCGAGCAGGCCCTGAACAGTTTTGTTGCGATCAACGGACAGACAGTCGCCGTGCAGTCTACGGAGATAACATCCTGGAATCAATGGCATACGCCTGTGATATCTGGTATTGAAGTCAGGGAAGGAGATCAGGTCACGGTAGGCATTCATGTAAAGTGTGATGGAAGCGGAGCATGGGGCAAGATAGATGATGCGATGCTGCATCGGACAATTAAGGATTGACAAATTGGCATGAACCTCCTATAATTTTCCCATGAGATGAGCGTTCGTTCATCCAATTGAATCTAACTTGAGGAGGCTTTCCTATGAAGAAACTCTTTTCTCTAATGCTCGCATGCATTATGCTTCTTTCTCTCTGTTCCTTCGCTATGGCCGACGGATACAGCGGTGAATTGAAGATCTGGGTTGCAGAAGCAGTTGTGGACTTTACCCAGCAGCAGGTTGAGGCCTTCAAGGCTTTGCATCCGGAATATGCGGATATGACAGTGGTTATTCAGCCTGTAGGCGAGGGCGATGCGGCAACAAACATGATCACTGACGTAGAAGCAGGCGCCGATCTGTTTGCTTTCGCGCAGGACCAGCTGTCCCGGCTCGTAGCTGCCGGTGCTGTAGAAGAAGTGGAGCCTTCCAATGCCGAAGTTGTCAAGGCCGAGAATGATCCCGGTTCTGTGGGTGCCGTCATGATGGGTGATACCATGTATGCGTATCCCATGACCAGCGACAACGGTTACTTCCTCTATTATGACAAGTCCGTTGTCACCGATCCTTCCACGCTGGAGCAGATCCTTGCAGACTGCGAAGCCGCTGGCAAGAGCTTCTATATGGAAATCAATTCTGGTTGGTATCAGACTGCGTTCTTCTTTGGTGCCGGCTGTGAACTGACCTTTGACTCCAATGATGAAGGCCAGCTGATCGGCATGAATGCTTCCTATGCCAGCGAAGAAGGCGTGAAGGCACTGAAGGCAATGATTGATCTTCATAAGTCGCCTGCTTTCGTCAATGGTTCTTCGATTTCCAATGCCACCAACATCGGCGCGATCGTTGACGGCACATGGGATGCTACCGCCGCCAAGGAAGTCTTCGGCGACAATTATGCGACCGCTAAGCTGCCTACCGTGGCTGGTTTCCAGATGGGTGGTTTCGGTGGATTTAAGATGCTGGGCGTAAAGCCGCAGACGGACGATGACAAACTGGCTGCCTGTGATGCTCTGGCTGCCTATCTGACCAGTGAAGAAGTACAGCTTGCCCGCTACAATGCTGTAGGCTGGGGTCCCTCTAACCTGAACGCACAGAAGAATGAAGCCGTTCAGGCTGATGAAGCACTGTCCGCTCTGGCTGAACAGCTTGCTTTCTGCGCACCGCAGGGCCAGTATCCGAATGACTATTGGAGCCTTGCTACCGCATTGGGCGACGATGTGATCGGCGGCAAACTGGATGATGCTGACGACGCAGCTCTGCTTGAAGTTCTTAAGGGATTTGAAGCAACCTGTGAGGGCTATCTTTCCAAGTAAGCGTATCCCCGACAGACTGGGGGCATGTCCCCAGTCTGTTTTTTCATGACTGAATTCGAAAGGCAAAGGGGGCGAAGGTCCAGATGACAGATCTGGAGTACCTGAAACTCAGTAAACCTGCCAAGATGGGCTATAAAACCAGAAAGTTCTTTGCGGCTCTGCCGAAAAAACTGGTTGGCGTGTGCAAAAAGCTTGGTCAGGGGATCATCCATGCAGGTGCCGGTTTCATCCGTGGATGCAAAGACACCGTTCAGACGTTTCGCACCGGTGACTGGAAGACGAAACTGTCCTTTCTTGTCATGGGTTTCGGTTCATTTGCACGCGGTCAGTGGGGAAGAGGACTTCTGTTCTTCCTGTTTCAGACGGTATTCAATATTTTCATGTTTATGCCCAATGCGCAGTTTTCCGGGTGTTATTATCTGGGAAAGCTGTCCACCCTGGGTACGGTGGAAACCTATAAGGAGGGACGCCGTACAGTCTACGGGGACAACTCCTTCTTCATTCTGCTCTACGGGGTGCTGACACTCTTCTTTATCGTTGCATTTATCTATACATGGTATGTGAATGTGAAGCAGAACCGGCTGAGCGAAATGATCCTCAAGAGCGGACATAAGCTCAAGTCCACCAAGGAGGATGTGTCTGCGCTCATGGATTCTCAGTTCCATAAGACGCTTCTGGCACTCCCGACACTGGGCGTAACCATATTTACCATCCTTCCGATACTGTTCATGATTCTGGTCGCATTTACGAATTTTGATGCGACACACCAGCCGCCCAGCAAACTGTTTACCTGGGTGGGATGGGATAACTTCCGTCAGCTTCTGTCGACGGATACGTCAAGCTATGGCAATACATTTTCACAGGTGCTGCTGTGGACATTGATCTGGGCATTCTTTGCTACATTCCTGAATTATTTCCTGGGCATGCTGGTTGCCATCATGATCAATAAAAAGGGAATCAAGCTGAAGAAGATGTGGCGGACGATTCTGGTCATGACCATTGCTATTCCGCAGTTTGTTTCCCTGCTGTATGTCAGCAAAATGTTTGCTGCAGACGGTCTTATCAACAGCTATCTCATGAAATGGGGATGGATTTCTTCACCGCTGCCTTTCTGGACCAATCCCACATGGGCACGTGTGACCGTGATTGTCATCAATGTATGGATTGGCATTCCGTACCTGATGCTGATTGCCACCGGCATTCTGATGAATATTCCGGCAGACCTGTACGAAAGTGCGCGTATTGACGGGGCCAATGCTTTCCAGATGTATAAAAAGATTACCCTGCCCTATATGCTCTTTGTCACAGGTCCCTATCTGCTGACTTCGTTTACGGGGAATATCAATAATTTCAACGTTATCTTCCTGCTTTCCCAGGGCAAGCCTTTGTCCCTGGAACTGTCGGGGAATGCCGGCTATACAGACCTTCTGATTACCTGGCTCTATAAGATGACGGTCAATGATACCAACTATAAGCTCGCTGCCGTTATGGGTATTCTGGTCTTTGTGGTGACGGCTGTGATTAATCTGATCGTATACAACATGATCCCGTCAGTAAAGAATGAGGAGGATTTCCAGTAATGAGTAAGAAACACGAAGTACCGGAAGTCGACATCGTCATTGACGAGGAAGCAGGCGTCATCCGGGAAGTAAAACCAGAGAAAACACGCAGCAAAAAAGGACATGAGCGCAGGGTCAATACCAGCATTTATGTGATACTGATTCTGATGAGCATCATCTGGCTTGCTCCGTTTTTCTTCCTGGTATTCCAGTCTTTCCGCTCGTATGCCACGGAGTCGGGCGGTATGGTGGATTATCTTCTCCCCAAGCAGTGGTCACTGGATAATTACAAGTGGCTTCTTGAAAGCCAGGAGAGCAATTTCCTGCGCTGGTATGGGAATACACTGATCATTGCCATCTTCAGTGCAGCGATTCAGACAATCATGGTACTCTCTGTATCATATGCGCTGTCCCGGCTTCGCTTCCGCGGCAGAAAACTGATCATGAATGTGGTACTGGTTCTGGGTATGTTCCCTGGATTCCTTACCATGATTACACTGTATTTTCTGCTCAAACAGCTGGGTCTTACGCAGACAGGTGCCATTCCCGGCTTGATTCTGATCTATGTTGCGTCCTCCGGAATGGGGTATTATATTTCCAAAGGCTTCTTTGATACGATTCCCAAATCCCTGGATGAAAGCGCACGGATTGATGGCGCTACGCGTTTCCAGGTATTCAAAAAGATTATTATGCCACTTGCCAAGCCCATTGTTATCTATACGATTCTGATGGCATTTATGGCTCCATGGGGCGATTATGTGTTTGCTTCATATGTGGCCTTTGGCAGTGAGCCAAATTACAACGTAGCCGTCGGTCTGTACCGCTGGGTGAACGTGGCGGACTATCAGGGATACTTCACACGGTTCTGTGCAGGCGGTGTACTGGTGGCTGTTCCCATTACGGCGTTGTTCCTTGCATTGCAGAAGTATTATGTGGAAGGCGTCACCGGCGGCGCTGTAAAGGGATAAGGAGGATATACATATGGCAAGTGTTACGCTTGAACATATCAAGAAGGTATATGACAATAATGTAACGGCAGTCCATGACTTCAATCTGGAAATCAAGGATAAGGAGTTTGTGGTATTTGTCGGGCCTTCCGGCTGCGGAAAGTCAACAACCCTGCGCATGATTGCAGGGCTGGAGGACATATCCGGTGGTACACTGAAAATAGGGGATCGTATCGTCAATGATGTGGAACCGAAAGACCGTGATATTGCCATGGTTTTCCAGAATTATGCGCTGTATCCGCACATTACGGTCTATGAGAACATGGCATTCAGTCTTCGCCTTCGGAAGATGAGCAATGAAGAAATCTATAAGAGAGTTACGCAGGCTGCAGAAATACTGGGCATTACGGAATATCTGGGACGCAAACCCAAGCAGCTTTCCGGCGGCCAGCGTCAGCGTGTAGCCATTGGACGTGCCATTGTACGTGATCCCGCCGTCTTTCTGATGGATGAGCCACTGTCCAACCTTGATGCAAAACTGCGCAATCAGATGCGTGCTGAGATTATTCTGCTGAGAAAGCGCGTGGATACAACGTTTGTCTATGTTACCCATGACCAGACCGAAGCCATGACATTGGGCGACCGTATCGTTGTCATGAAGGATGGGTTTATTCAGCAGGTAGGAACACCGCAGGAAGTGTTTGACACGCCCATCAATCTTTTTGTGGCGGGATTTATCGGAAGTCCGCAGATGAATTTCCTCAAGGCAAGGCTGAATAAGGAAGCGAAGGGATATACAGTTGAGCTTCTTGGTGTGAAGATTCCTTTAAACCAGGATCAGAATGCGGCCCTGTCTCAGAAGGGAATTGGTACACAGGAAATCACGCTGGGTGTGCGTCCGGAGCATACATCCGTTTTGTTTGAAAAAACGGAGCATGCCATTGAATGCACAATCCAGGTGAACGAAATGATGGGAAGCGAACTGCATCTGCATCTGTCAAGCCTGAATAAAGACAGCATTATTGTACGGCTGCCTACGATTGATCTGACACAGGACCAGCGCAGCCAGCTGGCATATGGAAACAAGATGTTTATTACATTCCCGGCGAAAGTTATGCATCTGTTTGATCCAAAGACAGAGAAAAACCTGATTTACAGCTGAGAGACAGGCAGAAGCGCTGCAGATACGCAGCGCTTCTGCTGTATCAAAAAGAATCATGCATTCGGCTGCACATGACAATTCTGGTATTGATGCACCCGGTACATACAAATATAGAAACAGTATAAAAGAATGCAGAAAATATATGGAAAAAAGCTTGACAGAAGCATGGAAAAGCAGTATTATACCTTTGCTGCCTGAGTGAGCAGCAAAGCCATGGGCCCGTAGCTCAGCTGGATAGAGTGTTTGACTACGAATCAAAAGGTCGTGAGTTCGAATCTCGCCGGGCTCATAGTAAAAGGCTGGGTAAGCTTAAGGCTTACCCGGTTTTTTTGTTTTTTTCCGCTTTCACGTTGATGCTTTTGCTGTCGCATGACATCCTCTGCTTTTCGTCTCGTTTTTTGGAATCTGTTTCTCTGACCAGAACTGCGCGCGTGCAAATGATGATGGTTTCATGATTCACGCATACCAATGGAAGCCGGTACACCGTGATAAAGTGCAAGAATAGCAGCGGCCAATGGTATGACTGCATGCGAATCGTTTTTCATGACATATGGAGTCCGGCAGCGGTTACAGGGCTGAAGGGTACACAGAATTACGCTTTTTTGAAAAACAGTCCCAGATCCAGCCGTATACTAGGGAACGGATGTATTTTTCATATTGCACCGGGTTTTCCCGGAGAATAACGGAGGTGCCCATGGAGATAGATCTGGAAAAACAGAAAGAGCATTTCCTGGAGATATGTCATTCTCAGATTCACAGAGACGGTCTGGATGCTTTGCTTGACTGGCTCTGTAAAGCCGATTTCTTTCAGGCGCCTGCCAGCACACGCTACCATGGAGCCTATGCGGGTGGATTGTGTCAGCATTCACTGGATGTCTATGAGTATGCCCAGAAACTGGCATTCCTTTCGCCGGTGCCTGTCAAGGATGAGTCTTTGTGCATTGCCTCGCTTTTTCATGATGTATGCAAGGTCAATATGTATAAAACAGACAAGCGCAATCAGAAATTGAATGGTGAATGGGTCGAGGTTCCCTTTTATTCCATTGATGAACGTTTTCATTTTGGCGGGCATGGAGCCAAATCTGTATATCAGGTGCAATGGTTCATGAAACTTACACAGGAGGAAGCTGTGGCCATACACTGTCATATGGGCTTTTCGGATGGCAATGCTGCGACAGTCAGGGATGTAAGCAATGCTTATGGGCAGTTTCCGCTTGCATGGATTATCCATGTAGCCGATGAAGCGGCCACATACTTACTGGAGCGATAAGCGGATAGGAGGATGGTCATGCTGGATCGTCATATCTTTATCACAGGGATGGAAGGCAGCGGAAAAAGCAGTCTGAGCAAAAAGGTTGCCGGGAATCTGCATCTTCGTTTTTTGGATACCGACAGAGTACTTATTGACGCTTTTGGAATTCCAATAGGGGACATCTATGAAAAGTATGGTGAAGAAGCGTTTCAGACAGCCGAGACCAATCTTCTGATTTGGCTTACGCGGCAATCGCCGATGATTGTATCAACAGGGGGAAGTGCGGTTATCAATGCCATGAACCGGGACATTATGAAGGCCAGTGGCATTATTCTTATGGTGGACCGGCCTTTGGAAGATATTCTCAGTGATATTAAGCTTGACAGAAGACCGGATCTGCAGAAGGTAGGTCTGGAAGGCGTAAAGAAAGTCTATAATGAGCGCATTGATCTGTATCGCAAAAGCGCAGACATGATTCTTGATAATTCCAAGGGCTACTATATGGGCGTGGCCAATATGGAACGCATGATCCGACTCTGGACCGGCATGTATATGATAAACTGACCTTCTGTTGCATGCAGAAATCATTGGATTGTCCTATGTGTGTCCCCATGCTACAATCATCGCGAATCGGAAAGGCGGTGCTTGCGCATGGGGTATTTCTATCTGGTGATGGTTGCCCTCTTCTTCAGCTTTGGCGGCAGCAGTGTCAAGCTTATAAAACCTTTTTTCCAAAGCGAAATGATTACCTTTATGCGCTTTGCTGTGGGTGTAGTGTGGCTGCTTGCCCTGAAAACTGTCAAACGGCATTCTTTTCGAAAAGACTTCAGAATGCAGCTGCATAGGCATTGGGGATGGCTGGCTATCGGCGCTGTCAGCAAATGGCTGGCGTATACCACAGAGAACTATGCCCTTTCGATTGGTGTCTCCTATGGAAATATTCTCACGCAGCCAGCACAGATCATTCTTTTGACAGTACTGGGCACAATTGTACTTCATGATGTACTGAACTGGCGCAAGGAACTGGGAATTGCGCTGTGTGTGGCAGGTGTTTTTTTCATTTCGTGGAACGGGATGCCTCTGGAATCTCTTTTGCAGGGTAATCTTTTCCTGACACTGCTTTATCTCTTCTCCGGTGCATGCGCAGGCATGTTTGTGTTTGCCCAGAAGAAAGTGGCAGATGCATTTGATATTCTGGACAGCAATCTGTGCATGTTTATGCTTTCAGCCATTCTTGCTCTCATTCTTCCCACTGCACGGGGAACACTTGTGCCCATGGCATCGCCAAGCATGCCATGCATTCTGGCCATCATCTGGTTTGGCTTTGTGACTGGAATCGGATTTTATCTCAACGCAAAAGCGATTCCTATGGTACCTTTTCATATGGTGGCTATTCTTCAGAGTACAATGGTTTTCTTTTCACTTGCATGGGGCATATTATTCTTTGGGGAATCAGTCAGTCTGTGGATTCTCCTGGGCACAGTGACGTTTGTTGCGGGAATCATTCTCATGCAGACAGAATTAAGAACTGAACAGGAAAAGGCAGTGCGCACAGACGATTGACACACTTTTTCTGTATGATTATACTGTCTGCGGAAATCATATCTGGAATTAGAGAAGAAAGAGGTTGCTTATGGATCGGGTTCGAGTCGGTATGATTGGCGTGGGCAATATGGGCAGTGCACATGCCAGAACGATTTCTGAAGGTAAGATTCAGGGAATGGTACTTTGTGCGCTGTGCGATATTCAGCCTGCCCGTCTGGAAAGCCTGAAAAAGGAATACCCTGGCATTCCACTGTATGCGCATTACGAAGAAATGATTGCCAATGAGACTCTGGATGCAGTCATTATTGCTGTCCCGCATCCGATGCATGCTGTTATCTCCATTTACTGTGTCGAACATGGACTGCATGTATTGACAGAGAAACCCATTGATATAATGGTATCCAAGGCGAATATTGCCGTGAAAGCAGCAAAAGAGAACAACCGGATTTACGCAATCATGTTCAATCAAAGAACAAATCCTATTTTTCAGAAGGCACGGGAAATCGTGCAGAGCGGGGAACTGGGAGAACTCAAGCGTACAGTCTGGATTATCACAAACTGGTACAGAACACAGCACTATTATGATTCCGGAGCATGGCGTGCTACCTGGGAAGGGGAAGGCGGTGGCGTTCTTCTGAATCAGGCACCGCACAACCTGGATCTCTGGCAGTGGATCTGCGGGATGCCGGTATCGGTAACAGCGTTTTGTGATGTTGCACGCTATCATCATATCGAAGTGGAAGATGATGCAACCATCCTTACTCGCTATGCAAACGGTGCCAGCGGTATATTCATTACTTCGACGGGAGAATACCCTGGAACCAATCGTCTGGAAATCGCCGGGGACCGGGGCAAGATAGTACTGGAAAATGGAAAGCTTCATTTCTGGAAACTGCGGAAAGCAGAGCATGAAGTTCGATTCCAGTCCCAGGTGAGCTTTGACAGAATTCCCTTTGAAGAATCCGAGTTTGTACCTGACAGTATTGTGGAAGGTCATCCCTGGATATTGCAGAACTTTGCCGACGCGATAATAAAGGGAACGCCGCTTCTGTCTCCGGCATCAGATGGTCCGAATGAACTGATGCTGTCCAATGCCGCCTATCTGTCGCAGTGGCAGGGCAATCGGGAGATTTCACTGCCGCTGGATACGGATGCCTTTGATCAGGAACTGGCAAAGCGTCAGATGAATTCCTCATATCGCAAGGACGTGGAGACGGAGATCCCCAATGGCGAATACTCCAATCGCTGGCAGACTAACTGGTGAAAAAGCAGCTTCGGCTGCTTTTTTGATGCTTGACAGATACCCCTAGGGGGTATATATTCATGACATGATACCCCCTGGGGGTATCGAAAAGAGGTGTGAGCATGGAGGAACAATGCAGCTGCTGTGCAGGTGAAAGTCGGAAAAAGAAGCGGACCGAGGAGGAAGTGCGCCAGCTGACATGTCGATTGAACCGCATTGAAGGCCAGATTCGTGGGATCCGGAATATGGTTGCCCAGGACGCATACTGTCCGGATATTCTTACACAGGTGGCAGCTGCCAATGCGGCGCTCAGTGCATTTGGCCGGGAATTGCTGGCAGCCCATATCCGCTCCTGTGTTACCCGGGATATTCGTGATGGGAAGGAAGAAACAGTAGATGAACTGCTGGGTATCCTTCAGAAAATGATGAAGTAAAGGAATGAGCATTCTATGCAGCAATACCATGTCACAGGCATGAGCTGTGCCGCCTGTGCGGCACGCGTTGAGAAAGCTGTACGCGCAGTGCATGGCGTTTCGGATTGTTCGGTCAGCCTTCTGACCAATGCGATGGGTGTTGAAGGAACCGCAGAAAGTGCAGATATCATTGCCGCTGTTGAAAAAGCCGGATACGGGGCCAGGGTGGCAGGAGCCAAAGCAGAGAAAACAGCGGAACCAGCAGATGAACTGAGGGATACGGAAACGCCCAGACTGAAAAAAAGACTGATTGCTTCGGCAGCGGTTCTTCTTATTCTGATGTACTTTTCCATGGGCCATATGCTTTTTCATTTTCCCTTACCAGGTTTTATGGAAGGAAATCCTGTGTCCATGGGTCTTATGCAGATGATCCTTTCCGCTGTGATTCTTCTGATTAATCAGAAGTTCTTTATCTCTGGCTTTCAGTCAGTGAGACATGGAGCCCCCAATATGGATACGCTTGTTGCCATGGGTTCAGGCGTCTCTTTTCTATGGAGCATCTATGTTCTGTTTCGGATGACGGTAGTGCAGGTGCATGCGGGATCGGAAGCGGCCATGGGTTTAATGGAAGGCTTCTATTTTGAATCTGCCGCTATGATTCTGACACTGATTACTGTGGGCAAAATGCTGGAAGCGCGCAGCAAGGGAAAGACAACCAATGCTCTGAAATCCCTGATTCGAATGTCTCCGCAAAGTGCTTTGCTGGAGCGGGATGGGCAGGAGATACAGGTTGCCATTGATGAAGTCCGGATAGGGGATATCTTTCTTGTAAAGCCTGGTGATGCAGTGCCTGTGGATGGCGTGATTCTTTCAGGAATGAGTGCTGTAAATGAAGCATCCCTTACCGGAGAGTCCATGCCCGTGGAAAAACAGGCGGGAGACCATGTGTATGCGGCTACTCTGAATACGTCCGGTTTTCTGCGCTGCAGTGCAGAACGGGTTGGTGAAGATACAACGCTCAGTCAGATCATACAGATGGTGAAGGATGCTGCTGCGACGAAGGCACCGATTGCCCGACTGGCTGACAAGGTTTCCGGTATATTTGTTCCTGTGGTGATCGGGATTGCTGCTGTTACGATGCTGATTTGGCTACTGACAGGTCATCCCTTTGCATATGCTCTGGAACGAGGCATTGCGGTTCTTGTGATCTCCTGTCCCTGTGCCTTGGGACTTGCCACACCGGTTGCCATTATGGTAGGGAACGGCGTCGGTGCAAAGAATGGAATTCTGTTTAAGACAGCGGTTTCGCTTGAGAATACCGGAAAGACAGCCATTGTTGCGCTGGATAAAACCGGGACGATTACAAAAGGTTCGCCTGTTGTGACAGATATTCTTCCCGCAGTCGGAGAAAAAGAGGAAGAGCTTCTGAGAGTGGCAGGCGCTCTGGAAAAGCAATCAGAACATCCTCTGGCACGTGCTGTCATGGCTATGACGGAATTACGGCAGATGGAGATTCCAGCCGCAGATTCCTTTTCTGTACTTCCGGGACACGGCATACGCGGTATCGTGGATGGAAAGGAAGCACAGGGGGGAAGCGTTTCATTCATGCAGGAAACGATCCATGTTACAGCAGACATGGCAGAAAAAGCGCAGGCCCTTTCCGATCAGGGGAAAACCCCCTTGCTGTTCAGCTATGACCATCAACTGATCGGTATGATCGCTGTGGCAGATCCTATAAAAGAAGACAGCTGCCATGCAATTGCGTCGCTGAAGAAAATGGGAATCCGCACCGTAATGCTGACCGGAGATAATGCACGTACCGCAAGAGCAATCAGTGCGCAGGCCGGCGTGGAAAGCGTTGTTTCAGATGTACTGCCTGAGGGAAAGGAACAGGTAATACGGTCTCTTCAAAGCCAGGGAACGGTTATAATGGTGGGCGATGGGATCAATGATGCACCTGCACTGACACGAGCCGATATCGGAATGGCGATCGGTGCGGGAACGGATGTTGCGATTGATTCTGCGGATGTTGTACTAATGCATTCCAGCCTGGAAGATGTTGCTTCTGCGATACGGCTTTCCCGTGCCACGCTTCGAAATATTCGGGAAAACCTTTTCTGGGCCTTTATCTATAATCTTATTGGGATTCCGCTGGCGGCAGGTTTGTTCGTACCGATCTTCGGATGGGAGATCCACCCCATGTTTGGAGCGGCAGCCATGAGCCTGTCCAGCTTTTGTGTGGTATCCAACGCACTCCGATTGAATCTTGTCAATATTCATTCGGACAAGCATGACAGACCTATTGTGGTCAGAAAGAAAAAGGAGCGAAAAGCAATGGAAAAAACACTGGTAGTCGATGGCATGATGTGCACTCATTGCGAAAATCGTGTCAAGAAGGCATTGGAAAAGCTGGATGGCGTGGAAGAAGCAATTGTCAGCCATGAGAAAGGGACAGCTGTTGTGAAACTGTCCAAGGAAGTCTCTGATGATACGCTGAAGAATGCGGTAGAAGAACAGGACTACGCAGTAAAGAGTATCGCCTGAAAGCCAAAAACCGGGCATGCATGAGAACTGCATGCCTGGTTTTTTACTTTTCAACAAACGGTTTCTGTATTTTGCACATTGTGCAAAATACACAAGTATCAATTGCAGTTTTTAGCATAACATACAAAAGGCAAAATAATTCTGTGTTTTTTCTTGCTTTCACGCATTGCATTGTCTATAATGCAATCAATCCATGCATATCATGGATACGGTCCCCGGTTTCAGTCCGGTCTGACTGGAGAAGGAGGTGAGCCGAATGAAAGGTACATGGACAGAAGATGCGGACCTTATGGCGCAGATTTCTCGGGAAGTCCTGTATTCCATGTCCGCTTATCCCCGTAAACTGGTTCACACCGATGAACTTGTTCGAAAGCATGAGCTACCTTTTTCGCAGATTCAGCTGTTAACCCTATTATATAAACAGGATGTGACAGTCACAGAGGCGGCCCACCATTTGAATGTCGCAAAAACCAATCTGGCATTGCTGATTCGACAGCTCAGTGAAAAAGGGTTTATCGAACGAATACAGGATGATGTTGACCGACGTAAAGTGTTCCTTCATATGACAGAAAAAGGAAAAACAGAATACCTTGCGATGGAAAAGAGTGTGGCAGAACAGATTGCACGCCTGGATGGAAAATTCGCACGGAGCGAGATGAAACTTCTGCTGAAATCATTGAGTCAGGTAAATCATGTATTGAATCGGGTAAAGCCATGAATGGGGTGCGCGTGTACCCCGTTCATGGCTTTTCATGATTTTGCATATTGCCTTGCAGAATATGGCCCATACTGTATAAAAATGTGCATGCTGCCTTGCTGAGAGTGCGAAGGAAAGCGGGGAAGAAAACGAAAAAAACTGCTTGACAAAATAACGGAGATAGCATACAATACCTATTGTCGTCGCGAGATGATCACGACGCGGGGTAGAGCAGTTTGGTAGCTCGTCGGGCTCATAACCCGGAGGTCGTAGGTTCAAGTCCTACCCCCGCAACCATCTGGCTCCGTAGCTCAGCTGGCTAGAGCATTCGGTTCATACCCGGAGTGTCATTGGTTCGAGTCCAATCGGAGCCACATAAAACTTCTGAGATGTTCTCAGAAGTTTTTTATTTGTTAAAGAAAGCGGAGCCATTGCTGGCTCCGCTTTCTTTAGCGCTTGATGTCATAGGAAGTGTTCATAAGCCGCAGGATCGCGTCTGCCTGATCTGTAATGTTTGCATCTCCGTGAATGGTATGCTTTAACGCACTGGATGCTACGGCAAAATTCAGCATATCCATGGGTTTATACCCGTTCATCATGGCATAGATCAGACCGCTTGCAAAAGCATCGCCTCCGCCGACACGGTCCAGAATGTTAAAGGTAAACAGCTTGCTTTCAAATGTGTGGCCTTCGTACCACATGAATGCTTTCAGGCTGTTCTCTGACCCGGAATGCGCATAGCGTACATGACGCGCAATACAGCGCAGGTTAGGATAGCGTGCCTTGAATGCCTGAAAGATATCATCCTGTTCTTCATAGGTAGGCTGAAGCGGCACACCGTCCTTCCAGTCTCCCTTGGAGTGATCCTCTTCATCCTTCCACAGGTGATACGGTTCA
This sequence comes from uncultured Eubacteriales bacterium, assembly GCA_902764915.1. Taxonomy (GTDB): domain Bacteria; phylum Bacillota; class Clostridia; order Christensenellales; family Aristaeellaceae; genus UBA2943. Next base: position 77,788 of record CACWXY010000008.1, on the reverse strand, counting down.
ATGCCAAGCAGAATATTGATATAGGGGAGATATTCGGTACAGACATCTCTGGCTTCCTCCCATGACCAGAGCGTGGAGCGGAAGTTTCCATCGAAGGAAACGGTCATGCCCAGTTCATTGGCTGTTTTCAGTGCAGTGATAATCAGTTCACGGCAATGGGGGGAGAGCGCAGGGGTGATACCACTCAGATGCAGCCAGTCAAAACCTTCCAGCAGTGCTTTCATATCGACTGTTGAAAAATCGAATTCTGCCATGGATGAGTGTTTACGGTCATAAATGACCTGGCTGGCTCGAATCCCAAAGCCTGTTTCCAGATAATAGGTGCCGAGACGATGCGTAGGCGTCTGTTCCGGGGTGGCAAGGATCATTGGCGTGCAGTGAACATCATTGGATCGAAGCCAGCGTACCGCACTCTTTCCCAGGGAATTGTTGGGGACTACGGAGAAGAATGTGGAATCAATCCCCAGGTTTGCCAGTGCCAGGGCAATATTGGCTTCACTTCCCCCGTAGCTTGCCTCAAAAGAAGTTGCCATACGAATCTTGTCATAGTTCGGTGGCGTCAGGCGCAGCATGATTTCGCCAATGGTAATGAATTTTTGTGGACTGGACTGTGTTTTTAACAATGGATTTCCGTGTATCATATTGTCTCTCCTGTTCTGTCTCAGATTTGTTGTAGGTCTTCCGGAGAACATTCCGCATCTTCCACACCGACTGTCTCAAGAAGACACGGAATAGGCTTCGGGGAAGCAACCGTATTGTGTTTCAGGTCGAGATGGAGAACATTTTCAGCATGGACGCCGCGAGAGGTGACTTCTTCGACGCCTTCGGCCATAACCGGGGCCATGGGAACAGCATTTTCTGCCATGGTGAAATGGCAGTCATGCATTTCCAGCACCTGCATGGGCGCTTCGGGCAAGCCCAGGACCCAGGCCAGACAGGCTCCGCAGTCTTCTGCGTGTACACGATGAAAAGCTATCCGGCCAAGGCACGGTGTTGAGGCATCTTTCGGCTTCTTTTCCCGGCTCTGCACATATTCGCTTCGGCCATCCGGATCGCAGAAATAGAATGCGTTGGCAGTCAGCGGTGCGCTAACATGCTTCATGGAAATGTCTTCGAAGACAATATTGTCAATAATGCCATTCTGTCCACGGCCACGCCTTGTCTTAATGCGAAGCCCCCGATCATTTCCGTCCATGAGGCAGTGATGCACGCGAACATTGCGTACACCGCCGGCCATTTCACTGCCGATCGTTACTCCTCCGTGCCCGTGCAGCATGGCAGAATAGGCTATCTCTATGTTTTCACAGGGTGTCTGATAAGTTCTCCCCATGTATATTTTTCCGGATTTGATGGCAACGCAGTCATCGCCGACGGAGAATACGGTCCCCATCATACGGATGTTTCGGCAGCTTTCCGGATCGAAGCCGTCCGTATTGGGGCTGTGGTAGGGTGCTTCAACGCGCAGGTTCAGGAAGTCAAGGTTTTCACTGAAAGTAGGATGCAGGTTCCAGGAAGGGCTGTTTCGGAAAGTAAGACCGATCAGGCGGATATCCTTACAGTCCCGCGTATAAAACAGTCGGGGTCTCCATGCACCACGCCGGATCTTAGGCTGAATCCACCAGTCACCATCCGGACCGCATCCGTCAATGATCCCTTCTCCGAGGATTGTGACATCCTCAACCCCCAGTCCTGTGATAGCACCGGCATAGCAATCCAGCGGGTTTCCTTCCCATGATCCAAGCAGATAGTCTTCCCTGTCATAATCGCTGAATGTAACCCCGGGAAGTATCGGGAATGATTCACGATCCGTCCTCAGTTTCAGTACTGCATCTTTCTGAATCTCAAGGGTTATATGGCTTTTCAGAAACAGAGGGCCAGTTCGATATGTGCCAGCTGGTATGCGTACTCTGCCTCCATGAGGACAGGCAAGGATTGCAGACTGTATATGCGGCGTATCATCATGTGAACCGTCGCCAACAGCGCCAAAGCGGCGCACATCAAGGGAAATGCGCTCGGGAAGTGTCCGGAATGCCAAGGATTCGGAGGAATCATTGACACGGGCGGATAAGGTGTATTCTGTATCCGGTTCAAGATGGAACAGCGTTGCGACAGAACGCTGTTCCATGCCCAGATGCATGCCATTCAGATACAGATCACGCGGCTGACTGGCTTCGTGAAACCCCTGTGGATCCAAAAGAACGGTACAGCTGCGAGAAGAAACATATAGACTTTGCATGAATCAGGCCCTCCTCAGATATTCAGCCAGTGCCATCAGATAAGGTCCGACACCTTTGGCGTCATCGTCCACGATCGGCTCGCTCAGATAGTAGGCCACGCTTCCGTCACGTTTTTCCCCGGGTCCAAGGCCTGCGACGGCACAGATGTCCTTGAGATGCCATACACCTTCTGCATCCTGATAAAGCTTCTGCTGTGTCAGGGATTCGAAAGTCATGCGTGCTGTCTGACCGTAGACTTCCTCGTCCAGGAAACCTAGGCGTACGCCCTTGAGCAGTGCATACGCGATCATGCTGCTTCCGGAAGTTTCCAGATAGTTTTCTGCTACATCGCTGCGATCAATCACCTGATAATACAGATGCGTCTGGGGATCCGCGTAAGGAAGAATACCGCGGATAGCCTCCCGGAACAGATCAAGCAGTATACGGTAGTGCTCATAGAGCTGCTCGCTGAGTTCGTCGAGGCAGTCAACCAACGCCATCAGATACCAGCCCATGGACCGGAGCCAGAAATTGGCGGAAGTACCTGTTTCCTTATTGGCCCATGGCTGCTTTCTTGCCAGGTCACAGGCGTGGTAGTACAGATGCTTTTCTGCATTAAACAGATATTTCCTTACATTCTGGAATTGAGAGGCGATATCGGCCGTCTCCATGAGGTGGCCGAAGCGTACGTCGAAAGCGGCTCTGAAAGGCTGTGCCATATACAGACCATCCAGCCAGATCTGTTCAGGATAGACTTCCTTATGCCAGAAATTTCCCGTGGAGCAGCGGGGATGCGTCTGAAGTCTTTCATGATGGAACCGGATGGCTTTCTCGTATCGTTCATCTCCCGTCTGATCCAGCGCAAAGAAGAGCACTTTCCCGCAGTTGATGGAATCAATATTGTATTTATCCATAGGAAATGTGGGAATGGTACCATCCGGCATAACGCGGCGCGCCAGATAAGAGAGGACATAATCACGGCAGAGGTTTTCGCCGGTGGCCAGATACAGATCCTGACAGCCTTTCAGTATGCATCCGTCTTCATAGTTCCAGTAGGTTTTATAGTCTGTATATCGGCGCAGATACCCCTCGAGGAACAGATAGGGAATTCCGTGAAGCGCAGAACGCAAGGGTGCAGTATGTCCCAGGAACCAGTCGTCTTCCGTGTGATCAGGCTGCCAGTTGTTGAGTACATTGCAGGGGGTGATCTGCGCAGCTTCGTCGGCAGTAAGAATCTTTTCACTGTGATGGCGCGCAGTCATATTGGCACGAGCGCCACGTGTCTTCCACTCCTGCAGTCGCGGGGTAACGATACGGAATTCATCCCAGTCCACAAAACCGGAGGCGGAGACACAAGCATCCATTTCACAGTCCAGGAAAGTGGTCTGGGCGGATGCGCGCCAGGGCCTGCCGAGATAGGCCATACCGTCCTGACAGTCTCCTGTCAGATGACATGCATGAAACACCATGCCGTAGGTCTGGTCTTGAGGGGTATTGGCTGCGGTATACCAGCCGCCGCGTTCATTCATATGCAGGCGGCAGTGTTCAAACCAGCAGCGATAAGGTCCGAAAATGAAGTCCACATCTCCCTGAATCAGACAGTTTTCAAAGTATGCCCGGCTGGAAGTTACCGGAGAGTCTCCGACTGAAGGAACCGTCTCCGCATGCAGCGTGACAGGATAGACTTCCTTGTGTACCCTTTCCATCAGCGGACCGCAGAACAGTGTGTCCTGACACGCGATGAGATGGCAGTTGCGTACAATGGTCCGGTCACCGGCCGCGTAAAGAGCAACGGCCTGGCCTACGGTACGGCCATCGCCTGCATCATTGCGTATGCAGAGATGGGACAGAGTGATCCGATCAGCTCCCGCGAGAACAGTAAAGGAGCGGAAAGTGCCTTTTTCCTGCCCTGATTCATCCTTATCCTTGGCACATGCGGACCAGGTGATTACCGTGTTCTGAGGATCATCGCCCAGCAGAGTGATGTTTTCTCTTCCAATAACGACTCTTTCATGGTAAAGACCAGGAAGAATATGAATTGTCCAGGCTTCTCCATTGTCGGGAACAGCGAGCACAGCTTCCTGAACGGTATGGAAATCCGCATCAGGGGTCTTGCCAACAGTATACATATGTTCTCTCGGGTTTGGCATAGGGGGTCCTCCTCCGTAGCTTGATCATGCTTTTGTATGTATGATACACGAATTGATGGGAGTACCGCAACGGGCGCAGAAAAAAACTTTGCAGCAGAGAAACAGAAAAAGAAAACCCCCTCAGAGGGTTTTGCCTCAAAGGGGATGCGAATGCAGCTGTCAGTGCCCGTGGGATGCCGAGACCGAGGAGGGAATGCGCTGAATTATAGCCTGTGCTGAAGAGGACGTAGCGTTTCCTCCATGATCTGTGCGGTTTCTTCGATCGTTTCCAGGGAAAAGTGCGTTGTGGGGCTTGTGACACAGATGGCCGATGTAACCTGGCGATCGGTACGGAACAGCGGTATGGCAACCGAGCGTATGCCATAGGTATGCTCCATGTTGTCAATGGCATAGCCGCGCGTGCGGATTTCCGGAAGCATGTTCCGAATGTCTTCCTCTTTGGTGACAGTCAGACTGGTGTAAGACTCCAGAGGACTCAGAAGCGCTGACTGAAGGTCTTCTTCATTCATATATGCCAGGAATACCTTTCCTGCACTGGTGCAGTGCAGGGGAGCGGTTTCTCCCGGGAAACCCTCTGCCTGAGGATAGCCCTCCGGAGCGAGCGTTAATGTATAGAGAAGCTGTGTTCCTTCCAGAACAACATGGCTGCATACTTTTCGTGTGCGCTGCATGAGGGTTAACAGGTAAGGGGTAAAGAGTTCGCGGATGCCGGAATGGATAAGCGCGCTGTTGGACAGCTTGAGTGTATTCAGTGCCGGATAATACTTATTGCTTACAGGATTCTTACAGAGAATCCCTGCAAAGGCCAGCGTAGCCAGTGTATTGAAGATCGTGCTCTTGTTCATGCGCAGTTTCTGGGCGATTTCTGTAACACCCAGTTCCGTTTTGGAATCGGCAAAACAGTACAGCACTTCCATTGATCGTTCCAGGGACTTAATGGTGGATTCCGTCGGCAAGATTGTCACCTTCCCTTTCTTCGGAGACACGACGGATTGAGTCGCTAAATAATTACAGGCAAAGATGCGAAATCTGGTTACCTGAATTCCTGAAAAAGATTATGAAGATATAGCTATCTACGAGGAGAATGATAGGAAAGGTATCCAGCTTTGTCAAGGGATTCAGAATACCGCCCTGGACACAGGAAAAGAAATACTGCAGAAAAGAGAACAATACCGATTTGCACATGAATTCTGTATGGAATTGAAAGGAAAAAGAGAAAGTGCTAAAGTGTACAGGGGTACATGGTGTATCCCGGAAAGGGTGATAACGCTCTTTGGCAGACAGCAGTAAAAACAAAGCATTTCTTCTGGAACAAGCGCCGCATACAATACCGGCACGTATTCTCCTGACATTGGCTGTTCTTGCATGGATGCTTTTGATTTTTCTTTTCTCAGCCCAGGGTGGGGAAGAATCCATGGAGACAAGCGGTAAACTGGCGGTTCCCATTGCCAATACCATTGCCCAGGTCAAAGGCATTCCACGATCCGGGCACAGCTATCGGCAGCTCCTTGATACCGTACAGATGGTGGTTCGAAAAAGTGCGCACTTTTCTGAGTATGCGATTCTCGGCATTCTGTGCGTACTTATGCTGATGAGTTATCAGGTTCGTCGGTATGGACTGCTGTCGGCTGTCATCAGCGGAATGTATGCGGCGTCCGATGAAGTCCACCAGTTTTTTCAGGGCGCTCGCACCGGCATGTGGCAGGATGTGGTATTGGATACGCTTGGCGCTGTATGCGGTATCCTTCTCTGGGGGAGTATATGGCGCAGAATCTGCGAAAAACGGATACGAAAACAAGCAGATGCCTTGTCGCTGTATGAGCCATATGATAAGGTATAGTGTCTGCATTTTTTGAAATGCTTATCTGTGAAAGGCAGCATGTTGTATGAAGGCATTGATACTCAACTCCGGGGTCGGAAGCCGTATGGGAGACATGACCCGGGAACACCCCAAATGTATGACAGAGCTGACAGGAGGAGAAACGATTCTGTCGCGGCAGCTGAAAATCCTGAGCGATTTTGGCATTACGCAGATCGTGATGACCACTGGCGGGTTTCATGATCAGATTGTTCATTACTGCCGGTCTCTGGAGCTTCCTCTTTCTTTTACTTTTGTGCGCAATGATCACTATGATGTGACGAATTACATTTATTCCATGGACTGCGCCAGGGATGAGGTGCGGGATGATATTCTTCTTCTTCACGGTGATCTGGTGTTTGAAGGCAGGGTACTGGAAAAGGTTCTGGATATGGGGAAAAGCTGCATGACTGTTTCGTCCACGCAGCCTCTTCCGCAGAAGGACTTTAAGGCTGTGATTCATAATGGCCGGATTGAGAAGGTCGGTGTACCGTTCTTTGAAAATGCGCAGATGGCACAGCCCATGTACTGTCTGCAGCGGCGCGATATGGAAGCGTGGATGGAACGCATCCATCAGTTCTGCCAGGAGGGACAGAACCGATGCTATGCAGAGAATGCGCTTAACGAGATCACGGACACGCTTGCCCTGTATCCGTGTGATATCCGTGACTGGCTGTGTGAAGAAATTGACACGCCGGAAGACTGGAAACGTGTTCAGGCCAAAGTGGCAGAGGTAGAGAACCGAACCGTCTATATGTGCTTCTCGACGGATATTCTGCATGCAGCCCATCTGCGTCTCATCCGACGGGCGGCCCGTTTGGGACGTGTCGTGGTCGGTGTGCTTTCTGATGAAGCTGTGATTTCCTATAAACGTTTTCCGCTTCTCAATGCAAGAGAACGGATGGATATGTTCCGTTCCATTCAGGGCGTGTGGCGGGTAGTCGAACAGAAAACGCTCAGCTACAGGGAAAACCTGGAACGCTGGCGTCCGTCGTTTGTCGTGCACGGGGATGACTGGAAAGAGAATTTTCAGCGCCCGGTTCGGGAAGAGGTCCTGATGATTCTTTCTCGATTCGGCGGGGAACTGGTGGAATATCCATATACGCGGGATCCCCGCATGAAAGCGCTGGAAAACCATGCGCGCAGCGAACTCGCCATGCCGGACGCCCGAAGATCACGTCTGAAGCGTATTCTGGCGATGAAGGGGCATGTACTGTGCATGGAAGCGCACAGCGGACTGACAGGACTGATTGTGGAGAATACGCTGGTTCATGAAGCAACCGGCGGGGCGCGTCAGTTTGATGCCATGTGGGTCTCCTCTCTGTGTGATTCCATCTCCCGCGGAAAACCGGATATTGAACTGGTGGACCTCTCCAGCCGGTTCCGGACTATTGATGAGATCATGGACGTGACCACCAAGCCGGTGATTTTTGACGGAGATACCGGCGGACTGGTGGAGCACTTTGTATACACTGTGCGCACATTGGAGCGCATGGGTGTCTCCATGGTGATTATTGAGGACAAGATCGGGCTGAAAAAGAATTCACTCTTTGGCACGGAAGTGGTTCAGGAACAGGATACGGTGGAGCATTTCTGTCAGAAGATTCGAGCCGGCAAGCGTGCACAGAAGACAGACGACTTTATGATCTGTGCCAGGATCGAAAGCCTGATCCTGGAGAAAGGCCTGGACGATGCTCTGATACGGGCCAATGCCTATGCACAGGCCGGAGCCGATGCCATCATGATCCACTCACGGCAGCAGGATCCGGAGCCGGTCTTCTGCTTCCTGGAGCGCTTCCGTGAGAAGCATCCGCATATTCCTCTTGTGATTGTACCTTCCAGTTACTCACAGGTAACGGAGGAGGAGGCCATCGCCCATGGGGCTTCAATCATTATCTATGCCAATCAGCTGACCCGGGCTGGCTTCCCGTCCATGCAGCAGGCTGCAACTTCCATTCTGGCACATCATCGGGCACTGGAGTGTGAGGAATCACTGCTGCCGATCAGGGAGATTATCCGTCTGATCCCCGAAGAAGTGTGATTAATCCTGGAATTCAGTGAAGGAGTGAATGCATGGCACAAATCCTGATAGCCCTTTGCGGAGGACTTGGATTGTTTATCTCCGGCATGAACATGATGAGCCGGGGAATTGAAAAAGTCGCAGGCGACCGTCTTCGGTCCATTCTCGAAGCGTTCACCCGCAACCGTCTGACAGGTCTTCTGGTAGGACTGTTTTTTACCGCTGTGATTCAGTCATCCAGTGCGGCCACGGTTATGGTGGTATCTTTTGTAAATTCGGGTCTCATGAATCTGACGCAGGCGAGCGGCATTATCCTGGGGGCTAACATTGGTACGACAGTCACGGCATTACTGGTTGCGTTCCGTCTGAGCGCCATTGCACCCGTGCTGGTGCTGGGCGGAGCGGTTCTTATGCATTATGTGCGGAACAACTTCCTGCGTAAGATGGGCGAAGTGCTTCTGGGCTTCGGTATGCTGTTTGTAGGTATTGCTACCATGTCCGAATCCATGACAAGCATGCGCGATATGCCGGGGATTGCTTCCATTCTTCAGGGCTTTACCAATCCATTTCTGGGAGTGCTGTTGGGTATTTTGATAACCACGCTTGTACAGTCCTCCTCTGTAACCGTATCCATACTGGTTGTCATGGGCGCCCAGGGACTTGTGACACTCGATATTTGCATGTTTGTCATTCTGGGGTGCAATATCGGTGCCTGTACCTCGGCGGTTCTGGCGGCGGTTGGCACACGTAACGAAGCCAAGCGCGCTGCCCTGATTCATCTTCTGTTTAATGTATTCGGAACGATTGTCATGTTTGTTCTGCTTATGCTGTTTGCCCCGCAGATAGCACAGATTGTACGCTTTTTTTCCGGTACACAGGGCGATGCGGGCACGCTGGGGCGCAATATCGCATTTGCGCATCTGCTGTTCAAGGTATTTCAGGTTATTGTGTTCTATCCCTTCATGGATCTTCTGATTCATCTGACACGTATTCTGGTGCCTGGAGACGATGCGGTAAAGAGCGAAGAAAAGTACCGGGTTCAGTATATTCAGGATCATCGGCCCAATCCGGCTGTCGCCGTTCTTCTGGCTGTGGAAGAAATGGAGCGTATGGCGCATATGGCTTTTGATAATCTGAATCTCAGTATGGAATGCCTTTTAACCGGGAATCTGGAAAAACTGGAACAGGTGCATGAAACAGAACTGTATGTGGATTATCTGGATGAGCAGATCAGCGATTATCTGGTACGCATCAATCAGAATACACTTCCTCTGCATGACGCAGGTATGATTTCCGCCTATTTCAATGTGGTTACCGACATTGAAAGGATCAGCGACCATGCGGAGACAATCGCGGAGAATGTACCGCGTCTGTATAAGAATGGAAATAAGCTGTCCAAGAAGAGCATGCACGAGCTGGAAGAGATGATGACCATCGTCAACGTCATGCTGGATGAATCTCTGGACATGTTCGTGACAGGCAATATGTCGCATATACAGGACATTCGTGCCATGGAAAACCAGATTGATGCCATGGAGATTGAACTGACGCAGCGGCATATCAAGCGGCTGAGAGAGGGCAAATGCTCTGCGCAGGCCGGGATTTATTACACCGATACGGTATCCGGTCTGGAACGCGTGGCCGATCATGCCATGAATATCGCTTTTTCTCTTCTGGAAGCCAAGAATGGAAAACATATGCCGGAAAAAATGCTGGCCATGGAAGATGAGAAGGAGAAAGCCGTGCATACGGATCACGGATCCGTGAGGACGGGCAATGATACGCATCTGCGGTCAGAAGAACAGTGAGGAGACATTGCAATATGGGACAGATGAAAGTGGAGACATGTCCGATTCAGGGACTGTATATTCTGGAACCGACTGTCCACGGCGACAGCCGCGGCTATTTTATGGAGACATATAACCAGCGTGATCTGCAGGAGTACGGACTGAATATGGTATTTGTGCAGGACAATCAGTCCATGTCCGCCAAGGGTGTGCTGCGTGGACTGCATTATCAGAAGCAGTATCCCCAGGGAAAACTGGTACGGGTCATTCGGGGACGTGTCTTTGATGTCGCAGTAGATCTGCGCCGTGATTCTGTAACCTTTGGAAAATGGTTTGGTGTGGAGCTGAGTGAGGAAAACCATAAGCAGTTCTATATCTCTGAAGGCTTTGCTCATGGGTTCCTGGTACTGAGTGACACCGCTGAATTCTGTTATAAGGTTACCGATTTCTGGCATCCGGGTGACGAAGGCGGCCTTGCATGGAATGATCCTGAGATCGGCATTCAATGGCCGGAAGTATGCGGCGCATACCCTGGCAGTGCCGATGCTTCAAACTATCATCTGCAAGACGGGACACCTCTGTGCCTCTCCGACAAGGATCAATTATGGAAAGGCGTACGGGAAGGCTACATTTTCTGACATGATTCCTGGATAAAAAACCCGGCTGTCACACAGACAGCCGGGTTTTCTCATAGTATCATAGCCTGTCTGCCCGGTCAGGCGAATAGACCTGCCAGCGGCAGATAGGCAAGCGGCAGAAAAATGGCAGGCAGCATATTGCCAACGGGAATATGCTTGTCGTAGACAAGATTCAGACCGATGGCAGCAATGAGCAGTCCACCGACTGCGCTCATTTCCAGAATCACACTTTCCGTAAGTATCGGAGCAAGCAGGGAAGCGAGCAGGGCGATGGCTCCCTGATAAAGCAGAACGGAAACAGCGGACAGTGCGACGCCGATGCCCAGGGATGAGGTAAAGATCACCGCTGTAAGACCGTCAATGACTCCCTTCGCAATCAGGGTAGAGTGGTCACCTCTCAGGGCGCTGTCAATGCTTCCGACGATAGCCATGGCACCGACGCAGTAAACCAGCGTTGCGGTAACAAACCCACGGCCAATACTCCCGGCTTCACCGCTGTGCGACAGCTTCTTTTCAAGGAAATGCCCCAGCTGATCCAGCTTTGTTTCGATATTGAGAAGACTTCCCAGAAGACTGCCCACTCCCATACAGACAATGACGCAGAGGGTGTCGGTGGTTTTCAGTGCGCCGGAAAGCCCGATCAGGAGGGTGGAAAGTCCCATAGCCATCATAACGGTGTCTCTGACACGCTGGGGAATGCCGCGAGAGATCAGAAGCCCCAGAAAACTGCCGAGCAGTATAAGCAGAGTGTTGATAATTGTTCCGATCACGGGAATCCATCCTTTTCAAAAAGCCTGTCCATAGAGGACAGGCTTTTTGTTACTTTACTGTACGCTGGCAGCTTCTTCGACAGGATATACAGAAACCTTCTTGCGGTTGCGGCCAAAGGCTTCAAAACGGACAATGCCGGCAACCTTGGCGAACAGGGTATCATCCTTGCCAATGCCAACATTGGTGCCAGGATGGAACTGCGTTCCGCGCTGACGAACCAGAATATTGCCAGCCTGGGCAAATTGACCGTCTGCACGCTTCGGTCCCAGACGCTTGGACTCGCTGTCACGGCCATTGCGGGTGGAACCCATACCTTTCTTATGAGCAAACTGCTGAAGATTAAGTCTGATCATGATATTTCCCTCCGTTTGATATGGAAACTTTCAGATAGTTGGGATACTGGTTGGCAATGTCGCTCAGCCCCTGATACAGCGACTGCATGAGAATCTGGGCATTCTTCATGGTCTCCGCTTCAAGGCTTGCTGGAAGCAGAAAGGAGAGAAGACCGTCCTGGTTTCCCAGAATCTCCGGTTGCACATGTACGATGCTTTCAAGGCTGTTGACACAATTGATACTCAGGACCGAAACTGCGGCACAGACAATATCCCGTCCATGCCTGTCAAATCCAGCGTGCCCCTGAATGTGGCACTCTGTAAAATGACCGTTCGAATCCCTTGTGATACGGGCATGAATCATGCCTCGATCGCTGTGATCTTAACCTTGGTATAGGGCTGACGATGGCCGTTCTTGCGATGATAGTTCTTCTTGCTCTTGTACTTGCCGATGATGATCTTCTCGCCCTTTACCTGAGCGACAATTTCACCTTCCACTTTGGCGCCTTCAAGAACCGGATTGCCTACCTTGATTTCGCCTTCGCCACCGACCATCAGCACATCAAATGTGACTTTTGCGCCGGCATCCTGACTGATCTTGTCCACATAGATCACGTCATCCTGGGAAACACGATACTGTCTGCCACCTGCAGCAATAATTGCGTACATGCGTGCAGCACCTCCTAAAATATACTCGCCGGGATCGCGAGGTTGTGCATAGCACATTGCATACCTCTCCCGTGCGGCTCACCGATTCAATTTACCACTTGCCATTCAGACTGTCAAGATGGTTTTCCGAACAAATGCCTGAAAATCTGCGTTTTTTTATATGCTATGCTCGATCAGAGCGTTCAGGCTTCCCGGATGCTGATAACAGAAACCGTTCCATCCATAGGCTAGCGCGCCTTCTATATTGCCTGCGCTGTCATCAATGAACAGTGTGCGGGCCGGATTCAGGTCATATCGCCGGGTAAGACGGTCATAGATTTCGAGACTGGGCTTGAGAATATGCTCACGCCCGGAAACGAGAAGTCCGTCAACCTGCGAAAGAAACGGAAACTTTTCCTGCGTTTCCAGAAAAGCGTCCTTGTTGTAGTTGGTGAGCAGATAGGTCTTCTTTCCGTGCTCCCTGCAGGCTTTCATGGCCGCAACACCTTCAGGTATCTCCAGAAGAAGGTCAACCCAGTCAAAGACAGCGCGGTGAATATCCTGTAAATGTGCTTCATCCCCCGCAGCCATGCGGGATACGATTTCTTCCCTTGTCAGGACAGATCGGTCCAGCATAACCCAGCAGGGGGAAAGAAAAACCTTATGAAGAAGAAAGTCCTGCAGTGCATCCTGTCCCGGGAAAAGGCTTTTCAGCATACGCCGGGGATCAAAGGACAGTAGAACGTTTCCTATATCGAAAACCACATGATCAATGTCATCCCAGTGCAGGGGCGTGTGGGGATAACCATAAAGCTTTTCCATAGCAGCATCCTCCTTCTCAGCATGAAAAGACTATACAGCCTGCATGCAGCATCTGACAAGTCCGGGATAGCGCTTGCATTCCTATAGATGGATTGCTACAATGCCTTTCGAGCCTCGCATGAAAAAAAGAGAAGCCCGGAAAGGAAACAGAGAATGTATAACAAGATTACCTGGAATGAGTATACCGAAGAGGAAAAGGCGAAAGTCTTCTCCTTCTGTGAAGCGTATAAAGCGTTTCTGGATCACGGAAAAACGGAACGGGAATGTGTCACCGCCGGCGTGGAACTGCTGAAAGCCAATGGCTTTGTAAGCCTGGATGAAGCACGGAAAAACGGTACGCTCAAGGCCGGAGACAGGGTGTATGTGGAATGGATGCACAAGGATCTCATGGCCTTTGTGATCGGACAGAAGCCGCTGGAAAGCGGTATGAACATCCTGGGTGCGCATATTGATTCCCCGCGTATGGACATCAAGCAGAATCCAATGTATGAGGAAGAGAACATTGGCTATCTGGATACGCATTACTATGGCGGCATCAAGAAGTATCAGTGGGTGGCGCTGCCTCTGGCGCTGCACGGCGTGATTGTCCGCAAGGATGGCACAAAAGTGACGCTGGCTCTGGGAGAAAAGGAGGATGATCCTGTCTTCTATATTTCGGACCTTCTGATTCATCTGGCGCAGGAACAGATGGAGAAAAAAGCCGGAAAGGTCGTGGAGGGGGAAGAACTGAACCTGATTATTGGCAGCATTCCCCTGAAGGACGAAGAAAAAGAGCCTGTGAAGAAAGCACTTCTTGCGCTTCTCAAGGAACAGTACGCCATTGAAGAGGAAGACTTCCTCTCTGCTGAACTGGAAGTTGTACCAGCCGGTAAAGCGCGGGACCTGGGCTTTGACCGCTCCATGATTGCCGGCTATGGCCACGATGACCGCGTCTGTGCGTTCCCGTCGCTGCGTGCGGTTATGGACTTTGAAGGCACCCCGGACCGTACACTGTGCGCTATTCTTACAGACAAGGAAGAGATCGGGTCTGTCGGGGCAACCGGCATGAATTCACATTTCTTTGAAAACGTATGTGCAGAGCTTCTGGATGCATCGGGCGTTTCGGGAGAACTGGCTCTGCGCCGTGCCCTGAGGAACAGCTGCATGCTCTCCAGCGATGTGTCAGCGGGCTTTGATCCCAATTTTGCATCGGCCTTTGAAAAGAAGAATGCGGCCTTTATGGGACGCGGCATCTGCTTTAACAAGTTTACGGGCAGCCGGGGTAAGTCCGGTTCCAATGATGCCAATGCAGAGTTTGTGGCGCAGATCCGTAAGATCATGGACGATAATGGTGTGGACTTCCAGACGGCAGAGCTTGGAAAGGTCGATGTTGGCGGCGGCGGAACGATTGCCTATATGTGCTCCAAGTACGGCATGAACGTCATCGATGCAGGCATTGCTGTCCTGAGCATGCATGCGCCATGGGAAATTGTGTCCAAGGCAGATATCTGGGAAGGCTATAAGGCATATCTCGCTTTCCTCAGGGATGCACAGCACATGGAATAAGCTCTCAGCAAGCCCGTGGCGGTCAGTCCGCCCGGGCTTTTGCCGATTGCGGGAAGGAGGAGGCAGGAAAACATGGATGGACTGGAAAAGGCAAAAGCGCTGAAGATCGAAGATGTGTATAAATCCTATCAGCAACGCGGACGCGTATCGGAAGAACTGCAGATGGAAATCCTTCTCGGAGCACGTGAAGGGGAAGACCCGTGTATTCTTCTTCTGAAAGCGACAAGAGCGATCTCTCTTATGACAGGCAGCGATACATTCGCGGATCAAATAGAGCGGCTTCTGCGCGGCGTATATGGCGAGGCCCTGGGGTATAAGGCACCGCTGGCGCTGGAAATTGAAGAAGTCAAAGACAGGATTGCACATATTGAAAAAGCCATGCAGAGTACAGAGAACGATCAGCTGCGTGCCGCCATGGATCTGTCTCTTCGCTCTCACACCCTTCGTCTGCATCGACTGGAGGAAGCACAGCGTGAGAGCGACAGTGAGAAGAGCAAGACTGCAGAAGGGGACAAGGAGGAGGCAGAGTGAAAACCACTTTTTCATTTCTTTCTTCCAATGGCCACACCCAGGTAAAGGCATATCGGTGGACGCCAGAAAGGACGCCTTTCAAGGCGATTGTTCAGCTGACGCACGGGATGACAGAACACATGAATCGATACGATTCCTTTGCGACATTCCTGTCGCAGCAGGGCATTCTTGTGGTGGGCCATGATCATCTCGGGCACGGGCTGACAGCGGAAAAAAGCGAAGATCTTGGATACTTTGATCCGGCACATCCCAGTGATGCGCTGGTTGCGGACATGCATATCCTTCGCACCAGTACGCAGAAGGATTATCCCGATCTCCCTTATTTCATGCTGGGTCACAGCATGGGATCCTATATGCTGCGCAAGTATCTGTTCTCGCATGCACAGGGCCTGTCCGGTGCGGTGATCATGGGAACGGGCGATGTTCCTAAAGCCACCTGTGAACTGGGGATGACGCTGGCACGCTGTATGGCGCTTTTCCGTGGCTGGCATTATCGCAGTCCCATGCTGCAGAAACTGTCCACTGGCGGAGGACCCTATAAGCAGTATTGCTTGGACGGTAGCCAGGCGGATCGCAGCTGGCTTACCAAAGATACAGAGATTGTAAGAGCCTACTATAAGGATCCGCTGTGCACATTCCGATTTACCCTGAATGGATATCTGGGACTCTTCGAAGCGGTCAGGGATGATGGAATGGCGGAGAATATCCGCAAGATGCCGCAGACACTCCCTATTCTGCTGGTTTCGGGACAGGATGATCCTGTGGGAGACCTGGGCGAGGGTGTTCGAAGAGTAGAAAAGCGATTCCGGGATGCGGGCATGCAGGATGTGACATGCACTCTGTATGCGGGAGACCGGCATGAAATACTCAATGAACTGGACAGAAAAAAGGTATATTCAGATATCCTGCAATGGATAACCGAACGGTTATAAGCAAGGGCCCATGGAATTTCCATGGGCCCTTGTAATCAAAAAAACTCTGGCATAAAGCCAGAGTAGAGCAGGGGCAGAAGGACTCGAACCCTCAACAAAGGTTTTGGAGACCCACGTGTTACCATTACACCATGCCCCTACGCGGTACTCACTTATCATACTGCAATTACCACTTTGTGTCAACACTTTTCTTTTCAAAAAATATATGTCATAGAAATAGAACTCATTGCCGCATGTTTTTTCCCTGAACCGCAGGGATTTTTTCCATGACGTCGAATATATATAAGTCACGGTAATCTGTCTTACATGCATGAGAGAAGGGACGAAGGCCATGGTTTTTCATGAGTATGGGAAAGATCAGGAAAAGAACCTGTGTTTGATTCATGCCAGCTGCGTACGCTGGGATGTGTTCCGCCCGGTGGTGAAATCGCTGGCCCGCTTTTTTCATGTATATGTACCGGCCCTTCCTGGGTATGATCCGGATCATCCCCAGGACGATTTCCCGGGTACAGAGGAAACGGCAGTCATGCTGGAAGATGCACTGCTGGAACGCGGCGTGGATTGTCTGGAAGGCCTGTACGGTCTTTCCATGGGCGGAAGCATTGCCTTATGCATGCTGAGAAACAACCGCATTCATGTACATCAGGCGATTGTGGACGGAGGGATTCTGCCTTATACATACCCGAAGTGGGTGCGGCGGTGCATTGCCCATAAAGATGCCTGGATGATTGAAATCGGGAAAAAACTCGATCCCCGGTGGCTGGCCCGCTTTTTCACCGGAGCGGATTATGGAAAAGATGATATTCAGTATCTGCATGATGTTTTGCAGAGCATGAGTCACAGGACCATATGGAATACCTTTTATACATGCAATAATTATATGCTTCCCCGGTCACTGCCTGACTCGTATGACCGTCTGATCTACTGGTATGGCTCCCGGGAAAAGAAGGCGCGCCGAAAGGATTTGGCCTATCTTGCGAACATGGAAATACCTGTGCCTACTCTGGAACTCATCGGGCTGGACCATGGGGAACTACTGACACTGCATCCTGAAAAGTTTGTGACGTTTCTGTCCATGACCATATTGCGCAATGATATGATGCCCTGAGTTCTCATGAAACTCTCATGCGCCTCCAAGGATTCTCATGCGGAAGTCTGCTATACTTTTCCTGTACCCCAAAGGAATGAAAGAGGAGGCATGCAGTATGAGTGAGAATCGCAATGAGAGTGTACAGAATATGGCAGAAACCTTGAAAGCCTATGTGAAGAAAGGGAATATTGCCCGTATCCGACTGGTGAAGGACGGAAACAAGGTACTGGATCTGCCGCTGAATGCCGGGATTGCCGGTGCAGTGATCGGCCTGGCACATCCCTGGACGCTGATTGCGTCTGCTATTGCCACGCTGGGCTTTGACTGTCAGATGGAGATGGTGAAAACCGATGGTACCGTGGTCACGCTAATGAGCCGTGATCTGGGACACAAGGCGGCCAGTGCCGGATATGCGTTTGTAGACGGCATAAGGAATGCCATGAAAAGCGATGGCTGAAAACGGAGACAGAAAAAGGATGGGAAAGCCCCATCCTTTTCGTTTATGCCATTTGCAGCAGCTTTTCCACGGAAGCAAACGGCAGTATCTCAATGTGTGAAAGCAGATTACGCGCTTCATAGAGCAGGTTCAGTATGCTTTCGTCCCTGGGGTTCATAGGCAGATCACCGTGCCGAAGGAAATAAACCAGATGTCTCAGTTCCAGTTCGGCAGGTTTCTGATAAGTCCCCAGGTATTCGTCCATGAACGGCAGATGCCGTGAAAGCGCGGACTGATACGATTGAATCAGCTGCAGCCGTACATTTTCGATCAGGGGAAGCAGTATGCGGATCTGCGCATTATAGACAGCCTGCGCGCACTGGACATCCGTAAGCCACGGCGCACATTCCAGCGGATGCACAAGGCACTCCCTTGACGCATGGAAAAGGGTTTCCATACGGAGCGGGTCACCTTTGGCCAGTGAAGTAAGCAGATGAGCGGCATATTCCACGAAAGAAGGCTCCATCTCATCCATGAGCAGGGTCAGGGCCAGGTAGAGAATGTCCATTTCCTGCGCGGAATACCGGATGACAGCCGGCTGCGCTTTCGGAATGGCCGCCGCCTCGCACTCCACAAGCAGATGCAGCGGCAGACCGATCTT
Source organism: uncultured Eubacteriales bacterium (assembly GCA_902764915.1). Lineage (GTDB taxonomy): Bacteria > Bacillota > Clostridia > Christensenellales > Aristaeellaceae > UBA2943. The sequence goes on along the minus strand of CACWXY010000008.1, from coordinate 59,351 downwards.
TTCTGCCTCTCTCTGAAAGGCAAGCGCGCTCTGCAGTCCCCGTGCGCTGAGATGACAGAGCCAGAGATAGAGCCCGGAAGCGGGCACGGCATTCTTCAGTTCGGACAGGGTAGGCACTGCCTGCTGCAAGCCCAGGTGCTGAGCAAGAAGCGACAGAAGAGGGGTTGCATCCATATCCGTCTGAGAAATCAGATCCAGCAGAACAGACCCTGTGCTTGCATAGATCCTGTCAAGTACAGCCGATCGGAATGCATCCTGCCACGGCATGAATTCACAGGAGAGACAGCAAACGCTGCTCTCCCGGAACTGTCGTGCAATGCCGCGGCAGAAGGCACGCGGACCGGGAATCTGTGTCCACCAAAGCTGTGATATTTCCATGCTGATCTCCTTTGCATCCATCAGTCAATCGCCAGGGGAAAGGCGTCAAGGCGCAGGGGTGGGGTTACCAGAGAAGCGGGGGTATGGCGGAAGGCGTAGGAGAGGAGATCCTGCAGCCTTGGGCTGTACAGTGGCCGTTCAAGAAGCGCGGGCAGCAGAATACGCTGCGGATACTCGCCCAGACTGCGTCCCGCCAGTGCCAGTGCTGCCAGGAGCGTCCGCTCGGCAGACTCCAGAGACAGGGGCGGAAGCGCTACGCGCTGTACTTTTTCATCAAGGGAGAGCGGAGCTTCGGAGACGAGGACAACATGAATCCGTTCTTCTTCCAGGCGCATTATCTGGCGAAGGATTTCTTCCCTGCACTGATCTGCGTGGTCCAGTATCAGAAGAATACGGCTTTGCCCGATCAGATGGTCTCGAATCTTTTCAGGCCATTTCTTTTCTGGCAGTTTCAGGGATGGCGGCACACATCCGCATGCGCGCAGCCGTGTCAGAATCTGGTCTGGCAGCGGGATTTCATCCGGCAATGCCAGTGCGATTCCAAACCGACGCTCTTTCACACAGGAATAAGCTTCCAGAAGGGAATCGATTACAGAGGATCTGCCCATCTCCTGTGACAGGATAAGGTTCTGCGTATGCCCAAAGGCCATCAGTTCCTCTACTGTCTTCATGGGGGCGGGCATTTCTGCCTGGAAAAACGCTTCCCTGGCGTTGGCCAGTCCAGCAAAAGGCAGCGCACAGGCCAGGAAATCCGCATAGCGCTTCTTTCCGTCCGATTCAGCCAGGAACAGAGCCAGTACGGCGTCGAGCAGCAGAAGCGGCGGACGATTCGCGACGGATTCCCAGCGCATGGTCAGGCGTTTGCGTTCATTGAACGGTATGGCAAAGGGGCACAGAAGCAGGCATGGCTGCGTTTCACAGAGTGCTCCCTGTGCGTCAATGGCAGTGAGCATTGCCTCTGCATTGGCAGGCGTATCGGAACGCAGCAGCCGTACATGAAGACCGGTTTTGGGCAGCATGGGTCCCAGTGCGCGAAGCGGAATTCCCTGAGGAACTTCATAAGGCATGCATTCCCAGCTGGCGCGCTCTTTTTCCACAGCGTTCTGACAGGGAAGGCCCATGGTCTGGAGGAATGAGAGAATATCCGCTTTGGATGCACCGTTTTGGGGCAGATGCATGAGCATCTTTTCTCCTTCCTTGACCTGTGCATCCCGTTCAAAGTGTCTCTGCCGATAGATATCCGCCAGCTGAATGCCCTCATGATGGACACTGGCCCGATAATTGTCATCGTAGCCGGAAAGGAAACGCAGCAGTGTGCGCTGCATGCCCTCATATGCGTCATCTGCATCTGCGAACACGGCAAGCTGTGCCAGGTATGTTTCGCAGGCGTAGCTGTGACCTGCCCGGTACAGTGCGTCATAGGTCTGCTGCTGGGCTGCGCTCAGTCCTTTTGGATGCGGCCTGGCACTCATTTTACCGATCCTGTTCGGATGGCGGAGCGCCAGGTCCAGCAGCCGCGATTCATAACCGGGGCATGCAAGCGCACTGCAGGCATCGTGCAGAGCCGAAAGCGCGGACTGCAGCTGCGCACAGGCCTTGTCTGTCTGGATCCGATGATCGGCTTGGGCGCTGCGCAGGATAATTTCACGCTTTCTGGCATTCACGCTTTCCAGTGCAGTCCTATCCGATGTGTCATTGTCTGGCGGCAGGAACGCCGGCAGATCCGAAGGATAAAGGGCAGCAATGGCTTGAAGCGTGCCGGTTTCACCCGCATATTGCGCAGCATAAGCCTGTACAGATTCCATGCATGCTGCCAGCGAATCACATGGACAGGCAGGAATATGCCGTGCAAGCAAGGCGGGCCCCAGGGGCATCAGCATGCATTTCTCGTCCAGAGTGACAGGCTGTCCGTCTGCCGACAGAGGAATACTGGGCGTATACAGAAGAAGGCGCGGAATATCCATGTCCAGACGTCCTTCCAGCGCCCGCATGGCTATGTCCAGACAGGGACGCAGCGCGTCGTCAGTTCCAAACACGGCAGTCAGGTTTTCACAAAGCCAGAGCGCAAGCACGCTGTCATCCAGGTGGCAGACAGCAGCTTTCTGTATCAGTTCATGAAGCGGGGAAGCATTGCTTCCCTGCAGTGCGGAAAGGGTATGCCTGGCAGCGCTTCCTGCCAGGGCAAGCAGCTGCAGGGCAGGGGATGCATCATCTCCGGCCATGCCCGAGTGAAGCGCGCCATATGCTTCATCGGAAGGCGCGTGCATGGGAGACAGAAGCCGCAGGAGCACAAGTCCTGCCGTGTTCCCGTCAGCAAGAAGGTCCAGCGCTTCCCCATAAAGATGAGAGATCGCCTGATGCTGCGCCATATCCAGGAGCTCCGTATCGGAAAGGGACGGCTGCGCACTGCGTTCTGGCAGATGCAGAAGAAGATGCGCTGAATCCAGAAGCGCATGGGATGTGATAAAAGGATGCGGAGCGACAGCGGTGTCCTTTTCGGTAAGCAGGGTTACCGGGAAAAAACCGCAGGTATTCTGCAGCGAATGCAGCGTTTCTGTACTTGGACGGCGGGAAAGCGCCAGTGTGACATGGCCTGCTTCGTCTTCCCATCCCAAGACGCCGCCGCAGGGTGCTGTGATGCGTCCTGCGACATTCTCTCTGGCAACAGCCTGGGAGAGAAGCAGCAGATCCGCCATTTCCATGGCAGACCTGTCTGCAAGGTCAGGCGCGGATGCATCCGCGCTGAGTCCAAGCACGGTCTGACACCGCGGATGCTGTATCACCGCTCTTCCCTTGTCAGAAAGCCGGACCAGGGAATGCACCAGCCGGCCCTCTGTCAGGTCAGCTCTGTCCAGATAGCCATATCTGTCCGCATAGGCAATGCTCTCTTCGTCAATCCCCTCCGGCAGGATAGCGCTGGTATCCAGTATGCCGTGGGCATACAGATACAGGATCAGTTCCTTAAGTCCGTTTTTGGCGCTCAGCTGTGCCATGCAGGGAAGCAATGACAGCCGGGCCGACGAAACCGTCCACGGCGTCAGAGAAAACGGCGTGTCAGGGAGCAGCGCAGAAAGCGCTTCCGCTTCATTCCAGAGCCCGCAGGGCAGGATGGAAGTGAGCTGGGCAAGACTGTCGCGCAGGTTTTCGCTGGTTTCATCGCTGTCGGGAAGGAATGCCACGGACTGTATGCCGTCTTGTGCCAGCTGTGACAGTACATCCGGCAGAATGTCCATGTCCGCCAGGGTAACAGCCAGGAGGCTGTGCATGCCTTTCTCTGTACGCCAGGACAGCATGACCAGGTTCTGTACCGCAGTCGACAGGAAGGCTGTTCTGGCAATCGGCGTATGTTCGATGACACTGTATTCCGCCAGTGCACGGTACAGATTATCCGTATTCCAGTCCACGGGGGCTGCCATGTTTACAAGGTCCAGTGCTTCTGGATGCGCACGGCAGAGTGCAAAGGCAAAGTCAGTAGGCGTGAGATAGAGAGCAGCATCTCCGGGCGCCTCCAGAGTACAGAGCAGTCCTTCTTTCCTAAGCGGCTCTGCGAGTGCATTCGGCGCCATGACCTGAAAACGCAATAGCCTGGAAAGCAGCGCACAGTCTTCCGGCGACTGCTTAAGAAAGTTCAGTGCCTGCGTATATCGCTCCGGTGCATCCGGGACATTCTCATGCGTAAGGCAGCTCTCCGGTACGGCTTTCTGCTGCTGCCAGGCAAGGGTATGGAATCCCTGATCGTCCGCACAGACAGGAATCAGGCGCTTTGATCGATGCATGGCAAATGGCAGCGCATTCCACAGAAAGCGCATATCCTCCGCATGGAGCAGAAGAACATGCATGGCGCGGTCAGGACTGGCGGCATACAGACGGCAGAAATCCTGACACCATGCATCCGCCTTATTCTTCTGCGGCAGGAATACAGCGCAGAGTGCACCTGACATATACGCCGGAACGATCCCGGAAGCGGAAAGCGGCTCCCCGAGCGCATAATCTTCCTGCAGCAGATAGTCGTGCAGCAGCTGCACCTGTACGGCCATGCCTGCGTTCCACCATGGATGGGACAGCGGGGACAGCGGCAGACCGGCGCGCTGGGCATAGGACGGGTAGAAGGGCGCCCGAAGGCACGACCATGCTTTTTCGGACAGTGTCAGATACAGCGCAGCGCGCTGGGGCGAACGTACTGTCAGATCGGACAGATATCCAAACCTGCGCGCCGAGCGGATATCGTTTTCCGTAAGCGCAGAATGCAGAACGCCGATATCTTCAGGAAGCAGTATAAGCCGGCGGTGCAGTATGGCCAGAAGCTCTGTCAGATGACGAATACTGCTCAGATCCTCGCTATACAGAGCTTCTGTCATCGTCATCTGCCCGCCGCCCCCTGTCAGGCGGACAGTGATTCCCTCCAGGGGATCGGGAAAAAGCGACCAGTCCATAGGCGGAAGAGCGGGAATGGCTACGCGGGAAAGATCTTCTGGTTCTGCCGCCAGGGCAGGCGTTTCGGGCATTGCCTGCTGTTTTACGACGGCGGTTTCCCCATTCATTTGCAGGGAGCAGACAAAGGGCGCGTGCGGCTGCGGCGGGAGAAGCTGCACCTGATTGCTGGCGCCCTCTATCAGCTTGTCCGGCGTGCCGCGCACACAGAAATAGACCTGATCAGGCACCAGCGGCTGCAGAGCACTGCGCAGTGTCTGCAGATCCGAGGGAAACTCGCACAGGATCAGCAGTTTCTCCTCTGGATGCTTTGCAAGATAATCCTTCACGCATGCCAGCCACGCGTTTTCCTGGCCTCTGGCAGGAATGGCAGGAAGGATCCGGGAAGGAAGGGACGCGCTCTGTCCGGGCATGCAGCCCATAATCAGTCCTGTGCCTTCGGGAAAGGGCTGCATTCTGGGAAGCACCGGTTCGCGGCGGGACAGCGTGCATTCATGAATGCGCTGGATCTGAAAGGCTTCCGATGCGGAAACGGCATCCGGATCGAAGGTTCTATCCGAAGAAATGGGTTCTGCGCAGTATACACCGCTGGCGTTCAGCGAACGCAGGCATTCCATCGCCAGCAGAGAAGGAATATAGGAATCATACTTCTTATCTCTGCAGCGCACGGAGTAACGTACCAGCAGCTTCTTCTGGAACAGTTCCCGAAGCGTATCCTCCTTTACGGCTGTCTTTCCCGTCTCGTCCAGCTGCATGGCATGCAGTCCGTTCCGGGCCGTGGTATGCTCCACGGGAAAGAAACGGCTCTCCAGGGCGATCAGCAGAGCCAGTACCTGTTCCGGATGCGCGCGCAGTTCCTGCAGCTGCTCTTCCATACTGAGACTGCGCAGACGAATGGAATAAGCCCAGCTGCCGGACAGTGAGGCGTAGGCGCCATGCAGGTGCAGCGGCTTGGGCAGACGGCTTTCCGCAGACGGCAAAGAGACCGGATTCGGTTTTTTTGCAGCACTGTCTTTCTTTGCTTTATCTGCCGATGCAGGTCTGCTGTTCGTTTCCAGCAGGCGCAGCACCACGTTTTTCCGCGGCATATGGTGTTTCTGCCACTGCGCGCTGCGCTTTTTGTAATCCTCCTCATTCCGGCACAGGATCTCAATGGATGCCTGCGCATGTGTCTGACGAAATCTCCGTACATGCTTGAGGAGCGCCTCCGTGTTGTCCGGATCATCCAGAAACCGGAAGACAGCACGTCCATCCAGGAAACAGACCGCCTGCGGGAGAGCGCTGTCCGCGGAACAGGAGAGAAGCATTCTCGAATCTTTCGGATCCCTGAGATGGTGGTCCATCCGCATGACCTGCACAAGGCGCAGATAATCCGGGGTCATATCGTCAGGCTGCGGCATGCCAAAGAATGTCGCTGCCAGATCCTCCGGAAGCCCCAGGGCGGAGAAAAAATCATCCGGCACCAGGTCACGGGCAGAGGCAGTAAGAAGAGATACAGAAGCAGCTGTGCCTTCGACAGTTACAGGCATCTGCTGCAGCCATCCCATATCCAGGGCCTTCTGTGTCTGACTGTGCGGAAAAGAGCGGTCATCCGGCATCATAACCTTGGTACAGACCATATATGCAGCCAGTGTATGTGCCCATGCCGGTACTTTTTTCTTCTCTGCGTGCGGAGCCGCCGGTTCGCCGGGGACAGCGACCGATGCGGAAGGCGATGCTTTCTCCCGGTTTTTCTCTGCCTTCTGTCGGGACGCAGTCCGAGCCTTGGAAGACGAACCCTTTTCAGTGGGTGAAGGAACAGCGGAAGCCGGTTTTTCCCCTTCCAGCAGCTCCCAAAGCCCCGAGATTTCTTCCGCGGAAGCGGGTGCCATCATGCCCTGGCGGCCTTTGAGCTGAACCCATGCGGGAAGCGTGCGGGCATAAGAGAACAGTCCCCGGTCCACAGCACGCGCGATGGGGCGTCCCAGGCGTTCTTCCACCGTAGCATAGGCTGTATCGCTCAGCGCCCGGGAATGGCTGCGCATGGCATCCATGATCTCCCGGCAGCCGCTGAGCGCCTGTTCGGTCTGCGATTCCCCGCGTGCACGCGCTACTGCTTGAAAGATTCGCTTCTGTGAAGCGGTAAGCGTCGAGGACAGATCCGGGTCATCAGTCGTCAGAAGAAGAAAACTGAGAAAAACAGACCGCGTGGTAATGCGCACAGCGGCATGCTCTATGGCCGAAGCGATGTCTTCCAGTGTACTGCTTTTTTTCAGATGGGCTTGTTCTGCTGCCTTCTGCAGCTTTTCCAGGGATTTCTGATAATCCGGTGCCAGCGTGGCAAGGGAGAGAAGCAGGGACTGCGGTACGCTCTCTCCTTTGGCATAGTAGGCGGACATATCCTTGCTGGCCTGATCAAGGGCTTCCTTGGCACGCACTGTCTCCTCATAGAGAGGCCGCAGAAGCTTGGCTGTTTCCTGGGTCATTGAAAAATGGCACCTCCATATTGCTGCCTGTGAAAACGCATACGGAAACGCATGCGTGAAAATGAAAGAAATGGTTGTCTTGTGTAAGAAATGGCACAGATGAACGAAATACAATCGCGAAAAGCTCTGATTCTGTCCCCAAGAGAAGGCAGAGGATGCCTTCGATTCGGGAACAGAAGGGATTATACATGAAATCCCGGAGAAAGTACAGGACACTCAGTTCGGCGGCCGATAGCCCTCAAAGATATACATATTCCAGGGAATGCGGGTGTCCGCAAGCTGCGCAGGATCCGTAACGGTCCAGGCGACCAGCCAGGGGCGGAAAAGCCGCTGCAGACGAAGGGGCAGGGAACGCTCCGTTCGGATATCATAGGCGAGAAAATCCGGACGCGCGAGGACATTCCCTATCAGGCTGGTAAAAAGCCGATTGGACAGGCAGCGGCGATAGGGTGTCCCTCTGCACAGGCCATAGCTGAGCTGACCGCGAAGAACCGAGGGATGATGCAGCCGGTACCACAAAAGAACCCGGGGGTCAAAGCTCTCAATGAGATAAGGTCCGGTATAGGCGGAGAGCATGTCTGCCACATCGCGGCACAGAGAAAAAATCCGTTTTCCGGTCTTGATCTCAATGATCATGGGCACCTGTCCGTCTACACTGGAAAGGACATCCTGAAAACGCGGAATGGACTCCTGACTATCCGGAAAGCACAGGCTCTGCAGCTGCGGGTATGTCAGGTCCCGCAGTGCCTCCGGTCTGCCGAATACACGCTTCAGGGTTTCGTCGTGAAAGACAATCAGTACACCGTCCTTCGTTGCCTGTACATCCAGTTCAATGCCAAAGCCTGCCTTTACCGCCTGCTGAAAGGCGGAAAGACTGTTTTCCGGATGCGTTGGGTCCCACAGCCCCCGGTGCGCGTAGGGTCTGCCAAGAAAGGCCCGCATATCGCGGCGGAAAAGGCGCGGGGCGATCAGAAAAAGAAAGAAAAAAAGAATCCCGGGAACAGCAGCCCAGATCATGCATTCGCCTCCTGAATCAGTGCCCGGGATAGATTGACGATAGCGTCCTGGACATTGGTGAAAATGCGGAAGTATTCCGGATCAATACTCATCGCGTGACAGGAAGGCGGGGCAATGGCATCCTCCGGTGCGGGGCAGAGACGGCAGTCAGGCACCAGGGGGGCATGGTACGAACGAAGGGAATAAGCCATGGAACGACTTCCTTTCCGGCAGGATACTGGTGTGCGCAAGCAGGGCAGAGTCTAGCACAATCCTCCTGCTGCGTCAAAAAAATGTTTCCGGTTTGCGTGTATAATCTGTTATAATCCCATATCCAGGGGCTTTCCAAGCGGCATCCTGTGTCAATGGGAAGGCCGTGTCATAGCCAGTATTCTGCCTGGAAGAATACGCAGGATATCTGATGCGGAAAGCATGCTGCTGCCTGCTCCCGGTACGTTCTGACCGGGGGGCCGGTGCATGACAGAAGGAAGCAGGCACGCATTTCCCTGCGAATCAGCGACAGAGAGAAGGAAAAAGCAAATGGCCACTCCCAAGAAATGGTATGCCGTCCGCAAAGGCCGGAAAGCCGGCATATTTGAGACATGGAAGGAATGCCAGGCACAGGTGATCGGCTTTCCCGGAGCCGAGTTCAAATCCTTTCTGAAAGAAGAGGATGCACAGACCTATATGCAGGGCGGCAGTGTGCAGAGCGGGAAAGTCTATGCCGTTCGCAGCGGCAATCAGACCGGTCTGTTTCCCAGCTGGAGCGCATGCCTGGACGCTATCAGCGGGTATCCAAATCCGGTCTATAAATCCTTTAAGAATGAGGATGAAGCCAGAGCCTGGCTTGCGGGTAAAGACTACTGGCAGATGCTGATGGAAGAGGACGACAGAAACGGCGTGCTGACAGCCTACTGTGACGGTTCGTTCAATCAGAGAGGTGCCAGGTACGGCTGGGGCGTTGCCATGGTATGGAAAGGCAGAACGATTACGCGTTCCGGTGCAGGAAGCGAAACGGACTATCTGGAGTCCCGGAATGTAGCCGGGGAAATCATGGGTGCCCTGGCGGCCATGGAGTTCGCGCTGGAAAACGGAATCAGTCAGGTGCGGATCTATCACGATTACGCGGGGCTTGCATACTGGATATGCGGGGAATGGAAAGCCAATAAGCCGCTGAGCCAGATGTATGTCAGCACCTATCAGACAAAGTATGCGGGCAAAATGAAGGTGTGCTTTCAGAAGGTTCCGGCGCATACAGGCGTAGCACTCAACGAAATGGCGGATGCACTGGCATGGAATGCAGCCTTTGACGGTCACCGGCCCTCCGGGGATGCAGAAGCACAGGCAAGCGTGACATTGATCTGATCCTGTCTTTCCGTTTCCAGAATACCCGCGATATACTGTGCCTCCAGCGAATCCGTCCGATGCGCTGTCCAGAGTGCATAGCCCGGGTCCTCCTGCCAGGCGGTTCCGTTGGACCCGAGGAGACCGGAGAAATAGGCCAGGTTCACTTCGCAGGCAAGCCGCAGCATGTCCGCTTTCTGTGAGGAAGTCAGGTCCAGTGCTTCTAGAACAGGCTGTATTTTCAGCGCCGTTACCGTAACGAAAAAGTTCGCGCTTTCCTCCAGAAAGCCCTCCGGCACATGCTGCGGGGAAAGCGTACGGCTTTCATAGCGGATCGTATCCTCGCTGACCGTAATCAGACCGTAATGGTGCGGAAAGAGGGAAAAAGCGCCCGTGGCCGCATCCGTGACCCCCTGCGACTGGGCAATATGCTGCAGATGCAGATGCCCGGACAGGTTCAGCGGGACTTTGTATGTCTGATACAGCGAAAGAAGCGCAGAGGCATTGCGCAGAACAAAACTCTCCTGCATCAGGTCCGCATGCGGGATCAGACTGTGATGCGTAACGGAGATCACAGCCTTTCCTGTCTCCTGCACTGTCTCCAGCACATGCCGGACCGCCTGCAGCGTTTCCGCGGGGATGAATCCTCCCGTAAGGCTCACAGGCTCATAGATGGCACCGTCAACCAGCAGCAGCACGACATCGCCGACCTCGGCCCAGCCGCCCAGCCGCATGCTGCCGTCATGCGCAGGAAGAAAGGGCGCGTAGATGTCACGGAATTCCGATGCGCTGACACTTTCCGTGCGTGCATAGCTGTATCGCGAAAAAGCGCAGGCATTGGGCATATTCATGTCATGATTGCCGGGAATGACATATACTGCAATTCCGGAGTCCTGGATGCGGCGGAGGCATTCCGAAAGCAGGACATGGCTCTGCTTTTCTCCATTGAACGTGAGATCTCCGGACAGAATCAATGCGTCGGGGTGAACGGACATGACTTCCTTTTCCATCGCTGATAGCAGGATATCACTTCTGTCCGTTACCTTACCGTCTCCATGAAGCAGCGCCTGCGAAAACAGTTCGCTGCCTTCATAGAGCGAAGGCGCCAGAAAATGCAGGTCAGTCACCTGCATCAGGACAGTATCGGCCAGTGCGGTGCATGAAAATAGAAGCAGCAGAAAGCAAAGGGAACAGAAACGTTTCACATTACAGCCTCCTCCGGGGTCGAAAGGCAGGTTTCCGGAAGTGCGTCCGGATCTTCCGGGTCCGGGAGATGGGCCCATTCTCGCACATGAGACCACTGTACAACGAATCCCGCACCGTGCGCACAGAAGACAGAGTCGCCTGTGTCCTGCGGTCCCGGACGGTACTGCCTGGCTGCGATGATTTCCTCACTGTTGCGTGCGACCGCTTCCCCGGCAGGTACAGCCTGAAGCGAACCTTTTCCGTGCGTCAGATGGGGAAACGTTTCCTGCCATGGTGCGAAGGCCGCATACGGCGCGCTTCCGGTCAGCAGAATCTCGCCGTTTTCAAACACAGGCGAATCCGTGGACGCATGCATCTGCAGCATGTCCCGTGTGACGGCAGGCAGAAACGGTTCCGGAAAACGCAGCGTAAAGCGGCAGAGCGGTTCCAGAAGCACAGCGTCAGCAAAGCGCAGTGCGTTCTGAATGGCGCGATAGGTAGCTTCCCGGAAATCGCCGCCTTCCGTATGCTTGAGATGAGCACGCCCGCAGAGCAGTTCAACGGTGACATCCGTCAGCGGACTCCCTGTCAGTATGCTGCGATGCTCCTTTTCAAAGACATGTGTCCTGATCAGGCGCTGCCAGTTCAGCGCCAGATCATCCACATGCGCTACCGAGCGGAAACGGATGCCGCTGCCGCGCGGACCGGGGAGCAGCCGCACATGGACTTCCGCATAATGCCGCAGCGGTTCATAGTGCCCGATGCCTATGACCGGTGCGGCAACTGTCTCATGATAGAGGATCTGCATGGGCCCGAAGGATACAGGCAGCGCATAGCGCGCCTGCATTTTTTCTTTCAGCATGTCCAGCTGCATCCGTCCCAGAATCCGAAGGCGGATAGTATCGCCGTCCTCCTCCACGTGAAGCTCCGGGTCTTCCTCCTCCAGCTGACGCATGTACTGTGCCACCTGAAAGGCTGGCACACGGCTGCGGTCCCAGAGAAGCGTCGCGGAGATCATGGGGGACACATGATAGACGAGGGACGGCAGGCCACCCAGGGTATCACCGATCCGTCCCTCGCGCATGGGAATTCCGACAATGTCACCGGCTTCTGCTTCCCGCAGAATTTCATATCGTCTTCCCCGGTAGCGGCGGATTTCCTGTACCTTGGAAGGCAGCGGAGTGAGGGGGAACACATCTTTGGGACGCAGTGTGCCGGAGAGGATCTTCCAGAAAGCAATGCGTGTATTTCCCTCATAGCGCACCTGGAAAAGAAAGCCGGACAGTGCGTCGGATGCAGGTGAGGAAAACGGCGTCAGCGCATGCAGGAGCCTGAGAAAACTGTCCATGCCTTCCCCGGTGAGTGCGGAACCCGAAAAGACCGGGAAAACCGCACGCTGTGCCACCATAGGCCGCAGACAGTCAAGTAGTATTGCCGCTGTCATGTTCCCCGACAGACAGGCTTCTGTCAATTCTTCGGAGAGCAGAGAAGCATCATCGATCAGCGTATCATCCAGCTGTCCGGTTTTCTGCAGCCTTCTCATGTCCAGAAACGGCGCATGAAATCGGGCGGAAAGCGCAGCGACAGCCGTGTCAGCATCTGCGTCCCCACGGTCACACTTGTTGAGAAAAACAAGCGTGGGAACCTTCCACTGTTCCAGAAGCGACCACAGGGTCAGCGTATGCCCCTGAATGCCGTCCGGCGCGGAGATCAGGAGAATCCCCAGGTCAAGGGCGGAAAGCGCGCGCTCCATGTCAGAGGCGAAATCCACATGCCCCGGCGTATCCAGCAGATAATACGTATCGCCGCCCAGGGGAAAGGAAGCCAGGCCCGAGAACACCGTGATGCCGCGCTCCGTTTCCATGGGATCCTGGTCCATAAGAGTATTCTTCTCCTGTATGGATCCCGGCTTTGCCAGCACGCCGGTCCGAAAGAGCAGCTGTTCGGACAGCGTGGTTTTCCCTGCGTCCACATGTGCCAGAATGCCGATGGTGGTTTTCATGGATACGCCCCCTTTTTCCTGCCTTTTATGATAAGGAACAGGAAATCGAAACGCAAGAACCGCCGTCCCACAGGACGGCGGCTGATCAGGCAGTAAATCGGTTTTCGTGTTCCGGATGCAGAAGAAAACGTCTGTGCAGGGAAGCAGGCGGTGTACTGCTTGCGTGCGGCACAACGGTCAGTGCGCTGCGCTGCTGTTTCCTGTCCTCTGCTTTCTTATCCTTGGCATGCCTGTCCTTCTTGTCACTTTTCTTGTGCGGCTTTTCGGCGCCAGCTTCTGCTTTGGGAAGGGGCGTCACCTGTGCTTTCCGCTCCATTGTACCTATCTCGCGGCTTGCTTTCTTGGTCCCGGAGGTGACAGGTGCTGTGCGCAGCGGCAGAGCGGACTCTGCCGTCTTGATGGCCCCGGAGCGCATCAGCGCATACTTGGCGCACATGGGACCGATCATTTCATAGAGAACGGAAGAGGAGAGAATAATCGTATTGATCAGCATGCCGGACTCGGGCGGCAGAATTCGCTGTGCCAGAACAGCCAGGCCGATGCTGACACCGGCCTGCGGAATCAAGGCAAGACCCAGATACCGCTGTACCTCCGCGGGTGCATGAATCATGCGGCAGCCGGTCCATGCTCCGATATACTTTCCCAGAATTCGGATGGCAAAGTATGCAACACCGATAATGCCAACGGTCGCCAGGGCTTCCAGGTTCAGCCGCATGCCGGAGAGCACAAAGAATAGAATATTGATCGGCGGGGAAATGCGGGAGACCTGCTTGAATATGGTCTTGTCTCCGGATACATTGACATAGGTGGCACCCAGCATCATGCAGCCCAGAAGCGGGGACACATTAATGGCCGCACAGGCACCGGCAATCAGAAAAATAAAAGCACAGGTAAGTACAATCCGATGGTCCGGACTGCGGCCCTGCAGCGCGACTACCAGAAGACGTCCCAGAACATAGCAGACAAGGATAACGCCCAGGTTCGTCAGAATCGGCATCAGCATGGTCATGGCACTGTGGCCGGTGTTCTCCGCGCCGGCAGCGATCGCAGCACACACGGAAAAGGCGAGGAGAGCTACTGCGTCATCAAGGGCCACAACCTGAATCAGTGTATTGACAAAGGGTCCTTTGGCCTTGTACTGCCGAATGGTCATCAGACTGGAAGCCGGTGCGGTGGCAGAGCCGATCGCACCCAGCAGAAGTGCCGTGGAGAGCGGCAGATGGAAAACGAAAAGCATGGTCAGTGTCACGATCAGGGCGGCCGAAAGCGCTTCCATGACCGTAAGCAGAATCATTTTGATACCCTGACTTTTCAGTGTGTCCAGCTGCATGTATCGTCCCACGCCAAAGGCGATCATCGCAAGGGCTGCATCGGTGATAAACGACATGCTCTGCGTGATATGTGCCGGCAGCAGTGAAAGACAGTAAGGCCCGATCACAACACCGGCCAGAATATAGCCGGTAACATTGGGCAGAGAGAAAACCTTGGAAACACGGGACATCAGAAACCCGCAAAGCCAGATCAGGGACACGCCCAGAAGCGCCTGCGCTTCCGGAGACAGGGACGCAATCATGGCGGAAATGGTCATAGACACACCTCCTGACAACAAACTCATGATTGATTGTACTGATTCTTCGTGATAAAATCAATTTGGAATTTTTAATAATGCTATAAAAATTCTTAATAATTGTTCGGGGAGGAAACGGTATGGACCTTCGACTGGAGAGCTTTCTGGCCATCATACGCGAAGGCAGTTATGTAAAGGCGGCGAAAAGCCTTTCTCTTTCACAGCCTTCCGTGACCTACCACATCCGACAGCTGGAGCGCGAATACGGAATCAAGATTTTTTATCGCAACGGCAATGCACAGTATCTGACAGGGGAAGGAAAGATTCTTCTGCAGTATGCGCAGCGCCTGGAAAACCTGGAAAACAGACTGCGCCGGGAACTGACGGATGCGGAAACACAGCTGACGCACCTGACTGTGGGAATTACGCCGACCTGTTCCGAAGCACTCCTGGGAAGAGTATTCACCAGCTACTGCTCCGCCCATCCGGAGACAAGCATCCGTGTTGTCACAGGGAGTACGGAGCAGCTGGTGCGCAGAATCGAGGACTACGCGCTGGATTTTGCGCTTCTGGACGGCACGGTGGAAAGCAAGTCGTGCCGAGTGGAACATCTGGACACCGATTATCTGCTTGTCGTCATGTGTCCGCAGCATCCCCTGGCGTGCCGGGACAGGGTTACACTGGAGGAACTGAAAAAAGAGAGCCTGATCCTGCGCAGCGATGAGGCTGGCACAAGACGGCTCTTTGAGGCGGGACTGATTGAGCATATGGATCACATACACAATTATGATGTGCGGCTGGAGATGGATGATCTGACTTCCATCAAGGAACTGGTCATGGCCAATCTGGGCGTTACCATCATGGCGTACAGCGCATGCAGGGAAGAAATTCAAGCCGGCAGGCTGTACGGCGCCGGGATTGAAGGCATGAATCTTCAAAGGGAAATTCAGCTGGTCAGCGGAGATGCGTTTGATTATCCGTCCATTCTCGCGGAAATCAGAAGACTCTACGAAAGCCTGACTCAGTCAGCGCTGTCGGATGCATCCCGGGCAAACTGATCCAGTGCTTCCTGTGTGGGGAAGACCGCAATAAAGGCTTCATTGCTCATGGCACCGGAAAGCGCTTCCGGCACACGCATGTGCTGCCGCATCTGCGGCGCATACTTCTGCGCCAGTTCCTCGGAGGACAGGCGGTAATGCTTGGCATCACGGCGGCCGAAGAAAGCACAGAAGGCACGTTCTCCGGTCGATTTGAGCGTGGAGTCATAGGCGATCATGTCCGCATAGATCTTATAGACATCCGTGGAATTGGCATAGTTCATCATCTCGGGTGAAATGCCGCCGCAGGGACGCATATTGACTTCCAGTGCGATAATCTGTCCCTTCTTGCCCAGGCCTTCATGGTCTTTGAGCAGACGGAAAAATTCAAAGTGTATAAACCGTGAGCGGACACCGAAGGACTTCACGGTCTTCCGTCCGGCCTCGCGGGTATCATCCGGAAGATCCCGGAGAATATAATAGAAGGTATTATCCTCATTATTGACAATGTCCATAATGGAATTAGGCGTACGGTTTCCGGTTTCAAAGAGCGGTTCACCGTGACTGTCAATAATGGCGTCGTAGGACTGTACCTCACCATCAATGAACTCTTCCATGATATAGGAAACCGGCTCACGCGTTGCCAGGAAAGTGCGCAGGTCATCTTCAGAGGAAAGCTTATAGGTATGAGCAGCGCCGACTCCGTTATCCGGCTTTACGATGACAGGGAAATGCACTTCTTCGATAAAGCGCATGCAGTGCTCGAAATCGTCGACCATGTGATAGCGTGCCGTGGGAATGCCGACTTTCTGGTAGTATTCCTTCATGCGGCTCTTGTACTTGATACGGGGCAGGTCCTCCACCTGCCATCCGGACATGATATGGAAGTCCTGACGGAGCTGTGCGTCGCGCTCCAGCCAGTATTCGTTATTGCTCTCCAGCCAGTCAATGCGTCCGTAGCGGAAAATAAAGAAAGCGACGGCACGATAGACCTCGTCATAGTTTTCCAGCGTGGAAACCTTGTAATACTCATTGAGACTGTCGCGGACTTCGGGACGCAGTTCATGGTAGGGCTGATCGCCGATTCCCAGTACATTTATGCCGTTTCCCTGCAGTTCCCTGCAGAAATGCCAATAGTTCTCCGGAAAATTCGGAGAAATGAAGACAAAGTTTTTCATCATTCAAAGCCATCCTTTCTTCTTTATCTGCACTTATCCCAAAAGATGCGGGATGTGATAGGCTACCTGACGGTACCACCAGTCCCAGTCGTGCGCGCTGTCATATCCCCACAGATCGACCCACACGCCCATATTCTTTGCCTCGCAGAGCTCCTTGACGCGGTACGTGGTTTCCGGCACTTCCCATGCCCCCTGACCGCATACAATGATGCCGCGGCCATTGCGGTAGCGTTCGATGTACGGATGGTCTGCGGGCATGCCGGCCAGATAATCCACGGCACTGTTGAGATAGGTTGCCTCGTTGGCAAAGCTGCCAAAGCCATAGGTGGATGTATAGATCCCGCTCAGTGCCAGAAGTCCGTCAAAAGTCTCCGGGAAGCGGAAGAAAAGGTTCGCGGCATGCGTAGCCCCCAGAGAACAGCCGAAGGCGATAATGCCGGGATGTCCCTCCCAGCCGTTGAGCCGGCAGGCTTCGCCCTGAATAAAGGGTCCGATTTCTTCATGCAGAAAACGCATCCATGCTTCATGACGCTCGATCCGCCAGGCGGGATCTCCCTGTCCGCTCCAGGTTTCTTCATCCAGTGTGTCCACCGAAAAGACCATGCACTGTCCCTGATCAATCGCTTCCTGCCAGACATCCAGCATATGGAAGTTCTCAAAATCATAAAAATGCCCGTTCTGACAGGGGATAAACAGAACAGGACGCCCGGCATGACCATAGCGCTTCAGTTCCATATCCCGCATAAGGTTCGGGGAATACTCGCGATAGTAATAGGTTTCCAAAAGCGGATCCTCCTTCAGTTTTCAAATCGGTAGAAGAACTGGGGCATGAAGAACGGAAGCTGTTCCTCCCAGCATGCCTCGCAGTGCTGGCCGCCGGGAACTATGCGGAATGTCACATACGCTCCGCGGGATAACAGTGCATGGGATACTTTTTCCAGCCCAGTCAGCATTCCGGGATGATGATCCAGTTCCCCGGAGCCATAGTCCATGTACACAAGACTTCCGTCCAGCATTTCACTGCCGCGGATGTCGCAGAGAAGTCCTTCCGTGTTCACCCATACGGAGGGCGACAGGGCAGCGCCTTTGGAAAAAACATGGGAAAAGGCACTGAGCGCATAAAGCGTCATCAGTCCGCCCATGGAAGAGCCGGCGATAAAGGTATGCGCGCGGTCCGGAAGCGTGGGATACTGCGCATCAATCATGGGCTTGAGGCTTTCTGTCAGGAAAACCATGAACGCATGTCCCCGGCCGCGAATGGACCCGAACTGGCTGTCGGAAAAGTGGTACGGCGAATATTCGCGCAGGCGGCCATTGTTCTTTCTGTGATCGCAGTCCACTGCGACGACCATCAGGGGCATCTGCGTGGCAGTAAGGTATTCCAGCATACCCCAGCTTTTTCCGTAAGTGGCATCCGCGTCAAAGAACACATTGTGCCCGTCGAACATGTACAGCACAGGATAGCGGCTGTCCGGGTTCTGTGCGAAGTCGTCAGGACAGTAGACATAGACCTTGCGTTTTTCCGTGGTTTTGAGCCGGGGTATGTCTGTATAAAAGGTCTCGATCAATCCCGTAGCTCCTTTCTTTTTCCAATACTCGAAACCGGGAATCAGTCTAGCACAACAGCGCAGGGAGAACAAGGCAGATACGAAGGAAAAACAGACAGTACACAAAAGCGCACCGCCGGAGCGGTGCGCGCATGCATTACCATTCCTGTCCTGCGGTAATCAGGCGGCGGTAGGCATAGCCCGGATCCTCGGGAAGCGGTGTGGCTTCCAGTTCTTCGATCTGGGAGAGACTGCCTTCCAGATGGGCTTCCATATCCTTGGCCACATCAGACAGCCGCTGTATGGCACCGCCATAGCGTGCGGCGAGAAGCTCAAACCCGAAGCGCTTGCACTGATGGTTCCAGAGCGTGCGGTGTGCATCATGGAGTGCCCGGTACTGTCCCTGCAGTGCCCGGACCGTCTTTAGACAGCACTCCAGGGCATCACGGTCCTTCTGTATGTAGGCGTCACGGACAGAGGCGAGCAGTGCGGCCTTACCCGATACCACAGTAAACAGTGCCTGCAGATAGGATTTCACATCGCAGTCCCTGACATCAAGAAGAAGCGACAGCGCATGCGCAGCCTTGTCCCGGGCCTTCTGAAGCGTTTCCTGATCCAGACAGGCAAGAGGCAGAAGCGGATCAGCCCATACCAGCTTCTTTCCGATGAAATGATTCATGTCTCCGGGATAGAAGTCCGCGTACACATCCTCATAGACGCTCTCCAGCCCCGAAATGCGGCTTCCCAGAGCGCGAATGTCCGATTCAGAAGCGTCTTCGCCGCGCCAGCAGTATTCGCTCAGGTATGCGAACTGGGAAAGCGCCATGGAGTAGTCGGTCTCTCCGCCGTCATCCCCCCAGAGGGTTGCAAAGACCGTATCCACCTGATGGCGCGCACACACGCGCAGCGCCGGCACTGTGGTTGCACGGGTCCTGACAATATGGGGAACAAACCCGCTCCAGGTCCAGATCCCGCCGGCAAAGATGGGTGTGCCCATGCGCTCGTGCTGGGTGAGCATGTGGTCATACATAGACTCATCGGTATGATAGTAGTCCCAGTAGACCATTCCCACATCCGGCAGGGTATCAATCACGCTCTGCGGAATCTCGGCATTCCTGTCATAATACTCTCCATGCCTGGATCCAAGGCGGAAGAACATATCCGACCACATCATGGGTGCAAAGTCATACTCCCGGCAGATGGAAGAGACGAGGTTCAGATGACGGGAAAGCAGGGCAAAGCGGTCCGTTTCCCCATGCTTGGCACGCCAGGCGCCGAGTCCCACGGCATGCGCTTCGTCCATGCCGATATGAATGCGGCGGGAATGAAAGCATTCACGAAGTGTTGCTATCATGGCGCGGATCAGTTTCTCCGTCTCCGGCTCGTCAATGAGCAGAATGTCCATCTGATCCCGAAGAACAGCGGAGGAATCCCAGGCGAGGAAGGTCTTCAGGTGCGCCAGTGTCTGGATGCATGGAACCAGTTCCACGCCGACTTCCATTGCATACGCGTCCATGGATTTCATCTCATCGATCGTATACCGTCCGCGTAGATAGCCAAAGGTGGGATAGCCTTTTACGGTATAGGTATCCTCTGTATAGAGCATGAGCATGTTCATGCCAAGACAGGCCATCCGGTCTATGAAGGCGCATACGGCCTCCGGTTTCATGACGGCATTGCGGCTCATGTCAAGCATGACGCCTACATGGGAAAAATGCCGTGTCTGCGGTGTGGCCAGCAGGTTCTGTCCCTGCCTTTCGCTCTCCTGCAGCAGGAACAGTCCGCGGCAGAGACTGCTCATATCCTCACAGGTAAGCGTGTACTCTCCCTCTTTCAGGGAAAGGGAAAGTCCGGGACCAACCAGGGCTTTCAGGGAAGGAAAGTGCGGATTGTCTGTCACATTTTCTACGTGTTTCATGGCCAGGGCCAGCTTTTCAGGACTCCAGGACTGCATAAAGTGCTCCCTCCTAATTGAACGAATCGAAATCGTGACCATTATATCGGACACAGGTAAAAATGCAATTGAAGGATCGAAATGCATATGCTACAATTTTTCGTCCCAAAAAGAAAAGGAGGATGCCTATGCTCAGCCGATGGATACCGACCGAAGCACAGCTGGTTCGATCCCTGGGGAAAGCCTGTATGGAGGCAGGTGACCGTCTGGAACGCAGAGGCGAGGTTCATGAGTACACGCTGGAGGAAAAAGACGACCGGCTGACAGCACGGGCACGCTTCTATGACCAGGCATTGGCCTACGGTACCTACGTGGACCTTCTCAAAAGTCAGCGCATTGAATACTTCTGCACCTGCAAGTATCAAGGGAAAATGCCGGTGTGTCCGCATGCATCGGCACTTCTTCTGCATGCCGTCAGGAAGGAAGAAGCCACCGTACTCGGGGAACACTTTGCAACCGATTCGCAGATGGAACGCGTGATGCGCCATTTTCAGCGCCTGCGCATGGATGCACCCGATAAGGATGAGGGGATGGAAATCCGTCCACGGATCCGCCTGGTGCCCACCTTTCGTTTTGATGAAAGCAACAGGGAAGGCATGTCTGACGATGACAGAGTGTTTCCGGTGGTTGGGGCACGCATCGGTCTGGAAGGCGGAAAGCTTTATAATGTACAGTCGTTTCCCAGCCTGTTCAAGGCCTTTGATGAGAGAAAAAAGGAAACCTACGGATCCGGTCTTGTGATTGCGCATGATGCGGATCTTCTCGATGCAGTCTCCCGGACGTTCTTCACGGCCCTGCGGGAGCAGAGCGAGCTGGACGCCAGCTGTATCCGTCTGTATGGTTTTTCGGCCTCGGCTTCGCTGTCCGGCATGGGTACACTGCGCCTTCGGGGGGCGCAGTTTGATGTCCTGTTTGACTGCTTTGCAGATCAGGGACTGATCCCGGCAAGGGAGAAGAACCATCAGGATACGGCGTTCGGCACACAGATGCCCACACTGCAGATGGAGATCGTACACAAAGATGGCTATGCAGAGCTGGATATGCACGATTTCTCCGGGATTCTTTTCTTCCATACCGGAAAATACCGCTATATGCGCCAGCAGCGGGAAGGCATCATGTTTGTCTGGCGGGTGACAGAGGCTTTTGAGCGGACAATTCAGCCGCTGCAGGTAAAATCGGATGACACATCGCTGGTGATTGTGGATGAGGACCTTCCGCGCTTTGTAGGCGGTGTGGTGCCTGCAATTTCCGATTATGTGGAAGTGCTGGATCCGGGGAACGTACTGGAAGAATTTCAGCCAGATGCATGCACGGTGTCTTTCTATCTGGACAAGTCCGGAAAGGACGGACTGGAGTGCATTGTCAAGTTTTTCTATGGCGATACGGACTTTCTTCTGCGGCAGGCAACGCCTGTCGGAGAAAGCGCCGAGCGGAAAAAGGTGAAAAGAAATCCTTTCTTTGAGGAGAAGATCGAGCTTCTTGTGCGTCAGTACTTCTCTCCAGACCCGGTGCGCCCGCGCTTCATGCTCTTCGGCGATGACCGGATGGACAGCTTTCTTGTGGAGAGTATTGACCGCTTCCGCGAAGTAGGGACGGTATATGTCTCCGAAGCGCTGGAAAAGAGACGGGTTTCCTTTGACAAGTTCTCGCTCTCTGTCAGCATCTCCCAGGGCTTTCTGAATCTGGATTTCGATACCAGTGCGTTTCCGGTCTCGGAACTGGAAGCGCTGTACCGCAGTCTGATGCAGAAGAAAAAGTATCACCGCCTGGCGGATGGCCGATACGTGGAGCTTGATGACGGCAATCTGAAGCTGATGGCCGAAATGGTGCATATGATTCAGCTCACTCCCGCAGAGCTTGCCAGCGGAAAAGTGCATGTTGCTGCCTATCGCGCCTTGTATATTGATTGCCTTCTGCAAAGAGCGCGCGGCCTACAGCTGACGCAGGAGCCTTCCTTCCGGCAGCTGGTGCGCCGCTTTCAGACGATAAGCGCGGATGATTATCCGGTGGACCCGGCATTTCAGGGGGTGCTCCGCCCCTACCAGGAGACAGGATACCGCTGGCTGAAAGCCCTGGAAAGCTGCCACTTCGGCGGCATTCTTGCCGATGAAATGGGCCTGGGAAAGACACTTCAGATGATTGCCTATCTTCACTCCTGTACGCGAAGCGTCACAGGAAGGCCGAGCCTTGTGATCTGTCCGGCATCCCTTGTGTATAACTGGAGTGATGAGTTTGCGCGTTTTGCGCCGCATATGCATGTGAACCTTGTCATCGGGCCTCAGCAGGAGCGCACGCGCCGTATCCGGGAAGAGACGGATACAGACGTATTTGTCACAAGCTATGATCTTCTGCGCCGGGATATCGTGGCCTATCAGGATGTCGCGTTTTACGCCTGTGTGCTGGATGAGGCACAGTTTGTGAAAAACGTGAATACGCTTGCGTCAAAGGCTGTGAAGACTCTGCAGTGTTCGCAGCGCTTCGTCATGACCGGCACGCCTGTGGAGAACCGGCTCAGCGAAATGTGGAACATGTTTGACTTTCTCATGCCGGGATACCTTTTTTCGCATGCGCATTTTGTGGAGCGCATGGAAAAGCCGATTATGGAGACGAATGACCAGGAGGCCATGGAGCAGCTGCGCCGTCTGGTGCGTCCGTTTATTCTGCGGCGGCTGAAAAAGGATGTGCTCACAGAGCTTCCGCCGAAGGAAGAGTTTATCCGGCGCATCGAAATGAGCGAGGCAGAGGAAAAGATCTATGCCGCGACGGTGCATGCGCTTCGTTCGCAGCTGGATCATGAGGGCAAAGGAAAACTGGACCTGCTTACCGCACTGATGCGTCTGCGGCAGATCTGCTGCGATCCCAGGCTCTGCTTTGAAAACTATACCGGGACCTCTTCCAAACTGGACGCCTGTATGGAGCTTGTGACTTCCATGGTGGAAAACGGACATCAGATTCTTCTCTTCTCCCAGTATACCAGTATGCTGGAACTGATACGCATGCGCATGGAATCCGTGGATATCACCTGTGAAACGCTGGAGGGATCCACATCCAAGGAGCGCAGAGCAGAACTGGTCAAAGCCTTCAATCATGGCCGGTTCCAGGTCTTTCTGATTTCGCTGCGTGCAGGCGGAACCGGGCTGAACCTGACGGCTGCGGATATCGTGATTCACTATGACCCATGGTGGAATATGGCTGCGCAGAACCAGGCGACTGACCGCGCGCACCGCCTGGGACAGACCGAGCGTGTACAGGTCTATAAGCTGATCACAAAGAACACGATTGAGGAGCGCATCCTGGAACTGCAGGAACGAAAGGCGTCGCTTCTGGACTCGGTGACGGAGGCACAGGAGAGCGGTATTCTGAACATGAGCCGGGAGGAACTGCTGGAACTGCTTGCGCGCTAAATGTTTTTTTCGGGTATTTCGTCCTTGCCTGCAGTTTCCCGACTTGACAAGAAAACCCTGTGGCAGGATAATGCCTTTACTGTGATGACCGGGAAGAGTAATGCCGTCTGAGACCTTCAGAGAGTCGCCGGCTGGTGCAAGGCGATGGCAGGACTGCATGAATACACCCGCGAGCTTCGCACCGAAAGGGCCGTGTCCTCAGTAGGCTGCGACGGCCAGCGTCCGTGATCGCGCGCTCGAGGCCGGGCGATGTTTGCTCCGGTAAAATTCGGGTGGTACCGCGACGATATTATTAGCCGCCCCGATGGTTCCCCAGGGAATCATCGGGGTGCTTTTTATTTGCAGGGAGGGAAAACAATGCCGATTACTGAGCTTCTGGTTCGAAATGCCACATATTATAAGAATGATGTGGCACTGGTGGAGATTAACCCGGATGTCAAGAATATTCCTCTGGTGACATGGCGGGAGTATTCCCTGATCGAATCCGGCCGCGGAGGCGCATTCCGCAAGCAGATGACATGGGGCGAGTTTGACAGAAAAGCAAACAAGTTTGCCAATCTTCTTCTGACGCGCGGGATCAAAAAGGGAGACAAGGTAGCTATTCTTCTGATGAACTGTCTGGAATGGCTGCCGATCTATTTTGGAATTCTCAAGACCGGTGCGCTGGCTGTGCCGCTCAATTACCGCTATACCTCCGATGAAATACTGCATTGCCTGAAACTGGCCGACGTAGATGCGCTGGTATTCGGTCCTGAGTTCATCGGACGCGTGGAGGAAATTCTCTACCAGGTACCGCGGGTCAAGAACCGGTTCTATGTAGGGGATGACTGTCCTTCCTTTGCCGACAGCTATGACCGTCTGATCGAGTACTGCTCGACACAGGCGCCCAGCGTTCCCATTGACGATGACGATGACGGCGCGATCTATTTTTCCTCCGGCACCACCGGCTTCCCCAAGGCCATCCTGCATGCGCATCGCTCACTCATGCATGCAGCGACGGTCGAGCATGCGCATCACGGCCAGACACGGGACGATGTCTTTCTCTGCATTCCGCCGCTGTATCATACCGGCGCCAAGATGCACTGGTTCGGCAGTCTGTACACCGGCTCCAAGGCCGTTATCCTGCGCGGTGTCAGTCCGGAATGGATTCTGCGCACGGTCAGCGAGGAACGCTGCACCATTGTATGGCTGCTGGTGCCGTGGGCGCAGGATATTCTTGACGCCATTGAAAGCGGACGCGTCAATCTGTCGGATTATCACCTGGAACAGTGGCGTCTGATGCATATCGGTGCCCAGCCGGTTCCGCCCACCCTTATCAAGCGCTGGAAGAGCATCTTCCCGCATCACGCCTATGACACCAATTACGGCCTCAGCGAATCGATCGGCCCGGGCTGTGTTCATCTGGGCGTGGAGAACGTGCATAAGGTCGGCGCGATCGGGGTTGCCGGGTATGGCTGGGAAGTGCGCATTGTCAACGAACAGCACGAACCGATACAGAGCGGGGTTGGAGAGCTTGCCGTACGCGGACCGGGCGTCATGAAATGCTATTACCATGACGAAGCAGCCACAAAGGAAGTTCTGGACACAGACGGCTGGCTGTATACCGGCGATATGGCCGAATATGACAAAGATGGCTTCATATACCTGGTTGACCGCAAGAAGGACGTGATTATCACCGGCGGTGAGAACATCTATCCCGTCCAGATCGAGGATTTTCTGCGTGCGCATGACGCGATCAAGGATGTGGCGGTCATCGGTGTGCCTGACAAGCGCCTGGGCGAGATCACCTGCGCGATTATTGAGGTAAAGGAAGGCATGAGCCTTACGGAAGAGGAAGTCAATGCCTTCTGTATGGGCATGCCGCGCTATAAGCGGCCGCGCCGGGTGATCTTCGCAAAGGTACCCCGGAATCCAACTGGCAAGATTGAAAAGCCGCTGCTTCGCCGGACCTATTCCAGTGAGCATCTGGTGGCGCAGCAGAATGAAATCAAGATGGGAAAGGAAGAGTAACCGTTGAAGGAACTGCTTTTGGGGAATGCCGCTGTGGCACGAGGCGCTTATGAAGCCGGTGTCCGCGTGGTTTCCTCCTATCCGGGAACGCCATCGACCGAGATTACGGAAAACATGGTCAGATATGCAGATGTGGATGTTGAGTGGGCGCCCAATGAAAAGGTAGCAGCGGAGGTCGCCATCGGTGCCTCCCTGGCCAATGCCAGAGCCATGTCCTGCATGAAGCATGTGGGGCTGAATGTAATGGCGGATCCGGTCTTTACCGCCAGCTATCTCGCACCGCCCGGCGGCCTGGTCTTCTGCGTGGCAGATGATCCAGGCATGCATTCCTCGCAGAATGAGCAGGACTCAAGACATTATGCCAGGGCGAGCAAGATTCTGATGCTGGAACCATCAGACGCGGCGGAGTGCAAGGCATTTACAAAGGAAGCGTTTTCGCTCAGCGAAACCTTCCATACACCGGTCTTTGTCCGTCTGTCGACGCGCGTGTCCCATTCACAGGCCCTTGTTTCCCTGGAAGAGCCGGAAGTGCGCCAGCCGGCGCCTTATGTAAAGGATGCCACGCGTGTGGCGGTCCCGGTGAATTCCCGTAAAATGCATATTGCGGTGGAGAAGCGCCTGGAAGATCTGCGTGCCTTTGCGGAAGACTGTGCGCTGAACCGAGTGGAAAGGCACGGGAGCCGTATCGGTGTCATTACATCCGGCATTTCCTATATGTATGCCAGGGAAGCGCTGGGAGATGCCGTGGACTATCTGAAACTGGGCATGGTTTATCCGCTGCCGTCCCGGCTGATTCAGGATTTTGCAAAGGGACTGGACAAGGTTTACGTTATCGAGGAACTGGATCCATACCTGGAAGAGCATTGCCGTACACTGGGTATTCCTGTGATCGGCAAGGAAGCGTTCTCCCTGATCGGGGAGTACAATGCAGACATGATCGCGCAGGCCGTACTCGGAAAGCCGCTTGCCAAAGAAAAGACAGAGCCCATGGAGGCACTGCCTGTAAGACCCCCTGTCATGTGTGCCGGCTGTCCTCACCGGGGCGTGTTCTATGTGCTGCATAAGATGGGGCTTCATGTGGCGGGCGATATCGGATGCTATACACTGGGCGCCAATGCGCCGCTGAACAGCATGGACTTCAATGTCTGCATGGGTGCTTCCATCGGGACTGCCTTCGGTATGGTCAAAGCCCAGGGCCGTGCCTTCGGTCAGAAAGTGGTATCCGTGATCGGAGACTCCACATTCATTCATTCCGGGATTACCGGTCTGATCGATATCGTCTACAACCGTGGCAACAATACGGTTCTGATCCTGGACAATTCCACAACCGGCATGACCGGGCATCAGGACAATCCGACAACAGGGAAGACCATTCGCGGTGTACCCACCAAACAGGTGGACCTGGAACTGCTCTGCCGTGCCATCGGCGTGGATCGGATTTCGATCGTGGATCCGTTCCAGGTAAAGGAACTGGAAAAGACACTCCGGGAAGAACTGCAGGCAGACGAGCCCTCTGTCATTATTGTGCAGCGTCCCTGTGCACTGCTCAAGGGCGTTCGCTATGAAGGCAGATACCAGGTGACAGATGACTGCCGCCGTTGCGGACAGTGCATGAAACTGGGATGTCCGGCCATCACCCGCAAGGATGGTATCGTTTCCATCTCACCCATACAGTGTATCGGCTGCGGCCTGTGTGCCAATGTATGTCCCTTCGGAGCCATAGTGAAGGAGGGGAGTCGATGACGGGCAATATCATGATTGTAGGTGTAGGCGGACAGGGTACACTCCTGACAAGCCGTATTCTCGGTACACTGCTGCTGTCCCAGGGCCTGGATGTCAAGCTGTCCGAAGTCCATGGCATGAGCCAGCGCGGCGGCAGTGTAATTACCTACGTTCGTTATGGCGAGAAAGTCTATTCCCCGATTATTGAAGCGGGACAGGCGGACTATGTCCTTGCCTTTGAACAGCTGGAAGCAGCCCGGGCAGTCGGATATCTCAGAAAGGACGGCTGTCTTCTGGTCAATACCCAGAAGTTGGAGCCCATGCCGGTAATCACCGGCGCAATGGCCTATCCGGAGGGCCTGCTGGCTTCCATGCAGAAACGCTGCCGGACGCTGTGCGTAGATGCACTGTCTCTGGCAGAACAGGCGGGAAGCGCCAAGTGTGTCAATGTGGTTATGCTGGGCGTACTCGCCCGGCAGATGAAGTTTTCCGTGGATGCCTGGACGCAGGCGATACGGACGACAGTGCCGGAAAAGTTTCTGGCCATGAACGAAAAAGCCTTTGCGCTGGGTCTGCAGTACAGCGCAGAGTAGACATTGAGAATGCATGCATAAAAACCCGGGTCTGATCCTGCAGACTGCCTGGCCAGACAGCCTGCCTTTCATGAAAAGAAATGAAATGGGGTTTTCCTTATGATTCTGAAAATTCTGATGCTGCTTGTTTTCTTTGGCGTGATGATCGGTGTTGGCCTTTATTGCCGCCGCCATGCGACAGACGTCAACGGCTTCGTGCTGGGCGGACGCAATGTAGGCCCATGGCTCACAGCGTTTGCCTATGGCACATCCTACTTTTCTGCAGTCATATTCGTCGGCTATGCCGGCCAGTTCGGATGGCGTTACGGGATTGCCTCGACCTGGATCGGACTGGGGAATGCGTTTATCGGTTCCCTGCTTGCCTGGGCCGTGCTCGGACGGCGCACCCGGATCATGACACAGCATCTGCAGTCAGCGACCATGCCGGAGTTTTTCGGCAACCGCTTCCGCAGTAAGCCTCTGAAGATCGGCGCTTCCATGATCGTGTTCATCTTTCTGATTCCGTACACTGCCTCTCTCTATAACGGGCTTTCCCGACTGTTCGGCATGGCGTTTCATCTGGATTACACGGTCTGCATTATCCTAATGGCCGTACTGACCGGTATTTATGTCATTGCCGGCGGATACATGGCCACAGCCATCAACGATTTTATTCAGGGCATTATTATGCTCATCGGTATCGTTGCGGTCATCGGTGCAGTGCTGGGCAGTCAGGGCGGGTTCCTGGCAGCCCTTCAGGGACTGGCGCAGGTGACAGATGAGAGCGTATCAACCGTACCCGGGGTGTTCAATTCCTTCTTTGGTCCGGATCCGCTGAACCTTCTGGGCGTTGTGATTCTGACATCCCTGGGAACCTGGGGTCTGCCGCAGATGGTGCAGAAGTTCTATGCCATCCGCAGCGAGGAAGCGATTCAGAAGGGGACCGTCATATCTACAGCTTTTGCCATTGTCGTGGCAGGCGGCTGTTATTTTCTGGGCGGATTCGGCAGGCTCTATTCCATTGACGTGGCCGCCCAGGGCTATGATGCGATTATTCCCGCAATGCTTTCCAATCTGCCGGATATGCTGATTGCCGTTGTAGTGGTCCTGGTTCTGTCTGCCTCCATGTCAACGCTGTCCTCCCTGGTCATTGCCTCATCTTCCACGCTCACCATTGACTTCCTCAAGGATAATATCGTGAAGGATATGGATGAGAAGAAGCAGGTGCTGATGATGCGGATCTTTGTGGTGGTATTCATAGCCATCTCTGCGGTCATTGCCATTATTCAGTACAAACGGAATGTGACGTTCATTGCCCAGCTTATGGGTGTGTCTTGGGGCGCATTGGCCGGCGCTTTCCTGGCACCATTCCTGTATGGCCTGTACTGGAAAAAGACAACCAAGGCAGCCTGCTGGGTAAGCTTTCTGTTTGGATCGGTGATCATGATTCTGAATATGCTCATGCGTGCCTCTTTCCCTGTACTGCTTCAGTCTCCGATCAACTGCGGTGCATTTGCCATGCTGGCCGGTCTGATCCTGGTTCCTGTGGTGAGTTACATTACACCCAAGCCGGATCGTGAACTGGTGGAAAATGCTTTTGCATGCTATGATAAGAAAGTCGCTGTATCCCAGAAACGATCCCTGAATGATTAATACACATTTACGAGAACCAATAATGTCACGCCAGAATTCATAATTCAATAATTGACAAATCAGGAGACATTTGATATCATCTGATCGTTGCCTTGAGCAACGATCCATGGTCGCATGGCTCAGTTGGTAGAGCACATCGTTCACATCGATGGGGTCACAGGTTCGAGTCCTGTTGCGACCACTTCAAGAACCCTTGTAAATCAAGGGTTCTTTCATTTTGTCCGGCCCCAAATACTCAAACCTGACCCAAACGATACCCAATCATCCCGGTTCCGTGGTCAGATTGCTGATGAAGGCCTGCATCCTGTTGGCGCTCTCGCGGCGCATGGTCGGCGTCACGTGTCCGTAGCGGTCCAAGGTGAACGCTGCGGAGTAATGCCCCATGTTTTCCTGCAGGGTCTTGATATCATCCCCCGCCATGATGCGCTGGATGGTGCTGATGCAGATTTGAATGTCATTGGGGATGTAAGAACTGTTCAGGCGGCGGACACCATAGAGCTGTGCGAAGGAACGGGTGTCGTCGTTGGGCGTGTAAGCCAGGAACTCCCGCTCTGCCTGTTCTCCCAGGGATTTGGTATCCACCAGGAACAGGATGCGTCTCATTCTGCCGAACTTGAGCAGGCGATACGCTGCCGTGATTGCGGTGAAGGTCTTGCCCGCGCCCGTCGCCATCTGCACCAGTGCTTTGGGCCGATTCTTAGCAAAGGAAGTATCCAAGTTCCGGATCGCGGTGATCTAGCAGCTACGGAATCCGGTGGTGTCAAACGCCGGGAAATGCTTCATGTGATTGCGGATGGTATCCGGCTGCGAAAGCCATGCCTGGAGCGTTTCCGGCCAGTGAAAGGAGAAGACGGAACGGGAACGGTATTTCACATCCTGATAATCCGTGAAGCGCGTCAGCTGGCCGGTTGCCTCATAAGCAAAGCGGATCTTGTAATCCGTAGTCACATAGCGGAAGGTGCTGTTGGCATAGCGGCCGGATTGTCCTTCGACCACGGTGATGTTTTCGCCTAACTCGTCCTTTTTCGCTTCAATGACGCCTACCGGCTTGCCGCCAACGAATAGAGCATAGTCAACCGGCCCGGTGCTGGTGGGGTATTCCCGAACCGCAACGCCAAGCGAAGCCATAGGATTCACATGGCTTAAATCCTGGACAATCCAACCAGACTGCTCAAGCCGAGCGTCGATCAGCTGCCTGGCTTTCTCTTCCGGTGTCATGATGGATCTCCTTCCGTCTCTTTTGCGCTAGGATTAAGATTGCTTATAGAGCGTGTATATTAGTCATCTACTTCCCAATGCCCTTTTTTGCTGCTTCCAACATATCGAATGCAGTTCATTTCCTTTAGCTTTCTTGCAATCGTCGCAAGGCTGACGCCGGCTTGCTTGGCAATATCCGCCCTGGTGGCTTGAGGATTTGCTTTCATAGCTGCGATGATATTTTTAGCGAGGGGATCGCGTTTTTGAGTGTCATTTTGAGATTCGCTTTGGGTATCATTTTGGGTATCATTTTGAGTCTCGCTTTGAGACTCATTGCGCTTTGAGACGCTGTTTTGACTCTCAATGGTTCTGGCTGATGGATTAACCACCCCAAATGGATCAGTTTCAAAGGGCTTACGGTGAAGGCTGATACGGAAAGAAGTGCCAAAATCCTTGATCTCGGGATCACCCAGACCATACATGCGGGCATCTTCAAATACGCGGGGAATGCCGCTGCCCCACCGCTCAATGATATGCATGTACTGAAATGCCGCGCCGATGGCGATGTTACGGACGCGGGAATTGCCTTCAATCAGATGGCTGATGGTCAGATCGGGGCTCAGCCTGCCTGGGGATGTGACTTCCAAACGGTCATCATAGATTGCCACCTGGATGGATCCGGGAGACAAATAGGATCTGTGACATACGGCGTTAGAGATGAGCTCACGGATGCTGTCCATCGGCAACTCGTAAATGTCTTCCCGATAAACATCCGCAATGCGGGAGCCCAGGTTGATATGCTTTTTGACGAATACCATGGCATCTTCGATCTGCTGATCGATGGGCCCTTTTGCTTCCTTCCTGTCCAGGAAAACAGCGCGCGTATTCCCTTTGAAAACCGCCATCTGGATAAAAGCATCCGGGAACAGCGTATCTATGTCACCTGTAAGCAGCTTCCAAGCATAGGTTGGGAAGTATTTATCCTGGAAGTGCACAAGGATTCTCCATTGTATCAGCTGACTAGCGGTTACTTTTTTCTGAGAGCGCCGCTGCTCGTCATTTTTGCATAGATCAAGCGCGTGTTGATACATTCTTTCACACAGTGCGTTGATCTCATCGGGTGTTACTTCTTCTCCGGCGACCTGAGTGGCATCGTAGCTCTTATTGGTTCCTTCCAGTTGAAGCTCTTTGATCAAGTACGGTTCTGCTTTCCGAGTCACTCCGGCAATGCGGATATAGGTGCCGTCCATCATGCCGTCTGCCCGCAGATAATACGGCTTATCCATGCCGGGAAGAATGTTGGCGACGATGATCTTTTTCCCGTCAACCTCTTCGATTTCCATAACTGGCACAAGGGATGGCGTGCAGGCATCATAGATGCTGTTAGCAATGGCATCGTATTTCTGGAACAACTCATCATCCGGGAAGCCGATCACATCCCATGTCTGATTCTTCACGCCGAAAACCAGCTTGCCGCCCGCTCCATTGGCAAAGGCAACAGCGGATTTCAGATACTTTTCCCGCTCCTGTGGAATATCCAGTTTACACTCCACCGTCACATGCTCGCCCTTTTTCAGCTCTTCAAGCGTCATTTCTGTCCACCTCTCCCACAGGAACAAGTTGCCCGGCCTCTGCCTGGCGCAGAATCCGCTGTTTGGCGTCATAATCGGCAAAATATGCCTGCAAGGCGCGCTCTACGATCACGGTCTTGGTTTGTCCGGCTTCGGTGCTGACCTCCGTCAGCCTATGACAGATTTCGGCATCTATTTTCACGTTCAGGCACAGATAATCTTTCTTTGCTCGTGGCATAATTGATCCCTCCGAAGTGGTGTACAGATGACATCAATATTATACTTGAAAACGCAACACGATTCAATGCTGGATGGAAAAGTATTTTTCCAGGCAGCCATTCCTATCATAACGAATATTGAATGGGAACACTACAAACCCCACTCGTACCCCAATCGCCTTTTCGTACCCATTTCACCGAACGATTATGTACGATAAGGTGCGTTTTCTATTTCATTTGCTCGCTTTCACCTGCTTCCAGCTATGGGGGATTCCATTATGCTTGCCGCAGCACTGGTTCGGTACTCGCATCCAGGTATGCTTTGCATTGCGGGGATCGTCTTCTTTCCCGAAAAGGGTGCAACCCTTTACACACTTTCCTTCTGCCAAATGAGAATCATGGTCTGTTTCCTTTTTTTGTGTCCGCATTGCTTACATACCACGATACATGGTTCTCCGGAGGGCTAGTAATATCGCGTATCATATCGGGCGGATATTCAGCGAGGAAGAACAGAATCGCGATATTTCTGTCGATGTTTTCGACAGAAGCTCAGGAAATGCGTCAAGACCCCCAATGTGCTACAAACTGGATGTAATCATCTCCCTTGGCTACCTTGGCAAGTCAAAGCGCGGCGTTGATTTCCGCAGTAGGCCAACAGTGTCCTGAAGGACTAAAAAATCCATCGAAGCCTGACTGTGAAAACGTGCCTGTGAACTGATTGCGCTTTCCCTGCAGGCCTGATGCCGTTTTTCCGGATGTCTGAAGGTAAAACAGGTATTCCGTAGTATATCCGTATTTGAAACAGGCATTGGCCATTCCCTGCTGCATGTAATTGTCTGCTGTCCTAGATGAACCGTCAGCATGGAAAGTCGTTTGCTGAAAGGAGTACTGCATATGAAAAATCGTCTCTTCATGATCATCCTGCTGAGCATATGTGCGCTAATGACAGCCTGCAGAGAGCAAAAGACTGCAGACGCGGGTCTTATGTATACACCGATTGATCAGGACACGGCCCGCGAAATGATGGAAAAAGATGACGGCCATATTATTGTGGATGTGCGCAGCAGGGAGGAGTATGACACAGGTCATATCCCCGGTGCGATTCCTATTCCCAATGAGAATATAGGGAGTGACATGCCTGAAGCACTTCCGGATCCGGAACAGACGATTCTTGTCTACTGCCGGAGCGGGAACCGCTCCAGACAGGCCGCTGAGAAACTCGGACAAATGGGGTATACGAATGTGTATGAGTTTGGCGGTGTACTTACCTGGAAAGGAGCGCTTACAACGGATGCCCCCTCTTCGACACCGGCTGTTCTCTCTTTTTCATCCTTCGACGGCGGTGGGTATGAATATACTGTCGACATGGAGAACCCTGATATTCTCGCTGCAGAAACCATCCGTGACTATGGAGAAAACCGCAATGAACTGGAAGACGGTGCCACCTATCGTGCTATCATTACACTTACCGGACTAAGGCCGGGCAGGACAATCGTTCATGTTCATGCTGATTCACCGATTGCAGGTCATAGCGAACGGCTGTACACAGCCATGGTTGACGGTACATTGCGTGTAACACTGAAAAGTCAGCGGAAAATCTCGTCCTTGTTTCTGTTCCGGAAAGGAAAAAATGTCCATTATACATATCGCATCCATTATCTTCAGGACGGATACTACGCGACTGTAAACGACGGGGAAGAACAGCGCATGGACACAGCTTCAGCAGACGCGCTCATGGAAGCTGTCGAGGAATATGACGTCATGTCGTGGGACGGATTCCATGAAACCAAAGCGTATGCGCGGAAAGGCGAAAGCTTCTGGATTGAACTGACGCTGACTGACGGAACGCACATGCAGGCGCGGGGGGATGATGCATACCCGGAGCATTATCTTCCCGCCATGAACGCCATGCATGATATCCTGACGTATGCGTCCTTCACACCCGTCATGTCTATGGACGATGTCCCGGATACATAACACGCCGATAAAAAAGTGAATGGAGAACCACTGTCAAAAAGCGGTTCAGGAGAAAGCAAAATGGTGCGTTCACCCATTAGATACCATGTGGAAGTCTTGAAAAGAAGAGAAAGCAGAGCGCATGTCTTATGTTCAACTTTACGCATACAAACCGTCCCGGTTTCCTTCTGGGCCTGATTGACTTTTTCACAGCCGGTCTCTTTTTTCTGCTGTATATGCCTCTGGGCGGATTGCAGCAGGAACTGGAGAGCATTCTCGGACATCCGATAATGCCTTACTGGAAGGCGTATCTTCTGGGGATCCCCACACTGTTTATCTATCCTCTGATCTGGATGGCAGGGATTGCGGAGGAACTGAAGGCCAAGGCAATCTGCATGGGACTGGAAGGCCCTTATACTTCCTGGTGGCATATGTTCGGATGGAATGTGTTCGGTCTGCTGCTGATGGGGCCTGCTGTTGCCACGCATCGATTCTTTGATACACTGAATCGAATGGAAAAGGCACTCAACAGGCAGACAGCATGCAATACAGAAGAAAAGTGATCGGCACGAAAAAGGCATGTCTTCCAGGATCAGCCCCGTGTCTGCATCCGACAAAGCTTTCTGCTTCCTAATCTTATAGGCGGCCGGAAAGCGCGCAGTGTGCCAGCCATAGAGCCGTAAAGGCCCATGCTGCAGCCGCTTTTTCTGCTGTCATGGGCCGACGGAAATCACCGAATGGGAAAGAAACACCTGCGAGGCATCATGACAGAGAAGCCCGTGCAGTGACCAGGCACGTGTTTCAACGGTGCGTACGGCATCCTCCATATCAGCTGCCCTGGACGTAAAGGAAATCCGGCTGTTTCCCAGCTGTCCAAGCACATTCCGGCTTTCTTTCCGGTATCCCAGAAGAAGGGCGGTGCCGGGAAGCGGCTGCGTATCTGCTTTGTTCTCTGTTATGCCGAGCGCTGCCTGCATGCACATTCTCCGGAATCGGGATGCCGGATACCGGCGCGTTACACAGCGGGAAAGAAGTTCATCCATGGAAAGTGCGTTCCTGAGTTCCTTCTGCAGCCGGTGCTCAATACCTTCGCTCAGGTCCGGCAGATCGGAAAAAGCATCTGCAGAAAGAGATCTGAGCAGTCCCAGAATAAGCAGGGACGATTCATCGGGTGAAAGAAGATGACCATGGAGCACTGCCTCCTGCAGAAGGGAGAAGAGAACCGGCGTCTGCATAGCCCGAACGGCTGTCCAGTCTCCGCGATGGCAGGCGCTGCGCAGTGCAGTGGCAGAAGGATCAGCAGAGCCGGCGTCTGCATGATAATCCCCGGGACGGTGAATCAGCACCGGTTCCATACTGTTGTGAATGGCTTCTATAGCCTGCAGATAGGAAAGCGCCAGTATATTATTGGGCCGGGAAAGAATCGGCGCATAGCGCACATCCTGCTGTGAGAGAATCGAAAGGGAAGCCGCGGCAAAGGACGTGCCGTCCATCATTCTGCGCTGCACATCCGCATGGCAGGAGGAAAAGGTTTCATTCCAGGCAAGTGCTGTCTCCCTTAACAGCGGGAGATCGCCGCACTCTGCGCCAAACCCCAGACAGTCGCATCCGATGCCGCTGAGAAGGGATACGCCTGCCATGGCATATGCCTGTGCGGGGCGGCACGCATAGAGGGCAGGGAACGCAATCACCGCATCGGCTCCGCTGCACAGCGCCATGCGTACACGTGTATCCACCGGCAGCGTTGCAAAGCTGCCCCGCTGCGTGATACAGGGCGTCAGACAAACCACGACCGCATCTGCGCAGGCCTGGGCTTTGGCTTTCTGGATATGCGCTGCATGTCCTGCGTGCATGGGATTGTATTCCGCAATGATACCAAGAATCCGCATGAAAGACCTCCCGGAACAGGCATGAAAAAACAGGGCCATCGTCCTCTGGGGACGAATCCACGGAGAGGTATTTCGCGATGCATTCCTGAAAACCCTTTTCAGCGCCTAAAAAATCCTGTATAATCAGGCGGAATCAGGGGTTTCTTTTTGTGGAAACTCTGTTACCGAACCGATTAGAGGAGGAAATAGACATGTCTGTCATTGACCAGATCAAGGCAAAAGCAAAAACACAGCTCAAGCACATCGTACTGGCTGAGGGCGATGAACCCCGTACCGTGCAGGCCGCTGCAAAGATTGTAGCGGAGGGCCTGGCAAAGATCACGCTGGTAGGCAAGACCGAAAGCATTGAAAAGGTTGCAGCCCAGACAGGTACGGACCTGAGCGGTGTAGCCATTGTTGATCCCGCAAACTATGAAAAGACGGAAGCGTATGCGGAAAAGCTCTGCGAGCTTCGTCAGAAGAAAGGCATGACTCTGGAGCAGGCCAAGGATCTGGTCTATAACAACACACTGTATTTCGCCACCATGATGCTGAAGATGGACGACGCAGACGGCATGGTAGCCGGCGCAATCAATTCCACCGGTAACGTGCTGCGTCCGGCACTGCAGATCATCAAGACGGCCCCCGGCATCTCCACGGTGTCCAGCTGCTTTGTCATGGAACTCCCCAATGGCAACTGGGGCGACAACGGTGTCATGCTCTTCGGTGACTGCGCCGTGAATATTGAGCCCAATGCCGATGAACTCGCGTCCATTGCTGTCGCAACCGCAAAGACCAGCCGTGAACTGCTCTCCGCGGAACCCCGTGTGGCCATGCTGTCCTTCTCCACCAAGGGAAGCGCCAAGCATGAAGTCGTCACCCGTGTACAGGAAGCGACTGCCAAGGCACATGAACTGGCTCCTGACATTCTGCTCGACGGCGAGCTGCAGGCGGACGCCGCGCTCATTCCCGAAGTCGCTTCTCTGAAGGCGCCGGGTTCTCCCGTCGCAGGCCATCAGCCCAATGTTCTGATCTTCCCGAACCTGGCTGCCGGCAATATCGGCTATAAGCTGGTGCAGCGCCTGGCTGGTGCCAAGGCGATCGGCCCGATCATTCAGGGCCTGGCCAAGCCTGTCAATGATCTGTCCCGCGGCTGCAACGTGGAAGAGATCGTCAATACCGTCGCCGCTGTAGCCGTCAAGGCACAGGGCTGAGCAGAAAAAGGAGAAATAACCCATGAAAATTCTGGTTGTTAACGCAGGCTCTTCCTCCCTCAAGTATCAGCTGATTGATATGGACGGCGAGGTCATGATCGTCAAGGGCCAGGTGGAACGCATCGGCATCGAGGGCGGTCACCTGAAGCAGACCGTGCAGATCCCCGGCACCGAGAAAAAGGTCATTGAGATCTTCCAGCCCATTGCGGATCATGTGGAAGCCACTCAGATGATGCTCACCGCTCTTCAGGATGAAAAGAAGGGTGCCATCAAGAGCGTCGTGGAGATCGGTGCGGTGGGTCATCGCGTACTGCATGGCGGCACCAAGTTCTCCGCTTCCGTCGTGATCAACGATGCCGTGAAGGATGCCATCCGCGAATGCATCCCGCTGGGCCCGCTTCATAACCCGGCCAACCTCATGGGCATCGAAGCCTGTGAGAAGGTCATGCCTACCACGCCGCAGGTTGCCGTGTTTGATACAGCATTCCATCAGACCATGCCGCCGAAGGCTTATATGTATGGCGTACCCAAGAAGTACCATGATCAGTATGGCGTGCGCCGCTACGGCTTCCACGGAACCAGTCACCGCTATGTCTCCAAGCGCGTATGCGAATTCCTCGGCATCAGCCCGCTGGGCCAGAGGATTATCGTATGCCACCTCGGCAACGGCTCTTCTCTGAGCGCTGTCGTGGACGGCAAGTGCGTGGACACCTCCATGGGTCTGACCCCTCTGGACGGTCTTTTGATGGGCACCCGCTGCGGTACACTGGATCCCGCCGTTGTCCAGTTCATTGCCAATAACGAGAATATGACTGTCGACGAAGTTCTCAATATGATGAACAAGAAGTCCGGCCTTCTCGGTATCAGCGGCCTTTCCTCCGATATGCGCGATATTGACGCCGCAGCCGACAAGTATAACGGCGATGCCATGCTGGCGCGTGATATGCTGGTCTACGGCATCAAGAAGTATATCGGTTCCTATGCTGCCGCCATGGGCGGTGTGGACATGATCGTCTTCACGGCCGGCATCGGCGAGAACAATGGTGCGCTCCGTGAAAGAATCATGGATAACATGGAATTCCTTGGCGCCAAGCTGGATCATGCCAAGAATGCTGCCTGTGCGGACGGACATGCCACCGAGTGCGTGATTTCCACGGAAGACAGCAAGGTAAAGGTACTCGTGATTCCGACCAACGAAGAAATCATGATTGCCCGTGATACCCTTGAACTGGTGACCAAGTAAGGCCATAGCTTCGGAGGGGATTCGAGCCGTTCTCGGATTCCCTCTGTTTTTTTGCTTTTGTATGAACATCGTTCGTCATGCTTTCGGAAGCACAGGAGGTGAAAAGCCAGCATGCGGTTCATATTTGCAGGCGGTGCTATGGAAGTCGGCGGCAGCTGCATCTATGTCCGGATCGGTGACAAGGGAATCCTGTTCGATGCAGGCATACGCCAGGGAAGCGGGAAGGACCCACTGCCGGATTTTCGCGCCATTCAGCTGGCCGGCGGCGTCGATGCGATCCTGGTGAGCCATGCCCATATGGACCATACCGGCTCGCTTCCCGTCATCTCCAAGGCTTACCCGAACGCACGGATCTACATGACACCCATGACTGAAAGACTCACGCGTGTGCTTCTGGCGGACAGCCTGAAAATCATGGATAAGCGGGAGGAAGAGATTCCGCATTACAGCGCGGAGGATGTAGCCGCCATGCTGGACCGGGTTGTGCCGGTCAGGCTGGAATTCCCATGTGCTATTCTGGAGGGCTTTTCTGTCACCTGCTATCCTGCGGGACATATCGCCGGGGCGGTGTGCATGTACCTGGAAACCCCGGAGGGCACCATCCTCTATACAGGCGATGTCGCCATGCAGGCGCAGCGTACGATTGACGGTCTGCGGCTCCCGTCCCGGCTGCGTCCGGATGTCATGATCATGGAATCAACCTACGGCGACCGGCTGCATGCCAACCGGCAGGCCGAAGAGATCCGTCTGGTTCATATCCTGGACGAATGCATCGCCCAGGGAAAGAAGATACTGATCCCGGCGTTTGCGCTGGGCCGTGCCCAGGAAGTCCTGCTTATACTGCGCTCAGCCATGCAGAAGAAGGAGATTCCCCGTGTCCCCGTGTATGTAGATGGCATGGTGCGTGATATCAATCGCGTCTATACAATGTATCCAATCTATCTTCGCTCCAGCCTGGCCAGGCGGATCATGCGCGGCACAGAGCCGTTCTATTCCGAGGATGTGCGTGCGGTCGCGCCATTGGAGGACCGGAACACGCTTGTGAATCAGAAAGGCCCCTGCATCTTTGTATCCTCTTCCGGCATGCTCACAGGCGGGCCCAGTATGCTGTACGCCAAAACACTTGCGCCTCGCGAGGACGCGTGTATCATCATTACCGGTTATCAGGATGAAGAAGCGCCCGGGCGTGCGCTGATGAACCTTCTGGATCATCCGGAGGAAGCAAGCATACGTCTGGACGGTGTGACCGTGCCTGTGAAATGCCGTATTGAACAGGTTGGTCTTTCCGCGCATGCGGATCAGTCCGAACTCTGCAGTATAGCAGATCGGCTGTCGCCGAGGAATCTGATACTGGTTCACGGCAATCAGGCAGCCATGGATACTCTGGGCAGAGAGCTGGCCCGGGATGTGCGGCGCAGAATCTATGAACCGCACACGGGGGAGACTGTGGAGATGCTCCTGGGTGTCAGGCGCAGCCAGCTTCCCCGCATCCTCGAACAGTCCATGCATGCGAATAATATGCCAGAGCCGGACAGCCTGAAGACCTTTCGGGAAAAGCTCATGCAGTGGTATCCGCTGCGCTCGTTTACCCCGGAAGAATGCTACTATCTGTGGTTTGGAAAAGCCCTTCATGCATCGCCCATGCCAAAGGAGGAAGAGGACGCGCTGCAGCTGTTTCTGGACCGGCTGCTGGACTCCGGCTGTTTTCTTCGGGACCCGCGGCGTATGTACCTTGTGCGTCCGGCAACGGATGAAGAAATGGCGGAAGCGGAGACAGCCACTGCGGTCACGCCCCAGGATGTGGAACGTGTGCTGCGAAGCGTACTGCCTTCGGACAGCATCCGGAAGATCGGGTATTATCCGGATGAAAAACGTGCGGAACTGACCGTGGATTTTCCGGATGCCTTTGATCCGGTTCTCTTCGCCGCATGTACAGACGCCCTGCAGCAGAATACGGGGTGGACACTTTCCGTTCGCGACCGCATGAACTATAATCAGGCGATCCTGCTTCTGGAAACGCTGTTTCCCGAGGGCATCGGAAAGGTGTCCTACTTTGAACAGGAAAAGGCATTCCTGATTCATCCCCTGATCCGGGACAAAGCGGATGCAGAGAAAATTCGCCGGTTTCGGGACACAACGGGATGGCAGCTCTGGCTGGACACAAAAGACACACCCGATGCGCCGTCAACCGGTGCTGCCCCTGTGCCTTCCGATCCTGACTGGTTTATCCCGCATGCGCAGAAAGCACCCATGGAACAGAACGCCGTGTTCCAGTGGATTGACTCCGCTTTCTGGGATATCGAGGGAAAACCCTATAAGAAAGGTCTGAAAAACGATGCGCATGGCCGATACTATGAGCTTTCCTTTCTTTCGCCCGCCCAGGGCCGGGCACAGAGTGCCCTGCTCCAGTCACTGGCGGATGCGCTGGGCATACGCGTGCATATCGCCCAGAGCGTCAATCAGATTGCAATATGTACGCTGGCGCAGAAAATGTGCGCGGAGGCGGGGATTGCACTGAGAAAGAACCCGGCCTATATGCCGAAGGAACAAACCGTACAGGTCTCGTGTGACGGAGAACTGCCGGAAAGCGTACAGACGGCGTTTTTAAACAGAACCGGTGTGCAGCTCTTGAAAGCGCTCCGGTAAGAACAGGAATAACAGCAACTGCAAAGCGAAGGAAGCTTTGCACGGAAAGGATGATTCACCCATGACACAGAAAGACTTTGCGGATCTTCGCAGACGGCTTCAGCCGGACAAGCGCGGCGCCTCCATCATACGGGGATGCTATGTGGATCCCACCGGAAAGGTACTGACCAGCTTTAAGGAGAATGTGGGTCTGATCCCGCAGTCCGAGTATGAGAAATACATGGTGCTGTTCAAGAAAGTGCTCACAGGCGTCAGCGGACAGAACCTGATTGACGTGACGGTTCCCTCAGAGGATCCCACCAATGCGGCGTATCATCGCCTCAGCGGGCTCTGCGCCAGCGAACTGGAGGACGATGGTATTGCGGAAGAACTCTTTAATGTAATCATCAGTGCGCATATCAAGGAAACAGGCGACCTTTCCCAGTCCGTAGAAGAACTGAAGAATGCGCCTAATCTCCTGATCCTTCTTTTGTACGATTCCTTTGATGTCGCTTATCGTCATCCGGATGGAACGGAAGAGATTGCCATGTCGGAGGCTGTATTCAACTACTGCCTTTGTGCGGTATGCCCCGTCAAGCAGGGCAAGGAAAGCCTGAGCTATTCCGAAAGCGAAGGCAGCTTTATTGCGCGTCCGGCAGACTGGTCTGTCACAGCCCCTGAACTGGGCTTTCTGTATCCTGCCTATGAAAGCGGCAGCATGGATATCTCCACAGCGGTTCTGTATACCAAGGATGCGGCCAATGCGCATGATGATTTCCTGCATGACGTGTTTGACTTTGAACCGATCATGCCGGCGCCCCAGCAGTCGGAAGTAATCGGCGATATCCTGCAGGTGACGCTTCAGGACGAATGCAGCATGGAGGTTGTGCAGGCTGTCACAGAGTCCGTCTCCCAGCGTATCCAGGAGCAGAAGGAGGACAAGCATGCTGAGCCTGCGCGCATTACCTATCAGGATGTGAGCGGTGTTCTGAGCGAATGCGGTGTCTCCGAGGACAAGGTTCAGGCCTTTACAGAGAGCTTCCAGCAGGCCTTCGGCGAAAAGCCTCTGCCCGCCGTGAATGTCATTCCTACGCGCGAGTTCAAGGTTTCCACGCCCAGTGTACAGATTAAGGTTGCACCGGCTCATGCGGACCTGGTGACCACCCGCGTGATCGACGGCCAGCGGTATATCCTGATCCTGGCCGACGGCAACGTGGAAGTCAATGGCGTAGGCATCGCCATTCAGTAAGGAAACACCATGATTGGCATACTCTCTCTTCTGCACAATAATAATTTCGGTTCCGTCCTGCAGTGCTATGCACTGGAGCGTACCCTGGAAGGCATGGGGTTTGCCTGTGAGCATATCGACTACCGGATGGATATACAGGAAAAGACCCGTAATCTTCTCCGGTGCGGGAATTCACCCAGGCTTCTCGCAGAGGGCTGGAGAAAACGGAGGATGGTCCGTACGGATGCCGCATCTTCTGCAAAACAGAAGGCGCTGGAACAGTTCATTGCAAGAGAACTGCATCTAAGTCCGGTCTGCCGGAATCATAAGGCACTGGAGGCTATTCGTTCCCGTTATGACCTTCTTCTGTGCGGCAGCGATCAGATCTGGTCGCCCACATGGCTGAACCCGTCCTATTTCCTCGACTTTGCAGGTGATACGTCGAAGCTTGCCTATGCGTGCTCCCTGGGTGTATCCAGCCTTCCCGGCAGACATAAGCAGAAGCTCATGCGCCAGGCACTCAGGGGTTTTCAGGGAATATCCGTGCGCGAGGAAGAAGGCGCATCACTGCTGGAGGCACTGACAGGACAGCGCCCGGATGTATGCCCGGATCCGGTAGTCCTGCTGGAAAAAAGTCAGTGGCTTGCAATGGCGGGAAAGCCTGCCGGGAAAGAAACGAAAACCTCGTCCATGGTCTGTTATTTTCTGGGGGATGCGAGCCATTATCAGGAAAGGGTTCAGACACTTTCTGAGACTATGGCACTGAAGCCGCTGCTGCTGCCTTTCGGCGCGGAAGCGGTGCACAGGACAGACTGGGAAAAGGCGGATGCCGCCTCACCGGAGGATTTTCTCCATT
This sequence comes from uncultured Eubacteriales bacterium, assembly GCA_902764915.1. GTDB lineage: Bacteria > Bacillota > Clostridia > Christensenellales > Aristaeellaceae > UBA2943. The sequence continues at coordinate 15,930 of CACWXY010000008.1, read as the reverse complement.
GCCTGTCCGACGCAGGGCTTGTCTGTACGGATTCATTCCATGGCGCCATGCTCGCCTGTGTACTGGAGCGTCCGTTTTTCGTCTGTCTGCGGGATGCACAGGCGGACCCGAAAAACCGGAACAGTCGTGTGCTTTCGCTTCTTCGGCGTATGCAGGCATCGCCCTGGGAAGTCGTGGAAATGACCGAGGAACGCCGCCTGGCACTGGCTGCCTGGCGGGCGGAAGGTCTCCAATGGCTGAAATCCCATATGACGTACGCCCTGGCGTCCGTGAAATAGTCATTTGTCCATACAAAAAGGAGCCGGAGTGGCTCCTTTTTCTGTGAGAAGCATTAGACCTGCATGATTCGCGTGCCCCAGGCATAGGCTTCCTGAAGACAGGCAAACGCATCCCCGTCCCAGGTTTCCTGCTCCACAAAAGCATAGGCCGCGGAAGGACAGATGCGCATCGCTTCGGCGAGGGGGATTATGCCCTGTCCGGCAGGCACCAGATGTCCCTCTCTCTCATCTTTGCAGTGCATCATGACAATGCGCGGCGCACGCGGCGGAATCCATTCCGAAAACGCATGGCCCGCTTTGTACAGATGATACAGGTCCAGGCAAAGCTGCAGCGAAGGACATTGCTCCAGAAGGAAATCCACGGGGCTCACGCCCTCAATCAGACCGTAGTCTGCCAGGACGGGATGGAATAACAGCTGCTGATCCTGCTCCGCCAGCTGCGCTGCGAGCCCGCGCAGGGCAAGAACCCAGCGATGCATGCCCTCAAGGGAATGATAGGCTGCGGGAATGCGGCTGACCGTCACATAACGTCCGCCTGTCAGTCGGTTCAGCGTGACATAATAGGCGAGATGATCGATCACTTCCTGGGAATAGTCCTGGACAGAGACCGATGACAGACCGAAGTCTTGAAATACCCGGGCCGCTTCCTGCGGTGCAATGGACGGATCCATCCACTGCGCCTGAATGACCGAGCATCCCATTTCCGCGATGTTCCGGCAGGTATGCCGCAGACCTGACAGGTCTTTCATATACGGACGAAAACTGGAAAGCTGTATGCCGAGTGTCATGGTATCCATTCTCCTTCTGTAATCAGATGCTGCCATGCGGTCGGGGCCGGCGACAGGATATGCAGCCGCTGTCCGCCAAGAGGATGGGTGAGAAGTATTTCAGAGGAATGCAGCGCAAAACGCCCGGGGCATAAGGGGGATTCCGTGCCGTAGAGAAAATCCCCCAGAATCGGGTGTCCCAGTGCCGAGAGGTGCACCCGGATCTGATGGGTCCGCCCGGTCTCCAGGGTAAGCCGAAGCAGACTGTATCCGTTTCCCTCCAGGATGACTTCATAATGAGTGACAGAGGGCAGTCCGTCCGCACGCACCACTCGCCGTACCGAAGCGCCTTCTTCCTTGGCAATGGGAAGACGGATGGTTCCTTTCCTTTCCGAAAAATAGCCCGTGGCCAGCGCCGTATAGCGCCGGACAAACTGGGGCGTGTGCAGCAGCTGCTGACACCGATGCTGGGCGTGGGGTGTCTTGGCGACCAGCATCAGCCCGGAGGTTCCCTTGTCAAGACGGTTGACAGGTCGATAGCAGTAATCCTCAGGCTCATGAAAATAGGAAAAAAGCGCATTTTCCAGGGAATCGTCCGGATGATTCCGACTGGACTGGCTGGCCAGCGGTGCCGGCTTGTCAACAATCAGGATATGCGGATCTTCATAGGGAATGGAAAGGGGCAGCGGATAGGGCCGGGGATGGTATACAGGTACGGTCACCGGCGGAAGGAAACGCACAATGTCGCCGGTATGCACGGTGTCCCTGACAGTGCAGGGCCGCTGATTGCAGAGAATGCCACCGTTCCATTTGGCACTTTTCAGCTGCGTCATGCTGACGCCTGCCTCCTGCAGAAGAATATGCTTTATCCGCATGCCGTCCATTTTCGCCGTTATCAGAATGTCCATAAGCCGCCTCCCTGAAGAAAGATCATACAGGAGGCGGCTTTTTTTCACAAGATTTTTCCAGTGCAGAATACGAATTGTGCATTCCGGTCTGTTGTGTGCCAGAAACATATAACCAAATATATGATATTGCAGAATATTAAGGTTGACAAAACTAATTCTGTTCGTATAATGGCGTGTGAGGTTAGTTCCATAAAACTATCATACGTGCACAGCGCCGCTGGATGCAGGGAAGGACTCTCTTCTGTGAATCCCGGCGCTTGGTGACGGAAGGGAGATATACCATGCACATGCAGCAAAGAGCCAGTGGTCTTCGTCGTTTCGGATGGTTTGTTCTGGCACTCATGCTGATCGTTTCCATGATACCCGCGGCTGTTTCCGCGGCAGAGAGCACATCCCGGTGGGAACAGGCGGCGGATGATATCGACAGGCTCGCCGACGATGCTTTTGCGTACTATCTGGCCGGGGAGGCCGGAAAGGCGTACGGCAATGTATCCGATGCCTATTTCCAGATCTATGAGATTACAGGCTTTGAGCGGCAGACCCTGAGCTATATTTCCGGGCCCCGCAAGAACGCTGTGGAGCTGCAGTTTTCCCAGTGCAAAGCCGCTGTGAAAAAGAGCAATGAAGATCTGGAAACACAGAAGGAAGTCCGCGCAGCGCTTGTCAAGCTCAAGACCATGATCCGTGAGGATGCCAACAAACTGGCCATCAAGGACGGAGAAGAACCCAGTGTGGTCTCGCACTGGCTGAACGGCGAAAAGGTCGATTATGACCCCTGGGAAGAACTCGCCGGCGATCCCAATGCCAAGGTGCATTACGCGACCTGGAGCGCGGCGGTTGAAACAATCAATGAGCTTCTGGATACCTCGGCCACAGGGTATAACGGCAAGGATTTTGAAGCGGCCGTCGACAATGTGAACACCGCCTTTTATACCGTCTATGAGGAATCCGGCTTCAGTCATGCGATCTATGCGGAAATGTCAATTGCTGACAGGGAAGAGGCGGATGCGCAGTTTGCCCAGGTCAGGCAGATCGCCGAAACCGGACAGGAAAAATTCCAGTCCAAGAAATTCAAGCGGGAAGTCAAGAGCCTGAAGACACTGCTTTCCGGCAAGGCATCTTCCATGGATGCTGCCAATGAAGCGAAAAAGGCCGAAGAGGCTGCCGCTGCGGCTGAAGCAGCACAGGCTGAGGAGACGACAAAACAGAGCGATCCGCGTCTTCTGACTTTCCTGGGAGCGTTTGGCATTATTGTCCGCGAGGGCCTGGAAGCCATTCTGGTCATCGCTGCCATCATCGCGTATCTGGTCAAGTCCGGCAACGGAAAGAACCTGAAGAATGTATACATCGGGGCACTGGCCGGTATTCTGGCGAGCTTCATTGCCGCCGCCATTCTGGCCTGGGCCAAGTCTGCCTTTGCCTCTGCCGGCATGGCACAGGAAATCATTGAAGGCATTACCGCACTGATTGCGGTCTGCGTGCTCTTCTACGTATCCAACTGGATGATTTCCAAGGCGGAAGCCGCGTCCTGGTCCCGTTACATTGACAGCAAGGTCCAGTCCTCGGTGGAACGCTCTTCCTCCTTTGCACTGGCGTTCACCGCTTTCCTCTCTGTCTTCCGCGAAGGCGCCGAGGTAGTGCTGTTCTATCAGCCGATGCTCTCCGAAGGCAATGCCGGCATGGTATGGCTGGGATTCGGCGTAGGCTGTGTCGTGCTGGTATTTGTATACCTTGCCATTACCAAGCTGTCCATCAAGCTGCCTATCAAGGTCTTCTTTACCGCCACCAGCATTCTGATGGCCGTCATGTGCGTGTCCTTCCTGGGCAGCGGCATCAAGGAACTGGCTGAAGGCAACGTGTTTGATGTGACGCTGCAGGTGCCGGGCATTCCGGAAAATGATGTACTGCAGGTGCTGGGCATTTATCCCTATCTGGAGACACTGGTGCCGCAGCTGATACTGGCTGTGATTCTTCTCATTACGTTCCTTGTGGCGCATTACCGCGGAAAGATGGATGCGCTGCGCAAGGAGCTCACCGCACAGCCTGTCAAATAACTTCCATCGATGACACAGACCTCTTTGCCCCGCGCGGAGAATGTCTCTGATCATACACGCAGTGTCTTCTGCGTGAACTGCAATGAATTTGTAAGGAGGAAATTGCCCTATGAAAAAGTTCCTTGCTCTGCTCCTTTCCGCCATGATGCTGCTGGGCGTGACCGCCGCTGTGGCTGAGGAAGCCGGTTTTGAAGAGTTCCCCATTGCTGTGGACGGTTCCGTGGATTCTGACAGCGCTGACTATCAGGAAGAAACCGATGTAGCCGTGTCTGATACTTCCAGCCTGCATGTGGCAGCTGTCTATTTCCAGCCCGTGCAGATGGAGCCCGCTGATATCGCCGGTCTGCCTGTGGAAGATGCCAACATTCATCTGGAAGCAGACATTCACTGGAACGAGAACGGCTTCGGCTTTGGCGTAGGCGACTGGGTTCCCTATCTGACCGTGGAATACCAGATTGTCTCCGAGACCACCGGCGCGGTTGTGGTGGACTGGGATGCCTTCATGGTCATGAGCGCGGATGACGGTGCCCACTATGGCGCCAACATCAAGCTGGATACCTCCGATGTCTATACCCTGACCTTCCGCATTCACAATCCCTCTGAAAACGGCTATCTGCTGCATGTGGATGACGAGACCGGTGTTCCGGAGCACAATTTCTGGTCCGATCCGATCGATGTATCCTTCACGCACTGGGAGTATACCGTTCAGGAATGGTAATTCGATAGCGTAAGCTGTGCCAGTGGTTTTCCCTCTGTCACGAGCGTCTTTGGCCGCATCGCGCGGTCAGCACAAACCGCTGGCATGGCATCCGCGGGGGATGACTCATCTAGCGGTTTGTTTCTTATAACTATATCTTCCAAAGGAAGAAAAATAAGTTTGAAACTGTAATGATCACAGGGGGCGATTTCCGTTGTTGAAATATCTGGAAACCGTAACGGAAGATCTGTTGATGATTTCCGTGCTCATTGCGCTGTTCTGGTCCATGTGCCGTCTCGCTTTCGGGCACAAGGGTGACCGGTTCATTGCGGTGGGCATGATTGCAGGTGCCGTTGCTTCCGCACTGATGGCCTGGGCAAAGAATAAGACCAGCAAGATTGCCACGAACCAGTGGAATTTCTATATCTTTCTGATCACGATTGGGCTGACCCTTCTCTTCATGGTCTTCTCCGTCATCTTTGGCAGGAAGCACCGAAAGCTGACCTATTACGGCAGTGATACGAATGCCGGTATCGGCGCCGGCGGCTGGATGGTCGGCATACTGGGGTGCGCGCTGACGATTATGCTGCTCTTTTATGAGCTTCCGGATGTCATGGCCTATCCTGTGAACTTTGAAACCGCAGGCAAAGGCGTCATGTCCGCGGAATTCTTCACGCGTCTTGCCGGATATCTGCTGGCGCTCCTTCTGATCTGGGTCTATGTGCGCTTTCTCTATGCCTGTGCCATGGCCCTGGATTCCACACGGATCGTGCTCTGGGTCATGAATCTGGCGCTTCTGGCCAATGCAGTGCGCTGCTTTGGCATGGCGGTCAGCAAATGGACCGGGCGCGCCCGCTGGATCAAGCTTCTTCCATCGTATTCCAGTGCCAAATATCCCTGGGCATTCCCGATTGCCAAGTTCTGCACGAACAATACGCTGTTCTTTGTGCTGGTGATTGTCGGTCTTTCCATGCTGATCCCCGTGATTCTTTTTGTGAAGAACCTGCGGATCCATGGAGAATACAGTAATCCAGCCCAGCTGCGCAAGCTGAAGTCAGTGGCGCGGCACCGCCGTGTGATCTCTGTGATCGTAGCCGTGTGCTTTGCACTGTGTGTGCTGAACCTAACGGTTGTAAAGGCCTATAACAATCAGGAAGTGGAACTGTCCCCGCCGGAAAGCTACGAACTGCGGGGAGAAGGCGAGGATGCCCGGTTCTATATCAGCCTTGAGCAGGTGAATGACGGCAACCTCCATCGGTTTGAGTATGTCACGGACAACAAGGTCGATGTCCGGTGGATAGTGGTGAAAAAACCCGGTGCAGGCGCTTTCGGCGTCGGCCTGGATGCCTGCGATGTGTGCGGCACGGCCGGATACTATCAGCGCGGGGAACAGGTGGTATGCAAGCGCTGTGACGTGGTCATGAACATCAACACCATCGGGTTCAAAGGCGGATGCAACCCGATTCCGCTGGCCTATACCATAGACAGCGGTTACATGATCTTTGAGATGAAGGACATTCTCGCCGCCGAGCGCGAGTTCAAGTGAGAGGTGATACGGAGTGCTGCTGAGAATGATCAAAGGCGTGCTGATCCGCCAGAGAGGCAAAATGCTGCTGATCGCGTTTACGATTGCACTGGGCGCCTCCCTGGCCACCAGCATGATCAATGTGATGCTGGACGTAGGGGATAAGGTGGCGCAGGAACTGAAGACCTATGGCGCCAATATTGTGGTAAAGCCGCAGGATTCGACGCTTCTGGCGGATATCTATGATGTGGAGGACGGCGGAGAAGCCATTGCCAGCGCGTACCTGAACGAAGACGAGGTCGGCCGGATCAAGACCATCTTCTGGGCTTTCAACATTGTGGACTTTTCTCCCTTTATCACGAGTTCTGTATCTCTGCCTTCCGGTGCGGAAGCGACCGCGGTAGGCACCTGGTTCAACCATCATCTGGACCTGCCGACCGGAGAGTCCCTGGACGCCGGTGTGGTTTCCCTCCGCTCCTGGTGGGATATTCTGGAAGGCGCATGGATTGATGAACAGAACCCAGAAGATGCGCATACCGTCATGGTCGGGACGCTGCTGGCGCAGCAGGAAGGCCTGCATGCCGGCGATACCCTGAAGCTCACCGGCAAGGCCGCGGTGGAGGAAGTCACTGTAGCCGGTATCTTTGATGCCGGCGGCGATGAGGATATGGAGATCTATGCGCCGCTGGATATGGTACAGCGGCTCTCGGATACGGAAGGCAAGATTGCTTCCATTGAAGTCTCTGCGCTGACGACACCGGACAATGACCTGGCCCGCCGGGCCGCGCAGAATCCGCGCGCGCTTTCCTCCAAGGACTATGAGACCTGGTACTGCACGGCCTATGTCAGCGCCATCTGCTATCAGATCACAGAGGTCATTACCGGCTCCGTCGCCTCAGCCGTGCGTCAGGTAGCCGACAGTGAAGGCGCCATACTGGATAAAACACAGCTGCTGATGATTCTGATCACTGCGCTCAGTCTGATCGGATCCGCCCTGGGCATATCCAACCTGGTAACGGCCTCAGTAATGGAGCGTTCACAGGAGATCGGTCTTCTCAAGGCCATTGGCGCGCACGACCGCGCAATCACCGGCGTGTTTATGGCGGAGATTCTGCTTACCGCGCTTGTCGGCGGCGTGGCAGGGTATTTCATGGGCTTCGGGTTTGCCCAGCTCATCGGGCACAGCGTGTTTTCCTCTGCCATTGAGATGAAACCGCTGGTAATCCCGGTTGTCGCCGTGCTGATTACGCTGGTGACGGTTGCCGGCTCCATGCCCGCGATCCGAATGGTGCTTCGTCTGGACCCGGCGGAAGTCCTGCACGGCAGTAAGGCGTAAGAGGAGGAATGAAACACATGACCAGAAGAAAAATGTTCCTTCGTATGATTACGGCCTCGCTGCTGCGCCGGCGTTCCCGTATGCTGGTGGCGCTTCTGTCCATCGGAATCGGTGCGACGATTCTTTCCGGACTGGTTACCATCTATTATGACGTGCCCCGTCAGATGGGCGCGCAGTTCCGTTCCTATGGCGCGAATATGATTCTGGTGCCGGAGGAAGGCAGCATGACCGAGGAACAGGCGCAGCAGGCACTGGAAAGCATCCCTGCGGCGCAGGTGATCGGTGCCGCGCCCTATCGGTATGTGAATGTGCAGATGGTGCGCAGTCAGCTGTCATTTGTGGCCGCTGGTACGGACTTTACCCAGGTGCAGGCGACAAGCCCCTATTTTTCCGTGGAAGGCAGCTATCCCAGCGGCGTGCGTCAGGTGCTTCTGGGAAAGGAGATCGCCCAGACCATCGGCGCCAAACTGAACTCCGTCATAGAAATCACCTACAGACCGTCAGAAGCATCCGCTTCCGGCGGCAAGGCCGCGCCTGGCGCCACACTGGTGGGCAGTGCCGAGGGATTCTCCACCTATCCGGTCTATGTCACCTATACCCTGGATCAGGATATGAAGATCTCGAACCTGACAGTCAATGTGGACACACAGACGGCGGAATACGGCGGCCGGTGTGCCGATGAACTGTACCTGAAGCGCTTCCTGGGGCGTGACTATCCCTTTACAGGGGATGAATCCACCGATGTTCTCAGCGGTGCCACGATTACGTCCAAGGCGATTATGGAGGCTATTGCCGGCGCAGAGGTTACGGAAAATGTCACGGCTGCCACCGGCAATACCATGAGCATGCAGGTAACCGGTATCCTGGATACCGGGGGCAAGGAAGAGAGCTACATCTTCATGAGCCTGGATGACATGGCCGCCCTGACGGGACAGCCTCAGGTATATGATGTAATGGAAATGAGCGTGTCCGCTTCCGCTGAAGAACTGGACAGTTTCAAGACCGCCATCGAAGAAAGGCATCTGGGGATTACGCCGCGTCTTGTCAAGCGCATCACCAATTCCGAGACAGCGGTTCTCTCCAAGCTGCAGGCCCTGGTTTTTCTGGTGACCGCCGTGGTTCTGGTACTGACCATGATCTGCGTGTCCACCACCATGATGGCAGTGGTTACCGAGCGGCGTAAGGAGATCGGACTGCGCAAGGCGCTGGGCGCATCGGATGACTCGATCCGTGTGGAATTCCTGGGCGAGGGCATGTTCCTGGGTGCACTGGGCGGCATTCTCGGAAGTCTTCTGGGCTTCGGGTTTGCGCAGATTGTCAGCGTGAACGTGTTCGGATCCTCCATTACCTTTCAGCCGCTGCTTCTGCCCCTTACCATTGTGGTTTCCATGCTGATCTCCGCGCTGTCCTGCCTCTGGCCGATCAAGCGCGCGGTACAGATTGATCCGGCCCTGGTTCTCAAGGGTGAGTAAGGAAAGGAGTCTAGATATGAGCCTTCTAGCGATAAAGAATGTTTCCAAGATCTACGGCGAGCTCAAAGCGCTCGACAATGTAAGCATACAGGTCGAACAGGGCGAATGGGTGGCCATCATGGGTCCTTCCGGTTCCGGCAAGAGCACCATGATGAATATCATCGGATGTATGGATAAGCCGACCAAGGGCGAAGTGCTTCTGGACGGCGTGGATATCGCCAAGGAAAGCAGCAAGAAACTGACCGATATCCGCCGGGACAAGATCGGACTGATCTTCCAGCAGTTCCATATGGTGAACTATCTTACGGCCGTGGAAAACGTCATGGTCGCGCAATACTATCATTCCATGCCCGATGAGGCAGAAGCCCTGGAAGCCCTGGGCCGTGTCGGCCTTCGGGAGCGCGCCCGGCATCTTCCCAGTCAGCTTTCCGGCGGTGAACAGCAGCGCGTGTGTGTCGCCCGTGCCCTGATCAATCATCCGGAACTGATTCTGGCGGATGAACCCACCGGTAACCTGGATGAAGCCAACGAGAACATTGTGCTGGACCTGTTTGCACAGCTGCATAAGGAAGGCACCACACTGATTGTGGTCACTCACGATCCGGAGGTCGCCGAAGCTGCACAGCGCACGATTGTACTGGAGCATGGACGTGTAGCGAGGGAAATCATCAATGAAAACTTTGGAAAATAAAACGCCGCGCATCCGCCTGATGGATGCTGTGCTTCTTGTTCTGAGCGGTTTTCTGGCACTCGCTCTGAAAACCTTCATGGGTCCCTGCACGCATGCAGACGGAACGGTGGCTGCCTGTGCAACCGCAGGCACCGTCTGTATGATGCTGGCACTGCTGCTGTTCCTGGAGGCAGGCCTGCGGCTTTTCGTGCGCCGCGGCGGGATCAAGGAAGGACTTTCCATGGCCATGGTGCCCACAGCGCTTCTGTCCGCCTATCTTCCCGGGAACGTAACAGGACTGTGCATGATGGCGGACATGCACTGCCGGAGACTGATGCAGCCAGGCAATCTTGTGCTGTGCGTGCTCCTGTGCGTGCTGGCACTGACCGATACGCTTGTTCTCATGCACAAGAAGCCCCATGCCTGATGCACTGTGACGTATACTGTAACCGAAAGGAATTCCTATGCGGTATTCATCTCTTCCACTGCGAAGCCTGCTGAGAAGACCCGGGCGTACCATCGCCCTGGGCATTTTGATTGTTTTTCTGTCCCTGTCCGTGTTCGGCGGATCCATTCTTGTAAGCGCGCTGCATTCCGGACTGGATTCGCTGGAAGCCCGCCTTGGTGCGGACGTGATCGTCGTACCCGCATCGGCCCAGTCTTCCACCAATCTTGACGCGCTTTTTCTGCAGGGTACGACGGGATATTACTATATGGACCGTGCACGCTTTGCAAAGATTGCGGAAACACCCGGAATCGCAAAGATATCCGCACAGGTCTTCCTGGCATCTCTGCGCGCCAGCTGCTGTTCCAGCGCTGTGCAGGTTATCGGGATTGATCAGGATACGGACTTTACCATCCAGCCATGGCTGGAGAAAAGCGTAAGTCAGCGCCTGGGGGACCTGGACCTGGTCGTCGGCGCCAAGGTCGGGGCCGGGGTCGGGGAGAGCATTCGGATCTATAACACCAACTGTCCTGTGGTCGGACGCCTGGCTGCCACGGGAACGGAACTGGATACTGGTGTTTTCTGCAGCGTGGATACCGTGCACATTCTTCTGCAGGCAGCCAGAGACCTGGGGCATGACCTGAAGATCAGCGGCGACCCGGCCGATGTCGTATCGGCGGTCTATATCAAGGCCGAGGAAGGCTATGATATCCAGAAGATTGTCGATGACGTGAACCTGCAAGTGCGCAAGGTAAAGGCGGTGAAAACCCGCCAGTATATTACAGGCGTGTCGGACTCGCTCACAGGCGTGGCGCGGACGATCCAGGGTCTGATGATGGCAGTCTGGCTGCTGGCATTTCTGATTCTCATGGCAGCCTACTGCCTGCTTACCGGTGAGCGGCGCAGGGAGTTTGCGGTGCTGCGGGTAATCGGACTGTCCCGGAAGAAACTCTCCCTGCTCCTGGTGATGGAAACGCTTCTGCTGACAGCAGTCAGTGCGATCATCGGGATGGCGCTGGCCTGCCTGATCCTGTTCCCGTTTTCGGACCTGATTGCGGAAAGCCTGGGACTGCCGTTCCTGCTTCCCGGCACCGGCATGTTTATCCGAACCGGATGCCTTACCTTTTTCGGTGTGCTCGCGGTCGGCGCTGCGGCATGCGCGCTGTCCGCCTATCGTCTCAGCCGTGTGGATATCGGGCAGAGCCTGCGGGAGGGAAACTGAATGCGTCTGTACTGTGAAAACCTGGAAAAGCATTTCTATCGAAAGACCGGGGACGGCAACTTCTTTACTGCCGTTGCCCCGCTTACCCTGTCCTTTCAGGAAGGCGCGGTGCATATGATTACCGGGCGCTCCGGCAGCGGTAAGACTACACTGCTGAACATGCTCGCCGGACTGCTTGTGCCCACCCGCGGCACGGTCTGTGCCGGGGATACGGAACTGTATGCCATGGATGACGGTGCGCTTTCGCGCTTCCGGAACCGGCACCTGGCCGTGATCCCTCAGGGCCAGAGCCTGCTTCCGCAGCTGAGCGTTGTGGAAAACATATGCCTGCCGGCGTTCCTCTGCGCAGGCAAGGCACCGGATGAGAGGGAAGTCACGTCCCTGCTGGAAAGACTGGACCTGGCATCGCTTCGGCATGCCGCGCCGCAGGAACTCTCCGGCGGTGAACTCCGAAGGTCAGCCATAGCCCGCGCACTTCTCATGCATCCCTCCATTCTTTTCTGTGATGAGCCCACCTCGGACCTGGATGACGAAAACACAAAAGTCATTCTTTCCATCCTGCAGGCGGAGGCGAGGGAAGGCACCACCGTAATCCTTGTCACGCATGAGACCGACGCCGCTGATTATGCCGACTTCGTCTATCGAATGCATGCCGGCGTGGTTTCCTGCGAAAAAGCCGCCGGACCTTCACCGCGTTCGTGAAAAAAAACACGGATCACTGCCCCTTGCGTACACGGAAGCTCCGATGTATAAAGGAAAAGGATGTGAAAAGAGTAGGCGGTGGAAAGATGGGAAAGAAAACGGAAACCGGAAGCCGGTCCATGGTCACAGAAGCGGTGCAGGTTGCATGGCCTGCCGTCCTGGAAAGCTTCTTTGTGGCACTGGCGGGCATGATTGATACCATGATGGTATCTACCATGGGCAGTTATGCGGTCGCCGCGGTTGGGCTTACCCAGCAGCCGAAGTTTATCGGTCTGGCCGTGTTCTTCTCCATTAATGTAGCAGTATCCGCGCTGGTAGCCCGGCGCAAGGGCGAAGGAAACCAGAAGAACGCCAATACAATCCTTCTTACTGCGCTTGTCATGGTGCTGGCGCTGTGTGTCGTGGTCACTGCTGCCAGCGTAGCCCTGGCCGCGCCCTTCATGCACCTGGCGGGGAGCAATCCCCAGACCCATGACAGTGCCGTGACCTATTTCCGGATTATCATGGGGGGAACCGTGTTTAACGTCATCTCCCTTACGATCAATGCCGGTCAGCGGGGAAGCGGCAATACGCGGATCGCCATGACAACCAATGTCACATCCAGCATTGTCAATGTTATTTTCAATTATCTGCTCATCGGCGGAAACCTGGGATTCCCGCGCCTGGGCGTTGCCGGTGCGGCCATCGCCACGGTTCTGGGTACTGTGGTCGCCTGCTTCATGAGCATTGCCTCGCTTTTCCACCATAACAGCTATGTGAGCTTCCGATGGATGAAGGAACTGCGATTCCGTCCAAACATGGGCGATACCCGACGGATTGCACGTTTCGGAAGCAATATGTTTGTGGAAAACCTGGCCATGCGCGTGGGATTTGTCGCAACAGCCGTGCTGGCGGCACGTCTGGGCACGGATGAATTCGCAGCGCATAATGTAGGCATGAATGTGCTGGGCCTCGCGTTCTCCTTTGCCGACGGCATGCAGGTGGCAGCCGTCGCGCTTTCCGGACAGGCACTGGGCGCCGGGGAAAAGCAGAAAGCCATTCGCTATGGGAATATCTGCCAGCGGATCGGTTTCGGCATCTCGGTAGTACTGTCCGCGCTTCTTCTGATCGGCGGACGCTGGTTCTACGGTCTGTACTTCCAGGACGAGGCGATTATTCAGATGGGTCTTCTGATCAACCGCTTTACCACCGTGATTGTACTTCTGCAGATTTCACAGATCATCTTTGGCGGCTGTCTGCGGGCCGGCGGTGATGTGCGCTATACCCTGATGGCCTCGCTGGTGAGCGTAACCGCGATTCGCACGATTGTCACCATTGTCTTTACCCTGGTGATTCCGCTGGGGCTTTCCGGCATCTGGCTCGGCGTGCTCTCCGACCAGTTTTCCCGGTTTGTGTTCATGTCCCTGCGCTTCAGACAGGGGAAATGGGTCAATATTGCGCTGTAAGCTTCGAGGAACCGCATGTATGGGACATCGTTTTCCCCATGCGGTTTTTTCATTATCCGAACCTTTGAAAAATTCGAACCTTTGACGAACATTCCCCTATGCAGGAAGAATTGTATCTTGAAAGGTTCGGATTTTATTTTGGGTGTGTTATGCTTCGTTAAAAACGAAGGAGGGTCATCAAGTATGGCAATGAAGCAAGACACATTCAACCGGTAGGGGCTAAAAGAGGTGCCTACTCGAAACTGAATCCCCAATTCGCCGAGATTGTGGATTTTTTCTGTTCTTCCGAAGAAGATGCTGATAGGTTATCCGATTCCTCAATTCGCAGTTCAGCATCAAAAGCAACGCAGTTCCTTTACTACCTTCAGAAGAAGGGCCTTATATCTTTTGATGACGTCAAAGAGGAGGATATCATTAGCTTCTTTGTCAAGGATGGGAAGCCGGTATACGAGACAAGCTACCGATATCGTCTTTCTGAATTCTTTGAAGCCGTATCAGGGAAGTACATCTGTCGTGGCACGCTCATACTTTCTGTCGAAGATAGCATACAGAAAAATGCCGCCTTTCAGAATAAAATGGCTGGCATACGGAGATACCGAGATCCTGTAGATCGTTCGCTCAAGTCCGTAATAGACGAACGCTTCCTGAAAAGTGCAGCCAGAATTGATAGCGAAATTCTTCAGACGTGTCTTTACGGAATCTGCATTCATGAGACAAGCACCTCCAGATAAGTTCTTACAATAGCTTCGCACCGCAGCATCTTTGCATACGTGTATAGCCGGTCAATCTGACGATTCTTCCTCTTCAGGTAGTTGCGCAACACCTCTGATGTTTCTTCAATGCCTATCTTATTGCGGTAGTAGATGATATCAACGACGGTCTTTTCAATGTCAAAGATACGGAATGAATCGCCGCCTTCTGTAATCTCCGTGACACCGGTGTCCATACGGGAAGGATCAAAATAGAATATCTTAATCTCCGGCCAGTCAGGAAGAGTACTGACTTTTTTCTTCCGGTTGATTGCAACATCGATAACATCTGGAAGGAAATTAGTAAGCTCATAATAACGGGCGGCACTCATCAGACAGATTACACCGTCCGGAACATACGCAGCAGCGTTGATAAAATCATTCTCATCGCCTTTATAGGAGAGGTTTTCATATGTGGTCCTATTTATGCGGTGCAGCTGACCGTTTTCTTCCATCTGGCCAATCTTATAGTAAGAATAGCCCATGTTCTTCAGTTCACTGGTTGTGTAATATTTCTGATTTACTTCAAGTGCGATCACAAACATCACCTCCTTGTACTGGAGTATACATCATTTAGACCATGATTTCAACTAATTACGGCAAGTAAATATAATAGCAGAAAATAATCAAAATCAGAGATGCGATTTCTACAGAAATGTAAAAAGATCTTGACATTATTTGGGCGTGGATAGTAGTATGATTAATGTAAAGACTTTTTTACATATCGAGGGGGACCAGTATTAAGAAGTTAATGAAAAAGACCGACGAGATGGAAATGGCGATTAACCTGAAAGCCTCCAGGTATGCTTTTGGGTTTTTGGAAATTGCTATCATGATATACTGCATTGTGCAAAGGATTATCACTAGTGAATTCCCTTCACCCATTTTTATCTTTGGGATATTTGGAATGCTGATCTTTTGGGGAATCAAATTATATGAAACCTGGCGAATGGCCGACGTGGTAGAAGAGGATGAAGAATAATATCAAAGAGCTCCGAAAGAACAGAAAATTACGTCAGGAAGATCTGGCAGAAAAGCTTGGCGTCACCAGACAGACGATCATCGCAATAGAAAATAATAAGTATGATCCGACGCTGGAATTAGCCATGAAAATATCTGAGTTCTTTGGAGTAAACGTAAATGAGATTTTTCATTTAGAGAAGTTGGGAGATTGATTTTTTCGGTTTGCAATCTGGATGATCATGGAGAAAGAAAATCGGTCCTTATTGAAATTGTATTTAATTAAAAGATTCCCAAATTTATGGACTATAACTCGAATCTGAGTTCGAGGATTTAATCCATTGTAGGAGCATTCGGCTGCTTTGGTGGGCGTCTCCTTGGTCTCTTTGGTTTTGCTTCCACAGGAGGGTTCTTTCGCGGTCTTCCTCTCTTCTTGGATTCCGGTTTCGCTTGGGAAATAGATAAACCTAAAACCTCCAGCGTTTCAAATGTCCGCATTAAAGTGTCCAGCGCCAAATTCTTATATCCCGCTGGCGACGCTTTAGCGACAAATTGAGGCCTGAATTATTCAAATGTGCGGGCAGAAACGAGAGCGAAAACGTGACACACTTTTTTCTTCCAGCACCGTATATCAACCCCGCATTTGGCGCAAAAGAGGCGCCTGGAATGCAGGCAAGAGCTTGTCAGCCCTCGGATTATA